>NZ_ML112590.1:375969-927988 GCF_003703915.1 Salipiger sp. D13
CACCGAGATCTACACCCATGTTCTCGAGGAACGGCTGCGCGAGCTGGTGATGACCCACCATCCACTCGCCCGCGACTGACGGGGCCCGCGCCGGGACGCGGGCCTTGAACCCGCGCGACGCCACCCCCATAACCCTCCGGACCACACAACACAGCGAAAGATCATGGACGCCAGCACCGCCGCCACCGCAGGATTCGACGCAGCTCTCTGGATCACCGGCGGAGCGATCATCCTCCTGATCCTGATGTCGGCCTTCTTCTCGGGATCCGAGACCGCGCTGACCGCCGCATCGCGCGGCAAGCTGCGGGCCGCACAGGACCGCGGCTCGAAGGGTGCCCAGACCGCGCTGAAGATCACCGAGGACAGCGAACGCCTGATCGGCTCGGTGCTGCTCGGCAACAACCTCGTGAACATCCTCGCCACCTCGCTGGCGACCGCGCTTTTCACCGCGCTCTTCGGCGACAGCGGCGTCGCACTTGCCACGCTCGTCATGACGCTGCTGGTGCTGATCTTCGCCGAGGTGCTGCCGAAGACCTATGCCATCACCAATCCCGAGACGGCCGCCGCCGGGGTGGCGCGGCCGATCTCGCTCATCATCCTCGTGTTCTCGCCCATCGTCGGCGCGATCCGCGCGCTGGTGAGGATGCTGCTGCGGCTGGTGGGCGTGCAGACCGATCCCGACAGCCAGATCCTCGCCGTGCGCGAGGAAATCGCCGGCGCGCTGCAACTCGGCCACTCCGAGGGCGTGGTCGAGAAGGAGGACCGCGACCGTATCCTCGGGGCGCTGGACCTTGCCGAGCGCACCGTCGAGGAGATCATGCTGCACCGCTCGAACATCGAGATGGTCGACGCCGAGGCCGAGCCGCGCGCGATCCTGCAGCAGATCCTCGAAAGCAACTACACGCGCCTTCCGATCTACAAGGGCGACCAGGAGAACATCATCGGCGTCGCCCACGCCAAGGACCTGATGCGCGCCCTCTACGAGACCATTTCTGAGGCCGGCGACAAGGCTTCCGAGGCGCTCGACGTCTTCGCCATTTCCGACGTGATGATGAAGCCCTACTTCGTCCCCGACACCACGACGCTGGCCGACCAGATGCGGAACTTCCTGCGCAAGCATACCCATTTCGCGCTGGTGGTCGACGAATACGGCTCGCTCGAGGGGCTGATCACGCTCGAGGACATCCTTGAGGAAATCGTCGGCGAGATCACCGACGAGCACGACCCGGATGCCGAGCACCAGGTAAAGGCCGGCGAGGATGGCTGGTTCTGGCTCGACGGTGCGATGACCATCCGCGATCTCAACCGTGCGACCGACTGGTCCCTGCCCGACGACGAGGCCAACACCATCGCCGGGCTGGTGATTCACGAGGCCCAGATGATCCCGACCGTGGGCCAGCGCTTCAGCTTCCACGGCTTCCGCTTCGAGGTCATGGAGCGCGAGAACAACCGGATCACTCGGCTGCGCGTGCGGCCTCTCGAAACGCTGTCCCGCTGACGCCGTCGGAATTGCCCGACGACTCGGCGCTCAGCTCGATCGGAAGCTCTGCGCGCAGCACGTAGCCGTGCGGCTCGCGGCGCTGGTCGAGCCGCCCGCCGACCTGTGCCGCCGCGGCCTCCATCATGCGACCACCGAGCGCCGTCGAGGACCACTCCGGCACGCTGTCTTCCTCTGAAACAAGACGGTGGACGCCGTTGTCCTCGCAGACCAGCGTCATTTGGTTCACGCCGGTCCGGTTCAGCGAAAAGCGGATCTGCAGCGGCTCGCCCTGCTCGGGGTGGGCATACTTGGTCGCATTGGCCGCGAACTCGTTGGCGATGATCCCCAGCGACGCCGCCACGCGCGAGTCGACCTCCAGCGCCTCGGCGTAGGTCTCGATCCGTGTGCCCGACGGCGCCTGCCTTTGCAGCAGATGCCCCACCCGCTCGAGATAGGTGTCGAGCCCGACATGATGCATCTTCGAGGTGAGGTTCAGCTCGGCATGCAGCTGCGAGATCGCGTCGACCCGCCGCGCCACGGCATCCAGCGCCTCGCGCGCATCGTCGCTGTCCAGCCGGGCCCGGTAGAGCCGGATGGTCGACGCGACGGTTTGCAGCGAGTTCTTGACCCGGTGGTCGATCTCGCCGCGCAAGATTTCCTTGTTGCGCAGGGCACGCTGAAGGTCGAGCTGGCGCATGACCTGCCGGGCCATCACCAGGATAAGCTTCTTCTGGCGTTGCGAGAGTTGCCGGGGCACGGTGTCGAGTACGCACAATGTGCCAATGCGATGCCCCGACCGGGTGACGAGCGGCGCGCCGGCGTAGAACCGCATGTCCGACAGCGTGCCGCAGCAGAGCGGGTTGTCGGCGGTCCGCGGATCGGCGAGCGTGTCCTCGATCACCAGCAGCCCGTCATCGAGGATGGCATGGCCACAGATCGACTGGTCGAGCGGGGTCTCGGAGGGCTCGAAGCCATGGCGCGCACGGAACCACTGGCGGTGTTCGTCCACGAGGCTGATAAGCGTCACCGGCATGTCGAGCATGCTCGCCAGAAGGTCCACGACCTCGTCGAACGCGGGGTCGGGCGCGGTATCGAGCACACCGAAACTGTGCAGCTCGGCGAGCCGCTCGGCTTCGTTCTCGGGTTTGATCGGCATGACCATTGGAAAAGCGCCTTCGTTCGATTTCCCGGCGGTACACCCTACGGACAGGCGATTGCGGGTCAACCATCGGTGCGCGGCGGCCCCGGTTTCGGCCGAAAGTTGCGCGGAAAATATACCTTAATCCCCTGCCCCCCGGTAGCGTCAACAGGAGTCACCTTGACCCGCGCAGAAATCCTGCACGCGCTCCGGTTGTTTGCGCTATAAGGGCCCCATGGGAGGAACAGCCGTATTGATTCCCGCGGCCGGCGCCAGTCGCCGGATGCGCGGGGCCGACAAGCTTCTGCGCGAGGTCGAAGGCCTGCCCTTGCTGCGCCGACAGGCGCAGGAGGCGCTTCGGGCCGCCGATCATGTCGTGGTGACCCTGCCCGACCATGACCACCCGCGTGCCGCGGCGCTTCAGGGGCTTCCCGTGCAACTGGTCGCGGTGCCCGACGCTCATCTCGGTATGTCGTCGTCGCTGCGGCGGGGGGTCGGACTGCTGCCGCAGGGCATCGACGCGCTGATGGTGCTGCCCGCCGACATGCCGGACCTTACCGCGCAGGATCTTGCGGCGGTCATCGCCGCCTATCGCGCGATGCCGCAGGCCACCCTGCAGCGCGGCACCGCCGAGGACGGCACGCCCGGCCACCCGGTGCTTTTCCCGCGCGACTGTTTTCCGGCGCTCTTGGCGCTCAGCGGCGACATGGGCGCGAAGGCGGTGCTGGCGGCGAACATCCACCGGGTGCGCGACGTGCCGCTGCCCGGTCGCCGCGCGCTCACCGATCTGGACACGCCAGAGGCGTGGCAGGCGTGGGAAGCGGCGCAGGCCGCCGAGTGAGCCGCCCACCTCAGTCCATCGACCGGATCAGGATCGCGCGGAAGTCATTGACGTTGGTGCCGGTGGGCCCCGGCACGAAGAGCGCGCCGACGCGGTCAAACGCCTCCCAGGCGGCATTCCGCCCGAGCAGCGTCATCGCGTCCTCGCCACCTGCGCGCAGCGCTGCGGCGACCGTGCCGTCTGCAAAGGCGCCGGCGTTGTCCTCGGTGCCGTCGATGCCATCGGTGTCGGCCGAAAGCGCATGGATGCCGTCGATGCCGTCGATGGCATGGGCGAAGGCCAGCAGGAACTCGGTGTTGCGCCCGCCCTTGCCGCCGTCTCCCCGCAGCGTGACCGTTGTCTCGCCGCCGGACAGCAGCACCACGGGCGGTGTGAACGGCCGGCCCCGGGCCGCAACCTCGCGGGCGACAGCGGCGTGAACGAGGCCCACGTCGCGCGCCTCGCCCTCGATCGAATCCGACAGGATCGCGGCCGGTATGCCCTCGGCCTCGGCGGTGCGCGCCGCCGCTTCGAGCGACAGGCGGGCCGAGGCGACCACATGCACCTCGTTGCGGGCGAAGCAGGCATCGTCCGGCATCGGTGCCGCCGACGCAGGGCTGCGGATATGGTCGAGGATCCTGCCGGGCAGCTCGATCCGCCACGCCGAGATCATCCCCAGCGCGGCGCGGGCATCGACCGTGTCCGGCACGGTCGGACCGGAGGCCACCTGCGCCGGGTCGTCGCCGGGCACGTCGCTCACGATCAGGCTCACCACCCGCGCCGGCGCGCAGGCGGCGGCCAGCCGCCCGCCCTTGATCCGGCTGGCGTGCTTGCGGATCGCGTTCATCACCCCGATCGGCGCGCCCGAGCCCAGCAGCGCCCGGTTCAGCGCCTGCTCGTCCGCGAGCGTGAGCCCCTCGGGCGGGGCCGGCAGCAGCGCCGAGCCGCCGCCGCAGACCAGCGCGACCACCAGATCGTCCTCGGTCAGCCCCGAGACCGCCGCGAACAGCGCGTCGCTGGCGGCGAGACCGGCCTCGTCGGGGACCGGATGCGCCGCCTCGATCACCTTGAGGTGCCGGCAGGGCGCGGCGTAGCCGTAGCGGGTCACGACGACACCTTCCACCGGTGCGCCCCAGAGCCGCTCGAAGGCGGCGCCAAGTTGGGCTGCCCCCTTGCCGAGACCGATCACCACCGTGCGCCCCTTCGGCTTCTCGGGCATGGCCTGCGCCAGCGCGCGCTCCGGGTCTGCCGCCGCGACCGCGGCCTCGAAAAGCCGGGTCAGGAATGCTGTTTCGTCCGTCATGCGTGATGGTCCTCGCCTGATCCCTGCCTGTCGTCTCAGCCCCCTGCGGCGCGCACGCGCAGGCCGCTCGCCCGCGCGCCGCCGGTCTGACCGGGATCTAAGGACAGCTCTAGCTCGACGAGCGCGCCATTCTGGGCAATCACGTAATCCTGCACCGAGAGCACCGCGGGAACAACCGCTGCGGCGGCCTGCGCGTCGAGCCCCAACTGCGCGAGCAGCGCCTGCGCCTCGCCCGCCCGCAACGGCAGCAGTCCGGTGGCCCGCTCGAGCCCGCGGGAAAACCCGAGGACATAGCCAAAGGACGGTTGCGCCGCGATGTGCAGCCGCAGCTCCAGCTCGGCGGGATCGGTCGCGGGGCCAACCTCAACGCCCTCGGCGGCAAGGCTCGCATGGACCCGCGCGGTGTCGATCCCCTCGCCCGACTCGGTGCCGCCAACCGGCATGAAGAGCGGCGCGGGATGCCGCAGCGGCCCGCCAAGCGTGACGCAGGCCTGCAGCGCCTCGAAGGCGGCGGCGAGACCGGCAAGCGGGATGAGCCCCTGCGCCATGAGCGCCTCGGCGCGTGCCTCGGGCATGCCCTCGGGCAGCGTCGAGACCAGCGCCAACGGCATCCCGACGCGGTGGCGCGCGTCGGCCGCGGCCTCGGCCAGATGATCCCAGGCGGCGTCGGGGCATCGATCTTCGCGCGGGCACTCCATGACGAGAAGCGTCAGCACCGCCCGTCCCGACATGGTCTCGACCACGATCCGGGTCAGCTCCGGCGCAGGCAGGGTCACCGCCTCGAAGGCGTCGATGGGGTTCTCGGGCGGCTCCGCGAGCCCGAGCGCATCGCTCAAGGCCCGCTGCTGCGCCGGCGAAAAGGCGGGAAAGCTCAGCCCGCGACCGGTGCCGAGTTCACGGATCAGGCTTGCGGCGCAGCCCCCGAAGGACAGCGCGGCCAGCGTGTTGGCGGGCAGCGCACCGGTGACATGCAGGATCTTCAGCGCCTCGAGAAACGCCTCGGGCGTGCGCACCCGGGCCATGCCGCCCCGCGCGATCAGCGCTGTTGCGCCCGGCTCTTCGCCGGCGCGCAGCACGACGACCGATTTACCCAGCCGCTCCGCCACCTGCGCGAGCGACAGGAACAGCTCGGGGCCGCCGAGATCCTCGGCCTGCACCCCCAGCGCGGTGATGCGCTCGTCCTCGAGCAGCGCCCGCGCGAGAACAGCCATGCGGGTCTGCGCCGGCCCCGGGGCGGCCACCACCATGCAGGCAATCGGCAGGCCACGACGCTGCATGGTGAGCGTCTGCGCAAGGCTCGGGCTGCGGGCAAGAATGGCGACCCCGCGCCGCACCGGGTGCAGGCCGTGGGGCCCGTCCCAGATCGCGGCACGCTCCATGGCGTTGATCATGCCGCGACAACCGGGCCCCAGCAGCAGCATCTCGCCAGCGGCCTTGGCAAGCTCTGCCGCGTCGGCTTCGCCCGGCACCAGCGTCGCGCCGGTTCCAAACTCGGCCAGCGACGCGACCAGCGCCACCGCCGCCTCGCCCTCGGCACCGACGAAGGCCAGGTCCGGCGCGTCGGGCAGCCCCTCGACCGCCGCGAAGGCCCGAAGGCCGCCGACCGTGCGTTCCCCCGGCACCACGGGCCAGATGTCCCAGACGTATCCCATCTCGCGCAGGTTGGAGATCACGTCACGGCACCAGTTCTCAGACCCCAGGAGGGCGACCGAGCGCGGCTTCAGCAGGCGTGAATAATCTCGCGTCATGGCGGCAATGTCCGTGCACGGGCGCCTCCCATTGCGCCCTGACATAAGTTTTGCGTGAAGTGGCAGGGCGTTGCGAGCACTTTCGATCTGCCGTTACGGCAACCTCTCGCAGCTGCCGCATATTTCAGCGAGCCCGAGGGCGCGACCCTCAGCCGCGGTTCAGCCTGGCCAGATCGTAGCCGTACCAGCGCAGGATCTCCTGCGCCGCGCCAAGCCGCTCTCCGGGGCGCCCTGTGCGGTCCATGATCCAGACGCGTTTTCCGTCGGGATCGCCGAGCGCGGCGGTGCGGTTGTCGGCATCGAGCCAGTGCACCCAGATCCGTTGCCCTCCGAGCGTGAAACGTCCCTGGCCCTGCGCCTCGAATGGCATGGTCATCCCGTCGACGGCGATGCGCCCGGATGAAAAGCGCAGACGCGTGCCGGGCGCGATGCCGCCGCCCTCGACCACCACCCAGTCGCCGTCCAGCCTCGCCCCGGTCACGTCCGACTGGCTGGCGACCGGTGCGGTGGGATTGCGAAGCGGGATTGAAACCTCGGGCAGCGGAGCCTTGCCGGCACAGGCACCGAGCAGCAGGGCGAGAACCAGCGCGCGTCTCATGCCAGCCCCGCCAGCTCGCCGGTCACGGCGCCTGCCATGACCTCGCCGAAGCGCTCGTGCTCCGCGGCCTCCCAATGAACGCCGTCGCGGTCCGATACCGCCACATGCGCCCCGGCAGCGAGAAATGCGCAGCCGTGCCGCGCCGCGACGGCCCCGAGGTGATGCTCGAACATGGCCTGCCGCGCCTCGGCGCCGGCGAAGGCATCGCGCAGCGTGCCGATCTCGCGCACGGGCGCCGGGCAGACGATCACCTGCCGCCGGGTAACCGCCTCGGCGCGGGTGGCCAGCAACAGGCGTTCGACCGACCGTGCGATTTCGTGAGCCGTCACCGAGAAGCGCGGCTTGAGGTCGTTCGTTCCCAGCATCAGCACCATCAGGTCGATTGGCTTGTGACTGTGAAGAATGGCCGGCAAGACCTTGATGCCACTACGTTCTCCACCCTCGACAGGATCGTCGTGAACGGTCGTCCGGCCCGGCAGCCCCTCGGAAATGACGTCGTGCGCCGGACCCAGCCTGCGCGCCATGACCTCCGGCCAGCGCTGCATCTTGGGGTGCCGTTCAGAGACGCCGGCCCCCCGCATCGGCATGGTGCCATGCGTGTTGCTGTCGCCGTAACAAAGGATGACCGCCATGCACCTGCCCGTTCTTTTTTGCCTCCCCGGAAACATGGGCCAGCGCCTCGGGCGACACAAGGGCGACAGGGTTACGGCTCACTGCCGCGCAACCCGGGGGGCGTTTACGCGTTGGTAAGCGAGATTCGTCAGACTTCCCTGGAGGAGAAGACCGATGACCGCACAGATCCGCGCAACGGAAAGGGCCCGCGCTGAGCGCTTGCCGAGCGCAGCCGCCACCGAGCCTGCGCGCCCTTTGAAACGGCACCCGAGCGCCTTGCCGTCGCTGCGCATTCTGGCGCGGCTGCAGCAGATTGCCGAGCGCCGCGAAGCGCTGCGAGCGAGCGAGGGCTTCGAGGAAGAGCCCGCCCTTCCCGATAGTGTCGCGCGAGAATTCCAGGAACGTGGCGCCGCCTCGTTGCGCCCGCGAGACTAGCCGCGAAAGCCGGTCGCGACCACGAATTTCTCGGAAGAATCCGAACGACTTGCCGGCGGCTTCACGTTCGCGACCTTGTCGAAGCGCTGCTTGAGCAACGCCTGCAGCCCCTGCTCGGCGCCGCCCGCCAGCACCTTGGCGACGAAGGTGCCGCCCTCTTCCAGAACGTCGAACGCAAGTTCGGCCGCGGCCTCGCACAGCGCAATGATCCGCAGGTGGTCGGTCTGCTTGTGCCCCGAGGACGAGGCCGCCATGTCCGACATCACCACGTCGGCATTGCCGCCGAGCCACTCCTTGACCTTGTCGTCGGCGCCTTCGTCCATGAAATCGAGCTGGTAGATCTCGGCACCCGGGATCGGCAGCACCTCCTGCAGGTCTACACCCAGCACGAAGCCCTGCGGCTTGTTCTTCTTCTCCCCCAGCGCGTTGACCCGCGGCACTGCCACCTGGCACCAGCCACCCGGCGCGCAGCCAAGGTCGACCACGCGGGCGCCCGGCTTGAGGAAATGGTACTTCTCGTCGAGTTCGAGGATCTTGAAGGCCGCCCGTCCCCGGAAGCCCTCGTCCTTGGCACGCTTCACGTAAGGGTCGTTCAACTGACGCTGCAGCCAGCGGGTCGAGCTGGTCGTGCGCCCGCGCGCCGTCTTGACCTTCACCTTGAGGTCACGCTGCCCGCGTCCGGAGGTGTTCTTTCCCGTGGGTTTCTTCGCCATGGCCCGTGTCGTCTTTCATCGCTGCTTGCAGGGTCACATGGCCCCACAGGCGGCATTGTGCAACCAGATCAGCCCGGAGCCAACGACGCTTTCGACTCCTCGAGCAGCCGCGCGGCCTCGGACCCCTGGATTTTCGCGATGTCGTCCTGGTATTTCAGGATAGCACCGAGCGTGTCCGAGATCACCTCGGGCGACAGGTCGACCACGTCGAGCGCCAGCAGGCATTTCGCCCAGTCGATGGTTTCCGCCACGCCCGGCTTCTTGAAGATGTCCTCGGTTCGCAAGGCCTGCACGAAGGCCACGATCTCGCGGCTGAGCTCTGCCGCGATGGCCGGCTCGCGCGCAGTCAGGATCTCGACCTCGCGGGCGAAATCCGGGTAATCGACCCAGTGATACAGGCAGCGGCGCTTGAGCGCGTCATGCACCTCGCGCGTGCGGTTCGAGGTCAGAACGACGATCGGCGGCTCGGGCGCCGCGATGGTGCCAAGCTCGGGGATGGTCACCTGGAAATCGCTGAGGGCCTCGAGCAGGAAGGCCTCGAAGGGCTCGTCGGTGCGGTCCAGCTCGTCGATCAGCAGCACCGGCGGGCCGTTCTCGTCGGGGCGCATCGCCTGCAGCAGCGGCCGCTCGACAAGGAAATCGGGCCCGAAGAGCTCGCGCTGCAGCAGGTCGCGGTCGGCGTTGCCATCGGCCTCGGCGGTGCGGATGGCAATCATCTGGGCCGGGAAGTTCCACTCGTAGACCGCGCTGGACGCGTCGAGCCCTTCGTAGCACTGCAGCCGGATCAGCCGCCGTCCGAGCGACGCGGCCAGCGCCTTGGCGATCTCGGTCTTGCCGACACCGGCCTCGCCCTCGAGAAACAGCGGGCGGCCGAGCTTCAGCGACAGGAAGACGACCGTGGCGAGCGCCCGTCCGCAGACGTAGCCGGTCTGCGACAGCATCGCCTGCACGTCATCGATGGAATTGGGGTTCTTCATATGCGGCCTCCTCCTCGTGTTCCGGAGTGCCCGCCCGCGCCGGCCCGGTCAATACCCCCAAGGTCGCAGGTCCGCCGCTTCATTCCGGCAACACAACGCAGTGCGCGCGCCGCAAGATTGACGGTTCGCAACCCGAATGCAATGTTTTGCCGTGTAACAAGGCGCCACGGAGGCCGAACCTCCGGACAGGACGGACCGGGCAGGCCCATGGGTGACGAGACCGCGAAGGCGCAGGCATGCGCATAACCGCCGTGACATGCGTGAAGAACGAGGGCCCTTTCCTGCTGGAATGGGTGGCCTACAACCGGCTGCTCGGCGTCACCGACTTCCTGATCTACTCGAACGACTGCAGCGACGGCACCGACCGGCTGCTCGACGCGCTCGCGCCCCATGGCGTCGTGCACCTGCCGAACCCGGCCCGGGGGCGCAACTACCAGATGGAAGCGCTCAGGCACGCGGCCAAACAGGACATCGTGCGGCAGGCGGACTGGCTCTGGATCGCGGATGTCGACGAGTTCCTCAACATCCACGCGGGCAACCACACGATCCCCGCACTGATCGAGGCCTGCGGCGACCCGCAGGCGATCTCGGTCACCTTCCAGTATTTTGCCAATGGCGGCGTCGATCGCTTCGAGGACCGCCCCGTGATCGAACAGTTCACCCGCTCGCACAACCCCGACCTGTGGTGTGCCGAGACGGCGATCGAGGTCAAGACACTGGTGCGGTCGGATTTTCCGGTGCACTACCTCGGCGCGCACCGGCCGTTCTTCCGCAAGGGTCTCGATCCCGAGGGCATCCCCCGCTGGACCGATGGCTCGGGTCGCGAGGTGCCGCAGAAGTTCCTCGTCGCCGCCAACCCGCGCCGCATGCGCAAGTTCCCGGCGGCCGGAGCGCGGCAGCACGCGACGCTGAACCACTATGCGCTGCGCTCGCTCGACAGCTACCTCATCAAGACCGACCGTGGCGACGTGAACCGGAAGGACCGCGTCTTCGACGATCTCTACTGGCGCGAACGCAACGACCCCGCGTGGGAGGATCGCTCGATCCAACGCCACCTGCCGGCGCTGCAAGGCGTGCTCGAGGACATGAAACGCGGCGAAATCGGCGCGCGCCACGACGATTGCGTGCGCCTTCACCGCGCCCGGCGCGATGCGCTGATGGCGGACCCTGCCTACGCCCGGATGCATGCAGACCTGCGCGCCCTCCCGACGCTGCCGCCCGGAGAGCCGGAGCTGATGCGCGAACTGGGGCTTGCGCCATGACGGTGCGGGTCATCAACCTCGGGCTACCCAAGACCGGCACCACGACGCTTGGCGTCGCGCTCGACCGCGCGGGCCTCGTGGTCGCCGATTTCAAGCTCAGGCGTGGCAGCTGCCCCGACCGCCGCATCGCCGGCAGCTTCGTGGCGCGGCAACTCTACGACGGCTATTTCCGCTCGGGCGACCCGCTGGAACGGCTGGGGAGCATCGACGCGCTGACCGAGATTTCGGTCCTGAACGGCACGCTGTGCCTCTGGCCGCAGACCGATTTCGGGCTGATCGAGGCGCTGCGCCACCACCATCCCGCCATTCGCTTCGTCGCCTCGTGGCGCGACCCGGCCGAGACTGCGCATTCCATGCTGCGCTGGTCCGATCTCGGCACCCGGCGACTGCCGCAGGGCAACATTCCGGGGCTGCCCTCCGGCTACGGCGAAACCCGGCTGGAACGGGCGCAATGGGTGGCGCAGCATTACGCCTTCCTGCGTCGGATCTTCGCCGGTGATACGCGCTTCCTCGAGTATGACACCGCTGACCCGCAGGCCCCCGAGATGCTTTCGGCGCATCCCGGCATCACGCTGCCCTGGTGGGGCAAGGCGAACGAGAACCGCTCGATGCGATCGGTGGATACGCCATGAGGATCCAGCTCCACATCGGACCGGACGCGCTGTCCTCGGACCGGCTGCAAGCGGTGCTGCACGCCAAGCGCGACCGGCTGAGAGCCCAGGGCGTGCTCTACGCGCGCTCGGCCGGAGCGAAGAACCACACGCGGCTCTTCATGGCGGTGAGCGATCCGGCGGCGGTGGACGCGCTGCGGTTCTACCGAGGCTACACCGCGCCCGAGACACAGGCCGCGCTGCGCGAAGAGGTGATGCGCCAGCTCACCCGCGAAGTGAGGCAGGCCCGACCAGAGACGCTCATCCTGTCGGCGCACCAACTGGGTGGTCTCCTGACGTCCCAAAGCGAAATCAAACGGTTGAAGGGCGTTCTTTCACCGCTTTCGGAAGACATCCACGTGGTCGCGCATATCGACGATCCGGCGCGGATGCTGGTCCGGCGCTATGCCGCGCAGCTCATGGACGGGCGTGTAACCGGGCTCGATCTCGAGCTCGGGCTGATCGACCGCCCCGACTGGTGGCAGGCCGCGCTCGACACGCGCGCGGCGCCCAACCCGCGCACGGGACGGTTCACCGAGGCGCAATCGGCCGTCTTCTGGCTCGATTACAAACGGTTGCAGGCCGAATGGGAGGCCGTTTTCGGGACGGGCTCGGTCCGGTTCCGCAGCATCGACATGGCGCGGCTGCATGGCCCCAACGCCGCCGAGGAACTGCGCGCCGCCTTCGACATCCCCGAAAGCATCGGCCGTGCCGATCCGGAGCCGCTGCCCGAACCGGCCTCTGCGGCATGGCTCACGCGCCAGCGGCTTCTGAACGATGCGCTTCTGCGGCTGCTCGCACGGCGCAAGAGCATTCTTCCGCGCCAGGCGTGGCGGCAATGTCTGAACGAAATCAGGGTTCAAGGCGGCGACATTGATCCCGGCAGCCTCTACGCCATTTCCGACCGGTTCGCAGAGGACATCGCCGATCTCTGCGCCGCACACCCGGGCCTCGATCCGGCCCCGATGGCGCCGGATGCCCCTGCGCCGGAGTGGCGCGAGCCCGATCCGACCCTCGGTTTCCGCGCGACGCAGTATCTCATGGCCTTCCGAAAACGCATCGAGAAGGCCAGCCGCGAGGAAACAGTCGCAAGGGCTGCCGATCTTGCCGCGCTGCGGCCCGCTCCAGAGCCCATTGCGACCGTGTCCCACTCGTCCAAGGACGCGGCTCCCTCGGCGCAGGCCCCCACGCCGGAGCTTGTCCGTCAGACCCTCGAGACGCTCCGCCGCTCGTCGTTCGCACCGCACAACCGGCTGGGCTCGGTCGACGAGGAACAGGCAACGGCTAGCTTTCCGCCCATGCCACCGCGGGCGCTACCCGGGGGCAGCAGCGGCAACGTCATCGTTGCCTGCATGAAGAACGAGGCGCCCTATATCGTGGAATGGGTGGCCTATCACCGCGCCACCGGTATCGACAATTTCCTGATCTACACCAACGGCTGCGAGGACGGCACGACCGAGATCCTCGACCGGCTCGCCGCGATGGGCGTGGTCGAGCACCGCTCCAACGACGACTGGGCGGGCAACTCTCCGCAGCAGCATGCGCTCGACAAGGCGCTGTCCGAGCCTGTGATCCGCAATGCCTCTTGGATCGCGCATATCGACGTGGACGAGTTCATCAACGTGCGCTGCGGCAACGGCACCCTGCCCGATCTCTTCGCCCGCGTGCCCGACGCCACCAACATCGCGATGACCTGGCGGCTCTTCGGCCACGACGGCGTGACCCGGATCAAGGACCGTTTCGTCATCGACCAGTTCCAGAGCTGCGCCCCCAAGTTCTGTCCCAAGCCGCACACGGTCTGGGGTTTCAAGACGCTGTTCCGGAATATCGGCGCCTACGGCAAGCTCTCGTGTCACCGTCCCAACAAGCTTGCCGAGGGTTTCGCGGATCGGGTGAAATGGGTGAACGGTTCCGGCGCCGACATGACCGCCGAGGTGCTGAAGAACGGCTGGCGCAGTTCGAAGCGAACCATCGGCTACGACCTCGTGCAGCTCAACCATTACGCTTTGCGCAGTGCCGAGAGCTTCCTCATCAAGCGCCAGCGTGGACGGGCGCTGCACGTCGACCGCTCGATCGGTCTCAACTACTGGATCCGCATGGACTGGTCCGATGTCCGCGACGTGACCATCCGGCGCAACCTGCCCCGCCTGCGCGCCGAGTACGACCGGCTGATGACCGACCCCGGGCTGAAGGCATGGCACGCGCGCGGGCTCGACTGGCACCACACCAAGGCGCGCGAGCTGCACGCGACCCCGGAGTTCGAAGACCTCTACCGGCAGGCCGTGGCGCTGCGTCTCACCGAAACCGAGCGGGTGGCCTATGCGCTCGCCCTCGACGTGGAAAGCTGACCCGATGGACGGCACCGGCGCCCGCAACCCTGTCATGCTCTCGCGCGGACTGCGCATCCCCAAGCATCCGCAAATCACCACCGGCCGCATGCGCGGCGCGCTGCGCGAGGGCACCTACGAGCGCAAGGAATGCGACGCGGTCACCCGTGTCGTGCGCCCCGGTGACCGGGTGCTCGAGCTCGGCGGCGGCATCGGCTACCTCTCGACCCTGCTTGCGGTCAGGAAGAAGGTGGGCCGCGTCGTCAGCTACGAGGCCAACCCCGCGCTCATTCCCTATATCGCCAGCCTCCTCGCGGCGAACGCGGTCACGACGGTCGAGGTGCGCAACGCCCTGCTCACCCCCGAGGGCGGTGACCCCGTGGATTTCCACCTGCGGCGCAATTTTCTCGGCTCCTCGATGGACCGGGAGGCGGACCCCGAAAGCATCGTCGAGACGGTGAAGGTCGACCGGGACCGGCTGGGCGACGTGCTGTCCGAGGTCGCGCCGGACGTTCTGGTCTGCGACATCGAAGGGGCCGAGGCAACGCTGCTGCCCGCCGGCGACTGGTCGGGCCTGCGCTGCGCGGTCATCGAGTTGCACCCGCAGTGGATCGGTCAGTGCGGGGTTGAGGCGGTGTTCGACGCCATGCACCGGGCGGGGCTGACTTATTTCCCCAAGGCGTCGGAGGGCAAGGTGGTCACCTTCCGCCGGGGATGGTGAGCGCATGAGGATCACCGCCGTGCTCTGCGTCCGCAACGAGGGCGCCTTTCTGCTCGACTGGCTGGCGCATCACCTCGCCTGCGGCGTGAGCCACGTGGTCGCGCTGTCGAACGACTGCGACGACGGCACCGACGCGCTGCTCGACCGTCTCGAGGTGCTGGGGCACGTGACCCACATCCGCAACGACGGGCCGCACGACAAGGGCGGCATCCAGTTTTCGGGGCTGAAGCGCGCGGACCGGACCGAGGCGGTCCGGCAGGCCGACTGGCTGATCGCGCTCGATGTCGACGAGTTCGTCAATGTCCACGTCGGCACGCGCACCCTGCCCGACCTCATCGCCGCGCTACCCGAGGCCAGCGCCATCACCCTCACATGGCGGCTTTTCGGCAACGCCGGCGTCTTGCGCTACGAAGACCGCCCGATCCCCGAGCAGTTCACCCGGGCGGCGCCGGCGCGGATGCTCTGGCCGTGGCGCGCGTCGATGTTCAAGACGCTCTACCGCAACGACGGCACCTACGGCCGGCTCGGCGTGCATCGCCCGCGACAGCCCGAGCCCACACGCATCGAACAGGCCCGCTGGTTCGATGGCGCCGGACGCGCGCTGGAGGCGCAGTTCCGCACTCGCCGGATCTTTACCGACGTCGGGCGCGAGAGCCATGCGCTGGTTCAGCTCAACCACTATCCGCTCGGCGCGATGGAAAGCTACGTGCTCAAGGCCGACCGTGGGCGCGCGGTGCATTCCGACCACGCGCTCGGGCTCGACTACTGGGTCGAGCGCAATTTCAACGTGGTCGAGGACCGGTCGATCCTGGTTCTGGCGCCGCAGGTTGCCGAGCGGCGCACGGCGCTGGCCGCCGATCCCGAGCTGGCGCGGCTGCACGCGCAGGCGGTGGATTGGCGCCGCGTCCGCTTCGAGGCGCTGATGCGGCAGGAGCCCTACCGCGCACTCATGGGCCGGCTGATGATGACCCCGCCAAGCCGCCCGCTGGGGCCCGATGCAGCGGCGCTTCTGCATGGCCACGCGCTGCGGGCAAAGGGGGCGGACAGCTGAACCCTCGCCGCATGGTGTCGCCAAAACTTACCCCTGTTTCAGCACATTTCCGCCCCAAAGACAGGGCAATGTTTCGGTTAACCAAAATTCCGGCGATGCCACCGCGCATGCGGTGAAGTGACAAGTGGCAGGCGACAATGCAGGATGAAACCGACCTCTCGGCAGTGGATCTTTCCGGCGTCCGGCGGGGCCGATGGATCGGGGCGATCTCGG
Source organism: Salipiger sp. D13 (assembly GCF_003703915.1). Taxonomy (NCBI): domain Bacteria; kingdom Pseudomonadati; phylum Pseudomonadota; class Alphaproteobacteria; order Rhodobacterales; family Roseobacteraceae; genus Salipiger; species Salipiger sp. D13. Next base: position 392,018 of record NZ_ML112590.1, read on the forward strand.
AGATCGGCGAGACGGACGGTTTCGCCGAACCGCTGGGAAAGCGCCACCACGGCGTCTTCGTGGAACGCGGCGACACGCTGCTGGTGAGCTTCGAGACCCTTCCCGGGATCGAGGCATTGTCGCCCACCTCGACCCCGCTCGGCTGGACCATGGCAATCAGCGAAGGCTGGTCGTCGCTGTCCGTGATCTCGGCCCGAGATACGTGGTTCCGCGATCCGCTGGTCTACGGCTTCTTCGACCAGTTGCTCGACGACGGCTTCTTCGACGAGTTCGACCGGGTGATCTTCTACGGGGCCGGACCCTGCGGCTATGCCGCTGCCGCCTACTCGGTGGCAGCGCCCGGCGCGCGCGTGCTGATGCTGCAGCCGCAGGCCACGCTCGACCCGCGCGTGACCGAGTGGGACGACCGGTTTGCCGACAAGCGGCGGCTCGATTTCACCACGCGCTACGGCTACGCGCCCGACATGGTCGACGCGGCGCAGCAGGCCTACCTGCTCTACGACCCGCGCGAACGGCTCGACGCGATGCACTCGGCGCTGTTTGCCCGGCGCAACGTCACCCGTTTCCGGCTGCCGTTCATGGGCAGCGCACTGCAGGGCAACCTGCTGGAGCTGGAACTGGTCGCGCCACTGCTGGTGGCCGCGGCCGACGGCACGCTGGATGACCTCAGCTTCGCCCGGCTGATGCGCAAGCGGCGGGACTACCCGCCCTACCTGCGAAAACTGCTGGCAAGGCTCGAGGGCGAGGGCCGGCTCGGCCTTGCGCAGGCGCTCTGCGAGAACGTCACGCGCCGGCTCGAGGCGCCGCGTTTCCGCCGACGGCTCGAGGTACTGCGCCAGGCCCGCGCCGAAGCCGGCACCTGACCGGCCTCAGCCCGCGATGGCCCGCAGCGCCCTTGCGCGGGCCGGCGGGATCGCCGCGACCTCGACGGCGGTGAAGACATGCAGCGTGTTCATCTCCCGATCGACCACGGCGTGGTCGCTGACCCATCCGCCCATGCCGAGGTAGGTCCGTAGCAACGGCGGAATCAGCCGCATCGCTGCGCGGGCGTCGGCCCCGGTCTGAGGGAAGCCCACGCGCTCGGGCGCCTTTTCCCCGACCCGCCAGGCCTCGGGCGCCAGGTGACGGCCGCGCAGATGCGCGAAGGCCGGCGCGTAGCGCTCCGGGTTCGTGCCGGCGAAGCTCGCGCATCCAAACAGAAGTCGCGCGCCGCCACGGTCCACCAGCGCGGTGATCGCAGCCCACGCAAGGCGCAGGATGTCGGGATCGTTCGACCCCGGCCGCAGGCAGAAACGGCCCAGCTCCATAGCCGGCCCGTCGAACGCGGCGAGCCGGTGCAGATCGTAGTACTGCGCCGAATAGCTGTCGGTGATCGCCGCACCATCGCCAAGCCAGAGATAACGGAAGCAGGCCACGAGAGCGCTCTCGGCCGTATCCTCGATGAGCACGTGCCGGCAGAGACTGTCGAAGCGGTCGATGTCCGGGGGGCCGTCCGGTCCGAAGAAGGCCTGCCCGCGCAGCGCCTGCGCGGCAGGGATCTCGTCCGGCACGGCGTGTCGAGCGCGGTAACGCCCGCGCCGCAGAAGCTCGGAGCGTTCCGTCCCGGCGGCGTCTGTGCTTGGCCGGGCTTGCATGACGGCGGCCCTACTGGTCGACGAACTGGCTGAGCGACAGCCCGCCGATGTTGCCGAAGAGCCTGCGGATGAAGCTCGTCTCGCCATCGCTGGTGCGGGTGATCCGGCGCGAGATCGGTACGACGTTGCCATCCTCGAGACCGTAGCGCGTGATGTTGTCGACGACGCCCGCGTCGTCGAAGGTGATGGCCAGAACCTCGCGGTCGACCACTTCCGGCGCCTGCCAGGCGAACTGCCGCATCTCGCTTTCGATGTAGTAATAACCGCCTTCGTTCAGCACGCCCGAGGCGGTCGGCACGCCGATCACGTCCTCGACGGTGCCGCGCGTGTCGACACCGGGCACGATCTGCTGCAGATCCTCCTCGGAGGGGGTGTAGCCGTGGGAGCGATATTGTGCGGTGCAGGCCGCCAGCCCGAGCATGGCCGCCATGGCCACCATCGCCTGTCTTCCGGGTTTTGCCATGGACTGCGTCCTGCCCTCTTGTCTTGGCCCTTGCGGGTCTTCTATCCCCGATTACATAACCAAGCCATGCGCTTCAAGCAAAGGAAAGGCGGCCCATGCCAAGAACCGGGTCACAGCCCGAGCGACTGAGAGTCGCGGCCCTGCGAAACACCGGCCCGACCAGCTTCGACATCCGGCCAGACGAAGCCGCGCGGGCGGCGCTGGCCGAGGAACTCGGCCTCTTGTCGCTGCGCAAGCTGCGACTGTCCGGCGAGATCCGGCCCGTGGGCCGCGACGGCTGGCAGCTCGACGCGATGCTTGGGGCGACCGTCACGCAGCCTTGCGTGGTCACGCTCGATCCGGTGACCACCCGTATCGACGAGCCGGTCGAACGTCTCTGGCGCCCTGACGAGGAGCTGCCCCAGCCCGAGGAAGGCTCGGAGATCGAGACACCCGAGGAAGACGCCGACCCGCTGCCCTCCGTCATCGACCTCGGCGCTGTGCTGTCGGAGGCCCTGTCGCTGGCGCTGCCGCCCTACCCGCACAGCGAGGCCGCCGAAGAGGTTGCCGAGGAACTGGCGGAAGCGGCCGAGCCCGACCCCGAGGACGAGCGCCCGAATCCCTTCGCGGCGTTGTCGGGATTGCGCGACCAGCTTGCCGAAAGCCCGAAAAAGGGTGAGAAGGACGACGACTAGCCCCGTCGGGCGCGAAATATCGCTTGCGATTCCTCGCGAAGTTTCTATTTTCGCGCCTTCATCGGAATTCCGGGTTGCCATGGCCCCTGCCTACAGACTAAGAGGCCGGGCACGCCCGAACGGAACCGGGCAACGAATTGCCCCCACACGCGAAAGATCGAGGTTGAGACATGGCCGTCCAACAGAACAAAGTATCCAAATCGCGCCGCAACAACCGCCGGGCGCATGACGCTCTCGTTGCCGGCAACCCCAACGAGTGCGACAACTGCGGCGAGCTGAAGCGCCCGCACCACGTCTGCCCCTCCTGCGGTCACTACGCCGAGCGCGAAGTCGTCGCCGTGGCCGACGAGGTCGATCTGGACGAAGACGCAGCCTGAAACAGCTCGAAGGCCCGCGCCGCATGACATCCGCTCAGGAAAAAACGCAGGCAAGCGGGCCTCTGGTGCTATCCATCGACGCCATGGGCGGAGATCGGGGGCCGGCAACCATCGTTGCCGGCCTTGGCATCTTTGCGCGTCGGAACAAGGATGCGCATTTCATCCTGCACGGCCCCGCCGAGGAGCTTCGCCCGCTGGTCGAAAAGCGCAAGCTTGCCGACCGCTGCGAGATCCGCGACGCGCAGGGTGTCGTCTCGATGGAGGACAAGCCCAGCCACGTGATGCGCAACGGGCAGGACACCTCGATGTGGTCCACGCTCGATTCGGTGCGCAACAAGGAAGCGGCCGTGGCCGTGTCCTGCGGCAACACCGGCGCGCTCATGCTGTTGTCGATGGTGCGGCTGCGCAAGCTGCCGGGCGTGAACCGCCCCGCCATCGCCGTGCTCTGGCCATCGAAGAACCCGCAGGGCTTCAACGTGATGCTCGACGTCGGCGCCGACATCCGCGCCGATGCCGAGGACCTGCTGAAATACGCGCTCATGGGCGTGTCCTACGCCCGCAACGGGCTGTCGCTCGAACGGCCGCGCGTCGGCCTGCTGAACGTCGGCACCGAAGAGCACAAGGGCCGCGCCGAGCTGAAGCAGGCGCATGAGCTGATCGCCGCACAGGCGGATTCCGCCGGCTTCGAGTTCGTCGGTTTCGCCGAGGGCGGCGACCTCTCCGGCGACCGCTGCGACGTGGTCGTCACCGACGGTTTCACCGGCAACATCGCGCTGAAGACCGGCGAAGGCACCGCCTCGCTCATCGGTCAGTTCCTGCGCGAGGCCTTCGCCTATTCGCCGCTGTCGCGGCTGGCCTCGCTGCTCGCGCTGACCTCGCTGAAGCGGCTTCAGGCGCGCATCGACCCGCGGCGCAAGAACGGCGGGGTCTTTCTCGGCCTGAACGGCACCGTGGTGAAGTCGCATGGCGCGGCCGACGCGACAGGTGTGGCAGCCGCGGTCGAACTGGCCTACGATCTGGCCCAGTCGGGCTTCGGTGCCCGGCTCGCCGAACGCATCGCAACCGCCGCCGGTGCAGCTGAAGACGGCGCCGCGGAAAGCGGCCTCGAGCAGAAGAAAGACGGAACGGATCCATGACCATACGGGCGCAGGTGGCAGGGGTCGGGCACTATCTGCCCGAGCGCATCGTCCCCAATGCGGAATTCGAGAAGACGCTGGATACCACCGACGAGTGGATCGTCAGCCGCTCCGGTATCGAGCGCCGACATTTCGCGGCCGAAGGTCAGGCTACCTCCGAGCTCGCAGCCCATGCAGCCGAAGCGGCGCTTGCCGATGCGGGCCTTCAGGCCTCGGACATCGACGCGCTGATCGTCGCGACCTCGACCCCCGATCTCACCTTCCCTTCCGCCGCCACCATGGTGCAGGCGCGGCTCGGGATGGAGACCGGTTTCGCCTTCGACGTGCAGGCGGTCTGTGCCGGCTTCGTCTACGCGCTGGCCAACGCCAACGCGCTCATCACCTCGGGCACCGTGCGCCGCGTGATGGTCATCGGGGCGGAGACCTTCTCGCGCATCCTCGACTGGGAAGACCGGGCGACCTGCGTGCTCTTCGGCGACGGCGCAGGTGCGCTGATCCTCGAGGCTGCAGAGGGTGACGGCACCCCTGACGACCGTGGCGTGCTGTCCGTCGACCTGCATTCCGACGGCCGCTACCGCGAGCTTCTCTACGTCGATGGCGGGGTCAGCACCAATTCGATCGGCCAGCTGCGAATGGAGGGCAAGGAGGTGTTCCGCCACGCGGTCGCCAAGCTCGCCGCCACCGCCGAGGCCGCGATGGACAAGGCCGGGATCACCGCCGCCGACGTCGACTGGATCGTGCCGCACCAGGCCAATATCCGCATCATCGCCGGCACCGCGAAGAAGCTGGGTCTGCCGATGGAGCAGGTCATCGTGACCGTGCAGGACCATGGCAACACCTCCGCGGCCTCGATTCCCCTCGCGCTGTCGGTCGGCAAGGCAGAGGGCAAGATCAAGCGCGGCGACATGGTCGTGACCGAGGCGATCGGTGGCGGTCTCGCCTGGGGGGCGGTCGTCCTGCGCTGGTAAGCGCCACGGCACGCCTTTTCCGGCCCGGAAAGCCGTTCTCCAAGTGCTTGATATTGACTCGGAAAATTCCGGCCCCCATGCTGTGCCAAACCGGGAGGGATGGGTATGAGCGAAAAGACTCTGACACGCATGGACCTGAGCGAGGCCGTCTTCCGCGAGGTTGGCCTGTCGCGCAACGAGAGCGCCGATCTTGTCGAGTCCGTGCTGCAGCACATGTCCGACGCGCTGGTGCGCGGCGAACAGGTCAAGATCTCGTCGTTCGGCACCTTCTCGGTGCGCGACAAGGCGGCGCGCGTGGGGCGCAACCCCAAGACCGGCGAAGAGGTGCCGATCCAGCCGCGCCGCGTGCTGACCTTCCGTCCCTCACACCTTATGAAAGAGCGCGTCGCCGCCGGCAACAAGAGGTAACGTCACATGAGCAAGTCCCGCGATGCCTTCCGCACCATCAGCGAGGTTGCGGAGCTGCTGGACACGCCCGCCCATGTGCTGAGGTTCTGGGAAAGCAAGTTCACCCAGGTGAAGCCGGTGAAACGCGCCGGCGGGCGCCGCTACTACCGACCCGGCGACATCGGCCTGCTGGCCGGCATCCGCAAGCTGCTGCACGACGACGGCATGACCATCAAGGGCGTGCAGAAGATCCTGCGCGAGCAGGGGGTGAAGCACGTCGCCACGCTCGCGCCTCTGCCGCTGGATGAGGAGAACACGCCCGAGACCATCGAGAGCGCGCCCTACATCGAGGCCGAGCCCGAAACCGGTACCGTGCTGCCCTTCGCGCCCCTTCAGCCCGCCGAGGCAGCTGAGCCCGCCGTCGCGCCGGAAACCTCGTCGGAGCCTGCGCCCGTGCCGGAGGCTCCCGTGCCTGCCGAGGCAGCCGCAGAGCCCACCGAGACCGAAAACGATGCCTGGCCCGCCTCTGCGGATAAGGCAGACGCCCCGTTCGATCACGCCGAGGCCGACATCCCCGACGCCCCGATGATGGCAGCGCATGAGGATACCGTTCCTCCGGTCGCAGACCACGAGGCGGTCCCGCAAGAGGACCACAGCGCCCCGATCACCGACGCGCCGCTCACCCCCGCCGATGACGGCGCGCATGCCCTGCCCGCCTTTCTCACGCACTCGCTCGAAGAGCGGACGACCGAGCCGGACACGCCGCTCATGGCCAGTGAGGCACAGGACGACGCCCCAGCCCCGGCGTGGCCTGAAGACGCGCCCGAAGCGACGCCTCGGGAGAGCGCAGCCGAGCGTCCGACGGAGCCCCCGCAGAGCCCCGAGGCGCCCGAGACAGACTCGCCCGAGGACCCTGCGACGGGGGCAATGGGCTCTTCCGAGGGTGGCCAACAGGAGCCCGTCGCCGACCAGCCGCCCCTCGCGGCAGAGAGCGAGGGCGTCGACGAAAAAGAGCCGGCACTAGATACAGTGGAAGCCACCGCCGATGCAGCGCCTATCACCGAGGCTCAGATCACCGAACCCGACGAGCACGCCGTCGAATCGGAGCCCATGGTGATTCCCGAGCTGCCGGATATCGACAATCTGCCACCGGCGCCGCCGGGACTGCTGACCCATCTTTCGCGCGTCGAGACGCTGTCCGCGGCGCAGGCCCGTGCCATTGCCCCGCAGGTTCAGGCGCTGCGCGACTGGCTGGCATCGAAGCAGGACGCCGCCCGCGACTGAATTGAAATCATGCTCGCTTTTCGCGCAATTTGGGGTTGCCCCTGCGCACAGAAACGGTATGACACGGCTCACAAGAAGTCGGGCTATGGCGCAGCCTGGTAGCGCGTCCGTCTGGGGGACGGAAGGTCGCAGGTTCGAGTCCTGCTAGCCCGACCAAATTCTCCCAACATGAAAATCCGAACACGCGGACCCCGCGTGTTGCCGGCGTGCGAGCCTCTCGCAGGCATGCGGGATTTTCGGCTCCCCTTCGGCTGCACCGCTTGCTAAGGACGGCCGAAGCAGAGGAGAGAGCGATGACCGGGGTGCTCGCAAACCAGCAGATCGCGACGATGATCGACGACGGGCGGATCATGCCCGGCGCAGCGCTGGCCGATGGCCAGATCCAGCCGGCGAGCCTTGACCTGCGTCTCGGGACCGAGGCGATCCGGGTGCGCGCGTCCTTCCTTGCCGGCACCGGGCGCAAGGTGTCGGACCGGCTCGACGAGTTCGAGATGCATCGCGTCGATCTCACGCAGGGGGCGGTTCTGGAAAAGGGCTGCGTCTACGTCGTGCCGCTGCTCGAACGTCTTTCCCTGCCCCAGGGTCTCACCGCCGTCGCCAACGCCAAGAGCTCGACCGGGCGGCTCGACCTGCTTACCCGCACGATCACCGACGGCGGCGCCGAGTTCGACCGCGTCTCCGATGGCTACGACGGCCCGCTCTACGCCGAGATCTGCCCGCGCAGCTTCTCGGTGCTCGCGCGCACTGGCATGCGCCTGAACCAGATCCGCTTCCGGCATGGCCAGTCAGTCCTGACCGATGCCGAGCTCACCGCGCTGCACGAGGCCGAGACGCTGGTCACCGGTGGCCCCGCCGTCATCGACCAGGGACTCGGCTTCTCGGTCGATCTCATGCCTGCCGAGGACACGCTCGTCGGCTGGCGGGCCAAGCCGCACACCGGGGTCATCGACCTCGACCGGCTCGGTCACTACGACCCGCTCGAGTTCTGGGATCCGCTGCGCAGCAATCGTGGCCAGCTGATCCTCGATCCCGATGCCTTCTACATCCTCGTCAGCCGCGAGGCGGTGCATATTCCGCCTGCCTATGCCGCCGAGATGGCGCCCTACCTCGCCATGGTCGGCGAGTTCCGGGTGCATTACGCCGGCTTCTTCGACCCGGGCTTCGGCCATGCGGGCGCCGGTGGCACCGGCTCGCGCGGGGTGCTCGAGGTGCGCTGCCACGAGGCCCCCTTCGTGCTCGAACACGGGCAGGTCGTGGGCCGGCTCGTCTACGAACGCATGGACGAACTGCCCACCCAGCTCTACGGCGCCGGGATCGCCTCGAACTACCAGGGCCAGGGGCTGAAGCTCTCCAAGCATTTCCGGGCCTGACCGGCCGGGATCTGCCGCTGTCCGCCCCTGTTCGTCGATCACAGTCACGCGTACGTCGCCTGACGCCGCGACTTTTTTCGCGGCGGCTCTCCATGCCGGTGTCGGCCTTGATAGAAGCCCTCCTGACCCCGAAGCCTCACGCAACACTCAACCTAAGATGGAATCTTGCGCATAGAGAGCTGCCTTCGTCTCCGGCGCAATTCGCCCGCATCTCCGCACGATTGGCACGCTCAAGCCAAAATATTCGAATGTGTCCCGGCCTTTTCCAAGTGCGCCGGGGAACGCCGTGAATGCGTTCACGTCTTTGGTTCCCACCACCTGAGGCTGTAGCAGCGAAGCGCCGTTTGCGAGTAATGGAATGGCGCTTTCCCGCTGATATGAAACGACTTTTCAGACAGCTCCGGAACCGCTTCACTGGATGGGCCGTTGTGGGCTCCAGATGGCAGCGGCATCCGTCGCAGCCCGAACAACATGAAAGGTAGTCCCATGTCCTTCGCGAAACCTGCACTGCTCTCCACCGCCATCGTCGGTATCCTTGCCTCCCCCGCAGCCGCTGCGCTCAGCGCGTCGGCGACCACCGAGCTCAACCTGCGCGCGGGTCCGGGGCCGCAGTACGAGATCCAGAACGTGATCCCCGCCGATGCCGAGGTCGACGTGGCCGGCTGCCTCGATCAGGCGGAGTGGTGCGAGGTGAGCTATGACGGCACGCAGGGCTGGGCCTACGCCGCCTACCTGACGACGCCCGTCGAGGAAGAGCCCGTGGTCATCTACGAGAACACCGACCGGCTCGAGGTCGAGACGGTGACATACGAGGATGACAGCGACGCTGCGATGGGTGCAGCCGCCGGTGGCACCTGGGGCGCAGCAGCAGGCGCGCTGCTTGTCGGCGGCCCGCTTGCCGCAGCCGGCGGTGCCATTCTGGGCGCAGGGCTCGGCGCGAATGCCGAGGTCGAGGAAAAGACCGTCACCTACGTGCGGCAAAACCCGGTCGAGCCGGTCTACCTGACCGGTGAGGTCGCCCAAGGCGCGGGCATCCCCGAGGAAATCGAGGTCTACACCGTTCCCGAGAGCGACTATGCCTACCTGAACGTGAACGAGATCCCGGTTGTCGTGGACCCCGAAAGCCGCCGCATCGTCCGCGTTATCCGGTAAGATCCGAACACGAAATCTTTCCCGCGAGCGATGCAGCGCGGGGCAGATCGGCGCCGGGGCCAGAAAGCCCCGGCGTTCAGTCTTCGAAAAGCTCGCTCTGACCGGGGGCGTCGCCCTCGTCTTCCGCGTCCTCGTCGCGTGTTCTGCCAAGCGGCGTCGTGCCGGGCGGCGGTCTATTGTCCAGCAAACCGGCGGCGCGCAACTCCTTGAGACCCGGCAGGTCGCGGGCGTTCTCGAGGCTGAAGTGATCGAGAAAGGTCTCGGTCACGACAAACGTCACCGGCCGCCCCGGCGTCATCTTTCGGCGCCCGAACCGGATCCACTCCATCTCGAGCAGCTGATCCACCGTCCCGCGCGATACGCTGACACCGCGGATCTCCTCGATCTCGGCACGGGTCACCGGCTGGTGGTAGGCGATGATCGCCAGGGTCTCGATCGCGGCGCGGCTGAGCTTGCGGGTCTCGACGGTCTCCTTCTGCATCAGGAACCCGAGGTCGGCCGCCGTGCGGATCGCCCAGGCGTCGCCGACGCGCACGACCTGCACACCGCGCCCCTCGTAGCGGGCCCGCAACTTCACCAAGGCCTCGGCAGGATCGCTGCCATGCGGCATCCGTGCTTCGAGATCGCGCAGGGAGACCGGCTCGGCAGAGGCAAAGAGCACGGCCTCGACCATGCGCTCCTGCTCATGCATCGTCGGCGCTTCGAAAAGCACGCCGGATGCCGCTTCGGAGGCCGTGGTCTCGGCCCCCTCCGGGGCGGTCTCGTTGGTGGTGTCTTGCTCAGGGATCATGGCGTTTCTCCCGTTTGCGCAGATGAATCGGCGCGAAGGTGTCCGACTGCCGTATCTCGGCATGGCCCTCCTTCACAAGCTCCAGCGACGCGGCAAAGGTCGCCGCCGTGGCCGAGCGCCATTTCACCGGGTCCGCATCCCAGCCGTCCGGCAGCCACGAGGAAATATCCGTCCACTGCCCTGCGAACCCGAGCAGCCCGCGCATCCGGTCGAGCGCCTCTTCCATCGTGTAGACGCTGTCGCGGTCCATCACGAACGGGCGGAACTCGTCGCGGGTGCGCAGCCGCGCGTAGGCCTGCATGAGATCGAGCAGCGTCGCGCTGTATTGCACGCTGCGCACACGCTCGACGGTCTCGACCTGCCCGCGCGCGAACACGTCGCGGCCCAGCCGGTCACGCGCCATGAGCCGTGCCGCGGCGTCGCGCATCGCCTGCAGCCGCTCCAGCTGGAAGGCCAGATGCGCCGCCATTTCCTCGCCGCTCGGGCCCTCGTCCTCGGGGTCCGGAGGCAGCAGCAGGCGGGATTTCAGGAAGGCGAGCCAGGCCGCCATGACGAGATAGTCGGCGGCCAGTTCGATGCGCAGCTCGTTCGCCTTTTCGACGAAGGCGAGGTATTGCCGGGCGAGCTCGAGCACCGAGATCTTGCGGAGGTCGACCTTCTGGGTGCGCGACAGCGTCAGAAGCAGGTCGAGCGGCCCCTCGAACCCGTCGACATCCACGATAAGCGCCTCGGCCGCGAGACGTTCGGCGACCGAGAGCGACTCCACGTTGCTCTGCGCGCGGTCCTCCGCCATCAGCGATGCCCGTTCAGAAGCGCCTCGCGCTCCGCGTGCAGCTCGGCCAGATCGACCTCGGCCGGGATCGTGCGGCTGGCAAGCGCTGCCTCGGCACGGGCGCGGGCCGGCTCGGACATCTCGCCCGCCCGGCGCATGAGCGCCACCATCTCGTCCATCTCGCCGTTGCAGTGCAGCACGCAGTCGCAGCCGGCAGCCAAGGCCGCCTCGCCGCGCTCGGCGACACTGCCCGACAGCGCCTCCATCGAGATGTCGTCGGTCATCAGGAAGCCGGTGAAGCCGATGTCCTCGCGGATCAGCCGGATCATCGCCGGGTCGATCGTGGCGGGCTCGGTGTTCAGCCCCTCGAAGACCAGATGCGCGGTCATGCCCAGCGGCATTTCGTGGAACGGGCGGAAGGCCTCGAAGTCGATGCGGTCGAGCTCGTCGCGGGGCGCGTCGATGCGCGGCAGGTCGAGATGGCTGTCGAGCTGCGCGAGACCGTGCCCCGGCAGATGCTTGATGACCGGCAGGACGCCGCCCTGCATCAGGCCCTGCGCCACGGCGACACCGATCTCGGCCACCCGCTCCGGGGTCTCGCCGTAGCAGCGGTTGCGCAGGAAGCGGTGGGTCTGGGGCCGCGCCACGTCGAGCATGGGCGCGCAGTTGCCGTCGATCCCGAGGCCCAGCAGCTCGGCGGCTGTGATCCGGTAACGCAGCCACATGGCGCGCGGCGCGTCGGCGCCGTAGCGGGAGACGTCGTCGAGCGGCGGCAGCCACTCGGTCGCCAGCGGCGGGCGCAGGCGCTGGACCCGGCCGCCCTCCTGGTCGATGAAGATCGGCGCGTGCCAGCCCACCACCTCGCGCAGATCCGAGGTCAGCGCGCGGATCTGGTCCGGCGTCTCGAGGTTGCGGGTGAAGAGGATGAAACCGAAGGGATCGGCGTCGGCGAAGAACCGGCGCTCGGCCCCGGTCAGACGCAGCCCTTCGGGCGCGAGGATCGCGGCACCACGACCGCCGCTCACCGCGTGGTCACCGGGATGCAGTCCGCCTGCTCGGCCACCAGCGCAGCGCAGAAACGGCGAGCGTCGGACAGGTCGGCGAAGCCATGGGCGCGGAGGCGGTAGAACACCCGCCCGCCCGAGGTGGCACGTTCGATGACACGGTCCTTGCCGTCCATGAATTCTTCGAAACGCGCCGAGAAGCGGCGCCACTCGCTGCGCGCGGTCTCGGGGCTGTCATAGGCCCCGAGCTGCGCGAGCCGGGTACCGGCGGGCAGCGTGTCGGGATCGACCTCGGTGGGGCCGGCCTGCGATTGCACGGCGGCCGCGATCATCGCGTCGGCAGACGGTTGCGTCGGCAGCGAGGCGGGCCGGACTTGCGGACGTAGCGAGCGCAGCAGCGCGCCGGCCGGGGCCGGTGCGGCATCCTCGGCCTCGGCGACCTCCTCGGCGTCGGGATCGGACAGTTCGGTGACGACCTCGGAGTCCTCGCCCGGCGCAAGATCCGACAGCGGCACCGCGTCGGCGGCGATCTTGTCGGCCAGCGCCTCCATGGGATCGACGCCTTCGGGCAACGGCTGGGCGCCCTCGGGGTCGCCGAGTGTGATCTCGGCATCCGACTGCGCGGCGCCGGTCCGGGTCGCGGGCGTGTCCTGCGGTGACAGTTCGGAAAGCGCCACGTCCTCGTCGCTCAGGCCGGAAGCTTGCGGTGCAAGAAGAAGCTTGTCCGGCACGGGCGCCGCGGTGCCGGTGCCGGCGACACCGTTGACCGCCAGCCCCTGATGATCCGCGAGCGTGCCGCCCGGGTCCTCGGGGGCGATGCGCATCGGGCCCTCCATGGCCTGCACGACCGGGATGCCTGTCACGTCACGCACCAGCAGCTTGTAGCCCCAGACACCGACGCCGCACATCAGCGCCAGCGACACCGCCGCGCCTGTCCAGTTGGCCAGGTTCGCAACCCTGCGCCCGCCCGGCGCCTGCCGTCCGGCAGGCCCCTCGTAGGTGAAATCCGCCATGTCTGCCTCGCTGCCCCGCGCCCGTCGAGATCGCGGTCTCTTGCTCTGCCCGTCAGTCCCCGGGGCGGCGCGGCATTCTTCGGCTCAGCGCATTTCTTCCACCGGGGTCACGCCCAAGATACCAAGGCCCGCGGAAATGACAACCGCGACGGCCCGGGCCAGTGCGATTTTGCTCTGGCTGGTGGCGGCGTCATCCTGCAGGAACCGAAGCGCCGGCTCGTCGTGCCCCTTGTTCCAGAGCGCGTGCAGGTCCGAGGCCAGTTCATTGAGCCAGATCGCGACCTTATGGGGTTCGTGTCCCTTCGCGGCGATCTCGACGAGACGCGGCCATTCGGCGAGTTTCTTCATCAGGCCGAGTTCGGACTCGTGGTCGAGCACCGACAGGTCGGCACCGCCGAGCGCCGCGTCCGAGACGTCGATCCCGGCCTCGGTCGCCTTGCGCATCACCGAGCAGATCCGTGCGTGGGCATACTGCACGTAGAAGACCGGGTTCTCCTTGGACTGCTCGACGGCCTTGGCGAAGTCGAAGTCGAGCGGCGCATCGTTCTTGCGGGTCAGCATGACGAAGCGGGTCACGTCGGGGCCGACTTCCTCGACCACGTCGCGCAGGGTGACAAACGTGCCGGCCCGCTTCGACATCTTGAACGGCTCGCCGTTCTTGAAGAGCTTCACCAGCTGGATCAGCTTGATGTCGAGCGGCGTCTTGCCGTCCGACAGCGCCGAGACCGCCGCCTTCATCCGCTTGACGTAGCCGCCGTGGTCCGCGCCGAAGACGTCGATGAGCTGGTCGTAGCCGCGCGTCACCTTGTCGTAGTGATAGGCGATGTCCGGCGCGAAATAGGTCCATGCCCCGTCCGACTTCATGATCGGCCGGTCGACATCGTCACCGTGTTCGGTCGACTTGAAGAGCGTCTGCTCGCGCGGCTCCCAGTCCTCGGGCAGCTTGCCCTTGGGCGGCTCGAGCGTGCCGCGGTAGATGAGGCCCTTGCTGCGCAGATCCTCGATCGCGGCCTCGATCTTCCCGGTGCCGTAGAGCGACTTCTCCGAGAAGAAGGTATCCATCTTCACGCCGAGCATCGCGAGATCCTCGCGGATCAGCGACATCATCTCCTCGGTGGCAAAATCGCGCACCTCTTCCAGCCAGACGGACTCGGGCGCGCCGACGTAGCGGTCGCCGACCTTTTCCTTGAGCTTCTCGCCCACCGGGATCAGGTAGTCGCCCGGATAGGTGCCGTCGGCGAACTCGACATCGTGGCCCTGCGCCTCAAGGTAGCGCAGGTAGACCGACCGCGCGAGCACATCCACCTGCGCCCCGCCGTCGTTGATGTAGTATTCGCGAGTGACGTCGTAGCCTGCGAAATCCAGCAGACTCGCCAGCGCGTCACCGAAGACCGCGCCGCGGGTATGGCCGACGTGCAGCGGACCGGTGGGATTGGCCGAGACGTATTCCACGTTGACCTTCTCGCCCTGCCCCAGGTCGGAGCGGCCGAAGTCGGTGCCCTGCCCCAGCACGGTCTCGGGCAGCGCCTGCCAGACCGACGGCGCGAGCCGCAGGTTGAGGAACCCCGGCCCCGCCACCTCGGCGCTGACGATCCGGTCGTCGGCACCGATCTTCGCGGCCAGCGCCTCGGCGATGTCGCGCGGCTTCTGCTTCGCGGGCTTGGCAAGCACCATCGCGGCGTTGGTGGCCATGTCGCCATGCAGCGGGTCTCGGGGCGGCTCCACCGTCACGGGGGCGGTGTTCAGATCGGCGGGCAGCGCGCCCTCGGCCTGCAGCGCCTCGATCGCCTGCAGCACAAGCGCGCGGATGTCGGTGAAGAGGTTCATCTGTTCTGTCTCCATGCGGTCGGCGCTTCCTCTATCACTTCGGCGGGCGGGGTCAAATGCCGGCCGTGCGCAAGAGCCGGCGAGACTACACCGGGGGCGCTGCCCCCGTCCGCGTTCCGCGGACTCCCCCGGGATATTTTCAGCCAGAAGAAACACCGGGCGCGTTGACCAGGGTTTCTTCTGGCCGAAAAATATCCCCGCCGGAGGCCGGCCGGACCGATCGGCCGGGCACGGGTTATGGATCGGAGCGCCGGTGTCAGCCCTTGGCAGCGACGCTCTTCATGGTGTCGTTGCCGTTCTCGTCCCGACGGTCCTCGGCGCGTTCCTGGCGCTTCGGCGCGACCACCACGAGGCGGGTGCCCTCGGTGTCCTTCACCTTGTCCTCGGGGCCGCGCAGCCGCAATGTGCCATGCGGGCCGAGGTCGGCGATCACGATGGCCTCGGGGTTCTTCTCGCGCCATTGTTCGAGCGGGAACTCGGCCGAGATCTTCGTCACGCGGATTTCCCAGCCGTCGGCGAGCCGCGCGTTGGCCTCGAAGTAGGACTCGTCCGCGCCGATCTTCTGCCCGCCGAGCGTTGCCGGCAGCGCGTGCCGGGCGGAGGCGTGGCGCATCCGCTTGAGCTGGAAGACGTGCTCGCGACCGAACTCCGGCGCGAGGTCGGTGGCCACCAGCGTGTTGTAGGCATCGTTGTCGGTGGCGGCGATGACCTTGTCGTAGGTCACGAAGTCGAGCTTGTGCTCGGCCGCCTCGGAGAGGATGTCGCCCCAGAAGGTGTCGAGCCCGGCCTCGCGCGCCTGCCGCAGATGCGCGTGGTTCGGGTCCGCGATCAGCACCGGCAGGTCGAGCTTGCGCAGCGCCATCCCCAGCGCCGTCGACCAGCGCGAGCCGCCGACGATCATCACGCCGGGCGTCTCGGTCGCGGTCAGCCCGAGCAGCCGCGCGAGCGGCGTGAGGGTGAAGCCATGCAGCACCACGGTCGCCGCCACCAGAGCGAAGGCCAGCGGCGCGACGCGGTCGCCATCGGACACTCCGAGCGCCGACAGCCGTTCCCCGAAGAGACCGGCCACGGCGACGAGGACGACCCCGCGCGGCCCGGTGAAGGCGACGAGCAGCCGTTCGCGCCACGGAATGTTGGAGAAGGCCAGCGCGGCGAGCACCGGCAGCGGCCGCGCGAGCAGGATCACCACCACGACGAAAAGCGCGGCGGACCAGTCGAGCGAGGCCAGCGTCTCGCGGCTCATGTTGGCGGCGAGCAGGATGAAGATCCCCGAGACCAGCAGGATCGTGGCGTGCTCCTTGAAGCGGCGCAGCTCGGCGTAGCTCGGCAGGTCGGCATTGGCGATCCAGAGGCCCATGATCGTGACCGCGAGCAGCCCGCTTTCGTGCAGCAGCGCGTCCGAGAGCGCGAAGACCATCAGCAGCAGCACGAAGAGCACCGGCACCTTCATGTATTCCGGAACCAGCGCATTGCGGAAGGCGCGGCTCAGGCCCCAGCCCCCGGCGATGCCGAGAACCAGCGCGCCGACGATGCCCACGGCCATGTCGACCGCGGCGGCGCTGGCGGATTCGGCGTTCTGCATGACGACCACGATCTCGAAGGCCAGCACCGCGGCGAGCGCCCCCACCGGGTCGTTGAAGATCGCCTCCCACTGCAGCAGCGCCGCCGGGCGGCGCTTGAGCCGGGCCTGACGCAACAGCGGCGCGATCACCGTCGGGCCGGTGACGATCATGATGCCGCCGAAGACCGCCGAGGTCTCCCACGAGATCCCGACGCCCCAGTGCAGCGCCGCACTCGAGGCGGCCCAGCCCAGCGGTCCGCCGACCAGCACGAGCCGCCGCACGCCGGTGGCGGCATCGCTGAGCGACTCGAAGTTGAGCGTCATGCCGCCCTCGAACAGGATGATCGCCACGGCGATGGCGAGCATCGGCTGCATCAGCGACCCGAAGTCCTCGGACGGGTCGAGCACGCCGAGACCCGGGCCCACGGCGAGCCCGGCCAGCAGCATCAGCACGATGGCGGGCAGCCGCAGCCGCCATGCCAGCCATTGCGAGCCGACGCCCAGCACGCCCACCAGCGCAAATCCGAGAACCGGGGCGATCCCGGCGGTTTCAGCCACAGCCATACACACTCTTCCTTTTGAAGCGGCCCCTGTCCGCGCAGCCGCTCACAGGAGATGACCCGTTTGCCGCCCCTGTCCAGTCCCTTCGCCGCAGCCATGCGCGAGGGTGTTACCGGATGGCATCCACGCGGGATGCGGCGGGGGTCAGCGGATGTCGTGAAGGACGTCGATATCCAGCAGGTCGGCGTGTGCCTGCAGCGCGAAACGGTCGGTCATGCCGGCGATGTAGTCCCCCACCAACCGGGCGAGCTCGGCCTCGTCGCGGGCGCGGTCGATCTCGCTGCGCCAGCGCTGCGGCAGTTTCTCGGGCTCGGCCATGTAGAGTGGAAAGAGATCGCGCACCACCTGCGTGACCTTGCCACGGATCTCCATGACCGAGGGCGCGCGATACATGCGGCGGAACAGGAAGCCCCGGATTTCCTTGAGCTTCTCCCACATGTCGTCGGAGAAGGCGATGACCGGGCGGCCCAGCTGGCGGATGTCCTCGGCGCATTGCGGGGCGGCATCCTCGAGCCGGGCACGGCTGGTGTCGATCACGTCCTCGACCATGTAGCCGAAGACCCGGCGCAGCGCCTCGTGCCGGCGGCGGTAAGGATCGAGACCGGGATACTTCGCGTCGACCTCGGCGTAGGCGGGCGCGATGAGCGCGAGTTCCGCGATCTCGTCCTCGGTGAAGAGCCCGGCGCGCAGGCCGTCCTGCAGATCGTGGTTGTTGTAGGCGATGTCATCCGACAGCGCCGCGACCTGCGCCTCGCCGCTCGCGTGGGTGTGCAGTTCGAGATCGTGGCGCGCGTTGTACGCGGCGAGCGTCACCGGCAGCGTCTCGCCCTCGGCCAACGGCAGCAGTGGGCCGTTGTGCTTGGCGATGCCCTCGAGCGTGTCCCAGGTCAGGTTGAGCCCGTCGAACTCGGCGTAATGGCGCTCAAGCGCGGTGACGATGTGCAGGGCCTGCGCGTTGTGGTCGAAGCCGCCGTAAGGCGCCATCAGCTCGGCCAGCGCGTCCTCGCCGGTGTGGCCAAAGGGTGTGTGGCCAAGGTCATGCGCCAGCGCCACCGCCTCGGTCAGGTCGGTGTTGAGCCCCAGCGCGTTCGACATGGTGCGCGCCACCTGCGCCACCTCGATGCTGTGGGTCAGCCGCGTGCGGAAGAAGTCGCCCTCGTGCTCGACGAAGACCTGTGTCTTGTGCTTCAGCCTGCGGAATGCGGAGGAATGGATGATCCGGTCGCGATCGCGCTGGAAGCACGAGCGAAAGGCGCTCTCTTCCTCGGCGAAGAGGCGCCCGCGCGCCTGGTCCGGATCGCAAGCGTAGTTCGCCATGCGCTGTGCCCTTGTCTGCGGCGGCCCTGCCGGGGGTCTCCCGGTTGCCGGCTGTCCTTGAGATCCCTATATTACGGCTGTCTGCCAAGTTAAACCGTTGAGAGGGCTCATAGATGAACCTGCCCCCGAAAGTGACCGAACGCGCCTTTGCCCGTCTCCACGAGATCGGTGCCAGCGCCCAGGGCAAGGCCCTGCGCGTGGCGATCGAGGGGGGCGGCTGCTCGGGCTTCCAATACGAGATCAAGCTCGACGATCCGGGCGACGACGACCTCGTTCTCGAGGGCTCGGGCGAGCGTGTCGTGATCGACGAGATCTCGCTGCCGTTCCTGACCGACGCGGTGATCGACTTCACCGAAGAGCTGATCGGCGCGCGTTTCACCATCGAGAACCCGAACGCCACGAGCTCTTGCGGCTGCGGCACGAGCTTCTCAATGTGATGCATCATAAGTGTGCCACAACATTCTGATTTAAATGAAGAAACGCCGCGATTTTTGTCGCGGCGTTCTTGCTTTTGACGGCGCGTCGGAGCGCCTGATGCAGCGCTCAGGGCAGGCTGACCGCGTCGGGCGCCGCGCCTTCCAGTGCAGCCGGGGCGAAATGCTCCAGCATCTGCTCCTGCGAGACCGGCTCGCCGCGCACGACCCCCTGCTCGAGGATCCAGTCGGCCTCGCTTGTCAGGAGCTCGGCCAGACCTGCATCGAGCTTCAGGCCGATCTCGACGTCCTGCCACATGGTCGCCAGCGCCTCGGGGGTCATGGCGCCCTGCATCGACTTGCTGACGGCGGCCATCGCGGCCTCGGGGTCGGCCTGAACGTCGGCGTCGGCCTTCGCGAGCGCGCCCATGAAGGCCGCGAGCGTCTCCGCCCGGTCGCCGGTCATCTCGGGCGTCGCGGCAAGGATGTAATGCACCTCGTAGCCCGGCACGCGCAGTTCGCCGTAACTGTCGCCAAGGGTCGATTTCGCGGCGCCGTAGAAGGTCGGGAACGGCACGATGCCATCGAGATCGCCGCGCGCCAGCGCCGGCACGAGATCGGGCGGCGCCGCGCCGACCACCTCTGCCTCGACGCCCGCGTCCTTCAGCACGCTGTCGAGATAGTAGTTCACGTTGGTGCCGATGGTGGTGCCGATGCGCTTGCCGGCAAGATCCGCCGGGCTGTCGTAGCTGCCGCTCTCGGTGTTGACGATCACCCGGCTGCCGGTAAAGCGGGCCAGGTCGCCGACGACGGCAAACTCCTGCCCGGTGAGCGCGCCCACGGCGGCGGGAAACTCGGCCATGAAGGTCACGTCGACCTGCCCGCCCAGCATTGCCTCGAAGCCCTCGCGGCCGGTGCGGAAGGCGACGAACTCGATGTCGAGCCCGGCGTCCTCGAAGTATCCCTTCTCGATGGCGACATCGACCTGTGGGGTCTGCGGGTTCGGAGTCCAGGCAAAGGTCAGCTCTTCGGCCGAGGCGAGAGCGGGCGTGAGAAGCGACGCGGCAAGCGCGGTCGTGGTCAGGATTTTCATGGATGCCTCCTTCAGGCAGTCAGCTCTGCGAGCGTGTCGAGGGGCGGGCGCAGAAGGCCCAGGATGTCTTCGCGGATGGTCAGCAGGTCCGAGCCGGAGCGACTGAGCGCGCGCGGCCGGGGCTGGGTCATCTCGTAGTGGCGGATCAGGCGGCCGGGGGCCTGGCTCATCACCCGCACGTCGTCGGCAAGCAGCAGCGCCTCGTCGACGTCATGGGTGACGAACAGCACCGTCGCGCCATGCTTGCGCCAGACGTTCAGCAACAGGTCGTGCATGACGAGCCGGGTCTGCGCGTCAAGCGCGCCGAAGGGTTCGTCCATCAGCAACACCCGCGCGCCGGTGGCAAAGGTGCGGGCGATGGCGACCCTCTGCTTCATGCCGCCGGACAGCTGCTGCGGATACTTGTCCGCATGCCGCCCCAGCCCGACCTCGTCGAGCGCCGCGCGGGCCCGGTCGATCTCTTCCCGTTTCGACAGGCCGAACTGCTTCAGCCCGAAGCGGACGTTCCCGAGCGCGGTGAACCAGGGGAACAGCGCGTACTGCTGGAAGATCACGCCGACCTCGGGCGAAGGCCCGGTGATCGGGCGCCCGTCGAGGGTGATGACCCCCTCTGCCGGCGCGACGAAGCCCGCGATGGCGTTCATCAGCGTGGACTTGCCGCAGCCCGACGGGCCGATCAGCGCGGTGAAGGTGCCGGGCTCGAGCGTGAGCTGGGTCCGGTCGAGCGCGGTCACCTCGCCCTGCTTGCCGTTGAACCGGATCACCACGTCGTTGACATGAACGCGGCCGGTGGATTGGTCGTTGCTGCCGGTCATGTGCCCTGCTCCCAGTGTACGAGTGCCTTGCCGATGCGGTGCACGATCAGGTCGGCCACCGCGCCGAGGATGCCGAGGATGATCAGCAACGAGAACATGCGGTCGGTGCGGATGTATTGCCGCGCCTCCTGCAGCCGGAACCCGAGCCCCGAGGACGCGCCCGAAAGCTCCGCCGCGACCAGGCTGAGAAAGGCCAGCGCCACGCCCAGACGGATGCCCGCGAAGATATGCGGAGCGGCGGCGGGCAGCACCACGGTCACGAACTCGCGCAGCCGCGAGGCGCCGAGCGAACGCGCCGCCCTCAGGTAGGTCTCGGGGACGTATTCCATGCCGTGGTGGGTGTTGAACCACACGGTAAGAAAGACGGTGTAGGAGACCACGAAGTATTTCGAACCCTCGCCGATCCCGAACCAGACGATGGCCACCGGCACCAGGGCGATGGCCGGGATCGGTCGCAGCAGGTTCAGGAACGGGTTGAGCAGCGTCCGCACGAGCGCCACGCGTCCGGTGAGCAGCCCCATCGCCACGCCAAGCGTCGCGCCGATGGCAAAGCCGATGCCGGCGCGGCCCAGCGACACGCCGAGATCTTTCTGCAGCGTGCCGTTCCGCCACATCTCGACCGTGGCGGACCACACCGACCAGGGCGCCGGGAAGATCGCCTCGGAGATCACGCCGGAGAGGCCGACGATGCTCCAGAGCCCGAGGATGAAGATGAACGACACCATCGGCAGCCCCACGCTGCCGCCGGCCGCCGCGAACTGCGCGAAGCGGGCACTGGCGGGCGGCTTGGGCCGGGTTGTCTTGTCGGGATGTTCCGTCACAGCCATGGCACCTGGCTTTCGGCGTAGCGGTGGGCGCGGAAGCAGGTGTTGTGCGCCCCGCGGATGAACTGGTTGAGCGGCGCCGGATACTCGGCGAACTCGGGGATGACGTATTCCCAGACGACCTCGCCCGCCGGCGTCACCTCGAACAGGCGACCAAAGGCGCTTTCGCAGATCAGCGTGTTGCCGTTGCCGAGCCGCTGCGCGCTGCCCATGAAGGGCGAGAAGAACGACGGCGCGTTGGGGTCGGTGTAATCCCAGGTCGTCTGCATGATCTTCGGGTCGAACTGGATGGCGCGCGAATAGGGGTTCGAAGATCCCGGCCGCAGGTTGCCGTTGTCGAACACGAGGATGCTTCCGTCGTCCATTTCAACCGGGGTGTGCTGCTGGAACACGACGTCGGGTCCGGCATGCCAGACGATCCGGCCCGTCGCCTTTTCAACCGCGATCACGCCCGAAGTCGTGCGCAGGCTCATCAGCACCAGCCCGTCGCGGGTTTCCGACACGCCGTTGATCATCGGCCAGTGACGCCGGTCGAAGATCGGATGAATCGGCAGGTCGGCCGGGTCGATATGATCCCAGATACGCCATTCCCACACGGTTTCGCCCTTGCGGTTCACCTCCTTAACGATATCCGACTGCACCACGCCGTCGGCACCGTCCTTGCGCGGGTCGCCCCCGCAGACGCGGGCGGCCTTGTCCGCCGGCAAGGGCGCGGCGACGGTGTAGAGCAGGTTGCCGTTCTTCAGCCATTGTCCGTCATGGTGATGAAGAATGTCTTCATGCCGCCAGACGATCTCGCCATCGGGGGTCGCCTCGTAGAAATCGCCCCCGTGCCAGAGGTCCCACGCCGGATAGAGCGCGGCCGAGGTCGCATGGCTGCCGTTGTAGCCGAGGTTGCCGTTCGGCAGGAGCACCGCGTCACGGCCCGGCCGCACCGGCATACACCACTGGTGGGCCACCTGCCCCTCGATATCCACCAGATCGACGACACCACCGCCGGTCTGCCGTGCAAACAGCGTATAGCCGCCGGCGGTCCGCGCGCGGTCGAGCGCCGTAAGACCCAGCCTTCGCCGGCAGAGCGTGATCTGCGAGACCTCGGTGCCGGTCTCGGAAAGTGTCAGTGCAGTATCGGGCATGTGCATGTCCTCCGCGCCATGTAAAACGTTTTAATGACTTGTAGACGTCACAACCGAATTGTTAAAACGATTTAACGATACGAATTGTCAGTTTTTCTTGCCTAGCAAGTAAATCAGGCGCATTCGCAACCTCAAAGCACAAGAAAATGGCACAGATTTCATGAACGGCCCCGACGGCACGACTCGCAAACGCATCACGGTCAAGGATGTCGCCCGCGCGGCGGGGGTCTCGCCCGGCACCGTCTCGAACGCGATCAGCGGCAAGCGCAAGGTCGATTCCGAAACCCGCGCCCGCATCGACGCGGCGATCCGCGATCTCGGTTATGTCCCCAACCTCGCCGCGCGCGGGATGCGCACCGGGCGGGCGAACACCATCGCGATCTTTTCCTCGATGCCCACCGCCGTCGCGGCCGGCCCGTCGAAGCTGGGCTTCCTGATGGAAATCGCCGCCGCCGCCGCGATTACCGCGCTCGAACGGAACGTCGCTCTGGTATTGGTGCCGCCGATCGAAGACCCCGAGACGGCGCTTGCCACCATCCCCTTCGACGGCGCGATCCTGCTCGAGCCCGAGCAGGACGACCCCTATACCGCGATCCTACAGGCGCGCGGCGTGCCCGTGGTTGCCATCGGCCCGGTGCCCGGCACCCCTGCCCCGGCGGTCCGGCTCGATCACGCGGAGACCGCCGGCGCGCTCGTCGATCATCTGGTCGAAGCGGGCGCCCGAAGCTTTCCGCTGGTGGTCGGTCTCAGCCAGCGCCAGTCGAACCGGGTCTTCCGCGAGGTCTACGCCGCCCGCATGGCCGAGGCCGGGCTGCCCTGCCGGATCGTGGAGGTGCCGGAAGCCGACGCCATGGCCGGAGCGGAAGCGGCGCTTTTGCGCGAGATCGACGATAACGGCCCCATAGACGGCGTCCTCGCACCGATCGACGCCATGGCCACCGGCGCCATGGCCGCATTGCGGGCGCGTGGCCTGCGGATCCCACAGGATGTCAGGGTGGCGACGCGCTACGACGGCATCCGCGCCCGCAGCGAGACACCGCCCCTCACCGCCATGGACCTGAGGCTCGATGACGTCGCGCGCCTCGCCACCGAGGCGCTGCTCGACCTGCTCGACGGCTCGGAGGCAGAACAGATCATCGACGCCCCGGCGCCACGGCTGGTGCCGCGCGGCTCGACCGGGTCGGCGTAGCGCGGCCCTCAGGCCGCGGCGGCGGCCTGCTCGCGGATGCGGTCGACCATGGCGCGCAGCCCGTTCGAGCGTTGCGCGGACAGGTGATCGTTGAGCCCAAGCCGCCCGAGCTCGGCCCGCGCGTCGAGCGCACCGACCTCGCCCACCGGCAGCCCGTCGTAGAGCCGGTGCAGCACGGCGATCAGCCCGCGCACGATCATCGCGTCACTGTCGCCCTGGAAGTGATAGGTGCCATCCTCTATCTGCGGATGCAGCCAGACCTGGCTGGCGCAGCCCTCGACCTTGGTGGCGGGCACCTTCAGCGCGTCGGGCATCGGCTCCATCGACTTGCCCATTTCGATCACCATGCGGTAGCGGTCTTCCCAATCCTCGAGAAACTCGAAATCCTCGACCACTTCTTCGAAGGCTGCCTGTGCCATGCGCGTCTCCTGTTCTTGCCCCACAGGTAGGCAGGCCGGGCGCAAAGGTCCAGCCCTCGCAAGGGGTGCTTTTCAAGCCATGCACAATGCGATAACCCCTTGGTGCAGACAGGCAGGGGGCAGCGGCACCATGAACAGAACTCTAACGGTCCTGATCCTCTCGGGCGTCGTGCTTTCGGGCTGCGCCACGGTGCGCGACTCGCGCGTCAACCCGTTCAACTGGTTCGGCTCCAGCACGCCTGCACCGGTAAACGTGGACCCCGAGGCCACCGGCGCCGCCAATCCGCTGATCCCGCAACGCCGTGCCTCGATCATCTGGGGCCGCGAACGGGAATACGCCGGTCGCCCGGTCGCCAATATCGACGAGCTGCTGATCGAGCGCCGCCCCGGCGGCGCGATCATCCGCGTCACCGGAATCGCCGACCGCGCCGGCCCCTTCGACGTGCGCGTCATCAAGGACGAGACGCTGAGCGATACCGATACGCTGGCCTACACCTTGAGCGCACTGCAATCGGCGGGCCCGCGCAACGTCGGGCCGCGCGCCCGCATGGTGACGGCGGCGGTCTGGCTCACCGACCAGGAACTCTACGGCATCCGCGAGATCCGCGTCGCAGGCCGCGACAACGCGCTGGCCACCCGCCGCTAACTGCACTCCGGATCTTCGTAAGGCTGGCGGCGCCCCTACGGGCGATCGCCTGTCTTTGAGCGGGCGCTGGCTGGTTCGGCATGGCCAGACCCGCCGAATGCCTGCAATCCAAAGCACATCGCCGCAGGGTGGGTTTCCACCCACCGCTCCGGCGAGCCTTGGTGCGAAGATATCAGATCTCGAAGACCTCGACGTCGCGCCCCTTCACGGCAAGACCGATCTCGCCGTCGCAGAGCCGCAGCGCGTCTTCGCCGAAGACCTCGCGGCGCCAGCCGGTCAGCGCCTTCACGTCGCGCAGCCCCGCCGCCATCGCGTCTAGATCCGACGCCGGCGCGATCAGCCGCGCGGCGACGCCCGACTGCTCGGTCCGCGCCTTCAGCAGCACCCGCAGCAGGTCGGCGAGCGCCGGGTTCACCTGCAGCTGGTCCTTGCGTCCGTCGATTTCCGGCAGGTCTTCCTTGGGGCAGTCCAGACCGGTCTGGATCGCCTTCAGGATGCCTTCGGCGATGGCGCCCTTGCGCGCCTCGCGCAGCAGCAGCCGCGAGCGCCCGAGATCCTCCATCGTCGCCGGCTTGGTCGAGGCAAGCTCGGTCAGCGCGTCGTCCTTGAAGACCCGGTTGCGGGGAATGTTGCGCGACTGCGCGTAATCCTCGCGGAAGGCCGCAAGCTCGCGCACCAGCGCGAGGAACCGGCGTGACGACGAGCGTGTCTTGACCCGCTGCCACGCATCCTGCGGCCGGGTGATATAGGTTTCCGGGTCGGTCAGCACGCCCAGCTCCTCGGCGACCCAGCGCGCCCGGCCGGTGCGCTCGAGCTCGGCGGCGAGGTATTCGTAGATCACCCGCAGGTGGGTCACGTCGGCCAACGCATATTTCTTCTGCGCGTCGGTCAGCGGACGGCGCGACCAGTCGGTGAAGCGCGAGCTCTTGTCGAGCGACTGCTTGGCCACCTTCTTCACCAGCGTCTCGTAGCCCACCTGCTCGCCGAAGCCGCAGACCATCGCCGCGACCTGCGTGTCGAAGAGCGGCTCGGGAATGACGCCGTGATCGATGAAGAAGATCTCGAGATCCTGCCGTGCCGCGTGGAACACCTTGACCACGGCAGTGTTGCGGAACAGTTCGAGCAGCGGGTCGAGCGACAGCCCGTCGGCCAGCGGGTCGACGAGAACGGCGTTCTCCTCGCCCTCGCCCGGCATTGCGAGCTGCACGAGGCAGAGTTTCGAATAGTAAGTCCGTTCCCGGAGAAATTCCGTGTCGACGGTGACGTAATCCACATGTGCTGCTGCCTCGCAGAACGCGGCAAGCTCTTCCGTCGTGGTGAGTGTCTTCATCTGGGCTCCGGCGGCTTCTTTTCTCTGTCCTCGATGCGCTCTCCTACACCTCACGGCGAGCGAGAGCAAAGGGAGGCCGAACAAAAGCCGGACAGCGATGCACCGTTGCAAAGGCACTCCGCCGATCCATTCCCAACCTTGATGGGGATGTTGCCAAACATTCATTTTCGAAATGGATTTCGCGGGCGTAGGGAAGCCGCAGTCTCGTCCCCACTTCAGGAGCTTCCCGCATGACCCTTCTCGATCACTGCCCCGCCCCCGCACGGCACGCGTCCCGCGTGGCCACCGCTGATATCGCGCAAATCGCCACGGCGGTGGCGCTGCTGCTGGTGTTCGGCGGCACCGCCCTGCTCGCGCCCGCCTCCGAGGTCGATCCGGCTGGCTGGCGCGGCAATGCCGCACCCTACGCGGTCACCTCGCGCTGAGACGCAGCATCTCGCGGTCGCCCTCGGCAAAGCGGCGCAGCACCGCCGGGTATAGCCGGTGCTCCTGCACCAGTACCCGCGCGGCGAGCGTGTCGGGGGTATCGTCCCGCAGCACCGGCACCACCGCCTGGCCGAGGATCGGCCCGTCGTCGAGCTCCGGCGTGACCTCGTGCACGGTGCAGCCGTGCTCGGTGTCGCCCGCCTCGAGCGCGCGGGCATGGGTGTGCAGCCCGCGGTATTTCGGCAGCAGGGAGGGGTGGATGTTGAGCATCCGCCCCTGCCATTTCGACACGAACCCGGCGGTGAGTACCCGCATGAACCCCGCGAGGCAGAGGATATCGGGCGCGGCCTTTTCCAGCTCGGCCTGAAGCGCATCTTCGAACGCCGCGCGGTCGCCCTTGAAGGGCCGGTGATCCACGACCGCCGTCGGCACGCCCATCTCGGCGGCCTTCGCCAGCCCGCCCGCGTCGGCGCTGTTGGCCAGCACCAGCACCGGGCGCGCCGGGTGATCGCCGGTCATGCTCTCGACCAGCTTCACCATGTTCGAGCCACCGCCCGAGATGAAGATGGCGACGCGCTTCACGACAGGCTGCCCTCGTAGGCCACGCCCGGCGTGCCGGTGACGCGGCCCAGCGTAGAGACCGTCTCGCCCTCGGCGCGCAGGAGATCTGCCAGCGCCTCGGCACGGTCGGCCGCGACCGCCAGCACCATGCCGATGCCGCAGTTGAAGGTCTTGAGCATCTCGGCCTGCGAGATGCCGCCCGTCTCGGCCATCCAGCCGAAGACCGGCGGCAGATCCCACGCACCGAGGTCGATGGTCGCGCCACAGCCCTCGGGCAGGACGCGCGGCAGGTTCTCGGTAAGACCGCCGCCGGTGATATGCGCCAGCGCATGCACGCCGCCCGCCTGCACCGCGGCCAGCGCGGGCTTCACGTAAAGCCGCGTCGGCGTCAGCAGTTCGGCGCCCAGCGAGCCCTCGGCCCAGGGGCAGTCCGCCTCCCAGCCAAGTCCCGAGACCTCGACCAGCTTCCGCACGAGGCTGTAGCCGTTCGAATGCACCCCGTCCGAGGCGAGCCCAAGCAGCACGTCACCCTCGGCCACGCCCGCAGGCAGCTCGGTGCCGCGCTCCATGGCGCCCACGGCGAAGCCCGCGAGGTCGAAGTCGCCCGCCGGATACATGCCCGGCATCTCGGCGGTCTCGCCCCCGATCAGCGCGGCGCCCGAGCGCACGCAGCCCTCGGCGATGCCCTCGACCACGCGTGCGGCGCTGTCGGTGTCGAGCTTGCCGGTGGCGAAGTAATCAAGGAAGAACAGCGGCTCGGCGCCCTGGCAGACAAGGTCGTTCACGCACATCGCCACGAGGTCGATGCCGACGCCGTCGAGATGGCCGGTGTCGATGGCGATGCGCAGCTTGGTACCGACGCCGTCGGTCGCCGCGACCAGCACCGGGTCGGAATAGCCCGCCGCCTTGAGGTCGAAAAGCGCGCCGAAGCCGCCCAGCCCCGAGACGGTGCCCGCCCGGTCGGTCCGCTTCGCCGCGGGTTTGATACGGTCCACGAGCGCGTTGCCCGCGTCGATGTCCACGCCCGCATCTGCGTAGGTGATGCCGTTCTTGCCGTCGCTCATGCCGCCCTCCGGATGTCTTGGCGGCGGCTTTAGCGCATGACCGGCACGAAGGAAAGCGCCAAGCCGCACCCCAGCACGCGCCCGAAATGCCTCCAGGGCCCACTCCGGAGCCAAGGCCTCCTCTTCCCATTCCGGCCAAGCCTACCAGGGGCACACCGTCCCTCGCCGCTTACCGCAACCGCGCACCACCGCCACCGAAGCGCACCGCCAGCCCCTTCTTCTCTTTCCAAATACCTCCGCCGGAGGCGGTCCTGCCCCTGCCGCCTCATATCCCGCCGAAAAGACGCGCGGATTTCCGCATTCCCCCCTTTGAAACCGCGCAGAACCTGCCTATATTCAAGTCGTCCCTTCGGGGACTATGGGCATAAACGCGCATGTAATAAGCGGATCGGACCCGGGGGCGGTACCCGGCGGCTCCACCAATAACCCTCGTTGGGGGATCATGGGGCCGAAACAGGATCGACGAACGTGTAAAGATGTAGCTTTGTCCCGGTGAGATACCACCGTTATCGGTTCACATTGCATAATTGCCAACGACAATCATGCTCCGGTTGCAGTTGCTGCGTAAGCGGCAACAAGACCGAAATCTTAAGCCCTTGCGCCTAGCAGCGTAAGGCGGGGTTCGCAGGCACCTGGCAACAGAAGCCTGCACTTTCCTCTCCTTTAAATCCTGCGGCCCGACCCGCCCATCGGACGGATTGACCGGCGGCACCCGTCCTTTAAGCTGCGTCGCCATGCTGCGCGCGCTCTGCCTCTGTCTCGCCTGTCTTGCCCCCGCGCCATCGCGCGGCTGCGAGACGGCGCTGCTGCTGGCGATGGACGTATCGAACTCGGTCGACGCCGCCGAGTACCGGATGCAGGCCGAGGGGCTCGCTTGGGCGCTCTCCGACCCCGAAATCGCCGAGATCCTCGTTGCGGACGGTGTCTCCATCGCCGTGCTGCAGTGGGCAGGCACCGACCGGCAACAGCTCTCGCTCGGCTGGACCAGCATCACCGCCCCCGCCGACGTGGTCGCGCTGCAGGCCCGCGCCCGCACCATGGCGCGCGCCTTCCTGCTCTCGGACACCGCACCGGCCTCGGCCCTGCACCGCGCGATCGACGCCTTCGCATCGGCGCCCTCGTGCAAGCGGCGGATCATCGACGTGTCGGGCGATGGCACCCCCAACGCCGGCGGCTCCGTGGCGGGCGCCCGACAACGCGCCGAGCGCGCCGGGATCACCGTCAACGGACTCGCCATCGAGGCCGCCGGCTACGGCCAGCCCGTCACCAACTTCTACCGCCGCCAGCTCGTGACCCGGGACGGCTTCGTCATCACGGCGCGCGGTCATCGCGCCTTTGCCGAGACGCTCCGCCGCAAGATGCTGCGCGAACTCTCGCGGGTCACGGGCTGAAACGCGATGTCATCATGCCGTCACGCGTCTCGGGCAGACCACTGACATGATTCCCCTCTCCCGACTGTTCATCGACTTCGGC
This sequence comes from Salipiger sp. D13, assembly GCF_003703915.1. NCBI lineage: Bacteria > Pseudomonadati > Pseudomonadota > Alphaproteobacteria > Rhodobacterales > Roseobacteraceae > Salipiger > Salipiger sp. D13. The sequence goes on from NZ_ML112590.1 coordinate 421,697, forward strand.
CGTATCGGCCTGCTGAGCTTCGGCGGCCCCGCCGCGCAGATCGGCCTCATGCACCGGGTGCTGGTCGAGGAGCGCGGCTGGCTGAGCGAACGTCAGTTCCTCTCCGCCCTGAGCTTCTGCATGCTGCTGCCCGGCCCCGAGGCGATGCAGCTGGCCACCTATGCCGGGTGGCGCCTGCGCGGAACGGTCGGAGGGCTGATCGCGGGCACGCTTTTCGTGCTGCCCGGCGCGCTGGTGATCGGCCTTCTGGCGTTTCTCTACGCGGCATGGGGCAGCCATCCGCAGACCGAGGCGCTGATGCTCGGGGTCAAGGCGACGGTAATCGTCATCGTGCTGCAGGCGTTGGTGCGACTGGCGAAGAAGGCCCTGACGGGGCGCACGGCGGCCGTGATCGCCGTGCTGGCCTTCGCGGGGCTCTACTTCTTCTCCGTGCCCTTCCCGGCGGTGATCGCCGCCGCCGGTCTCTACGGCTGGGCGCGCATGGGCACCTCGGACACGTCCGGCCCGGCGCCGGAGCATGCAGCGCCCACCCTGCCCCGCATCGCGCTTTGGGCGGTGCTCTGGCTCGCACCACTACCGCTGCTTCTCGTGGCGGGACAAACGCTGCTGTTCGACCTCGGCCTGTTCTTCGCCAAGCTCGCCGTGGTCTCCTTCGGCGGCGCCTACGCCGTGCTGGCATGGATGGCGCAGGAGGTCGTGCAGCTGCGCGGCTGGCTCTCGCCCGAACAGATGGTCGACGCGCTCGGGCTGGCCGAGACGACGCCCGGGCCGCTCATCCTCGTCACCCAGTTCACCGGGCAGCTCATCGGTCACGAGGCCGGCGGCTGGCCGCTGGCGCTCGCGGCCTCGGTGCTGACGCTGTGGATGACCTTCCTGCCCTGCTTCCTGTGGATCTTCGCCTTCGCGCCCCACCTCGAGCGGCTGCTGGCGCGGCCCCGGCTGCAGGGCGCGCTTTCCGCCATCACCGCTGCCGTGCTGGGCGTCATCGCCAACCTGTCGCTGTGGTTCGCGCTGCACGTGCTCTTCGCGCGCACGGAGACGCTGCCCGCGCCGTTCACGGCGGTGGTTCCCGATATCACCAGCCTGCGCCCGGATGCGGTTGCGCTTGTGGCGCTCGCAGCCGTTCTCCTGCTCTGGCTGAAGCGTCCGGTACCGCTTGTGCTGGCCATCGCGGCGGCCGCCGGGTGGCTGATCGGCTAGCTCCCGGCCAGCGGCGCGGGCGGACGACCTCGCGAAAGCTGTCGAAATTTCCGGCCGCGAAGCCTTTTCCTCGCCGCCAAATCTAATAAGGTGGCGAGAACGACCACAAGGAATGGCACCATGTCTCGCGGCATCGACTACGGAAACCTCATGCATCGTGCGATGCGCGGCCTGATTCAGGACGTGCTGACCGACGTCGTGACTCGCGGCCTGCCGGGCGAGCATCATTTCTTCATCACCTTCGACACCCAGCATCCCGATGTCGAGATCGCCGACTGGCTGTCGGACCGCTACCCCGGCGAGATGACCGTCGTGCTGCAGCATCGCTATGACGACCTGGAAGTCACCGACGACGGATTCGCCGTGACCCTCAGCTTCGGCGAGGCACCGGAACGGCTGTATATTCCGTATGATGCCATCCGCACCTTCGTCGACCCCTCGGTCGAATTCGGCCTGCGTTTCGAGTCGAACGAAGAGCACGACGAGGACGATCCGACCCCGCCCGAGGACGATCCCGACGGCAGCGACGAGGGCGAGCAGCATCACGATGCCGAGGTCGTCCGGCTCGATTCCTTCCGCAAGACCTGATCCCGCGGCTTCGGGCCGCCCGCTCCGCGCGACGCCCCGAATGTTAACGGTATCCCTTGGTATGCAGCCTTGCCTTTCACGGCCCAAGGCGTAAGACATTGCGCGACCCGTGATCAGAGGAGGTTCCCCGTGACCCAGACCCGCACCGAAACCGACAGCTTCGGCCCGCTCGAGGTTCCCGCAGACAAGTACTGGGGCGCGCAGACCCAGCGCTCGATCATGAACTTCCCGATCGGCTGGGAAAAGCAGCCGGTGCCGATCATCCGTGCGCTCGGCGTGGTGAAAAAGGCCTGCGCCATGGCCAACAAGGCCAACGGCGCGATGGAGGCCGAGATCGCCGACGCGATCATCGCCGCCGCCGGCGAGGTGATCGACGGCAAGTTCGACGACAACTTCCCGCTGGTCGTCTGGCAGACCGGCTCGGGCACCCAGTCGAACATGAACGCGAACGAGGTGATCTCGAACCGCGCCATCGAGATGCTCGGCGGCGAGATGGGCTCGAAAAAGCCCGTGCACCCGAACGATCACTGCAACATGGGCCAGTCGTCGAACGACACCTTCCCGACCGCGATGCACGTTGGCATCGCCATGCAGGCACGCGACGTGCTGCTGCCGGGCCTGGAAAAGCTCGCCGCAGCGCTGGAAGCCAAGCGCGATGCCTTCGAGGGCATCATCAAGATCGGCCGCACCCACACCCAGGACGCGACGCCGCTGACGCTCGGCCAGGAATTCTCGGGCTACGCGCACCAGGTCCGCAAGGGCATCGAGCGCATCAACGCCTGCCTGCCCGACATCTACGAGCTGGCGCAGGGCGGCACCGCCGTGGGCACCGGGCTCAACACCAAGAAGGGCTGGGGCGAGGCCGTGGCCGCGAACATGGCCGAGATCACCGGCCTGCCCTTCGTCACCGCGCCCAACAAGTTCGAGTCGCTCGCGGCGCATGACGCGATGGTCATGTTCTCCGGCGCACTCAAGACCGTGGCCGCGTCGCTCTTCAAGATCGCCAACGACATCCGCCTGCTCGGCTCCGGCCCGCGCTGCGGTCTCGGCGAGCTGCTGCTGCCCGAGAACGAGCCCGGCTCGTCGATCATGCCCGGCAAGGTGAACCCGACCCAGGCCGAGGCGCTGACCATGGTCTGCGCGCATGTCATGGGCAACGACGCCGCCGTCGGCATCGCCGGCAGCCAGGGCCACTTCGAGCTCAACGTCTACAACCCGATGATGAGCTACAACGTGCTGCAGTCGATGCAGTTGCTGGGCGACAGCGCCTCGGCCTTCACCGACAACATGGTGGTGGGCATCGAGGCCAACGAACCGCGCATCGAGAAGCTGCTGCATGAATCGCTCATGCTGGTGACCGCGCTGGCCCCGACCATCGGCTACGACAACGCCACCAAGGTGGCCAAGACCGCGCACAAGAACGGCACCACGCTCAAGGAAGAGGCCATCAAGCTCGGCTTCGTCGACGAAGAGACCTTTGACCGGGTCGTCCGTCCCGAGCAGATGATCGGCCCCAAGGACTGATCCCCTTCCGGACCGGCCCCCGTCCCGGCGGGCCGGTCCCCTAGCGCGAACGTGATGCCGCGAGCGTTGCCCTTCGCGACGGATGCGACAAGCTCAGGGGCATGAAACGCCGCAGCTTCCTAGCCTCCGCCCTCGCCCTCCCTGCCCTTGCCCCGAGCCTTGCGCGCGCGCAGGACGCGCCGTCGCTCGAACGTGCGCTTGAAGGGGAAGACCAGCTTCACTCGATCCAGGTTCTGCGCGGCGACGAGCTCCTGCTGGCCGAAGCGCCGCGAGGCCCCGGCCTCGACCAGCTTGCCAACATCAAGTCCTGCTCCAAGAGCCTCGTCGCGCTGATGCTGGGACAGGCAATCGAAGCGGGCGCCATTGCCTCGGTCGATGCGTCCCTGAGCGAGGTCGCGCCCGGGCTCGTTCCCGATAGCGCCGACGAGCGCGTCGCGGCGATTACCATGGAGGATCTCGTCACCCTGCGCGCCGGGCTCGAGCGCACGTCGGGCGGCAACTACGGCGGCTGGATCGCCTCGGACAACTGGGTGGCGAACGCGCTGTCGCGGCCCATGGTTGCCACGCCCGGCGGGCGGATGCTCTATTCCACCGGAACCACCCATGTTCTCGGGGCCGCGCTTGCAGAGGCCACTGGCGAAAGCCTGCTCTCGCTGGCCCGCGACGGGCTCGGCCAGCCCTTGGACATCGAGATTCCGGCCTGGACCCGCGACCCGCAGGGCTACTACCTCGGCGGCAACCAGATGGCGCTGACCCCGCGCGCGATGCTGCGCGTGGCGCGGATGATGCGCGATGGCGGCCGCTACGAGGGCACGCAGGTCGTGCCCGCCGACTGGGTCGCGGCCTCGACCGAACCGCGCACCCGCTCACCCTTCTCGGGGATGTCCTACGGCTACGGCTGGTTCCTGACCGATTCCGGTTTCGCGATGGCGCGCGGCTACGGCGGACAGGTCATCGCCTTCCACCCGGAACGCGACCTTGCCGTGGCGATCACCTCGGACCCGATGCGGCCCGCCCGCTCGCAGGGCTATTTCGGAACGATCATGGCATTGATGGATGGCCCGATCCTCGCGATGAGCTAACTTTGAGGGACGCGAGGGAAACGTCATCATTGCGTGCCCTTGTACAAGTCTACATGGTGTCGGCATGAGCAATCTCATCAACCTGAACAAGGCCCGCAAGGCCCGCGCCAAGACCCGGAAGCGTGCCGAGGCGGACGAGAACGCCGTGCGCCACGGTCGCACCAAGGCGCAGAAGACGCTCGACAAGGCCAACGCGGACAAGGCCAACCGGCATCTCGACGGGCACAGGACCGAGGAATGACGGGACGGCCGGTCAAGCACTCCCTGAGCCTGCGTGGCCACCGCACCTCGGTTTCGCTCGAAGAGGCGTTCTGGAACGAATTCCGTGACATCGCCAAGGCCGAGGGCAAGGCGCTGAACCAGCTTGCCGCCGAGATCGACGAGACTCGCGGCATGGACGCCGGTCTGGCATCGGCCATCCGCGTCTACGTGCTGCACGCGCTGAAGGCCCGCGTCGACGATTGATCAGGGCCCGCCCCTTCTCTCGTAAAAACAAAAAGGCGGCGCCACGGCACCGCCTTTCTCATTTCTCACGCGCGTCCGGCGTCTCAGGCCTCGGCGAGCTTCTTCTCGCGGGCGTCGCGCAGGCGGGCGAAATCGTCACCGGCGTGGTAGCTCGACCGGGTCAGCGGCGTGGCCGAGACCATCAGGAACCCCTTGCCGTAGGCCGACTTCTCGTAGTTCTTGAACTCGTCGGGGGTCACGAAACGGTCGACCGCGTGATGCTTCGAGGTCGGCTGCAGATACTGGCCGATGGTCAGGAAGTCGACGTCGGCGGCCCGCATGTCGTCCATCACCTGGATCACCGCCTGGCGATCCTCGCCGAGGCCGACCATGATGCCCGACTTGGTGAAGATCGACGGGTCCTTTTCCTTGACCCGCTGCAGCAGCCGCAGCGAGTGGAAATACCGCGCGCCGGGCCGCACCTCGGGGTAGAGCCCCGGCACGGTCTCGAGGTTGTGGTTGAACACGTCCGGCTTGGCAGCCACGATGATGTCGAGCGCCTCGGGGCCGCACTTCAGGAAGTCCGGCGTCAGGATCTCGATGGTCGTGTCGGGCGAGCGATGCCGCACGGCGCGGATGGTCTGGGCGAAATGCTCTGCCCCGCCATCGTCGAGATCGTCCCGGTCGACCGAGGTGATGACCACGTGGTTCAGGCCGAGCTTCTGCACCGCGTCGGCTACGCGGCCGGGCTCGAACACGTCGAGCGCGTCGGGGCGCCCGGTGGCGATGTTGCAGAACGAACAGCCGCGCGTGCAGATGTCGCCCATGATCATCATGGTGGCGTGGCCCTGGTTCCAGCACTCGCCCGCGTTCGGACAGCCCGCCTCTTCGCAGACGGTGACGAGCTTGTGCTCGCGCATGATGCGATGGGTTTCCTGGTAGCCCTTGCCGGTGGGCGCCTTGACGCGAATCCAGTCCGGCTTCTTGGGCTGCGGATTGTCCTTGCGATGCGCCTTTTCCGGATGACGCTGGCCCGGGATCTTGATGTCGCGCAACGGTATATCCCCGCGATGTCTTGGCAATTCGCCCTGAACATATAGCACTCACCGGGGAGTTGCCAGTACGCTGCGCCGCCATCGTCCGGCCCGGCGGTCACGTTGCCGCGTTTTCCCGCGGTGCCACTCGCGGATGCGGTCATTTCCCGCTGGACGGGCCGCGCCCCCTTGGGTAGATCGAAAGACGGATGCGGGCGTGGCGGAATGGTAGACGCGTCGGATTCAAAATCCGATTTCCGAGAGGAAGTGTGGGTTCGATCCCCACCGCCCGTACCAATTTTCCTTGTCACAGGCGCTGCCCAGCAGACATGGCGCGGCTCCACCACGTCCTTTCAGCAAGCGCAGGACTGCCATTGCCAGCCCTTTGGGGCGCGGCGGCGCAAGCGCGCCTTGTTACCGCCCCCTTGGACTGATCCCTCCGAGCCGCCTTTGATGCGTTACTCGGTGGTCTCGACGATCAGCAGTTCGCGCTCGGAGGCGTCGCGCGCGTGGCTCAGTGCCTCCTGGTATTCGGGCGAATGATAGCAAGCCTCGGCGGCCTCGACGCTCTCGAACTTCGCGACGACGTTGCGCGGCCGGTCCTTGCCCTCGAGCTGAACGTAACGGCCCCCGCGCGCGATGAACTGGCCACCGTGCTTGGCGATGGCCGGACCGGCAAGCTTGGCGTATTTGCCGTAGGCGTCCTCGTCGGTCACGGTGACATGGGCGATCCAGAGTGCGGGCATGGTCAGAGTCCTTCCACGATGACAATGTCGCGCTTCGAGGCGCGCAGCGCGAACGGCAGGATGCGCTGGTATTCCGGTGACTCGAACCAGCGCATCGCGGCCGCCCGCGACGGGAATTCGATCACCACATGACGGCTGGGCGCTTCGCCCTCGACCACCGTCTGCGGCCCGCCCTTGACGAGGAACCGCCCGCCGAACTTCTCGGCGAGCGCGACCGTCTGGCCGGCGTAGATCGCGTATTCCTCATGGTCGGTGACGTCGATGCGGGCGATCATGTAAGCGGTCATCGGATCAGCCCTCCAGCACGGCTTCCGCCGCCTTGATGGCCTCGTCCGCCTGCGTCGCATCCTTCGCGCCGCCCTGCGCGAGATCCGGACGGCCGCCGCCGCCCTTGCCGCCGAGCGCACCCACGGCCGCCTTCACGAGATCGACCGCCGACAGCTTCTCGGTGAGGTCCGCGGTCACGCCCGCGGCCACCGCCACCTTGCCGCCGGTATCCGCGATCAGCAGCACCGCGCCGGTGCCGAGCCGTTCCTTGTGCTCGTCGATGAGGGGCGGCAGATCCTTGCCCGACACGCCCGACAGCACCTGCGCCACGAAGGGCACGCCGTTGACCTCGCGCGCCTCGGCGCCGCCGCCCTGCCCCGGTCCGCCAGCCATCGCGAGCTCGCGGCGCAGCTGCGCCACCTCGTTGTCGAGCTTGCGCCGCTCGTCGATGAGCGATGCCACGCGGGTGACAGCGTCGGGGCCATGCGCCTTGAGCAGCGTCTCGATCGCCGAGAGCGCCTTGTCGCGACCGCGCAGCTCGGCCATCGCGGCCTCGCCGGTCAGCGCCTCGATCCGGCGGACGCCCGCGGCCGACGCGCTTTCCGAGGTCAGGACGAACGCCCCGATCTCGCCGGTCTGCGCGACGTGGGTGCCGCCGCAGAGCTCGATCGAGTAGGTCTGCCCGTCGGCGCCCTTGCCCGAGCCGCTCTGCGTGCCCATCGACACGACGCGCACCTCGTCGCCGTATTTCTCGCCGAAAAGCGCCTGCGCGCCGATCTCGCGCGCGTCGTCAGGGGTCATGATCCGGGTCACCACCGGCGAGTTCTGCCGGACGTAGGCATTCACCTCGCGCTCGACCTGCGCCACCTCGTCAGCGGTCAGCGCCTTGGCGTGGCTGAAGTCGAAGCGCAGCCGGTCCGGCGCGTTCAGCGAGCCGCGCTGTGCGACGTGATCGCCAAGCGCGCGACGCAACGCCTCGTGCAGCAGGTGCGTGGCCGAGTGGTTGGCGCGGATCATGGCCCGCCGCTTGTGGTCGACCTCAAGCCCCACGGCCTCGTTCTTCGCGAAGCGGCCCGACTTGACGGTCACCTGGTGCGCGAAGACCTTGCCGCCGCCCATCTTCTGGGTGTCGGTCACCTCGGCCATGTCGTCCTCGTCCTCGAGCCGGCGCATCCAGCCGGTGTCACCGACCTGCCCGCCGCTCTCGCCGTAGAACGGCGTCTGGTTGAGGATGATCCAGCCGGTCTCGCCCGCTTCGAGCGCGTCGACCTCCTTGCCGTCGCGCACGAAGGTCAGCATCTGGCCCTCGGCGGTCTCGGTGTCGTAGCCAAGGAAGTCCGTCGCGCCCTGCGCTTCCGCGATGTCGAACCAGATGGCGAGATCCGCCGCCTCGCCCGATCCCGACCATGCGGCGCGGGCCTTGGCCTTCTGCTCGGCCATGGCGCTGTCGAAGCCCGACGTATCCACGGTGCGCTGACGCTCGCGCAGCGCGTCCTGCGTCAGGTCGAGCGGGAAGCCATAGGTGTCATAGAGCTTGAACGCGGTCTCGCCCGGCAGCGCGGCGCTGTCGGGCAGATGCGCAAGCTCTTCGTCGAGCAGCTTGAGACCGCGGTCGAGGGTCTGCTTGAAGCGGGTTTCCTCGAGCTTCAGCGTCTCCTCGATCAGCGGCTGCGCGCGGTGCAGCTCCGGGTAGGCGGCGCCCATCTGGCGGACCAGAGCCGGCACCAGCCGGTGCATGACCGGATCCTTCGAGCCCAGCATGTGCGCATGGCGCATCGCGCGGCGCATGATCCGGCGCAGCACATAGCCGCGACCGTCGTTCGAGGGCATCACGCCGTCGGCAATCAGGAACGAGGTCGAGCGCAGGTGGTCGGCGATCACCCGGTGATGCGTCTTGCCCGGCCCGTCCGGGTCGGTCGAGGTCGCATCCGCCGAGGCCTCGATCAGCGCGCGGATCAGGTCGGTGGCGTAGTTGTCGTTGGTGCCCTGCAGCAGCGCCGCGACCCGCTCGATCCCCATGCCGGTGTCGATCGACTGCATGTCGAGCTCACGCATCGAGCCGTCCTCGAACTGCTCGTTCTGCATGAAGACGATATTCCAGATCTCGACGAAGCGGTCGCCGTCCTCTTCCGGCGATCCCGGAGGGCCACCCCAGTATTTCTCGCCGTGGTCGTAGAAGATTTCCGAGCACGGGCCGCAGGGGCCGGTCGGCCCCATCATCCAGAAGTTGTCGCTGGTGGCGATGCGGATGATGCGGTCCTCTGGGACACCGACGCTCTTCCAGATCTCGGCGGCCTCGTCGTCGGTGTGGTAGACCGTGACCAGCAGCCGCTCGGCCGGGATGCCGAATTCCTTGGTCACCAGCTGCCACGCAAAGGGGATGGCCTCGCGCTTGAAGTAGTCGCCGAACGAGAAGTTGCCCATCATCTCGAAGAACGTGTGGTGCCGGGCCGTGTAGCCCACGTTGTCGAGATCGTTGTGCTTGCCGCCCGCGCGCACGCATTTCTGCGCGGTGGTGGCACGGGTGTAGTCGCGGGTCTCGACGCCGGTGAAGAGGTTCTTGAACTGCACCATGCCCGAATTGGCGAACATGAGCGTCGGGTCGTTGCGCGGCACGAGCGGGCTCGAGGGCACGATCTGGTGCCCCTGTTTCTCGAAGTAACCCAGAAAGGTGGAGCGGATATCGTTCAGGCTCGGCATGATTGTCCTTGGCTGGTGTCTCAGCGGTCCGCGCAGGTGTATCGCCCAGCCTGCGCTCTGTCCATAAGCCGTGATGCATAAGGAGCGCCCGTGCGGGGAAGCCCGAGGGCTCACGCTTCCGGCGCGCCTTTCGCGGCGGCCGCGCGCCTCCCCGAAGCCGGGCGCGCAACGAAAAAGCGCCCTCGTGGGGCGCTTTTCCATGTCATGATTTTATGCCTCGAGCTGGGGCGCGGGCCTCAGTCGTCCTCGACCATGTCGGGGTCGTCTTCGGCCATGTGGAACTCGAGCCCGTGCGCGGCACGGATCTTGTCCTCGATATCGAGCGCGACGCGGCTGTTCTCGCGCAGGAAGTTCTTGGCGTTCTCTCGCCCCTGCCCGATCCGCTCGTCGCCGTAGGAATACCAGGCGCCCGACTTGTCGACCACGCCGGCCTTCACCCCGAGGTCGAGCAGCTCGCCCATCTTCGAGATGCCCTCGCCATACATGATGTCGAACTCGACCTGCTTGAACGGCGGGGCAACCTTGTTCTTCACCACCTTCACGCGGGTCTGGTTGCCGACGACCTCGTCGCGGTCCTTGATCGACCCGATGCGGCGAATGTCGAGACGCACCGAGCTGTAGAACTTCAGCGCGTTGCCGCCGGTGGTGGTTTCCGGCGAGCCGAACATCACGCCGATCTTCATCCGGATCTGGTTGATGAAGATCACCATGCAGTTCGAGCGGCTGATCGAGCCGGTGAGCTTGCGCATCGCTTGGCTCATCAGGCGCGCCTGCACGCCGACGCTCGAATCGCCCATGTCGCCCTCGAGCTCGGACTTGGGCGTCAGCGCCGCCACCGAGTCGACCACGACCATGTTGACCGCCCCCGAGCGCACCAGCGTATCGGTGATCTCGAGCGCCTGTTCCCCGGTGTCGGGCTGCGAGATCAGCAGCTCGTCGAGGTCCACGCCAAGCTTCTTGGCATATTGCGGGTCGAGCGCGTGCTCGGCGTCGACGAAGGCGCAGACGCCGCCCTTTTTCTGCTGCTCGGCGACGCAATGCAGCGTCACCGTCGTCTTGCCCGAGGATTCGGGGCCGTAGATCTCGACGATGCGGCCCATCGGCAGGCCACCGATCCCCAGCGCGATATCGAGCCCGAGCGATCCGGTCGAGCTTGCCTCGATGTCCTTGAAGGCGTTGTCGCCCCCGAGCTTCATGATCGAGCCCTTGCCGAACTGGCGCTCGATCTGAGCCAGTGCCGAGTCGAGTGCCTTTTGGCGGTCTGCGTTTTTCTTGCTGTCCATAGTCAGAAGATCTGCCGTTGCCATGCGTTTCGATCCTTATTCCACACCCGCGCCAGAGCGGCAATCGCCCCTTTTGTTCGCGACTTGTTCTCACCCGATATGAGATCAAAACCGGAACATTACAAGAGATATTTTCGTGGACCACTCTTTCCCGCCAAGGTTAAAGAGTGGTTTACGAGCGAAAGAAACGACGGGGGCGGGCCATGCTGGTGTTCTGGAAAGCGCGGCTGGTGATGCTGGCGGTGCCCAAGACGGGCAGTTCCGCCTACGAGACGGCGCTTGCGCCCCACGCCTCGATGACAGTGCTCGATCCGCCCGAATTGAAACATGCACCGGTCTACCGGTACAACCGCTTCTTCCGGCCCATGCTCGAAAAAGTCGGCGGCAAGGACATGGAACTGATGGCCATCGTGCGCGAGCCCGTATCCTGGCTCGGGTCGTGGTATCGCTACCGGCAGCGCGGCTTTCTCGCGGGCCGCCCGACCTCGACCAGGGGCATGAGCTTCGACGCCTTCGTCGAGGCCTATACTCGCGGCGAGCGCCCGCCCTTTGCCAACGTCGGCAGCCAGGCGAAGTTCATCGAGCCCCGTCCCAATGGCACGGCCGTCACCCATCTCTTCCGCTACGAGCACCAGGCAAAAATCATCGGCTTTCTCGAGCAGCGGCTCGGCGTGACGGTCGACCTGCCGCAAAAGAACGTCTCCCCAGGTGCGGACCTCGCGCTTTCAAGGGAGACCGAGGCAAAGCTGCGGCGCAAATGCGCCACGGACTTCGAAGTCTGGGAGCGCGCCCTCTGATCCAGCCCCGGGGCGGGCCAGTCAGGTCATCTGCTGATGAACGGTCTCGGTCAGCTGACTGAGCGAGAAGGGCTTCGGCAGGAAGACCGACTCGGGCACGCGCTCCGTGCCTTCCTCGAACATGTCCTCGGCGTAGCCGGAGACGAAGACGACCCGCGTGTCGGGGCGCGCCTTCAGCGCCTCATTCACCCAGGTCGGGCCGTCCATACCCGGCATGATCACATCGGTCACGAAGACATCGACGCTGACGGCATCGTCCGAAAGCGTCTCGAGCGCCTCCTCGGCGCTGGCGGCCTCGAGCACCGTGTAGCCGCGCATACGCAGCGCGCGGGCGGCGAAGGCCCTGACCGGCGCCTCGTCCTCGACCAGCAGCACCACGCCACTTCCGGCCCTGGGCATGCGCCGCCGCTCGGGCGGGCGTGGCGGCACCTCTGCACCCACTGGCGGCGTATATGCCGGGAAGAGCAACGTGAAACAGCTCCCTTCGTCGGGCGTGCTGTCGACGAAGATGAACCCGCCGGTCTGCTTGACGATGCCGTAGACCGTCGAGAGACCAAGCCCCGTGCCCTCGCCCGTGCGCTTGGTGGTGTAGAACGGTTCGAAGACCTTCTGCAGGGAGTCCTGCGCGATGCCCACGCCGGCGTCACTTACCTTGACCGAGGCGTATTCGCCCGGCTCGACCATCGCCCGGTCGCGCTTCAGCGGCTCCAGCAAAAGACGACGCTCGGTCTCGATGCGGATCGTGCCGCCGTCGGGCATGGCGTCCCGCGCGTTGACGACGAGGTTCATCAGCACCTGCTCGAGCTGCCGCCGGTCGCCCCGGATTGCCGGGAGCACCGGGTCGTGGCTGAGCGTGAGCTCGATCTTCTCGCCCACCAGGCGGTTGAGCAGGTGGGTCAGATCCGAAAGCGTATCGCGGAGGTCAAGAAGCTCCGGCCGCAGCGTCTGCTTGCGCGAGAACGCCAGAAGCTGACCCACGAGTGCGGCAGCGCGGTTGGCGTTCTGGTTGATCTGCACTAGGTCGGCATAATCCGGGTCCCCCTGGTCGTGGCGCAGGAGCAGCAGGTCGCAGTGACCGGAGATGGCGGTCAGCAGGTTGTTGAAATCATGCGCGACCCCGCCCGCAAGCTGGCCGATTGCCTGCATCTTCTGGCTCTGGACGAACTGCGCCTCGAGCGTCTTGAGCTCGGTGGCATCGTTGAGCACCGCGACAAGCTCGCTCTTGCCGCCGACACGCACTCGGTTGAGCGTGACCTGCACGAACACCTCGCGGTCGGACCGGGCGAGGCGCAGGAACTCTGACCGCTGCAGGCCACGCCCGACCGCCGCCTCGCCAAGCCAGCCCTGGATCGAGCGCCCCAGACCCTCCATGAACTCGGCGATGTTGCGGCCATCGGCGCTGGCCGTGTCCAGCAGCCTGCAGGCGACGGCGTTGGCACGCAGGATCGTGCCGTCGCGGTCGAGCCGCAAAAGCGGCACCGGAAGGTCATCGAATCCCGACGGGGCCTCGGGCGCGTCGTCCTCTGCGGCGACCGGATCAAGCACCAGCTCCTGCCGGCCGATCCCGGCCTCGAGACAACGCGCGATGAAGCGCCGCGTGCCCTGCGGGGTCCTGAACCCGTGTTCGCGACCGGGGTGCAGGGGCGGATCCTCGAGCACGTCGTCAAGCTGCTTGATGCGGCGCCCCAACATGGATCGGGCCCGGCCGTTCATGAAAAGCACCGCGCCGCTGCGGCCAAGGGTCAGCACGGGCGGTTCGTCGATCTCGGGCTCGGTCTCGGGCGGGGTCAGCCCGGCCTCGATCCGCCAGAGCCCGTGTCCGCGCGCGAGCCGCCTCACCGACAGCTTAAAGCGGTCAGTATGTGTCGAAACGCTTTCACGTGCGAAGCCCTGCTCACTGGCCAGATCGTCCAGACGTCGCAGCACTGCATCGGCACTGACGATGCTTCGGCCGAGAATCTGCGGAAGGCCGCCGCCCCTGACCTCACCGAATTGCTGGCGCGCAGCGGCATTCGCCACGATGACGGTCTGGGCCCGGTTCGTCACCATGATCGGCGTGGCCGAATCCTCTGCCAGCCGATGGATCGTCTCGATCTCGAGTGCGGTGCGGTAGCGCCTCAGGCCGGCGGTTGCGGCGAGCAACACCGCCATCGCGGCAAAGGCTGCGGCAGCGGTGACCAGCGCAACCCCGAGGCCCGTGCCATCCTTCTGCACCGACAGGAGGGCACAGAGGGAGGCCAGCGCCAGCAGAATGCCGGCGCCGCGCAGGAAGCCGAAGGCCCTGCCCCGGTCGTGCTGAAGCTTTGCCGCGAACTCCGTCACCTGGCCCCCTTTCGCCGGTCAGCCTGCCCCGCCCTGTGTCGCACGGGGAAGCTTAACCAAAGGTAAACCAAAACAAAGTCCCTGTCCTCAAGCCCCTGGGCCGGCCCCGATCAATCGGTTCGGGTGAGGCAGGACAGGAAGAAGCCGTCGCCGCCGTCGCGCGGCAGGAACTGGCGTCGCAGCGTTTCGGACCAGCCGACATGTTCGGAGAGAAACGCATCGACCTGCTCGCCATTTTCCGGCGCGAGCACCGAACAGGTGGCATAGGCAAGCGTGCCGCCGGGCGAGACGAGCGGTGCGACCTCGCGCAGGATTTCGGCCTGCGTGGCACGGAGACGGTCGAGCCCCTCCGGGGTCAGCCGCCACTTGCCCTCCGGGGCCCGGCGCCAAGATCCGCTGCCGGTACAGGGCACGTCGCAGAGCACGAGATCGTAGGGCCCTCGCGGCTTGTCCTCCCGCCGGATCTTGGCCCCGGCCCGTGCGGCCCTTGCGGGCAGATCCGACATCCGCGCCGTGTTCGCATCATGCGCGTCGACAGGCCCCGCGAGACGAGCGGCCATGGCAAGCGCCTTGCCCCCGCCCCCGGCGCAGTAGTCGAGCACACGCATGCCGGGGCCGAGCGGCAACGCCTCGACAACCGCCTGGCTGGCGGCGTCCTGAAGCTCGACGAGGCCTTCGGAAAAGGCGCGCGAGCGGGCGACCCGACGGGCGCCCTCGAGCACCTCGAGCGCGGTGTCGGCCAGCGGATATGGCCGGGTGACGATGTCTTCCTCGCCCAGCGCGGCCTGGGCCGCGTCGCGCGAGGTGCGCAGGATGTTCACACGCAGAAAGACCGGCGCGCGATGCCGTAAAGCCTCGGCGGCCACGGCGGCCTCGCTGCCGAGCGAGCTTTCGAACAGCGGCGAGAGCCAGTCGGGCAGATCGAGAGCAACGGCGCCATCCGGCGCCTCGCCGGCGCTGCGCTCATCCGCGTCCAGTTCTTCCGGCGCGTGGCGGGCGCCGGTGAACAGCGTATCGGGGTCGATTTCCTGCTGCCGCAAAAGTCCCAGCATCCGCGCCCGCCCGGTCTCGCCGCCGCCCAGCGCCGCGGTCGAGCGCCAGCGGCGCAGCACGTCGAAGACGTGATCGCGCACCGCCGCACGGTCCTTGGAGCCCGCGAAACGCGCGCCCCGCGACCAGCCGAGCAACGCCTGCTCGGCCGGGGTGCCGGCGGCGATGCGGTCGAGGATCTCGGCCGCCGCCTGCACACGTGCCGCCGGGGTCATCCGATGCGGTAGTTCGGGCTTTCGCGGGTGATCGCCACGTCGTGCACGTGGCTTTCGCGCAGCCCGGCGTTGGTGATCTTCACGAAGTTGCAGTTGTGGCGCATTTCCTCGACGGTCGCGCAGCCGGTATAGCCCATCGCCGCGCGCAGGCCGCCAACGAGCTGGTGGATGACCGCGCCGGCCGAGCCCTTGTAGGGCACCTGCCCCTCGATCCCCTCGGGAACCAGCTTGTCCGAGGCCGCGTCCTTCTGGAAGTAGCGGTCGGCGGAGCCGCGCGCCATGGCGCCGAGGCTGCCCATGCCGCGATAGGATTTGAAGCTGCGGCCCTGGTAGAGGATGACCTCGCCCGGGGACTCGTCGGTGCCCGCGATCATCGAGCCGACCATGGCGCAGGAGGCGCCGGCGGCGATCGCCTTGGCGAAATCGCCCGAGAACTTGATGCCGCCGTCGGCGATCACCGGAACGTCTCCGGCCGCGCGCGAGCATTCCATCACCGCGGTGAGCTGCGGCACGCCGACGCCGGCGACCATCCGGGTGGTGCAGATCGAGCCCGGGCCGATACCGACCTTGACCGCGTCGGCGCCCGCGTCGATGAGCGCCTTCGTGGCCTCGGCGGTGGCGACGTTGCCGGCGATGACCTGAAGCTCGTTCGACATCCGCTTGGCGCGGGTGACAGCGTCGATCACGCCCTGAGAATGGCCGTGGGCGGTGTCGATCACGAGGATGTCGACGCCCGCGTCGACCAGCGCCTCGGAGCGCTCGAAACCCGCCTCGCCGACGCCGGTGGCCGCCGCGCAGCGCAGCCGACCGAGGTGGTCCTTGCAGGCAGTGGGGTTCACCACGGCCTTCTCGGTGTCCTTCAACGTCAACAGGCCGGTGAGCTTGCCGTTGGCATCGGTGACCAGCAGCTTCTCGATCCGGCGCGCGCGCATAAGGCTGATCGCCTCCTCGCGGTCGGCGGGCTCCTGCAGGATGGCGAGGTTTTCCGAGGTCATCATGACCCGCACCGGCGTGTCGTCCTTCTGGGCGAAGCGCATGTCACGGTTGGTGACGATGCCGACCACGTGTTTCTCGGCGTCCACCACCGGGAAGCCGGTGAAGCCGTAGCGCTCGGTCAGCGCCTTCGCGTCGGCGAGCGTCTGGTCGGGGGTCAGCGTGACCGGGTTGTAGACGATGCCGCTTTCGAAGCGCTTCACCCGGCGGACCTGCTGGGCCTGCTCGTCGACGGTGAAGTTCTTGTGGATGACCCCGATGCCGCCGGCCTGCGCCATGGTGATGGCCATGCGGGCCTCGGTCACGGTGTCCATGGCCGAGCTGAGCAGCGGGATGTTGAGGGCGATGGATTTCGTCACCTGCGTACGCGTGTCTGCGGTGCTCGGCAGAACGCCGGACGCCGCGGGAACGAGAAGAACGTCGTCGAAGGTGAGGGCCTCGCGAATCTCCATGGGGGTGGCTCCTTGGGAGGGGATCGGTTGGCACGTCCCTATTGCATGGATGCGCGGGAGGGGAAAGCCCCCTTCGGGCCGGTTGTTTCCCGGTCCCCTCCATCGCCCGGCGCGGCTGTCGGCGTATCGGGGGGCTCTGCCCCCGTCCCGGCGGGCGCCGGGACTCCCCCGAGGGTATTTGGGAAACCGGAGAAGAGGCGGGCGCCGGCGCATCGGGGGCAGCGATTGCGAAGCCGCGGCGGACGGCGCAGGGTGGCGGCACCGGACACTGATGGAGGGATCGACGTGGCACATGGATACGACGGCGGGCGGCTGAACCTGCCCTTTACCGGGATCTGCACCTTCGCGAAGAAGCCGTTCGTGGAGGACTGGACCCGGATCGAGGCGGATGCGGCAATCCTCGGGGCGCCGTTCGACGCGGGCACGCAGTGGCGTGCGGGGGCGCGGTTCGGGCCGCGCGGCGTGCGCGAGGCCTCGACGCTGTTCTCCTTCGGGCACGCGGGCGCTTACGACCACGAGGACGACGTCACCTATCTCGGGCCGGAGGTGCGGATCGTCGACATGGGCGACGCGGACATCGTGCATACCGACACGGTGGCGAGCCACGGCAACATCCGCGCTGGGGTCGAGGCGGCGCTTTCGGCGGGGACGCTGCCGGTGGTGATCGGCGGCGACCACTCGATCAACATACCCTGCATCGAGGCCTTCGAGGGGCATGCGCCCTTTCACCTGTTGCAGATCGACGCCCATCTCGATTTCGTCGACGAGCGCCACGGGGTGACGCGGGGCCATGGCAACCCGATGCGGCGGGCCGCCGAGAAGCCCTGGGTGAGCGGGCTCACGCAGGTCGGCATCCGCAACGTGAGCTCCATCGCCAAGGACGGCTACGACGCGGCCCGGGCGATGGGATCGGACATCCTCTCGGTCCGGCAGGCGCGCGTGCTTGGCGCGGCCGGTGTCGCGGAGCGGCTGCCGGCGGACGCGCCGGTCTACATCAGCATCGACATCGACGGCTTCTGCCCCTCGATCGCGCCAGGCACCGGCACGCCGAGCCATGGCGGGTTCCTCTACTACGAGGTGCTGGAGATTTTGCAGATCGTGGCACGGGAGCACCGGATCGTGGGCATCGACCTCGTGGAGGTGGCGCCGGACTACGACCCGACCGGGTCGACCTCGATCCTCGCGGCGCAACTGCTGATGAACCTGCTGGGCTTCGTGTTCCACGCCCGGGCGGCGCCGTAGTGGTCACATCGGCGGGGCGCCCCCTCGCCGTGAACGACCTGAAGCTGTGCCGACCGGCCGAGGCTCGCGCGTAACGGGTGGCGCAGAAACCGCGGGCGGGCCTAGCGAATCTCTTGCGCGGTTGGGGGCGGCTGCGTGAAGCTGGGACGGAGCAGTCACGGACATCAGAGAGCCAAAGGCCCATGTCGCTTCCCCTTGCCGGCGTCACCGTCGTCGATTTCAGCCGGATTCTCTCCGGTCCCTACGCCACCATGATCCTCGCCGACCTCGGCGCCGCCGTCATCAAGGTCGAACGCCCGGGGCGCGGCGACGGAGCGCGCGCGCTGCCGCCGCTGAAGGACGGCAAGAGCGCCTATTTCGCCACGCTGAACCGAGGGAAACGCTCGATCGCGCTGGATTTCGAGGACGAGACCGACCGCGCCCTGCTCGACCGCATTCTGGCGCGCGCCGACGTGGTGGTCGAGAACTTCCGCCCCGGCGTGCTGGCACGCCACGGGCTCGACTGGGAGACGCTGCACACACGCTTCCCCGCGCTCATCCATGCCTCGGTCAGTGGCTACGGCCAGACCGGGCCGGATGCGAAACGCCCCTCCTACGATGCGGTGGCGCAGGCTCGAGGCGGCATGATGGCGATGACCGGTGCGCCCGGCACACCGGCGCGTGCCGGCGGATCGGTGGCCGAGCTCGCCGGGGGCATGTTCCTCGCGCACGGGGTGCTCGCGGCGCTCTACGACCGGGCCCGCAGTGGCACGGGGCGACGGATCGACGTGGGCCTGCTCGACGCGCAAATCGCGATGATGGAGCAGGCGGTGACGCAGGCGGCCGTCGGCCCGGCGCCGGAGGCGGCCGGCACGCGGCACCCCTTGATCGCGCCCAGCGAGGCGGTGGCGGCCTCGGATGGGCCCTTCGTGGTGAGCGCCGGCACCGACGCGCAGTTCGAACGGCTGTGCATGTGCCTGCAGCTGCCCCTCTCCGACGACCCGCGCTTCGTCGACAACGCCGCGCGGCTGGCCCATGCGCGGCTGCTGAAGCGGCTGATCGAGGCGGCGACGCTCGAGCATCCCCGCTCCTACTGGCTGTCGCGGCTCACCGCGGCGGGGGTGCCCTGCGCCCCGATCCAGGACATGGCGCAGGTGTTGAAGGACCCGCAGCTCATGGCGCGCAACATGATCGTCGACGTGCTCGACCGCTTCGGACGCGCGACGTTCAAGGCGCCAGGCAACCCGATCAAGATCTCGGGGATGGAGGATCGCCCTGCCCGGCCCGCGGCGCCCGAGCTCGACGGCAACCGGGCCGACATCCTGCGCTGGCTCGGCGACGGGTGAGCGAGACGCCTTCGGACTTGCGTCGAAGCCGCGACTTTTCCACAAGGTGCCTACAATGCGCGCAGGAAAGGATCTGCCATGTCCAAGGACCCTCTCGTCGTCTTCACCCCCTCCGGCAAGCGCGGCCGCTTTCCCGTGGGCACGCCGGTGCTCACCGCCGCACGACAGCTGGGGGTCGATCTCGACTCGGTCTGCGGCGGCCGTGGCATCTGTTCGAAATGCCAGGTGAAACCCGCCTTCGGGGATTTCTCGAAGCATGGCATCCATTCGTCCGAGGACGCGCTCTCCGAATGGAACTCGGTCGAGGAGCGTTACGACGAAAAGCGCGGGCTGAAACCGGGGCGGCGGCTGAGTTGCCAGGCACAGATCCGCGGCGACGTGGTGATCGACGTGCCGCCCGAGAGCCAGGTGCACCGGCAGGTGGTGCGCAAGGCGGCTTCGGCACGGGTGATCGAGATGGACCCGGCGACGCGACTCTACTACGTCGAGGTCGACGAGCCGGACATGCACGAGCCGACGGGTGACCTCGAACGGGTGCAGCGCGCACTGCGGGCGCAGTGGGATATCCCCGAGGTGTCCACGGAGTTTTCCACATTGTCCGGACTGCAGCCGATCCTGCGCAAGGGCGGCTGGAAGATCACCGTGGCGCTGCACAGCACCGACGCGGAGGCGGTGCCGCGCATCGTCGCCGCCTGGCCCGGCCTGCTCGAGACCGGGATCTTCGGGCTTGCCATAGATCTCGGCTCGACCACCATCGCCGCGCATCTGACCAACCTCGACACCGGCGAGGTCGTCGCGTCCTCGGGGATCATGAACCCGCAGATCCGCTTCGGCGAGGACCTGATGAGCCGGGTGTCCTACGCGATGATGAACCCCGGCGGCGACGCCGAGATGACCGCCGCCGTGCGCGAGGCGATCTCGACGCTGGCCGAGGAGATCGCCGCCGAGGCCGGGATCGAGACCGCGCAGATCCTGGAGGCGGTCTTCGTCTGCAACCCCGTGATGCACCACCTGCTGCTGGGCATCGACCCGGTGGAACTGGGACAGGCGCCCTTTGCGCTTGCGACGTCGTCGGCGCTGAACCTGACCGCGGCGGATCTCGCGCTGACCTCGCTGCGCAGCTCGGCGCAGGTCTACGTGCTGCCCTGCATCGCCGGCCACGTCGGCGCCGATGCCGCCGCGGTGGCGCTGTCGGAAGAGCCGGGCAAGTCCGAGGACCTCGTGCTGGTGGTCGACGTCGGCACCAACGCCGAGATCCTGCTTGGAGACACCAGCCGGGTGCTCGCCTGTTCCTCGCCCACGGGGCCGGCCTTCGAGGGCGCGCAAATCAGCTCCGGCCAGCGCGCCGCGCCCGGCGCCATCGAGGCGGTGCGCATCGACCCCGAAACCAGGGAGCCGAAGTTCCGCATCATCGGCTGCAAGTTCTGGTCCGACGAGCCGGGCTTTGCCAAGGCGGCGGCACGCACCGGGATCACCGGCATCTGCGGCTCGGGTATCATCGAGGCGGTGGCCGAGATGCGCATGGCCGGCGTGCTGGACGCCAAGGGGCTGATCGGATCGGCCGAGCAGACCGGCACGGCGCGCTGCATCCCCGAGGGGCGGACGCACTCCTACGTGCTGCACGACGGCACCGCCGAGGGCGGCCCGCTGGTCAGCGTGAGCCAGGGCGATATCCGGGCGATCCAGCTGGCAAAGTCGGCGCTCTACGCGGGCGCGCGGTTGCTGATGGACGAGCGCGGCGTCGACAAGGTCGACCGCGTGGTGCTTGCCGGCGCCTTCGGGGCGCATATCTCGCCGCTACACGCGATGGTGCTCGGGATGATCCCCGACGTGCCGATCGACAAGGTCACCTCGGCAGGCAACGCGGCCGGCACCGGGGCACGCATCGCGCTGTGCAACCTCGCTGCACGGAGGCAGATCGAGCGCGACGTGCGCGAGATCACCAAGGTCGAGACCGCCATCGAGCCGCGCTTCCAGGAACACTTCGTCGCCGCCAACGCGTTGCCTCACGCCGTTGACCCCTTCCCCGAACTGCTTGCGCAGGTGACTCTGCCAGAGGTGAGTTTCAACACCGGCGGCGGCGAGGGTGGCGGTCGAAGGCGCCGGCGGCGCGGCTGAACGCTCGATCCGACCGCACACCTCATTTATGCGATCCGGCAGGAGGGGCGCTGCCCCTCTGCGCCTCACGGCGCATTCACCCCGGGGATATTTTTAGCCAGAAGAAGCACAGGGGGTGCGCGTCGTGGCCTCTTCTGGCTGCAAATATCCCCGCCGGAGGCAGGCCGGCACGTGCCGCCGGGCGCAGTTCCGGGGCCCCGGAGCCGATGTCGGTTTTCGGCAGTCCTGCTCACCGGCGGAGACAAGAAGCACGGAGCGTCGGATGCGGTAGGATTGCTCCCTGCTTGCGCAGGATGCAGCCCTCGCGTCACAGCGCATCGCGGAACACCATTTCGTCTGTTGCACCCCGCCGCCCCCCATGCTTCCTGCAAGGCGGACAACCGGAGACCTTGCTCATGCTGCGCCGCCTCTACGACTGGACCATGTCGCTTGCAGACCATCCCAAGGCGCTCTGGGCGCTGGCGGCGGTGTCCTTCATCGAGGCCTCGGTCTTCCCGATTCCGCCGGACGTGCTGATGATCCCGATGATCCTCGCCGCGCCCCGCCGGGCGTGGCTGATCGCGCTGGTGGCGACGGTGTCGTCGGTGCTCGGCGGCCTGCTGGGCTACGGCATCGGGCATTTCTTCTTCGAGGGCATCGGCCGGCCGATCCTCGAGGCGCTGGGCAAGGGCGACCACATTGCTGCCTTCAACGCGCGCTTCAACGGCGTGGGCTTCTGGGCGGTCCTGATCGCCGGCATCACGCCCTTCCCGTTCAAGGTGATCACCATCATGTCCGGCTGGACGGCGATGCCGATGGCCACCTTCGTCGTCACCGCCATCATCGCCCGCTCGCTGCGGTTCTTCGTGGTGGCGGGGCTGCTCCGGGCCTTCGGTGCGCCGATCCGCGATTTCATCGAACGGCGGCTCGGCCTTGTCTTCACCCTCTTCGTGCTGCTGCTGGTCGGCGGCTTCTACCTCGTGAGGTACCTGTGACCCTATCGCGCAACATTCTCATCCTGCTCGCCGCGGCGGGATCCGCCGCCGTGCTGCTCGGCGCCTTCGGCTTCCAGTTCCTGGGCGACCTGCCGCCCTGCAAGCTGTGCATCTGGCAGCGCTGGCCGCATGCCGCCGCCGTCGTCATCGGCGCCGCGGCGCTGGCCACGCGCGGCCCGGCGCTGCCGCTGCTCGGCGCGCTCTCGGCGCTGACCACCGCCGCCATCGGGTTCTACCATACCGGCGTCGAGCGCGCCTGGTGGGAAGGGCCGACCACCTGCACCTCCTCGGCGCCGGTCACCGGCATCAGCGCCGACGACCTGCTCAACCAGATCATGTCGGCCGAGATCCAGCGCTGCGACGAGGTCCTGTGGGATTTCCTCGGCCTCTCGATGGCCAGCTGGAACACCATCGCGAGCCTCCTGTTCGTCGCGCTCTGGATCGCCGCGGCCGTTAAGAAGAAGGCCTGAACCAAAGTTGCAGGCCGTCCGATCTGCACCTGGCGTCCGATGGCGCGGGGCGGATCGGGCGGGCATCTCCTGAAGCACCGGACAGGGGCACTCCCGCCCCCGACACGCTCCGGCAACACAGGAGATACCGCATGAAACGCCAGATCATCGCAGCCCTCGCCGTCCTCAGCTTCGCAGGCCCGGCGCTGGCCTCGCCCGAGATCGACGCGGACACCAAGGCCAAGGTCGAGCAGAAGCTCACCGCCGAGGGCTACGAGGTGCGCCGTGTCGACAGTGAAGACGGCATGATCGAAGTCTATGCGCTCAAGGACGGCGCCCGGCTGGAACTCTACCTCGATTCCGACCTCAACATCGTGAAGACCAAGGGAGAGGACTGAGCCCGCGCCCGCGGCGCTGCCCGCCGGATCCCCGCCGCCCCCTGTCCCGGGCCGGGCTGCGCGGGCCGCGCCGCCCCCTTCACAGGACATCGAGACCATGACGCATCACCGTATCTGGGACCCGCTCCTGCGCGTGTTCCACTGGAGCCTTGCGACCTTCTTCGTCGCCAACGCCTTCTTCACCGACCCCGAGGCGGACCTTCACCACTACGTCGGCTACATCATCGGCGGGCTGATCGCCTTCCGCCTGCTCTGGGGCTTCGTCGGGCCGCACTCGGCGCGCTTCGCGAGTTTCCTGCCCAACCGCGACCGCGTGCGGACCCAGCTTTCCGACATGGCCACCGGCCGGCGCCGCGTGCACCTCATGCACACGCCGCTCGGCGCGCTGATGATCTACAACCTGCTGCTGACGCTCGCCGCCATCGTGGCCACCGGCTACATGATGACCACAAACGCCTTCTGGGGCGTGGGCTGGGTCGAGGAAACCCACGAGCTGCTGGTCGACTGGGCCGAGATCTCGGTGCTCATGCACATCGCCGCGGTGCTGCATGAAAGCCGGCGCACCGGTGTGAACCTGCCCGGCGCGATGATCACGGGTGTCAAACATGTTCCCGATGGTGCAAACATCGAGTCATGAAGGACAAAGCCGCTGCCACGACGGAGCGGGCC
Organism: Salipiger sp. D13; assembly: GCF_003703915.1. Lineage (NCBI taxonomy): Bacteria > Pseudomonadati > Pseudomonadota > Alphaproteobacteria > Rhodobacterales > Roseobacteraceae > Salipiger > Salipiger sp. D13. Next base: position 445,569 of record NZ_ML112590.1, read on the forward strand.
AGCCCGCTCCTCGCGCTGATCACCGTGCAGAGCCTCTGCGCGGTCTTCTTCCTTGCCGATGTCGCCAGCGACGGGATCGAGATCGGCTGGCCGCCGTTCACGCACTGGCACTTCATGGTGGAGCTGCTGGCGGCGCTCGGGCTGATCGCCGCCGTCTTCGTCGAAACCCGCTGGCTGATGGGGCTGCTGCGGCGCAAGGTTCACCTCGAGCGGCAGCTCTCGCTCGCCGCCGGCGCTTTCCATGACATCGTCGACGCGCAGTTCCGCAGCTGGGCGCTCACGCCCTCCGAGCAGGACGTGGCGATGCTGATGCTCAAGGGGCTGTCGATCCCCGAGATCGCGCAGATCCGCGGCTCGGCCGAGGGCACGGTGAAATCGCATCTGAACGGGATCTACCGCAAGGCGGGCGTGACCGGCCGGGGCGCCTTCCTGAGCCTCTTCATCGAGGACCTGATGAGCACGCCGCTCGCGCCGCCGCAGGGCGAGGCCGCACCACGCACGGCCCCCTCGGGACAAGGCGCGAGAGAACAGGCGTGACAGCGCCCCCGGGCTCTGGCAAGACGCATCGCATGACCAATCGGCTCGCGATCTGGATCGGGCTTCTGATCCTTGCCGCCCTCGCGGTGGATGTCTGGGCGTTCGGCTCGGAACATCTGGTGTTTCTCGGGCGAAAGCTCTTCGTGCTGCTCGATTGGATGGCCTTCTGGCGCTAAACGGCGACAGGGCGCATCCGGGCCGGTTGACTTACCCCGGGCAACCTGCTGATTTGCGCACGAACGCCGCCTTCCGAAAAGCGAGGAGAACACCATGACCGTCAAAGTCGCCATCAACGGCTTCGGACGCATCGGCCGCAACGTGCTGCGCGCCATCATCGAATCCGGCCGCAACGATATCGAGGTCATCGCCATCAACGACCTCGGCCCGGTCGAGACCAACGCCCACCTGCTGCAGTTCGACAGCGTGCACGGCCGCTTCCCGGTCGAGGTGAAGGTCGACGGCGACACAATCGACGTCGGTCGCGGCCCGATCAAGGTCAGCGCCGAGCGCAACCCCGCCGACCTGCCCTGGGGCGACGTCGACGTGGTGCTGGAATGCACCGGCATCTTCACCGCGCGTGACAAGGCCGCACTGCACCTCGAGAACGGCGCGAAGCGCGTGCTCGTCTCGGCCCCCGCGTCGGGCGCCGACAAGACCATCGTCTTCGGCGTGAACCACGACAGCCTGACCGCCGACGATGTCGTCGTGTCGAACGCGTCGTGCACCACCAACTGCCTGTCGCCGGTCGCCAAGGTGCTCAACGATGCCATCGGCATCGAAAAGGGCTTCATGACCACGATCCACAGCTACACCGGCGACCAGCCCACGCTGGACACGATGCACAAGGACCTCTACCGCGCCCGCGCCGCGGCGCTGTCGATGATCCCGACCTCGACCGGTGCCGCCAAGGCCGTGGGCCTCGTGCTGCCCGAGCTGAACGGCAAGCTGGACGGCGTCGCGATCCGCGTGCCCACCCCGAACGTGTCGGTCGTCGACCTCGTCTTCGAGGCGAAGAAGGACACCACGGTCGAGGAAGTGAACGCCGCGATCCGCGCCGCCGCCGACGGCCCGCTCAAGGGCGTTCTGGGCTACACCGACAAGCCCAACGTCTCGATCGACTTCAACCACGACCCGCATTCGTCGATCTTCCACCTCGACCAGACCAAGGTCATGGACGGCAAGATGGTCCGCATCCTGACCTGGTACGACAACGAGTGGGGCTTCTCGAACCGCATGTCGGACACCGCCGTCGCGATGGGCAAGCTCATCTGATCGCACCGGACAGCGGGCCCACGGGCCCGGTTGGAACCGCTTCGAGGGGCGGGGTCGGAAACGGCCCCGCCCCCTTTTGCGTGAAAAAACGAGGTCTTGGCAGTGGCGCCGCTTCGCCCTGTGCGCGCCATGCAATTTCTGCAGGTCGGAGATCGGGTTTCGGAAGTTGTGCTGCGTTGCGGCATCGCTAGGTTAGCGCCAACGGCAACCGAAAAGGGGGGAGACGATGGAGACGCCCATGACCCACCTCTACGACAGCTTGAAGACCCGCCTCGAACGCCACGCCCAATACCGCCGGACCCTGCGCGAGCTGCGCAGCATGCCGCTCGACGTGGCACTCGATCTCGACATCGACAAGGGCGACGCACAGCGCATCGCCACCCGCGCCGTTTATGGCCAAGCCAGCGCCTGATCGCGGGCGCCAACCCCAAGGATGGATGACATGACCGTTCTGAACACGCTCTACCGCCGCTACGCCTACGACCGCGCCATCAACACGCTGAAGACACTGCCCGAGCGCACCCGCATGGATTGCGACATCGTCGGCCACGAGGCGGAACTTGCCCGCCGCGCTGTCTACGGCGCCTGATCGTCCGGCGCGAAGCGCTCTTGCAGCGCCTTGTATACCGGCGGCGTAACGAACTTGCTCACGTCGCCACCAAGCCGGGCGATTTCCTTGACCAGCTTCGACGCGATCGCCTGGTGCCGGGCTTCGGCCATCAGGAAGACGGTCTCGACACTCTGGTCCAGCGCCCGGTTCATGCCGACCATCTGGAACTCATACTCGAAGTCGGCCACCGCGCGCAGCCCGCGCACGATGATCTGCGCGCCCACGTCGTGGGCACAGTCGATGAGCAGGTTCTCGAAGGGATGGGCGACGATCTCGGTGCCGGTCTCTTCCGAGAGCGCGCGACATTCCTGTTCGATCATCGCGACCCGCTGCTCGAGCGTGAAGAGAGGCCCCTTGTCACCGTTGATGGCGACTCCGATCACGAGCCTGTCGACCAGCGCCGCGGCGCGGCGAATGATATCGATATGGCCCAGCGTGATCGGGTCGAAGGTGCCGGGATAAAGACCGATGCGCATGGGGTTGCCCCTCATCTACCGTTTTGCGGCACGCAACAATATTGCGTCGATGAATGCAACCCCCGGCGTTCGGTTTCCTTGAGCCTCAATAGCCCATGATCATGCCTTGCAGGGCATCCTTTTCCATCGCCAGTTCCGCGATCTGCGCCTTCACCACGTCGCCGATGGTGATCATGCCGACCATCACGCCGTCCTCGACGACCGGCATGTGACGGAAGCGGCCTTCGGTCATGCGGGCGAGAACGACGTTGCTGTCCTCGGCGCAGGTGCAGGTCTGCAGCGTCTTGGTCATCAGCTGGTCGACCCGCATCGACAGCACCTCTGCCCCCTCCGAGGCCAGCTGACGCACGATGTCACGCTCGGACAGGATCCCCTGCGCGGTCTGCCCATCCTCCGAGATCACCACGCCGCCAATGCGCCGCTCGGAAAGGACGCGCGCCGCCTCGGCAACGGTGGCGCCGGGGCCGACGGTGACGACGCCGTCGTCGGCCTTGTCCTTGAGAATCTGTTGAACCTGCATCCGGCTCTCCTCCAATCGCTCTTCTGCACGTGCAAACAGCGTCGCGGAGGGTGCGACATTTTGTCAAGTCATACCTTCGAGGCGGGTTAATTCCCGCCGCACGCCCTGGTGCAGTGCCTGTGCAAAGGTATTGAGCCGCCCCAGGCGGCGGTCGTCGGCGTGACGGATCAGGTAGAAACTGCGCGACAGCGCCACGTCGTCGGGCAGCACCTTGCGCAGGCCCGGCCCCGCCGGCAGCGCGAAATCATGCACGATTCCCAGGCCCGCCCCCTGCCGCAGCCAGTGGAACTGAACCGACACCGAGTTCGACGCCAGCCCCACCCGCTCGAGCCCGAGGTCGGCGAGGTAGTCGAGCTCCTTGTCGAAGATCATGTCGGGAATGTAGCCGACGAAGCGGTGCCCCTTCAGGTCTGCCCGCGTGCGGATCGGCGGATGCTGCGCGAGGTAGCCCTCGGAGGCGGCGAGATGCAGCCGGTAATCGGTGAGCTTCTGCACCACCAGCCGCCCGGCGGTGGGCGCCGAGACGCCGATGGCGATGTCCGCCTCGCGGCGGGACAGGTTCACGATGCGCGGCAGCGCGACGATCTGGATCTCGAGGTCGGGGTTCTGCGCGCCGATCTCGGCGCAGACCTGCGGCAGCAGGAAGTTGGCGCAACCGTCCGGCGCGCCGATGCGGATCTGGCCGGACATGCCCTCGCCGGTGCCGCGCACCGCTTCGGCACCCTGCCCCAGCGCCTGCTCGGCTTCTTCCGCATGGCTCATCAGCCGCGCCCCGGCCTCGGTCAGCGCGTAACCCTGCGGGCTTTTCGCAAAGAGCGGTTGGCCCAGCGCCTCCTCGAGCCGCGCCACCCGGCGGCCGACGGTCGCGGGATCCATGCGCAACACGCGCCCCGCGCCCGACAGGCTGTCGCCACGCGCCACCGCAAGGAATATCCGCAGGTCGTCCCAGTTGCTACGCATCGCTCACCTTTGCGAAAATGCAAAACCTTTTTGCCCGATTACCTCTGTTTCCTGCATTTCCGCAAGACTAAGGTCTGGCCAACCCCGACTTCCAGGAGGAGCGACCATGAAAGAACTGACGCATTTCATCAACGGACAGCACGTGAAGGGCACTTCGGGCCGCTTCGCCGAGGTGTTCAACCCGGCCACCGGCGAAGCCATCGCCAAGGTACCGCTTGCCAGCCAGGAAGAACTGAACGATGCCGTGGCCAAGGCCGCCGAGGCGCAGATCGGCTGGGGCAACACCAACCCGCAGCGTCGCGCGCGGGTGATGATGAAGTTCGGCGCCCTGATCAACGAGCACATGGACGAGCTGGCCGAGCTCGTGTCGCTCGAGCACGGCAAGACCCTGCCCGACGCCAAGGGCGACGTGCAGCGCGGTCTCGAGTTCGTCGAGGTCTGCATGGGCGCGCCGGCGATGCTCAAGGGCGAGTTCATGGACAACGGCGGGCCGGGCATCGACCTGTATTCGATGCGTCAGCCGCTCGGCGTGGTCGCGGGCATCACGCCCTTCAACTTCCCGGCGATGATTCCGCTGTGGAAGATGGCCGGCGCCCTCGCCTGCGGCAACGCGATGATCCTCAAGCCCTCCGAGCGCGTGCCCTCGACCGCGCTGCGCCTCGCCGAGCTGCTCATCGAAGCAGGCCTGCCCGAGGGCGTGCTGCAGGTGGTCAACGGTGACAAGGACATCGTCGACGGCATCATCGACCACGAAGAGATCCCGGCAGTGGCCTTCGTCGGCTCCACCCCGATCGCACAGTACATCTACGGCCGCGCCTGCTCGAACGGCAAGCGTGCCCAGTGCTTCGGCGGCGCCAAGAACCACATGATCATCATGCCCGACGCGGACATCGACAAGGCCGCCGACGCGCTGGTCGGTGCCGGCTTCGGCGCCGCGGGCGAACGCTGCATGGCGATCTCGGTCGCGGTTCCGGTCGGTCAGAAGACCGCAGACGCGCTGATCGAGAAGCTGGTCCCGCGCATCGAGGCGCTCAAGGTCGGCCCCTACACCTCGGGCGACGACGTGGACTACGGCCCGGTCATCACCCAGGCGTCGAAGGACCGCATCAACGGGCTCATCGCCTCGGGTGTCGAGCAGGGTGCGAACCTGGTGGTCGATGGCCGCAACTTCGAGCTGCAGGGCTACGAGAACGGCTTCTTCGTGGGTCCGTCGATGTTCGACAACGTCACGCCGGACATGGACATCTACAAGGAAGAGATCTTCGGCCCGGTCCTGAGCCAGGTGCGCACCGAGACCTACGACGAGGCGCTCGACCTGGTCATGAAGAACGACTACGGCAACGGCACGGCGATCTACACCGCCGACGGCGACACCGCGCGCGACTTCGCGCACCGGGTGAACGTCGGCATGGTCGGCATCAACTTCCCGATCCCGGTGCCGCTGAGCTACTTCACCTTCGGCGGCTGGAAGAAGTCCGGCTTCGGCGACCTCAACCAGTACGGCCCCGACGCCTTCCGCTTCTACACCAAGACCAAGACCGTCACGGCGCGCTGGTTCTCGGGCATCAAGGAAGGCGGCGAGTTCAACTTCAAGGCGATGGACTGACCTTCCGCATCGCATTGCATGCCTCACAGGAGCCCGCGCCACTTCGGCGCGGGCTTTTGCTTTCTGCAAAAGTGGTGCCCGCTCCCCAGAGCCGCGGCCCGTGCGACCGGAAGCGGCACCCGCCGCGGACGCCAGCCCGGTGACCTGCCTGCCTTACAAGGTGTCGACGCTCCCCCTCCTGCACTCACGGAAGGACGCGAGATGGTGCTGCTGGTTCAACAGGAGGATCCGCAAGGCGCTGATACTGATCGGCGTCGTTCGGAACAGCCTCACAGAGCTTCTTATGGACAGTCGCTGACGGCCCGGACAGCTAGGCAGCTACAGTCGCACCCCACGGCTTGATTTAAGATATATTCCATATACCTGTTTCTCGAGGAGGCCCCATGCCCGTCGAGACCGCCATCTTCGCAAGGCGCAACGTCGCCTACCAGCATTTCCACGGCACGATCGGCCCGGTAGACCATCTCGATGGTCTGCGCCGCGCTCTCGATGCTCCGCTCCACCGGACAGACACGGCACAGCTCGCCGACCTCTCGGCGGTCGATCACGTCTACACGGATTTCATGCGGACCCTGACCTTGGTCGCTCTCGAGGCAAGGCTCGCGAAAAGGGTGGATCCCGGGACGCGCTACGCGCTCTTCGCGCCGGACGATCTCAGCTTCGGCGCGGCGCGGATGTTCCACCAGATCGCCGAGACCGTGCTGCCCTACCACTTCGACGTGTTCTCGCGGCAGCAGCCAGCGCTCGCCCATATCCGGCAGCCCGAAAGCACGCTACGCGCCTTCCTGCGCGCCGCGCGCTGACCGGCCCCTTGCCCGAAACCCGCCGCTCTGCTTTCCTGACCCGCAGCGCAAGGGACACCGGAGGGCGCAGCAGATGCAGACGCCGGAATTCACGCTCGGCATCGAGGAGGAGTATCTTCTCGTCGACCGCGAGAGCCTTGCCTTGCACGAAGCGCCGCAAGACCTGCTGGATGCCTGCCGCGCCGAGCTCGGCGACCAGGTCAGCCGCGAATACCTGCAATGCCAGATCGAGATCGGCACCTTGCCCTGCACCGACATCGCCGCTGCCCGCGACGACCTGAAGCGCCTGCGCGCGACGATCTCGAAACTTGCCGCGCGGCACGGGCTCGCCCCCATCGCTGCCTCCTGCCACCCGCTGGCGCACTGGAAGAACCAGCACCACACCGACAAGGACCGCTACAACGACCTGCGCCGCGATCTCGGCGGCGTGGTGCAGCGCCTGCTGATCTGCGGCATGCACGTGCACGTCGGCCTCGGAGACGACACGTTGCGCGCCGACCTGATGCGACAGGCGAGCTACTTCCTGCCGCATCTGCTGGCGCTCTCCACCTCCTCGCCGTTCTGGCAGGGGCAGGACACCGGCCTTGCCAGTTACCGGATCTCGGTCTTCGACAACCTGCCCCGCACCGGCCTGCCGCCGCAATTCGCCAACTGGCAGGACTACCGCCGCTCGGTGCAGGTGCTGGTCGACCTCGGCGTGATCGAGGACGCCTCGAAGATCTGGTGGGACATGCGCCCCTCGGCCAGCTTCCCCACGCTCGAGACCCGGATCATGGACGTGCAGCCCCGCCTCGAGGACGCGCTCATGCTCGCCGCGCTCAACCAGTGCATCCTGCGGATGCTCTGGCGGCTCCGGCGCCGCAACCTGCGCTGGCGTATCTACGAGAACGTCCTGATCGCCGAGAACCGCTGGCGCGCGCAGCGCTACGGTGTGACCGAGGGGCTGATCGACTTCGGCGCCGCCTCGATCACCCCCTTCCCGCAGCTCGTCGAAGAGCTGATCGCGCTTCTCGAGGAGGACGCACGGGCGCTCGGCTGCCTGCCCGAGATCGAGCGCGCCCGCGAGGTCGTCGCCCGGGGCACCTCCGCCAGCCGCCAGCGCGCGGTCGCCGCCGCCGAGACGGGAGACGATGACGCCCGCATGCGCGCGGTGGTCGGCCACCTCATCGACGAATTCCACGACGGGCTCTGACCCGGGCAGCGGCCGCCCCTTGCACGGGGCGCCCCGGACGGGCATCTAGACCCGGTCCGCAGACCCGGGAGCGCCCATGAAGACCTGCATCGTCACATCCGACTATTTCGTCCCGGGCGAGACCTTCATCAACCGCCACATCGAACACATCTTCGGTGGCGACACCTGCGTGCTCGCCGGCCGTAGCAACGGCACCGACCCGCTCGGCAAACCGCTGTTCGTGCGGCGCGCACCGCTCAGCCCCGGTGACCGGCTGCGTGCCCCCTTCGCCATGGGCTGGAATGCCGCCGTCGAGGGCACCGGCCGCCTGCCCTTCGGCGACGCCAGGGCCCGCCTCGCAGCCTGGCTGCGCGCTGAACGGGTCGAGGTCATCCTAGCCGAGTTCGGCACGCAGGCCCTCGTGGTCGCGAAGCTCGCGCAGGAGCTCGGCATCCCCTGCTTCACCTACTTCCGCGGCACCGACGCCAGCTTCGCGCTGCGCTCGCGCCAGATCGTGCGCGCCTACCGCCGCATGATGCCGCGGCTCGCCGGCGTGTTCTCGGTCTCGCGGTTCCTGCTCGACAACCTCGCGCGGCACGGCGTCACCCATCCCAACGCGCATGTCGTGCCCTCCGGCGTCGACATCCGCCGCTTCACCCCGGGCGAAAAAAGCCCCGGCTCCTTCCTCGCCGTCGGCCGCATGGTCGAGAAGAAGGCGCCCCAGGTCACGCTGCGCGCCTTCGCCGCAGCCGCCCGCGACCGCGACGCACATCTGACGATGATCGGCGACGGCCCCCTGCTCGAGACCTGCCGCAGCCTCGCCAAAGATCTCGGCATCGCACCGCAGGTCACCTTCACCGGCGCCCTGCCTCATGACGCCGTGCGCGATCACCTCGCCCGGACCGAGGTCTTCCTGCAGCATTCCGTTACCGCGAAGAACGGCAACACAGAAGGGCTGCCCACCGCCATCCAGGAAGCGCTGGCCTGCGGCTGCATCACCCTCTCGACCCTGCACGCCGGCATTCCGGAAGCGGTCGAGGACAGCGTCAACGGCCTGCTGGTGCCGGAATGGGACGAGAGCGCCTTCGCCGACCGCATCGGCCAGCTGCTCGACATGGCCGACCGCAGCGCCATGACCCGCGCCGCCCGCGACACCGCCGTCGCCCGCTTCGACAACGCAAGGCTCCTCGCCAAGGTCGAGACCACCATCCGCGACACCCTCGCCGCCCGCGCCTGACCCAAGGGTCTTCTCCGGTTTCCAAATACCCTCGGGGGACTGCGCCCGCAGGGCGGACGGGGGCAGAGCCCCCTTTTCCCCGCAAGCCACAGGCGCACCCATCCGACGCAGAGCGCGCGGGGCTCACCCCGCTCACGCGCCTCCGCTTTCCCGCTTGCATCGCGGCCCGACTCCCGACACAATCTGAACAGTTGTTCAATTTCCATCATGGCAGGGAGGGCCGGACATGGATTTTGGTCTGAGCGAGGAGCAGACGGCGATCTTCGACATGGCCTACGGCTTCGGACAGGAGCACGTGACGCCAAAGGCGGCGGAATGGGAGACCGCCGGCACCATCCCGAGGGAGCTCTGGCACGAGGTCGGCCAGCTCGGCCTCGGCGGCATCTACGTCAGTGAGGACCACGGCGGCTCCGGGCTCGGACGGCTCGACGCCACGCTGGTGTTCGAAGCGCTGTCCATGGCCTGCCCCTCGGTCGCGGCCTTCCTGTCGATCCACAACATGTGCGCCAAGATGCTCGACCTCTACGGCTCCGAGGATCTGCGCGCGCGGTTCCTGCCGAAGGCGCTGACCATGGAGACGGTGTTCTCCTACTGTCTGACCGAACCCGGGTCGGGCTCGGACGCGGCGGCGCTGCGCACCCGTGCCGACGCGCAGGGCGACGCCTACCGGCTCGAGGGCACCAAGGCCTTCATCTCCGGCGGCGGCTACTCCGATGCCTACATCGTCATGGCGCGCACCGGCGGCGACGGCCCGCGCGGAATCTCGGCCATCGTGGTCGAGGACGGCACGCCGGGGCTCTCCTTCGGCGGGCTCGAGCAGAAGATGGGCTGGAAATCCCAGCCCACCCGGCAGGTCCAGATGGACGGCTGCACCGTACCGCGCACGAACCTGCTCGGCGACGAGGGCAAGGGCTTCCGCTACGCCATGGCCGGGCTCGACGGAGGGCGGCTCAACATCTCGGCCTGCTCGCTCGGTGCGGCACAGGCGGCGCTCGACGCGACCCTCGCCTACATGGCCGAACGCCAGGCCTTCGGACAGAGCATCGACCGCTTCCAGGCGCTGCAGTTCCGTCTTGCCGACATGGAGATCGAGCTTCAGGCCGCCCGTACCTTCCTGCGACAGGCGGCGTGGAAACTCGACCAGGGCAGCCCGGACGCGACGAAATACTGCGCCATGGCCAAGAAATTCGTCACCGAGGCCGGATCGAGGGTGGCCGACCAGTGCCTGCAGCTCCATGGTGGCTACGGCTATCTCGCCGACTACGGCATCGAGAAGATCGTCCGCGACCTGCGGGTCCACCAGATCCTCGAGGGGACGAACGAAATCATGCGGCTCATCGTGGCGCGCAGCCTGGTCTCGGGCTGAACGACCGGCAGCGCGCGCCCGCGACCGGGTCGCCAGACAAGAGACGGGAGCATGACAGACATCCACATCCGAAAGCAGGGCCGCGCCGGGCGCATCACCCTCACCCGCCCCAGGGCGCTCAACGCGCTGACCTATGACATGTGCATGGCGATCGAGGCCGCGCTCGACGAGTGGCGTGACGACGACGCCGTCTCGCTCGTGCTTCTCGACGCCGAGGGCGACAAGGCATTCTGCGCCGGCGGCGACATCGCCGAGATCTACCGGCAGGGCAAGGCCGGCGACTTCGACACCGGCCGGCGGTTCTGGCGCGACGAATACCGGATGAACGCGAAGCTCGCTGAATACGCCAAGCCCATCGTCAGCTTCCTGAACGGCTTCGTCATGGGCGGTGGCGTCGGGCTCGGCGGCCATGTCTCGCACCGCGTGGTCGGCGAAAGTGCCCAGATCGCCATGCCCGAATGCGGCATCGGCTTCGTTCCCGACGTCGGCGGCTCGCTGCTGCTGTCACGCGCGCCCGGGCGGCTGGGCGTCTACCTCGGCCTTACCGCCGCGCGCATGGGCCCCGCCGACGCGCTCCACGCCAATTTCGCGGATGTCTTCCTGCCCGAGGAGAAGTGGGAAGGCATCAAGACCGAGCTTGCCGACACCGGCGATCTCGAGGCGCTCGAAGAGGACGGCTACCCGCTGCCCGAAAGCCCGCTCGCCGCCGCCCAGCCCGAGATCGACCGGCTTTTCGCAGCCGGCGACCTTGCCGGGATCGCCACCGCCCTGGAGGGGGCCGAGGGCGAGCTCGCGGCACGTGCCCGCAAGGCGGTCGGGCGCAACTCGCCGCTCTCGATGGCGGTGACGCTCGAGATGCTGCGCCGGCTCCGGGCGGAGGCCGACCCCGACATTCGCACCGCATTGCGACAGGAATACCGCGTCTCGCACCGCATCGCATCCGAAGGCGACTTCCTCGAAGGCGTGCGCGCGCAGATCATCGACAAGGACCGCGATCCGCACTGGCGGCTCGCGCTCGACGAGGTGACCCCCGAGACGGTCGCCGCCATGCTGGCCCCGCTCGGAGAGGATGAACTGGCGCTCTAGAGGAGGCGCCGCCAAGGGGAGGAGAAGACATGAAGATCGCATTCATCGGGCTCGGCAACATGGGCGCGCCCATGGCGGCCAATCTCGCAAAGGCCGGCCACACGGTGACCGGCTTCGACGTCGCCGGCGCCACCGCCGAGGGCGTCGCGCAGGCCGGCTCGGGCCCGGAGGCCGTGGCGGAGGCCGAGGTCGTCATCACCATGCTGCCCAACGGCGCCATCCTGCGCAGCGTTGCCGACGAGATCATCCCCGCCATGGCGCCCGGCGCGGTGCTGCTCGACTGCTCCACCGTGGACGTCGACAGCGCCCGCGCCGTGGCCGACCAGGCCGCGGCTGCGGGTCTCGGCGCACTCGACGCGCCGGTCTCGGGCGGCATCGGCGGAGCGGCCGGCGGCACGCTCACCTTCATGGTCGGCGGCTCGGAGGAGGCCTTTGCCAAGGCGAAACCGCTCTTCGACATCATGGGCCAGAAGGCCGTGCACTGCGGCCCCTCCGGCAACGGCCAGGCGGCGAAGATCTGCAACAACATGATCCTCGGCGTCACGATGATCGCCACCTGCGAGGCCTTCGCGCTGGCCGACAAGCTGGGCCTGTCGCGTGAGGCGATGTTCGACGTGGTCTCGACCTCGTCGGGTTCGTCGTGGTCGATGAACACCTACTGCCCGGCGCCCGGCGTGGGGCCGACCTCGCCCGCCGACAACGGCTACAAGCCCGGGTTCGCGGCCGAACTGATGCTCAAGGATCTCGGCCTTTCGCAGCAGGCCGCCGAAACCGCCGACGCGGACACACCCATGGGCCAGCGCGCGCTCGAACTCTACCGCAGCTTCGTCGAGGACGAGGGCGGCAAGGGGCGCGACTTCTCGGCCATGCTGCCGAGGTTCGAGGGCCGCGGCAGAGGCTGAGCCGCAACAGGCTGCCCCGCGCCCGCCGATCATCGGATCAGTCAGCCGCGCCACATCGGGTGCTTGGCGGGTGCGGCACCCGGACCGGGCGCACGTGCTTCTCTTCAGGTGCAGGACGATGCATCCTGCGCCCAAGGAGACACCGCGCACATGACCTGGACCGGAACCGCGCCCGCCCTCGCAACGCTCGCACCGGAGAACCGCGCCGCCCTTGATCGGCTCGCACCATTCGCCGCACCGCGCGGGACCGTTCTGTTCCGCCCCGGTGACTCGGTCGAGGGATTCGTCATCGTCCTGTCCGGCCGTATCGACGTGTTCCTCACCGGCCCCACCGGCCGCGACATCCTGCTCTATGCCGTGGAACCCGGGCAAAGCTGCATCCAGTCGACGCTGGGACTGCTCGGCGGCGACGATTACTCCGGCGAGGCGGTCACCCGCAGCGACTGCCGGCTCGTGCTGATCCCGCGCGGCGTGTTTCTCTCCCTGATGGGCCGCGACGAGGGCTTTCGCACCTTCGTCTTCCACGCCTTCGCCCAGAGGATGCAGAGCATGATGCACCTCCTTGAAAAGGTTGCCTTTCAACGCATCGAATGCCGCTTGGCCGAAACGCTTCTGCAGCGGGCCGAGAATGGCGTCCTGCATGCCACCCATGCCGAGATCGCCACGATGATCGGTTCCGCGCGCGAGGTGGTCTCGCGCCGGCTCGACGCGTTTTCGCGGCGTGGAATTGTCGCGCTGGAACGTGGCAATGTCCGACTGCTCGACGAGGCGACGCTCCGGGGGATCGCGGACACCGGCGGTTGAGGTCACAGCCCCTTTCCCCGGTCGCTTCTCTCTCCGTGCCCTGCTAGAAGAGCCCCAAAAGGACGTACACGCATGGTCACGCTCGACATATTCTCCGATCCGATCTGCCCCTGGTGCTACATCGGCAAGGCCTATCTCGACCGCGCGCTTCTGGATGCGCCGGATCATCCCTTCACGATCCGCTGGCGCCCCTTCATGCTGAACCCCGAAATGCCGCCCGAAGGCATGGACCGCCGCGCCTACCTCGAGGCGAAGTTCGGCGGCAAGGCGCAGGCGGTGGAGGCCTACCTTCCGGTCACCGAGCATGCGCGCGACGCGGGGCTGGCGCTGGACCTCGACCACATCGCACGCACGCCGTCGACCGTCGACGCGCACCGTCTGATCCACTGGGCCGGCATCGAAGGGGTGCAGACCGCCGTGGTGTCCTCTCTCTTCCGCGCCTATTTCGAAGAGGGCCGCGACATCGGCGACCGAGAGGTTCTCGGCGACATCGCCGACGCCTGCGGACTGGACGCGAGCCTGGTCCAGCGGCTGCTCGCCTCCGACGCCGATCGCCGCGAAATCGTGGAAATGGATGCAGCCGCCCGCGGCATGGGGGTTACCTCGGTGCCGACCTTCGTCGTTGCCGGGCAGCATGCCGTGCCCGGCGCCCAGCCCACCGACCTCTGGTCCCGGGTCATCGCGGAACTTCGCGAGGGCGGCGCGCAGCCGGCACTGCCCTGACCGTTTCCTGACCGCTTCACCGCTGCGTGTGGCGCGCCAGCCATGCACCCGATGCATGGCTGACTTGCCACTTACCCCAAGGGTCGAGCGGTTGTGCCGGTATACCAATTCCCGTAGCCCGACGACAACGGCGGCGCACCGGCGAGCCAAGCACGCAGCGGCACCTCCGATCACCAAGGAGACAGAGGTTTCATGCGGACTGCCCCGGGACGAGTCGAATTCATCGCGCTGCTCGCGATGCTGTTTGCCACCATCGCCTTTTCCATCGACGCAATGCTTCCCGCGCTTCCCGAGATCGGCGAGGCGCTGACGCCCACGGACCTGAACCGGGCGCAGCTTGTGGTGACGAGCTTCGTTCTCGGCATGGGCATCGGCACGTTCTTCACCGGGCCGCTGTCGGACAGTTTTGGTCGCAAGCCTGTCGTCCTTGGCGGCGCCGCGCTCTATATCGCCATGTCCGCGCTCGCCGCGCAGGCGGAATCTCTCGAGTTGTTGCTGGCCGCGCGCCTCGTTCAGGGGCTTGGCGCGGCGGGCCCGCGCGTGGTTGCACTCGCCATCGTGCGCGACCTTCACTCCGGCCGCGACATGGCGCGGATCATGTCCTTCGTGATGATGGTCTTCACGCTCTTCCCGGCGCTTGCGCCCTCGATCGGGGCCTTCATCATTCATCTCGCAGGCTGGCGCGGGATCTTCGGTGTCTTCATCTTCTTCGCGACGGTCTCGTCGCTCTGGCTCATGCTTCGCCTGCCCGAGACGCACCCTGCCGAGAAGCGACGCCCCTTCAGTTTCGCGGTGATCGGTGCGGCAACCCGCGAGCTTCTCGGTCACGAGGTCGTGCGCATTTCGATTGCCGTGCAGGCGCTTGTCTTCGCGATGCTGTTCTCGATGATCTCCACTGTGCAGCAGATCTACGACATCAGTTTCGGCCACGGCGACAGCTTTCCGCTTTGGTTCGGGGGCGTGGCGATCCTCGCTGCCTCGGGCAGCGTGTTGAACGCGACGCTGGTCATGCGGCTGGGGATGCGGTTTCTCGTGACGACCATGCTTGCGATCCAGTCGGTCATGGCCGGCATCGCGCTTGTCCTGTTCGCCTTCGGTCTGACCGGGCCGATCGGCTTCGCCGCGTTTTTGGTCTGGCAACTTTCGGTGTTCTTCCAGATGGGGCTGACCGTCGGCAACATCAACGCAATCGCCATGGAGCCGGTGGGCCATATCGCCGGCCTCGCCGCATCGGTGATCGGCGCGCTCGCCACGGTCTCGGCGGTGATCATCGCGGTTCCGAACGGACTGATGTTCGACGGCACCCCCCTGCCGCTTGCTGCCGGGATCTTCGTCGAAGCCGTGCTGGCGCTGCTGCTCATGCGTCGGCTTGCCCGGGTCGAGGCTGCGGCGGGGCGCTGAACCGGGTGATCGCGGGTCATGCCCGGCGGCGCTGGTCGGAGCTGGCGTCGGAGCCGAGTGAAAAGGCGCCCATCTCGCCCAGAAGCTCCCGCGCATGGCCGCGCAGCCGCAGTCCCATGGCGGCCATCTCTTCGCTGAGCCCCGCGGTGTCCTGCGTTTCGCTGTCGAGCCGCGACAGGGTTTCCGAGAGTTTGGCCATCTCGCCCGACTGACCGCGGCTTTCGTCGCGGATGGTCGAGATCATGCCACTGACCGCGCTTACCTCTTCGACGATTGCGGAAAGCCTGGTTCCCGCCTCGTTGACCAGCCGCGCCCCGTTCGTCACCTGCGCTTCGCTGTCCATGATGAGCGTCTTGACCCCGGCCGCGGCCTCGGACGTGCGCTGCGCAAGCTGCCGAACCTCCGAGGCGACGACGGCAAACCCCTTGCCGCTCTCCCCGGCGCGCGCAGCCTCGACCCCGGCATTCAGCGCCAGCAGGTTGGTCTGGAACGAAATGTCGTCAATCAGGTCGATGATCTTGCCAACCTCCGAGGAGCTCTTCTCGATCAGGCGCATGGCCTCGATCGCCTCGTTCGTGACCGAGCCGCCCTGCTCGGCGCTCTCGCGCGCAACGCGGGCCCGATCGGAGGCGGTGCCGGCCTGATCCGCAGTGCCGTTCAGCGCCCGCGTGATCTCGGTGATGCCGCCGGCAGCCGCGCTCAGGTCGTGGGCCTGGCGTTCGCTGCGTGCGGAAAGGTCGCCGGTGACCGCCTCAAGCGCCTGCGCTTCTTCCTCGAAGGCCGTGGCTTTGTCGGTCGCGCCGCCAAGCGCCTCCTGGAGCTGGCTGACGGCCTGGTTGAAGTCGGCGCGCAGGCCCTCGAAGGCCTCGGGCATCTCGCCACCGATCGCACACCCGAGGTCCCGGTCTGCAAGGCGATGGAGATGCCGGTTGAAAAGCGCGACCACTTCGCGCGTTTCCCGCGCAGCGGCCTCGGCCCGGGCCTGTGCCTCTGCCGCCCTGTGGCTTTCGTCGGCTATCAGCTCACGGCTTTCCTCGAGCCGCGCGGTGGCGGCATTGCGCTGCAGGATCGCCATCGTGAGAATGGCCGTTTCCATCAACACGATGCCCCCGTGAAGAGCTGTCCGCATGATGTTCTCGACCAGCTCAATCGACGGATAGACCAGTGCCGGCAGGAAGAGTGTAAACGTTGCATGGTGCAGCGCCACCAGCGCGGCGGCATAGAGCAGCACGCTGACACGGCCCATCACCGAGATCCCGGCCAGCATCACGAAATATACCATGTGCGTGTCGATCTGCCATGGATGCAGCTGGTAGACGGCCGTCAGCACCATGACCTCGGCCACGACGGAGGTTGCGATCACGTAGTCGCTGAGCCGGCTTCCGATCCGCAGTGACATGATCGCGGCACCGACCAGACCCAGCGAGGACAGCGTGCCGGGCATCGCCGAGTTGCCAAGATAGAGATCCGAGGCGACCTGGACCGGGATCAGCATGATCCCGAGCAACAGGACGAGCATGGGCTCTCGCATGGTCCGGACACGGGACAGAAGCTTGGCGATCATGAAGATACTCCGCAGAGAGAGGCAAGCGTGCGCGCGTCCCGCACGGTCCAAGCACCCAGCGCCGCAAGTCTTTCGAGCGGCACCGGCTGGTCGAAGACCGCAAGCGTTCCGAACGGTGCGGCAAGGGGCCCGACCGGCTGGCCGCCGGCGGCCAGCACCAGCGCGGCAGCGGCCTGCCCCCAGGGCGGCGCGACCACGAGCACCGGCACCCCGGGCGTGCGGACTTCGGGCCCAAGCGCCGCAACAAGGCTGCTTCCGACCCCGGCGACAAGCGCCAGCGACATGAGCAGGGCATCGAGAGAAAGGCGAACACGCGCAGACATGGCTTGCCTTTAGCAGCCATGTTCTTTCCAATTTGTTACGGGCTGCCGAAAATTCCGGCAGGCGCCGTCACATTTCGTATACCAATGCATACATATCTTTTGCTCATGGCGAATCTGGTCTAATCCGCCACTGTCAGCACATGCCAAAGGAAAGGGATCCGCATGTCCAAGATCAAGGTTGAGAACCCGATCGTCGAAATGGACGGCGACGAAATGACCCGGATCATCTGGGACTTCATCAAAAAGAAACTGATCCTGCCCTACCTTGATCTCGACCTGCTCTACTATGACCTCGGGATCGAGACGCGTGACGAAACCAACGACCAGATCACCATCGACGCCGCCGAGAAGACGAAGGAGATCGGCTGCGCCGTCAAATGCGCGACCATCACCCCCGACGAGGCGCGGGTGGAGGAGTTCGGCCTCAAGAAGATGTGGAAATCGCCCAACGGCACCATCCGGAACATCCTCGGTGGCGTGGTGTTCCGTCAGCCGATCATCTGTCGCAACGTGCCGCGGCTGGTGCCGGGATGGACCAAGCCCGTGGTCATCGGCCGGCATGCCTTTGGCGACCAGTACAAGGCCACCGACTTCCACTTCCCCGGCTCGGGCACGCTGACCATGAAGTTCGTGGGCGACGACGGCGAGGTCATCGAGCGCGAAGTCTACCAAGCCCCGTCGGCGGGCGTCTACATGGGCATGTACAACCTTGACGCTTCGATCATCGACTTCGCCCGCGCCTCGTTCAACTACGGGCTCAACATGGGCTGGCCGGTGTATCTCTCAACCAAGAACACCATCCTCAAAGCCTATGACGGGCGCTTCAAGGACCTCTTCCAGAAGGTCTACGAGGAAGAGTTCGAGGCGGCCTTCAAGCAGAAGAACATCTGGTACGAGCACCGGCTCATCGACGACATGGTCGCCTGCTGCATGAAGTGGAACGGCGGTTTCGTCTGGGCCTGCAAGAACTACGACGGCGACGTGCAGTCCGACACGGTGGCGCAGGGCTACGGTTCGCTCGGGCTGATGACCTCGCAGCTGATGACGCCGGACGGCAAGATCGTCGAGGCCGAGGCGGCGCACGGTACGGTGACCCGCCACTACCGCCAACACCAGGAGGGCAAATCGACCTCCACCAATTCGATCGCCTCGATCTTCGCCTGGACCGGTGGTCTCAAGCACCGCGCAAAGCTCGACGACAACACCGCGCTCATGGCCTTTGCCACGACGCTCGAAAAGGTCGTGGTCGAGACCGTCGAATCCGGCTGGATGACCAAGGACCTCGCGCTGCTGGTGGGGCCGGACCAGAAGTGGCTGACCACGATGGGCTTCCTCGAGAAGGTGGACGAAAACCTCAACAAGGCATTGCACGGCTGAGCCCGGGGCCGGCCGCCTTACGGCGGCCCCCCTTGTCCACGTCGTCAGCTGCGACCCGGCGTCCCGCCCTGCTCCACACCCCGAACGGAAGCTGCAAGTCTGCACAGCCAGTCGCAGCTGCGGGGCGGGCTACCGCACGATCCAACACGTACGACCGACCTTTCTCGTCCCGAAAACCCCACGGCTCAACCAAACGACGAACCCAAGATGGCTTGACGGAGCGCCAAAAGGTCAGCATGACTGCCTCATGCAGATCCTTGGTAGCCCCCCGCCCGATCGCCACACGCTTTGGGAAGACGTTCAGGCGATGCTCGTCGGCACGACGCTCGTCGCGTTGTCGATCCAGTTCCTGCGCGCATCCGAGCTGTTCACCGGCCAGATCGCCGGGCTGTCCCTAGTGGTGTCCTATCCGACCGGCCTGCCCTTCGGCGCGATCTTCTTCGTGCTCAACCTGCCGTTCTACCTTCTGGCGATCCGGCAGCTCGGCTGGCGCTTCACGATCAAGAGCTTCACCGCGGTCGCGATGATGTCGGCCATCGCAGAAGGCCTGCCGCATGTGCTTACCATCAACGAGCTGCACCCCGCGCTTGGGGCGGCACTGTCGGGGATGCTGGCGGGCGTCGGCCTGCTCATGCTGTTCCGCCACGGCGCGACGCTGGGCGGCGTCGGCATCGTGGCGCTCTGGGCGCAGGACACCAAGGGCATCAAGGCGGGGCACGTGCAGCTGGGTTTCGACCTCTGCGTCTTCACCCTTGCGCTGTTCCTCTTCGACTGGGAGCGCGTGCTCTGGTCGCTTCTGGGCGCCGTCGTGCTGAACCTCCTGATCACGGTCAACCACCGCCGCGACCGCTACATCGCACGCTCCTGACACGCCGGGTCGGACCGCCCCAGAGGGGAATCGAGGGCGGCCAGCCGTGTCAGTCCGCGCGGGAAAGCATCCCCTTTTCGCGGCCTGCCGCGACCTCGCGTTCGCTCAGAAGCCCGTCGCCGTCGCTGTCCAGGTAGAGAAAGCCCTCGGTCGTGACCTCGGGCCAGACCTCCTGAACCTCGAACACCGTCAGCACGCCGTCGCCGTTGCGATCCGCCTCGCCGAACGAGGCGGCAGCCGCCGGAAAGGCGGCGCCGATCGCGAGAAAGGTCGTCAGCGTCCTTGTCATGCGGGGTCCTTCCGCGGTCCGTGAGTGGTGGCGAGATCGCCTGTGCCCATGTTGCCGAAACCGCGCCACACGGAAAGGCGCCCACCGTGACCGGTACGAAACGCGCGGGCCCCTGCCGGAAGCCGCCGGGACCGGCGGCGGCCCGTCGCCCATGCAAATGACACAGCCGTGGATCGGCGGAGTTCCACCGGGGCCCTCGCCCACCGCAGGGGAAGAGGGGCCGCGGCAAAACAAAAGGCGCGCCGCCGAAGCGACGCGCCTTTCCGCAAGCCGGTGGTGTCTTGGCTCAGACCGAAGCCTGGTAGATCTTGTCGATGTTGCTTCCGAGCGCGGCGTTGAAGTCGTCGTCCGACTGCTTCTTCGACAGGCCCTCGGCCAGCGCGCGGCTGAAGGAAGCGATCATCTTCGGCTGCTTGGCGAGCTTCTCGCAGGCGACGTCGGTCGAGTAGCCGCCCGAGAGCGCCACCACGCGCACGACGCGCGGATGATCGGCCAGCTCGTCGTAAAGTCCGTCGACGGTCGGGATCGTGAGCTTCAGCATGACGTCGTCGCCCTCTGGCAGCGCGTCGAGATGGGTCTTGATCTCGGCCTTCAGCATCTCTTCGGCCTCGGCCTTGGTGGGCGAATTGATATCGACCTCCGGCTCGATGATCGGCACCAGACGGGCGGCGACCACGGTCTTGCCGACCTCGAACTGCTGGTCGACGATGGCCTTCACGCCCTCGGCGTTGGCTTCAAGGATGACCGAGCGTTCCTTGGTGCCGAAGATCCCGAAGGTCTCCTTGGCTTCCTTGAGCAGATCCTCGAGACCCGGCATCGGCTTCATCAGCTGAACTCCGTTTTCCTTGTCGGCAAGGCCCTTGTCGATCTTGAGGAACGGCACGACGCCGCGCTTTTCCCAAAGGTACTGGGCGGTCGGGATGCCCTCGACCTCGCCGCGCATGGTACGCTCGAAGAGGATCGCGCCGAGCACCTTGGCGTCGGTGAAATCGGGAGCGGTGATGATGCGGCTGCGCATCTTGTGGATCTCGCCGAAC
The DNA here is from genome assembly GCF_003703915.1 of Salipiger sp. D13. NCBI lineage: Bacteria > Pseudomonadati > Pseudomonadota > Alphaproteobacteria > Rhodobacterales > Roseobacteraceae > Salipiger > Salipiger sp. D13. Next base: position 466,501 of record NZ_ML112590.1, read on the forward strand.
ATCTCGGCCTCACCGTCGTATTCGTCTTCCTCGACGCCGTAGAGACGCAGTGCCTTGGGGGTCGATCCGCCCGACTGGTCGAGCGCGGCGATGAAGCCCTTGCCGGTCGCCATCTTCTCTTTCTGTGCTTCGAAAACGCTCATGAGGAACCCTCTCTCCCATGCTGTAAATGCCTGTTTGCCAAAGGCATAGACGAGTGCGCACGGGATGGGTAGGTGGCCCGGAAAGGTTTAACGCTAACGTAAACCGCTAACGTGGGTCGACGCGCAGATTGATGCCGTCGCGGGCACGTACGGTCAGGAACGCGACCGGCTCGGGCACGCGGTCGGGCAGCGCGGTGAGCTTCAGGTCACGCAAAATGAGCGACAGCATCAGCGGCCCCTCGACCATCGCGAACCCCGCCCCGGTGCAGACCCGCGGCCCGGCGGAAAACGGCATGTAGGCGTCGCGCAGGCAGGCGCGACCGTTCTCGGTGCTCCAGCGCGCGGGATCGAAGCCGTCGGGGTTGTCCCAGAGCCGCGCGTGCCGGTGTTGGTGCCACGGCGACAACACGATCTGCGCGCCCTTCGGAACGTCCCGGTCGCGGAACCGCTCCGGGCAGGTCGTCTCGCGCACCATCATCGGCACCGGCGGATAGAGCCGCAGCGCCTCGCGGAACACGTCACGCGAAAGGCGCAGCTTCGCCATGTCCCCGAAGTCGGGCGTGTCGCCGAGCACCTGCGCCTCGTCTGCCAGTCGTGCCTGCCACTCGGGGTGCGTCGCGACTAGGTAGAGCGCCCAGGCCAGCGCCGAGGCCGAGGTCTCGTGCCCCGCCAGGAAGAAGATCGCCACCTGGTCGACCATCTCTTCGGTCGAGAAGGTCTCGCCGGTCTCGGGGTCGCGGGTCGTCATGATCTTGGTGGCAAGGTCGTCGGGCGCGGTGCCCGCCGCGATCTCGGCCATGCGCCGCTCGGTCAGCTCGGTGATCAGTGCGCGAATGCGCTTCGCGGCGGCCTTCGTGTCCGAACGGAAGAAACGCGGCATCCAGCGCGGCAGCGGCACGAAGGCCGCGAGGTTCAGGATCGGCTGGGTGCGCTGGTAGGCGCGGAACTCGTGGAACACCTTCTGCGCAAGCGCGTCCTCGATGGGGATCGAGAACAGCGTGCGGAAGATGATGTCGGCGGCGGCGTGGCTGGTGTGCTCCTCGATCTCGACGACGCCGCCCGCCTGCCCGCGAAGCCGCGCCAGCGCCGCCTGCGCGGCCTCCCACATCGCGGGATATGTCTCGCGCAGGCGCCCGCCCTCGAAGGCCGGGTCGATGATGCGTCGCTGCCGCTGCCATTGCGCGCCGTTGGTCAGAAAGACCGAGTCGCCCAGCAGCGGGCGCAGCCCCTCCGATATCCGGGATGACTTCGGAAAATCGAGCGGGCGTTCCCTGAGCACGGTCCTGACCAGCTCCGGCTGGTTCACGAGATAGGAGCGGAAGAACGGCGTGCGGAACTCCGCCATCCACGCCCGGTAGAGCCGCGCCGGCTGCGCCGAGAGGATATCCTCGCGGAAGAGCTTCACGTAGCGCCGCAGCGACACCCGGTCGGGGCGCGATTTCGGTTTCGGCGGCGTCATGACGCTCGCGATACGTCTTGCGAGACGAATTTCGACACCGGCGCGTCGATGCGGCTTTTGGACGGCGGCCGGTCGGCGTAGCGGCTGGCAAGGCTGAGAGGTCCGGCCGTGATCCGGAAGTAATCGTAATCGAGCGGCCGGTCGAAGGCGCAGAGATACTGGAAGTGCAGCCGGAAGAACCGCCAGCGCAGTTCGTTCCAGCGCGCCGGGCTCAACGAGCGGGTGAACTGCGCCGAGAAGACCAGCGGCCAGCGCTTGTCGGGCGGCGCCACGCCGCTCACCGCGACCGGATCGCAGAGCGCGAAGGCGCAGCCGTCACCGGGCGCCGTGACGTCGACCCAGGTCAGCTCGGGACGCGCCGAGAGATAGGCAAGGTCCGCCCGCAGCCGGTGCGCCTCGCGCAGGAAAGAGACCATGGGCACCACCTGCCCGAGGCTCAGGAACGCCAGTCGCGGCCCGTTGGCGGGCACCCTGCCCTGGCGGATGAGATCGGCGAGAATCGACACCGCGAGATGCGCGCCCGAGCTGTGACCCACCACCAGAACCTCGTCCACCTCCGCGCCGAACGCCTCGGCGATGGTGTCGGTGAAGACCGCCATGCGCGTCTCGAGCTCGGGCGGGTTGGCGCCCCGGAACTGCGCCGAGAAGGCATAATCGTGCATGAGGTAATAGGCGAAGAGCTTTCCGTCCTTCTTCTTGAACCGGCGCAGCAGCCAGACCGCCACGGTGGCCCATGCCCCCGCGCCGAGCAGCGGCGCGAAGACCCCGATCCACGGCTGCGCAAACAGCAGCAGGGCAAAGACCGCCCAGCCCGCGAACAGCGCCAGCAGCAGTTGCAGCAACAGCATCCCCACAGGGTAGAGCGCGGCGATCACCGGCCCCTTGCGCAGCCGCATCAGCCGCCGAAGGGCGCCCGTCGCGATGTATTCCCACGCGGTGCGGACCAGTTGCAGGTAGGTGGCGGGGATCGTCGTCGACATGCTGTCGCGCACGATGTCGGACCAGACGAGCACCTCGACATCGGCCTCGACATCGGCGCCATCCATGGACCCGGTGACATGCCAGCCGTAGCGACCCCCGGTCGCTTTCGGTTTCAGCCCGATCTCGTAGCCCGAGATCGCCGCCTGCGCCGCGCCCTCCTTGCGGTAGAGCTCGCGGTAGCGGCGCGGATGGATGGGGTCGTAGCCGGGGATGTAGAACACCCGGCGCCGTCTGATCTCCTGCCCGTCCAACGGCTCCATGACCCCTGCTCCTGCGCTTTTCCGCAAGCTTGCTTAACAGATCATGAGGGCAAGACTAAGGCAGCCCTGCGCGCGTCAGCCGAGTTCGCCGAGCGCCGGGAAGGTCTCGAGCAGCCAGAAGGAAAAGGCCGAGAATGCGCCCGTGAGCAGCGCGAGACCGACCGCGATGAGCAGCAGGCCCATGACCTTCTCGATCAGCCCCATGTGGCGCTTGAGCCGGTTCATCACGCCCATCGCCCGGCTGAGGAACACCGCCGCCAGCAGGAACGGCAGGCCCAGCCCGGCGGCGTAGACCGCGAGCAGCGCGGTGCCGCGCGCGACCGAGGTTTCCGATGCCGCCATCGATAGGATCGCGCCGAGCTGCGGCCCGATGCAGGGCGTCCAGCCGAAGGCGAAGGCGAGCCCCAGCAGGTAGGCACCGAAGGCCGAGCCTCCGGTATCGCCGGTCTCGATGCGAGCTTCGCGGTCAAGAAACGGAATGCGGAAGACGTGCAGGAAATGCAGGCCGAAGACGATCACCACAACGCCGGAGATCCGCGCCAGAAGCACCTGGTTCTGCAGGAAGAACATGCCCAGCCACGAGGCGGTGAAGCCAAGCAGCACGAAGACCGTGCTGAGCCCCAGCACGAAGAACAGCGCCGCGAGAAAGGCGCGCAGCCGGGCCCGGCCCCCCGCTTCCATCTCGGCGATGCTCACCCCCGACATGAAGGCAAGGTATGGCGGCACGATGGGCAGCACGCAGGGGCTGAGGAACGAGACAATCCCGGCGGCGAGCGCCACGAGCATCGCCGGCAGAAGACTGGCGTCTATGAGGTCGATTCCGAACATATGCTCTCGATAGAAGATACCGACGCCCGCGTCACGCGGCGCAGCGTCACATCCTCGTTGCCCCCGTTGGCGCGCGGGTTTCCGGACACAGCCCCCGGGGCCGACACGAAAAAGCCCCGGCGCGGGGCCGGGGCTTCCTGGTGTTCAGCATGTGGGGGCGATCAGAGACCGACCGACCACCAGCCGCGCCGCTTGGGCTTGCCGTCGTCCTTGTCCTCGCCGGCGGTTTCCGCGACCGGCTCGGGCTGACGCTCTTCCTCGGGCGCAGGCGCGCTCTCGGTCGCCTCTTCCGCCGGTTGCGGCGTCTCGGCCGGCTCCTCGGCTTCCTCGGCGGGTGCGGCTGCCTCCGGCTCGGCGGGCGCGTCTTCCGACGCAGGCTCGACGGCCGGTGCCTCCGCTTCCGGCGCAGGTTCGACTGCCGGAGCTTCCGCTGCCGGTGCCGCGACCTCCTCGGCCGCCTCCGGCTCGGGGTCCGCAACAGGTGCGGGCTCAGGCTCTGCTTCAGGCTCGGGCGCTTCGCTCACCTCGGCGGCAGGCGCTTCGGGCACGACCTCGGCGGTAGGCTCGGCCACCGGCGCGGCAGTTTCCTCGACCGCAGATGCGGGCGCGGCGTCGGCTGCGGGCGCGTCCGAAGCGTTCTCGGTCGCTGCCTCGGTTTCGGCCTTTGCAGGCTTCCGCGAGCGGCTGCGCGACCGGCTGCGCTTGGGCTTGGCAGGAGCCTCTTCCTCGGCGGCGGGCGCCTCGCCACTGGCGTCGGAGCTTGCCTCCACCGGCGCATCCGCAGCGGCTGCGACCGGCTCGGCAGGGGTTTCGCCCTTGTCCTTGGCCGTCTCTGCCGGCGCCTGCTCGGTCTTGTCCTCGGAGCCCTTGTCTTCGCCATTGGGGGCGGAGTCGTCACCGTTCTGGCCGTTCTCGCCGTTGTCCTTGTTCTTGGACCGCGAGCGACGGCGACGACGACGACGCTTCTTGGGCTTGCCCTCGTCCTCGCCTTCGGCCTCGGGGGCCGGCGCGGCGGCCTCGGCCACGGGTGCGGGCGCCTCCTCGGGGTCGACCTCTTCCGCCTCGGCGCTGTCCTCGTCGATCTGGTCCATCAGCGAGGTGTCGACCGACACGACCGGCGCGACCACCTCGGGCACGTTCCGGGTCGCCGTCTTGAACTTCTCCATGGTGAAGTCGGGCGAGACCAGCGCGGTGTCACCTTCGATCCGCACGGCCATGCCGTAGCGGGCCTCGATCATGGCGACGTGTTCGCGCTTCTGGTTCATCAGGTAGTTCGCGATGCCGACCGGGCACTTCACCAGAACCTCGCGCGAACGGCGGCGGGTGCCCTCTTCCTCGATCTGGCGCAGGATGTTCAGCGCCATGTTGTCGTCGGAGCGGATGAGACCGGTGCCGTGGCACGCGGGACACGGCTGGGTCGTCGCCTCGATCATGCCGGGGCGCAGACGCTGGCGCGACATCTCGAGCAGGCCGAAGCCCGAGATCCGGCCCACCTGGATGCGGGCACGGTCGGTCTTGAGCTTGTCCTTCAGCTTCTTCTCGACGGCGGTGTTGTTCTTCCGCTCGTCCATGTCGATGAAGTCGATGACGATCAGGCCGGCAAGGTCGCGCAGACGCAGCTGGCGCGCCACTTCCTCGGCGGCCTCGAGGTTGGTCTTGAGCGCAGTCTCCTCGATGGAGCCCTCTTTGGTCGCCCGGCCCGAGTTCACGTCGATCGCGACCAGCGCCTCGGTCACGCCGATGACGATGTAGCCGCCGGACTTGAGCTGCACGGTCGGGTTGAACATCGAGCTGAGGTAGCTCTCGACCTGGTAGCGCGCGAAGAGCGGCATCGGGTCGACGTAATGCTTCACGTTCTTCGCGTGGGACGGCATGATCATCTTCATGAAGTCCTTGGCGATGCGGTAGCCCTTCTCGCCCTCGACGTGAACCTCGTCGATCTCGCGATTGTAGAGGTCGCGGATCGAGCGCTTGATGAGGTCGCCTTCCTCGTAGATCTTGGCGGGCGCGACCGACTTGAGCGTCAGCTCGCGGATCTGCTCCCACAGACGCTGAAGATATTCGTAGTCGCGCTTGATCTCGGTCTTGGTGCGCTTGGCGCCCGCGGTGCGGATGATCAGCCCCGCGCCCTTCGGCACGTCGATCTCCTGCGCGATCTGCTTGAGCTTCGAGCGGTCGGTGGCGTTGGTGATCTTGCGCGAGATGCCGCCGCCACGGGCGGTGTTCGGCATCAGCACGCAGTAGCGACCCGCCAGCGACAGGTAGGTGGTCAGCGCGGCACCCTTGTTGCCCCGCTCTTCCTTGACGACCTGCACCAGCATGATCTGGCGCACCTTGATGACTTCCTGGATCTTGTACTTCCGGGCGCGCGGCTTGCGGCGCGGACGGATCTCTTCCTCGGTGTCGTCATCGGCGACCGACTCGATGCTGTCGTCCCGGGGATCGCTGTCGCCGTCATCGTCGTCGCAGTCGTCGCCCTCGTCCGAGACATCCCGCGCGGCGGGCTGCGCCTCGGCGGCGGGCGCCGTTTCGGTGCCGGCGTCGCTGTCGTTCGCCGGAGCCGGATCGGCCACGGGGGCGTCGGCCGCGCCTGCGGCGATGGTGTCCTCGACGACGTCGAGCGGCGTGTCACCGGCGCCCTCGGTCTCGAGGTCGATGGTCTCCATCCCCTTGATCTCGGAGACGTCCGCGCTGGCGGTCTTGTCGTCGTTGCCGGCGGTCTCGGCCTTGGAGCGCGAGCGCGACCGGCGCGACCGCGACTTGGAGGACCGCGAGCGCGACTTTTCCTTGTCGTTCTCGTCGTCGTCCTCGGCGGCGAGTGCGGCTTCTTCCTCCATCAGGGCCTGACGGTCCGCGACGGGGATCTGGTAGTAATCCGGGTGGATTTCAGAGAAGGCGAGGAAGCCGTGGCGGTTGCCGCCGTAATCGACGAAGGCGGCCTGGAGCGAGGGCTCCACGCGGGTGACCTTCGCGAGATAGATGTTGCCGGCTAGCTGACGCTTGTTCTCCGATTCGAAGTCGAATTCCTCGACCTTGTTTCCGTCGACCACCACGACGCGGGTTTCCTCCGCGTGGGTGGCGTCGATGAGCATTTTCTTTGCCATGTTGTCCGTCTGCACGGCGCGACGACGCCCTCCCCTGGCGGGTGAAGACGTGAGGCGGCGTGGCTTGTCTGGGCGAGTTGCGGCGCGCAGGCACGGGAAGACGCTCTGTCTTCGCCCGGGTGCCTCCATTGCGTCGCACGCTTCATCGCGGTTCTTCTCCGACGCTTGCACGGTGCGTCCGTGTAGCGCCTGTTTGCAGCCCGTCGCCTGAGCGGTCCGGGCGGTCTTCGGGTGGCCTTGCGGCCCGATCGGTCTGTTCCGGGTCCTTGAAGGGGACGCGCCGGAACAGCGAAACTCTCTGTGGCCTCTCGCAGGGCGGAGGTCCGGCGTTCAGCATAAAGGATCATCTGTGGAAAACACAATATGGAATGTGCGTCCGCGCGCAACATGTCCAAGGGTGTCCCGCCGGGTGCAACCGCAGCCGCACTGACGCGTTGAGGGACCAAGCGCCCGCATCGCGGGCGATCACCGAAACCGAAAAGGAGCACGACATGATCCAGAAAAAAGGGTCCGCGAACTGGAAAGGCAGCCTGACCGAGGGCACCGGCACGATCTCGACGGAGTCGCGCGTTCTGGAGAACGTGAACTACGGCTTCAAGAAGCGCTTCGAGGGCGAGCCGGGCAGCAACCCCGAAGAGCTGATCGGCGCGGCGCACGCGAGCTGCTTCTCAATGGCACTGAGCATGATCCTCGGCGAGGCGGGTTTCACCGCCGATGACATCTCGACCGAGGCCACCGTGTCGCTCGAGAAGAACGACGACGGGTTCGCCGTCACCAAGAGCCACCTCGACGTGAAGGCCTCGGTGCCGAACGCCACCGCGGCGGATTTCGACAAGGCCGCGCAGACCGCCAAGGAGAACTGCCCGATCTCGAAGCTGCTCGACACCGAGATCACGATGAAGGCAGAACTGGTCTGAGACCGCATTCCGGGAGGGGGCTCTGCCCCCGTCGCGCGCCGGGGCGCGCGCCTCCCCCGGGATATTTCCAGCCAGAAGAAACGCGCGCCCGGCACTGAGCGGGGCGCGCGTTTTTTCATCGGAGCGGCGGTGAGCTCAGCCGAGCGCCTTGAGCCGCTTGATGAGCGAAGAGGTGTCCCAGCGGCCGCCGCCCATGTTCTGCACGTCCTTGTAGAACTGGTCGACCAGAGCGGTGACCGGAAGCGAGGCGCCGGTCTCCTCGGCGGTGGCGAGGCAGATGGCGAGGTCCTTGCGCATCCAGTCCACCGCGAAGCCGTGGTCGAACTCGTCGTCGAGCATGGTCTCGAAGCGGTTGACCATCTGCCACGAGCCGGCGGCGCCGCCACCGATGACCTCGACCACCGCGCGGCCGTCGATGCCGGCCTTCTCGGCAAAGGCCAGCCCCTCGGACAGGCCCTGCACCAGGCCCGCGATGCAGATCTGGTTGACCATCTTGCACTTCTGGCCGGCCCCCGTGTCGCCGATGCGCTTGCAGAGCTTGGAATAGGCGTCGATCAGCGGCGCGGCACGGTCGTATTGCGCCTGCTCGCCGCCGCACATCACCACGAGCTGGCCGTTCTCGGCCCCGGCCTGCCCGCCCGACACCGGCGCATCGACGAAGCCCGCGCCGCGCGCGGCGGCGATCTCGGCAAGCTCGAGCGTCACCATCGAGCTGACGGTGGTGTGATCGACGAAGACCGTGCCCTCGGCCATGCCCGCGAAGGCGCCGTCGTCGCCGAGGCAGACGCTGCGCAGGTCGTCGTCGTTGCCGACGCAGGCCATCACGAACTCGGCGCCCTCGGCCGCCTCTCGAGGGGTCAGCGACAGCGTGCCGCCGTGCTCGGCCACCCAGGCTTCGGCCTTGGCGGAGGTTCGGTTGTAGACGGTGACGTCGTGGCCGGCGGCCACGAGGTGACCGGCCATCGGATAGCCCATCACACCCAGACCGAGGAATGCGCATTTCGCCATGGTTCAAGCTCCCGTTATCGCTGTCGTTGGCGGGACTGTCGCCCGGGTCCCGCCCCTTGGCAAGGGGGCGGCGGCGCGGTAATCCCGCACGAAGACCGAGGACAGCGGGGCACTCCTGATGGCATTTCTATTCCGGTGGCTTCTCAGGCTTGCCTCCGCGGCGATCGTTCTGGCGGTCATCGCGGTGGTGCTGGTCTACTACCTCGCCGCCCGCTCGCTTCCCGACTACGACAAGACGCTCGCGGTGGCGGGCACCGACGGCGAGATAGAAATCGTACGCGACAACTCGGCGGTGCCGCATATCTTCGCGGGGTCCGACGACGATGCCTTCTACGGGCTGGGCTACGCCCACGCGCAGGACCGTCTGTGGCAGATGGTGCTGCTGCGGCGCACCGTGCAGGGGCGCCTTTCCGAGGTGTTCGGCCGCCGCACGCTCGACACCGACATTCTCATGCGCCGGCTCGACCTCTACCCGCTGGCGACGCGCTCGGTCGCGGCGCAGGACCCCGAGACCCGGGCCGCGCTGCGCGCCTACGCCGCCGGGATCAACGCCCGCATCACCGAGATCAACGAGCAGAGCCTCGGCCGCGGCGCGCCCGAGTTCTTCCTCTTCAACGCGCCCATCGCGCCGTGGCAGCCCGCCGACAGCATCGCGCTGGTCAAGCTCATGGCGCTGCAGCTGTCCGGCCAGTTCCGCGACGAGATCCTGCGCGCCCGCACCTCGCTGCTGCTGCCCGACCCCGAACGGCTGGCCGACATCCTGCCCGACATCCCCGGCGACGGAACCGCCGCCCTGCCCGACTACGCGAGCCTGCTTCCCGGCGCGACCATGCCGCGTTACGCCAGCGCCCCGGCCACCGACCACACGGCGCTGTCGCCGGTGCCCGAGCGCGGCATGGCCGGCGCCTCGAATGCCTGGGCCGCCGCACCCGACCGCTCGGCCGGTGGCGGCACGCTGCTCGCCAACGATCCCCACCTTGGCTACACCGCACCCTCGACATGGTATCTCGCACGGCTGCAACTGCAGTCGGGCGACGTGATCGGCGGCACCATCCCGGGCATTCCGGCGGTGATGCTGGGCCGGTCCAAGCGGCTCGCCTGGGGGATCACCTCGTCGTATCTCGACGACCAGGACCTGCACATCGAAGAGCTGAACCCCGACAACCCCGAGCAATACCGCACCCCCGACGGCTGGAAACGCTTCGAGACGCGCCGCTCGATCGTCGAGATCCGCGACGCGGCGCCGGTCACCGTCACCCTGCGCTGGACCGACAACGGCCCGGTGCTGCCACGCTCGCGCTTCGAGCTCGAGACGATCACGCCGCCGGGTCACGTGGTCAGCATGAGCTGGACCGCGCTTTCCGACGAAGACAGCTCGATGAGCGGTGCTCTGAAGCTCATGCAGGCGGGAAGCGTCGAAGAGGCCTTCGAGGCCTCGAAGGCTTACGTCGCGCCTTCGCAGATGCTCACGGTGATGGACCGCGAGAGCGTCGGGCTGAAGCTGGTGGGCGCCATGCCGCGCCGCGATCCCGCGCATCAGAGCCAGGGCCGCATCCCCTCGCCCGGCTGGATCGAGGCGAACCGCTGGCAGGGCACCCTGCCCGAGGCGGACCACCCGTCGTGGATCGACCCGTCGGGCGGCATCGTCGGCAACACCAACAACAAGGTCGTCGACCGGCCCTTTCCGCTGCACGTCAGCTACAACTGGGGCGATAGCCAGCGCGTGATGCGCTGGCGGCAGCTGATGCAGGGACGCGAGGTGCACACCCGCGACAGCTTCATCGAGGCGCAGCTCGACACGGTGTCCCCGGCCGCGCGCACGCTGCTGCCGCTCATCGGCCGTGACCTGTGGTACACCGGCGAGGCCGCGGCAGAGGGCACCCCCGAGCGCCAGCGGGCCCGGGCGCTCGACCTGCTGGCCAACTGGAACGGCGAGATGAACGAGCATCTGCCCGAGCCGCTGATCTATGCCGCCTGGGTCCGCGCCCTTCAGGACCGGTTGATCCGCGACGAGCTGGGGCCGCTCGCCAACGACTACGACCACGTGGAGCCGCTGTTCATCGAGCGCGTCTTCCGCAACGTCGACGGCGCCGGCAAATGGTGCGACGTGATCCGCTCGGTGGCGGTGGAAAGCTGCAGCGACATCGCCCGCATGGCGCTTGACGACGCGCTGGTGTGGATCGGCGAGCGCTACGGGACGGCGCTGGAATCGCTGCGCTGGGGCGACGCGCACCAGGCGCTGCACAAGCATGCAGTGCTCGGCGATATCCCGGTGCTGCGCTACTTCGTGAACATCCGGCAAAGCACCTCGGGCGGGGATTTCACGCTCGAGCGCGGGGTGAGCTCCGGCAAGGGAGACGATCCGTTCCTGAGCGTGCACGGCGCCACCTATCGCGGGGTCTATGATTTCGCCGATCCCGACTCGTCGGTCTTCGTGACCTCGACCGGGCAGTCCGGGCACTTCCTGTCCCGGCATTACGACGATCTCGGAACGCTCTGGCGGCGCGGCGAATACATCCCGATGTCGCTCGACGCGGATCTTGCGCGGGCGGCGTCGATCGGGGTCACGCGCCTCGTGCAGGAATGACGAACGCGGCGGACGACAGCACGAAAATCACCAAGGAGGCGGCCCGTGCGCAGGCGCGTGCCGCGCTGGCCCACCGCTATCCCGGCATGCAATGGGGGCTCGGCTGCCTGAAGAACGCCGCCGGCCCGCTCGAGGCGCAGGTGTTCTGCGCGGCTCAGCCGGAGCAGAGGCTGGTCGTCAAGGTCTACGCGCCCGCCGAAGGCGCCCGCGCACGGGCACAGGCCGAGCGGCAGCGTGCCGTGGCCGCCGCGCTGCCTGGCGGCGCGCCGGAGGTTCTGTTCCTTGACGAGGCACGCGGGGTGCTGGCGATGGATTACGCCGACGGCCCCGTGCTTTCGGCACTCTGGCCGGTGCTCTCGGGTCGGGAGCGGCTGGCGCGGCTGGAGGAGGCCGGGCGCTGGCTCGCCGCGTTCCATGGCACGACCGCGCGTTCCCATCCGTTCCGCCCCAAGGGGCAGATCGCCTGGCTGCACCGGCTGTTCGACTGGCACGCCGAGGGCACCCGGGCCTTTCCCGAGGTCGAGGCCTTTCGATCGGACGTGGCCGGCATGGAGATCATGGCCCGCGAGGTGCGCGGCACGCCCGCGCGGCGCGCCGTCACCCATCGCGACCTGCACTTGTCCAACATCGTGGCCACGCAGGGCGGTCTCGTCGGACTGGACTTCGAGAACGCGAAGGAGGACGAACCGCTGCGCGATCTCGTCTGGCTCCTGATCGACGCCATGGTCCTTGCGCCGGAAGACGACGACCCGGCGCCGCTCGCGGCCGCCCTCGCCCGGGGCTACGGCCCGACCGGGACCACACCGGAGGCGCTGCTGTTCCTGCAGAGGTTGTTCGCGCTGGGAATCTGGGCGGCCACGCCCGCTGCCCCGTCGCGCCGACAGGCGGCCCGCTACCTTGCCGCACGGCGGATCATGGCCGTGAAGGATAAGCTCTTCGCGCCCTGAGCCGCGCGGCTCCTGCCGCTACTGCTTCGGCGAGGTGATCTCGCGCAGTGCATTGGGCTTCAGCACGGCAAGCACCCCGGCGGCAACAAGGCCAAGCACCAGCGTCATGAGGCTCGCGAGGATCACCGTTTCGATGCGCGCCTCGGCCAGCATGTCCACGTCCGAGATCATCGAGAGCGCCTCGAGAATGGTGAAGGTCAGCAGCGTGACACCAATGAACGAGCTGCGCGGAATGAAGCGGAAGGCCAGCGGGAACGCGGCCACGGCGAGAAGCACGGTCACCGCCGTCGGCGGCGACAGCTGCGACAGCGCAACCGAGGCGAGCGCCCCCACCAGTGTCGCCAGCGTCCGCTTGAGGCTGCGCGAGAACACCGCGCCATAGGGTGGCATCGACAGGATCACGAAGGTCAGCGGCAGCCAGAAGCCGTGGTCGTCGAACAGCTGGCCACCGAGCCAGACCGCAGAGACCAGCCCGATGCCGAAGACCACGCCGAAGGTCACGCTGTAGACACGGCTCTGGGCGGTCAGCGCCGCAGGCGTTCCGGCCCGGCCCAGCAGCACGGTGACCGAGACGCTCCAGACCATGCCGGCAAGGTAGAGGACGAAAAGCTGCGGCAGGTTGTCGTCAGGGATGATCGGCGCGGTGAACAGGGTCCAGGTCAGCAGCGCGCGCATTGCCGGGCGCGCAAGCTGGTGATGCGAGGCGATGGCGGTCATCACCGACAGGCAGCCCGCGACCAGAAGCGCCATGACCGGATCGCCGATTGCCACCATCCCCGCAAGACCCGTGGTCATCGTGGCGAGCAGCGCAACCAGCCCGCCGCCCTCGCGGCTGGCAAGGTGCGCCGGCATCGAGGCGGCAAAGGCCGCCATGCCGGCCACGCCGAAGAACCAGACCGCGACCGCCGGCGGGACGACCACGGCAAGCACCATCGTCGCCACGTCGCGCCACTTCATCGGCTGCGGGCCGTCGATGAACCAATCGAGGGATTTGGAAAGGCCGGGGTCCCGGGCCATGACGCGCACTCCATGCCCGTGTCGACGCAGGCGATCTAGTGCCCCCCGCCCCGGCGTCCAGAGCCGGAGCGGCGAAATCCGCCGGGATCAGAGCGTTTCGAACTGTGCCCGGTCCTTGGCGGTCCAGCGCACCTTCACGACGAAGCCGTCTTCGTCCTGGTGCTCGTGCTGGACGAGACCCTTGTTGAAGAGCCACGAGCGGCGGCGGCCATCGTCGAAGGCAAGCCGCAGCTCTTCCTCGACGGTCTCGCCCTGCAGCCGTTCGGTGACCTCGGCCAGCATCTCCTGCAGGCCCTCGCCGGTCAGCGCCGAGACGGCAAAGACGTCCTCCTCGCGCGCGGCCCGGGTCAGGATCGCGTCGCGGCTCTCGCCATCGAGAAGGTCGACCTTGTTCCAGACCTCGAGCAGCGGCACCTCTTCATCGACGCCGAGCGACTTCATGATTGCATCGACATCGGCGGCCTGCTCGGTGGTGTTCGGGTGCGAGATGTCGCGCACGTGCAGGATGATGTCGGCGGCCAGCACCTCTTCGAGCGTGGCGCGGAAGGCCGCGACCAGCTCGGTCGGCAGGTCGGAGATGAAGCCCACCGTGTCCGACAGGATGACCTCGATGCCCGTAGGCAGGCGCACCGCCCGCATGGTCGGGTCGAGCGTGGCGAAGAGCATGTCCTTGGCCATGACCTCGGCCCCGGTCAGCCGGTTGAACAGCGTCGACTTGCCGGCGTTGGTGTAGCCCACCAGCGCGACGATCGGGAAAGGCACCTTGGCACGCGCCTTGCGGTGCAGGTCGCGGGTCTTGACCACCCGGTCGAGCTGCCGGCGCAGCCGCACGAGCTGCTCGTCGATGGCACGGCGGTCGGCCTCGATCTGGGTTTCGCCGGGGCCGCCGACGAAGCCAAGCCCGCCCCTCTGACGTTCAAGGTGGGTCCAGGCCCGCACCAGCCGGGTGCGCTGGTAGGACAGATGCGCCATCTCGACCTGCAGCACACCCTCGCGGGTGGCGGCACGGTCCGAGAAGATCTCGAGGATCAGCCCGGTCCGGTCGAGAAGCTTCACTTTCCAGGCCTTCTCGAGGTTGCGCTGCTGCACCGGGGTCACCGGGCCGTCGACCAGCACAAGCTCGATCTCGTCGGCCTTGAGCTGCTCGGCGAGTTCCTCGATCTTGCCGGAACCGAACAGCGTGCCGGGGTGCGGATCGCGCAATGGCACGACGGCACCGCCCGCAACCTCGAGGTCCGGGAGCGCGGCCGCAAGGGCCATCGCCTCTTCAAGCGCCATCTCCGCATCGCGGCGGTCGCGGTCGGAGCGAATGTCGGGATGCAGGACCCAGGCGCGGGTCACATGCGGGTCATGTTCTCTCAATCGTTGCCGCCATCGCCATCGTAGAGGTTGATCGGCTGCGACGGCATGATCGTCGAGATCGCGTGCTTGTAGACAAGCTGCGACTGGCCATCACGGCGCAGCAGCACGCAGAAATTGTCGAACCACGTGATGACGCCCTGAAGCTTCACCCCGTTGATGAGAAAGACTGTGACGGGAACCTTGGTTTTGCGGACATGATTGAGGAATGCGTCCTGAAGGTTTTGTCTGTCCGAAGCCATTGAAATTGCCTTTGTTCTTGCCCTTTTGCCGCAGTGCGGCCTTCCCTCTGTCGAGCGAGTATGTAACGCGGTTTACGGAACTTCCAGCGGAAAATCCGGTCTTTGCCCAAATCCCGGGCGGTGGGTTGCCCGTTGGTCAGACCGCAGGCAAAGCCCCTCAGTCCCGCCAGAGACCCGGTGTCAGGAGCGCGATGATCGCGAGCAGTTCCAGCCGCCCGAGAACCATCGCCGCGCAGAGCGTCAGCTTGGCCCCGATCCCGAGCGCGCCCAGATCCACGGGCACCTCGGCGGCGGCCTGGATCAGCGGGCCGCAGTTGGTCAGCCCGGCGATGGTCAGCACCATGGCGTTCTCGAAGTCGAGCCGGAACAGGCTGAAGACCAGCGACAGCGCCGCGATCGACATGGCGAACATCATGAAGAACACCCACGCGACGAAGGCCCCGTGCCGCCGCATCCGCCGCGCCATGACGCCCGAGTGGCCGACCGAGTGCGGATGCACCAGCCGTTCGAGCTCGCGCTTGCCGGCGAGAAACAGCGCGTAGATCCGCAGCAGCTTCACCCCGCCCGCCGTGGTCGCCACGCCGCCGCCGATGATCGTGAGCCCCATCAGGATCAGCCCCGGCGTCGCCAGTCCCGACCAGCCCTGCGCCTGCGCCCAGTCGGCGCTTTCGAAGCCGGTGGTCGACAGGAACGACAGCGCCGTGAAGACCCCGCCCCAGAGCGCCCGGAAGCCGAGCAGCCAGTTCTGCTCCTCGCCGACCTCGAAGGACGCGATCCAGTGCCGCAGGAACAGCACCGCCGGAACCAGGATGGCGATGGACAGGCCCATCCGGAACTCCGGATCCTCGCGCAGCCCCGGCCGGTAGGAGGTGCCGGTGTCGCCCGAGAAGGTGAGCCGCGACAGCGCGAAGAACAGGAAGCAGAAGATGATCATCTCGCCCGCGACGCCCGAGCCCGCGTTCATCGGCCCGCCCACCGGCGAGATGCCCGAGGTCGCCATGGTCGACATCGCATGGCTGATGGCCACCAGCGGCGAATCCCCGGCGATCATCAGCATGATCCAGAGCGCCAGCGTCAGCGCCGCGTAGATCGGCACCAGCAGCCGCGACGAGGCCCCGAGCCGCTCG
The DNA here is from genome assembly GCF_003703915.1 of Salipiger sp. D13. Taxonomy (NCBI): domain Bacteria; kingdom Pseudomonadati; phylum Pseudomonadota; class Alphaproteobacteria; order Rhodobacterales; family Roseobacteraceae; genus Salipiger; species Salipiger sp. D13. The sequence goes on from NZ_ML112590.1 coordinate 482,480, forward strand.
GCCGGGTCCGACATGTCGCGCCGCACCGCGCCGGCATCGACCGCCTGCCCCGGCTCGCCGCGGGCGGTGATCTCGAAGCCGCCGAGCGTCAGTGGCGCGAGGATCGCCGCCGCCGCCACCCACATCAGCAGCCCGCCCATCCAGCCGACCTGCGCCCGCCAGAGATGCTCGGCCGACGACAGCCGCCCCGGCTCGAACAGCGTGGCGCCGGTGGTGGTCAGGCTCGAGACCATCTCGAAGAAGGCATTGAGGAAGGTCGTCGTCCGCACCGCCTCGTGGAAGGGCACCGCCAGCATCGCCGGCAGCAGCACGAAGGCCGCCATGAGCGCGACGAGCTGGCGCGAAGCGGACTTGTTGTGGCGCCGGGTCGCCTGCGCGATGGCGATGAGCGCGGTCAGCACCATCCCGACGATACCGGCGTAGAAGAAGCTGCGGGCGTCGTGGAATTCCTCTTCCGCGAGCGCCACCGCCGCCGGGACGATCATCGAGGCACTGGCGATCCCGGTCAGCAGCAGGATCAGGGGCATGCGGTAGAGCGCGCGCATCCGTCTAGAAGAAATCGATCGAGACCTGGAGCAGCCGCTCGACCTCGGCCACGTCCTTGGACAGCGCGAAGATCACTACCCGGTCCCCGTCCTCGATGCGCAGGTCTCCGGTGATCTTCACCACCTTGTCGCCCTTGCGTACCGCCCCGATCAGCACGCCCTCGGGGAAGTCGATGTCGCGCACCGGCTTGCCGGCCATGGACGAGGTCGAGAGCACCTCGGCCTCGATCACCTCGGCCTCGGCGTCGCCGATGGAATAGACCGAGCGCACCCGGCCGTGGCGGATGTGGCGCAGGATCGAGCTTACGGTGGTGGCGCGCGGGTTGATGTAGGCATCGACGCCGAGCGGCTCCATCAGCGGCACCAGCGTCGGGTCGTTGACCAGCGCGATGGCCATGGGGCAGCCGGCGGACTTGGCGCGCACCGCCGCGAGCATGTTGGTCTTGTCGTCGTCGGTGACGCAGAGCACCGCGTCGGCGCGGTCGATGCCCGCCTCTGCGAGCAGCGCCGTGTCGAGCCCGTCGCCATGCAGCACGATGGTCCGCTCGAGCGCGTCCGCGGCCCGTTCGGCGCGCGCCCGGTCGCGTTCGATCACCTTGGCGCGGATGCGCTCGGTGCGCTTCTCGAGGGCGCTGGCCACCGCGAGCCCGACGTTGCCGCCGCCGATCACCACCACGCGCTCCTGCTTGCGCTGCGACTTGCCGAAGATCTCGAGCGCGCGGCGCATGTCGTCGCGGTGCACGATGATGTAGCAGGAATCGCCCGCGAAGAGCTGGTCGCCCGGCTCGGGCGCAAAGAGCGTGCCCTCGCGGCGGATGGCGACCACCACCGAGCGCAGCGTCGAGAACAGGTCGGAGAGCTGCCGCAACGGGGTGTTCACGATCGGGCAGTCGTCCTCGATGGTGAGACCGAGAAGCTGCGCACCGCCGCCGAGGAAGCGCTCGGTGTCGAAGGCCGCGGGCGCGGAAAGCCGCTGCTGCGCGGCCTCGGCGACCTCCTTCTCGGGCGAGATCACCACGTCGATCGGCATGTGGTCGCGCCGGTAGAGGTCGGAGTAGATCGCCGTCAGGTAGGATTGCGACCGCAGCCGCGCGACCTTGCGCGGGATGGCGAAGATCGAGTGGGCCACCTGGCAGGTGACCATGTTGACCTCGTCCGAGTAGGTGGCGGCGATGATCATGTCGGCATCGCGCGCGCCGGCCTTCTCGAGCACGTCCGGGTAGGAGGCGAAGCCCGCGATCCCCTGCACGTCGAGCGTGTCGGTGGCGCGGCGCACGAGATCGGGGTTGTTGTCGACGACGGTGACGTCGTTGCGCTCGCCCGAGAGGTGCCGGGCGATCTGCCAGCCGACCTGCCCCGCGCCGCATATGATGACCTTCATGGCACTCCTCGCCCTGGACGCCGTTTCATGCTGGCATGACACGCGGTGCAGGGGTGGTCAACGCCCCGCACCGCAGGGGGCCGGACCGCGTGTCGTTGCGGTCGCGACCGCGAGGGGCGCTGCCCCTCGGACTCCCCGGGATATTTCCGGCCAGAAGAAGCCGGGGGCGTGGCCCTAGAGCTGCGCGAGGGCGCGGGCCTTCCATTCGCGGTTCCAGGCGCGCACCGCCTCACGGCTTTCCCAGTCGTAGCGCGGATCGTCGGCCACGCGCGAGAAGAACAGCCGCCCCTGCCCGATGCGCCACGGATCGAGGATCAGCCCCTGCTGCATCGGCTGGCCGCGCGCGGTGATGATGACCGTGGCGTGTTCGAGCTTCATGTTGCGGGCGTTGGCAAGTGCGCGGTGCAGCTCGAGCGTGCGGAAGCCCTCGGCGTGCAGCGCGATCTCGAGCGCGTCGGCCCAGTCCTGGCAGACGCCTTTTTCGCGCAGGCCGTGCACCACCTTGAAATTATGGACCAGCGGCGGGTCGACCACCTGCCAGTCGCGCGCCCAGTCGAGCGGCTCCCTTACCGCGATCTCGGCGGCGCGGGCGGCCTCGGCCGGATCGACGCCGGGGCCGAGCGCGCGCAGCGCCTGCGTCACCTCGGCGACCTGGGCCTCGACCTCGGTCGCCGTCGGCGCGGCGGGCGGCGTTTCGGTCGACGTGGGTGAGCCGGCGCAGCCGGACAGCAGCGCCGCGCAGAGCAGCGCGCCCGCAATGCGAGCGACCTTCCGTCGTTTCATGCTCAGCCGACTTTCTGGACCGGATCGTCTTCGACATAGGCCATCCGGCCACCGGACTTGGCCCCGGTCACGACACCGAGCGACTTGAGCTTGCGGTGAAGCGCCGAGCGCTCCATGCCGACGAAGGCGGCGGTGCGCGAGATATTCCCGCCGAAGCGGTTGATCTGGGTGAGCAGGTACTCGCGCTCGAACGCCTCGCGCGCCTCGCGCAGCGGCAGGGTCGCCAGCGTGCCCGAGAGCACCACGCGGCCTTCCTCGTCATCGCCGGCGGGCGCCTCCTGCGGCAGTTCGCGGGCCTCGATCGGGCCCGTGCCCTCGCCGAGGATCAGCACGCGTTCAACGAGGTTCTTGAGCTGACGCACGTTGCCGGGCCAGACCATCGTCTGCAGCAGCGCCACCGCGTCATCGGAGAGCGCGCGCAGCGGCAGGCCCTGGGTCTTGTTGCAGACATCGATGAAATGGGCGGCGAGCAGCGGGATGTCCTCGCGCCGGTCCTCGAGGCTTGGCACCGCGATCGGCACCACGTTCAGGCGGTGGTAGAGTTCCTGCCGGAAGCGGCCTGCCTCGATCTCGTGGTCGAGGTTGCGGTTGGTCGAGGAAATCACCCGCAGGTCGACGCGGACCTTGTCGGAGCCGCCGACGCGGGTGAAGCTCTGGTCGACCAGCACCCGCAGGATCTTGGACTGGGTGCCGAGCGGCATGTCGGCGACCTCGTCGAAGTAGACCACGCCGCCGTGAGCCTGCTCGAGCAGGCCCGGCTCGATGCCGCGGTCGGGGGTCTCGCGGCCGAAGAGCACTTCTTCCATCGTCTCGGGGGCGACGCCGGCGCAGTTGACCGTCACGAAGGGCGCAGAGGCCCGCGCCGAATGCCCGTGGATGTAGCGCGCCGCCACTTCCTTGCCGCTGCCGGCGGGGCCGGTGAGCATCACCCGGCCGTTCGACTTCGTCACCTTGTCGAGCTGCGAGACCAGCGTGCGGAACGCGGCGCTGTCGCCGACCATCTCGGCCACTTCGGTCTCGCGGCGCTTCAGCTGCTGGTTCTCGCGCCGCAGCCGCGAGGTCTCCATCGCGCGGCGGATCACCACCAGCAGCTGGTCGATGTTGAAGGGCTTCTCGATGAAATCGTAGGCGCCCTGCTTGATGGCGGCCACCGCGATCTCGATGTTGCCGTGCCCCGAGATGATGATGATCGGGATGTCGGGATTGTCGCGCTTCACGGTCTTGAGGATGTCGATCCCGTCCATCTTGCTGTCCTTCAGCCAGATGTCGAGGATGAGCAGCCCCGGAGGCTCCGCGTTGACCTCGGACATGGCCTCGGTGGAATTGGCCGCGAGGCGGGTCGTGTAGCCCTCGTCCTCGAGGATGTCCCCGATCAGCTCGCGGATGTCGCGTTCGTCATCGACGATGAGGATGTCGCTCATGTCTGCCCCTCCAGTTCTGAAATGACTCTTGATTTATGGGCCGGCCGGGCCGGCGCGTGGCCGAGCGGCAGGCGGATGACCGCCATTGCACCGGCATGGCAGGCGCCGTCGAAGACGGGCGCGTCCTCGAGGACAAGGCTGCCGCCGTGCTCCTCGATGATCTTCTTGACGATGGGCAGGCCGAGGCCGGTGCCCTTGTCGCGGGTCGTCACGTAGGGTTCGAACAGCCGCGCCCGGTCCTCGGGCAGGCCGATGCCGTTGTCTGCGATGTGGATGAGCGCGCGCCCGTCGTCTTCGGAGAGAGTGACGCGGATCTCGGGCACGTAGCCCTCACCTGTGCCACTTTCCACATAGGTTTCAATGGCTTCACCGGCATTCTTGATGAGGTTCGTGAAGGCCTGCCCGATCATCGTGGCGTCAAGCTCGGCGGGCATCTCGGCATCCGGCAGCTCGATCCGGAAGCGCACGTCGGGCTGGCCGGTCTCCTGCAGAAGCGCCGCGCCGCGCAGCAGTGCCACCACGTCCTCGGGCTTGCGGTCGGGCTCCGGCATGCGGGCGAACTTCGAGAACTCGTCCACGATGCGGCGCAGGTCCTCGGTCTGGCGGACGATGACCTCGGTCATCTGGTCGAGCTTCTCGCTGTCCTCGCCCTCGAGCTTGCGGCCGAACTTGCGCTTGATGCGCTCTGCCGAGAGCCGGATCGGGGTCAGCGGGTTCTTGATCTCGTGGGCGATGCGGCGGGCAACATCGCCCCAGGCCGCCATCCGCTGCGCCGAGACGAGGTCGGTCACGTCGTCGAAGGCGACCACGTAGCCCTCGAGCGAGCCGTCCTCGCGGCGGCGCACGGACATGCGCACCAGAAGGTGTTCGAGCCGACCCTCGCGGCTGACCTTCACCTCTTCCTGCGCGGTCTCCTGCGCGGTCTCGCGGAGTTTCTCGAAGAGCGCCCCGAACTCGGGAACCGCAACGGTGATCGGCACCTCGGACTTGGTCTCCTGCCAGCCCAGCAGGCGCTCGCCCGAGCGGTTCACGAAGGTCACGCGCCCGGTGTCATCAAGTCCGACCACGCCGGAGGTCACCGAGAACAGCACCGAGTCGAACAGCCGCTGGCGGCGTTCGATCTGGCGGGTGTTCTCGAGAAGCGTCTCGCGCTGGCCCTTCAACTGGCGGGTCATCTGGTTGAAGTAGCGGCCGAGCATGGAGATCTCGTCGTCGCCCTCTTCCTCGATGACCTGCACGTCGAGATCGCCGGCCCCCACCCGCTGCGCGGCGCCCGCGAGGCGGCCGACGGGTCGGGCAAGCCGCTCGGCGAACCACAGGCCCAGCCAGGTCGCCGCGAGGATGAGCAACACCGCGAAGCCGAGGTACAGCAGTGCGAAATCGAAGAGCCTGCGCCCGCGCTCGCTTTCCTGCTGCTGGTAGAACTGCGCGGTGGCCTGCGTCTCGTCGAGCAGGTTCAGCAGGTTGCCGTCGACCGCGCGGCTGACGAAAAGATAGCGGTCGGCAAAGGCGTCGAGCGGCACCAGCGCGCGCAGCTCGTGGTTGTCCCAGTCGGGAACGAGCACGATGCCCTGCTCCTCGGCCAGCGCGATCTGCGCGATCGTCGGCTGCTCGTAGTCGAAGAGATACGACCGTTCGCCGCGCGCCCGGATCTCGCCGCCGCCGTCGATGACGTAAGCCTCGCGCAGGCCGCGCTGGATCTGGCCCTGTCCTTGCTGAAGGATTTGCCGGATGTCGCCGTCATCGAGCGCGAAGTTGGCACGCCGCGCCGCGTCGAGATAGCGGCCTAGCGCCTGCACGTCCTCGGTGAGGCCGCGGCGCTGCTCTTCCTCGTAGGCTTCGGCCGCAGCGAGCGAGGCGCCCACCACGTTCTGCACCCGGCTCGAGAACCATGTCTCGAGCCCGATGTTGATGGTGAGAACCGCGAAGACCGCGACGGTCACAGTGGGCAGCAGCGCCATCAGCGCGAAGACGCCGGTCAGGCGCAGGTGCAGCCGCGAGCCCGCCGATTGCGCGCGGCGGGCCGAGATCATCCGCGCGACCCGTGCCAGCACCAGCGCGGCCAGCAGCAGCACGTAGACAAGATCTGCCAGCAGCACGAGCCGGAGGCTCAGCTCGGTTCCCTGCCCCGCATCGAGCGGACCGAGCACCATGAAGGTGGCAAAGGCAAGAAGCGGCCCCAGCAGTACCAGCCCCAGGGTCGCGATGTTCTGCACGCGGCGCATTCGCCGCAGCCGGGTCAATCTTGCCCATGTGGCGCGATGCGCCACAGATTTCCGTGCCCGGGTGGCCACAGATGTACCTCGCCTTGATGTGCTGCCCGAAGCAGCGAACCGCCATATCCTGTGGCTTCTTCACCGCGCCGCCCGGGGGCGACGCAGCGCGGCCACATCTATGTGGCTCTTTTACATCAGTTTGCGGCGGCGTGTCACGCGAATATCCAGATCGGTGATCTTCTTGCGCAAAGTATTGCGATTGATTCCCAGAAGATCGGCGCATTTCGCCTGATTTCCGCCCGTCGCCTCGAGCGCGATCTCGATCAGCGGCGCCTCGACCTCCTTGAGGATCCGCGCATAGAGCCCCGGCGGCGGCAGCATGTTGCCGTGCAGGTCGAAATAGCGACGCAGATGCCGCGCGACCGAGGTCCCGAGCTTCTCGGCATCGCCGCCGCGCAGGATCGGGCCAGTGTCGGGCTGGTTGCCGAGCACCGCCTCGACCTCGGCGCGGCTGATTTCCTCGGCGCGCGAGGTCAGCGACAGGCGTCGGACCGAGTTCTCGAGCTGGCGCACGTTGCCGGGCCAGCTGTAGGCGCGGAAAAGCTCGGCCGAGTCCTTAGACAGCCACCGCTTCGGCGCCCCCTCGCGCTCGGCCCGGGCAAGGAAATGCTCGGTCAGCAGCGCGATGTCCTCGACCCGCTCGCGCAGGGCCGGCACGTTGATCGTCGCCCCCGAGAGGCGGTAGTAGAGATCCTGCCGCACGTGGCCCTCGTCCATCGCCTGCGCGAGATCGCCCTGGCTGGTGGCCATGAAGCGCGGCACGTGTTCGCCGGGAATGTCCATCATCCGCACGATGCGTGCCTGGATGTCGTCCGAGATGTCGGTGATCTCGTCGATCAGCAGCGTGCCGCCCTTGACCCGGGCAAGCACCCGGCTCGGGCCCTCGAGATCGGACAGGTCACCGCCGGTGACGGTGACGAACGGCAGCGTGCGGCGGTCCGAGAAGTCGTGGATCGCGCGCGCGATCAGCGACTTGCCCGTGCCGCTCTCGCCCGAGATCAGCACCGGAAGATCGGTGTTCATCACCCGCGCCACCAGCCGGTAGAGCGCCTGCATCGCCGGCGTCTTGCCCACCAGCGGCAACTCGTCGGGGCTGTCGGCGCCGATCGTCGCGGTTTCCTCGCGCTTCGGCGCGCGGTTGCGGTTGTCGAGCGCCTTGGCCGTGCGCTTCATCAGGTCCGGCAGATCGAAGGGCTTGGGCAGGTAGTCGTATGCCTCGGCCTCGGCGGCCTGGATCGCCGTCATGATGGTATTTTGCGCCGAGATCACGATGACCGGCAGCTCGGGCCGGTCCTGGTGGATCTTCGGCAGCATCTCGAGCCCGTTGCCGTCGGGCATGACCACGTCCGAGATGACGACGTCGCCCTTGCCCTCGCCCACCCAGCGCATCAGCGTGGTGAGCGAGCTGGTGGCGTGCACCTTGCAACCCGCACGCGTGAGGGCCTGTGTCAGGACCGTGCGGATCGTGCGGTCGTCGTCTGCGACAAGAACCGTGCCATCCATTAGCTCTTCTCCTCTGTCTCGCGCGGGGCGCGCGGAAGCGAAATGCGAAAGACCGTGCGGCCGGGAACGGAGTCCACGGAAATCCAGCCGTCATGGTCCGAGATGATCTTGCTGACCAGCGCGAGGCCCAGCCCCGTGCCGTTCTCTTTCCCCGAAACGAAGGGGTCGAACACATCGCCCTTGATGTCGTTCGGCAGGCCGGGGCCGTCGTCGACGACCTCGATCTGCAACGGCAACTTCTGGGTCGTCCCGTCCTCGCGCCGCATCCGGAAGGAATGCTCGTAGAAAGTGCGCAGGCGGATGGTGCCACCGGCCTTGGCATCGGCGGCCTCGGCGGCGTTCTTCAGCAGGTTCAGCACCACCTGGAGAAGCTGGTCCGGGTCGCCGTAGGCCAGCGGCAGCGAGGGATCGTAATCCTCGATGAACTTCATGTGCGCGCCGACGCCAAGCTGCGTCGAGCGCCGCGCCCGGTCGAGCACGTCGTGGATGTTGACCGGCTTCTTCTCGGGCACCGAGAGGTTGCCGAACTGCTCCACCTGCTCGAGCAGCTTCACGATGCGGCGGGTCTCGGCGACGATCAGATCCGTCAGCTCGAGGTCGTCCTTGCCGAGGTTCATCGACAGCAGCTGCGCCGCACCGGTGATGCCGGCAAGCGGGTTCTTGATCTCGTGCGCCAGCATCTCGGCCATGCCGATGGCCGATTTCGCCGCCGACTTCACCGAGTGGCTCTGGGTCATGCGGCCGGCGAGCTCGCGCGGGCTGATGAGCATGATGAACCAGCCGGGATACCCCTGCACCGGTGCGATCTGGAGATTGCAGACCAGCGGAGCGCGGGCGCCGGTGCCCACATCCACGTCGTTGACGAAAAGCGGTGTGCCGTTCTCGCGGGCCCGCGCAAGGCTTTCCTCGAGCGGGGCGTCTACCGCCAGCCGGTCCCAGATCGGCTGGCCGATCAGCCATTTCGCCGAGTTGTTCATGAAGCCCTCGGCCGCCGGGTTCATGTCGGCGATCCGCTCCTCCGCATCGAGGAGAATGGCCGGCACCGGGAGCGACGACCAGAGCTGCATCTGAAGCTCGCTGTTCATGCGGCCTCCATTAGCGCGTCTTCGAGCGCGGGTTTGAGTTGGGCCAGCACGCGGGCCGGGTCGCGCTCGGTCAGCACCGCGCGGCGCATGGCAGGCTCGGTGCCCGCCGCGTCCATGTACCAGCCAAGGTGCTTGCGGGCGCAGCGCACGCCAAGCTCGGGGCCGTAGAAGTCGATCATCGCGGCGTAATGGTCGCGCACGATCTCGGTCAGTTCCCGGCCTTGCGGGATCTCGGGGGCGGGCGTGCCGTAAAGCGCGTGCGAAATCTCGGCGAGCTTCCAGGGCGCGCCTTGCGCCCCGCGTCCGACCATCACGCCGTCGGCGCCGGACAGGCGCAGCGCCTCGCGGGCAGAGGCGGCATCGGTGATGTCTCCGTTGGCGACGACCGGGATCGACACCGCTTGCTTGACCGCGTGGATCGCCGCCCAGTCGGCGCGACCCTTGTAGAACTGGCAGCGGGTGCGGCCGTGGATGACCAGCATCCGGACGCCCGCAGCCTCGGCGCGCGGCGCGAGCTCGGCGGCGTTGAGCGTGTCGTGATCCCAGCCCAGCCGGGTCTTGAGCGTCACCGGCACGTCGACCGCCTCGGCCACCGCCTCGATCAGGCGCAGCGCATGGTCGAGATCGCGCAGAAGCGCAGAACCGGAATAGCCGCCGGTCACCTTCTTCGCCGGGCAGCCCATGTTGATGTCGATGACGCGGGCGCCCATGTCGGCGACCCGGCGCGCGGCCTCGGCCATCGGCTCGGGGGCGCGGCCGGCGATCTGGACCGAGGTGTTCTCGATCCCGGCGCCCAGTTCGGCCTTCTCACGTGTGCCGGGGCGCTCGGTGAGAAACTCGCCGCTCGCGATCATCTCGGACACGACAAGGCCCGCGCCCCAGCGGGACACGAGGCTGCGGAAGGGCAGATCCGTGATTCCGGCCAGCGGTGCCAGCATGACGGGAGGAGTGATCGTCCGGTCGCCCAGAGACAGTTTCAAACGCCTATTCCTTGTGCAGATGCTTGGGAGGTAACCCGCCCGCGACGCATATTCAATCGTTCAGCCCTGTTCTTGTCGCGACAAGAGCTCGTGCGCCTAGTTTTTAGGCAATCAGGGGCCACGCATTGCGCAGCGCACCGTCAGCGCCTAGAGAATGGCGCGCAAGAGAGGAGCCCCGCCATGGACATCGCCGCCATCATCGTCGCCGCCGGCCGGGGCACCCGCGCGGGTGGCGGACTGCCCAAGCAGTGGCGGGACCTGGCCGGTCGCCCGGTGGCGCGCTGGACCCTCGAAGCCTTTGCTCACCTGCCACGGATCATCCTCGTGATCCACCCCGACGACCGGGCCCGTGCCGAGGATGTGAGCGAGGGTTTGCCGGTGACGCTTATCGACGGCGCGGCGGACCGTGCGGGCTCGGTCCGGGCCGGTCTGGAGGCGCTGGCCGAGACTCCGCCCGACCGCGTGCTGATCCACGACGTGGCGCGCCCCTGCGTATCGCGGCGGCTGATCGACGCGGTCGTCGAGGCACTCGACCGCGCGCCCGGCGCCGCCCCGGCGCTGCCGGTGACCGACGCGCTCTGGACCGGTGCTGGCGACATCGTGACCGGCACGCAGGACCGCACCGGGCTGTTCCGGGCGCAAACGCCGCAGGGCTTCCGCTACGCCGAGATCCGCGCCGCCCATGCCGCCCACCCCGGCGGCGCCGCCGATGACGTCGAGGTCGCCCGCGCCGCGGGGCTGGACGTTGCCATCGTTCCGGGCGAGGAACGCAACCTGAAGATCACCGGCCCCGACGATTTCGCGCGGGCCCATGCCACCATGAAGGAGGACGCGATGGATATCCGGCTCGGCAACGGCTACGACGTGCACCGCTTCGGCCCCGGCGATCACGTCGTGCTCTGCGGCGTGACCATCCCGCACGGACGCGGGCTGCAGGGACATTCCGACGCGGACGTCGGCATGCACGCGGTCACCGACGCGCTCTACGGTGCCATGGCCGAGGGCGACATCGGCCGCCACTTCCCGCCGACCGACCCGCAGTGGAAGGGGGCCGCCAGCGAGATCTTCCTGCGCCACGCGGTAGACCTCGCCCGCTCCAGGGGGTTCACGGTCTCGAACGTCGATCTCACGCTCATCTGCGAGCGCCCGAAGATCGGCCCGCACGCCCCTGACATGACAGCAGAAATGGCGCGCATCACCGGGATCGCGCCCGACCGCATCTCGATCAAGGCGACCACCTCGGAACGGCTCGGTTTCACCGGCCGCGAAGAGGGTATCGCCGCCATCGCAACAGCAACGCTGGTGAGATCATGAAAGCCATTGCCTCCTTCTTCTACGTCGGCTTCCTGAAGCCCGCGCCGGGCACATGGGGCTCGCTCGCGGCGCTGCCGGTGGCCTATGCGATCCTGCTCATCGGTGGCTTCTGGCTGCTGATCGCGGCCACCGTCGCGGCCTTTGCGCTGGGGCTCTGGGCCACCCGCAGGCTCACCGAGGACGCCACCGACCACGACCCCTCGTGGATCGTCATCGACGAGGTCGTCGGCCAGTGGATCGCCCTGTTCCCGGTGGGTTACGGCGCGATGATGATGTCGGTCGAGTTCTGGCGCCTGTGGCCAGGCTGGGTCTCGGGGTTCCTGCTGTTCCGGCTCTTCGACATATGGAAGCCGTGGCTCGTCGGCCGTGCCGACCGCCGGGGCGACGCCATGGGCGTCATGCTCGACGACGTGATCGCGGGCGTGTTTTCTGCTATCGTGTCGATCATCCTTGCCGGCCTCGCCCATGGAGTCCTGATGTGACCGAAGTCATCGCCCGCGACATCCTCGCCCGCGCCCGCGCACGCGGCGCCACCGTCACCACCGCCGAAAGCTGCACCGGCGGCATGGTTTCCGCCGCGATCACCGACATCGCCGGCTCGTCGGACATCTTCCACCGCGGCTACGTGGTCTACTCCAACGCCGCCAAGCAGGAGCTGCTCGGCGTGCATGCCGAAACGCTGTCAGTCCACGGCGCGGTGTCGGAAGAGGTCGTGCAGGAGATGGCCGAAGGCGCGCGCCGCGCCGCCGAGGCCGATCTCGCCGTGGCGATCTCGGGCGTCGCAGGCCCCGGCGGCTCCGAGATGAAGCCCGAGGGCCGGGTCTGCTTCGGGCTCGCCGGCGCCACCGAGACGATCACCGAAACCGTCGATTTCGGCGCCCTTGGCCGCGCCAACGTCCGCGCGGCGGCCACGCACCACGCGCTCGAACTGCTGCAACAGGCGCTGTCGGACGAGTGACCGCTCAGGCGGCCGGGCCGTAGAGCTCTGCCGCCCGCCGTTCGAAGGCCCGCACGATCCGCTGCATCGCCTCGTAGAAGAACATGCCCGCAGCGCCCTGCAGCAGGCGGTTCTTGAACTCGAAATCGACGTGGAAATGCACGTCCACCCCGCCGTCCTCGACATCCTCGAACCGCCAGTTCGAAATCATGTGCCGGAACGGCCCGTCGAGATACTCGGTGTCGATGCGGTGGTCCTGCGGATAGAGCGTGACCCGGCTGCCGAAGCGTTCGCGGAAGACCTTGAACGAGATCACGAGGTCGGCAAGCATCACCTCGTGGTCGCCCTTGTCCTCGCGGGAGCGCACGCGCGCGGCGGCGGTCCAAGGCAGGAATTCCGGATAGGACGCGACGTCGGCCACAAGGTCGTACATCTGTTGCGCCGTGTAAGGCAGGTGTTTTGTCTCGGAGTGCGTCGGCATGTCTGTGTTTCTAGCGCCCGTTAATCGCGTGACAATCTCTGGGCGTTTCTTCATATGCTGAGCCCGGCAATGCAAGGGGAATGGCATGACGGAACGGCCCTACGTCGTGGACGAGATGATCTCGGCGAAATCCATCGCGGCCCGGATCGAGGAACTGGCGCGCGAGATCACCCGGGAATTCGGTGACACCGACAAGCTCGTGGTCGTCGGCCTCCTGCGCGGCAGCTTCGTCTTCATCGCCGACCTCGTGCGCGAGCTGAACCTGCCGGTCGAGGTCGATTTCCTCGAGGCCTCCTCGTACGGCGACGGCATGGAATCGAGCCGCGAGGTGCGCATCCTCAAGGACCTCCGCTCGCCGGTCGAGGGCCGCGACGTGCTGGTGGTCGAGGACATCGTCGACACCGGCTTCACCCTCAGCCACGTGCTGCGCCTGCTGCAGTCACGGGCGCCGCGCAAGCTGCGCACCATTGCCCTCCTCGACAAGCCCGCCCGCCGCGAGGTCGCGCTCAAGGCCGACTGGACCGGCTTCGAGATCCCCGACGAATTCGTCGTGGGCTACGGGGTCGACTTCGCGCAGCGCAACCGCAACCTGCCCTTCATCGGCAAGGTGCGCTTCCCGGAGGACTGAGGTGAGCCCGCTCTGGCTGGTCCGCATGGCCCGCTGGGTCCGCAATCCGCCGGGGCCCCGCAAGGTCACGCTGGTGCTCGCCGTGGTGGCGATCTGCCTTCTGATCTACGCCGTCGAGCGCTGGGTCGGCTGGCCCGAAGCACTGACCGGTGACCGCCTGCGCGCGCCGCTGCGGCTCAGCCACTGACACCGCCGGCGCGCCGGCGTCCGGCAAGCGCGTTCGGCCCACGGCACCCGCTCCATGATCGACGCCACCACGCAGGCCGCTTTGCCCTCGGCCGCCTCGCGCGTCGGCGCCCGACCGGCATGTCACGCGAAAATCACTGGACTTGCGCCCGCGACCTGTCAGCCTAGCTGCACCAGCATAGAGCCAGGGAGACTTTGATGAACCGTATTCTTACCGCCGTCACGGCGCTTTCCATCTGCACCGCGGGCATCGCGGCGGCACAGGATTATTCCGCCAACCTGAAAGCGCGGCAGGGTCAGTTCCGGATCTTGGCGATCAACCTCGGCACCCTCGGCGCGATGGCCAAGGGCGAGGTCGACTACGATGCCGATGCCGCCACCATGGCCGCCGAGTCGATTGTCTCCGTCAGCACCATCCACCAGCAGCCGCTCTGGCCCGAGGGCTCGTCCGAGATGGACATGGACGGCACCCGCGCCAAGGCCGAGATCTGGGACAACTGGGAGGATTTCGCCTCCAAGTGGTCGGCGCTCGGTGACGCGGCCGAAGCCATGCAGACCGCCGCCGGCGAAGGCGCCGAAGCCATAGGCCCCGCGCTCGGCGAGCTCGGCGGCGCCTGCAAGGCCTGCCACGACGACTACCGCGCGCCGCAAGGCTGATCGATGCGCAAGCTGCTTGGAACGGTGGCTCTGGCGGGGATCGTCCTCGCCGGGGCCGGCTATGTGATTTCTGCGCCCAAAACCCTCCCCGAGGGCACTTTCGACGGGGTCGAGGGCGACCCCGCGCGCGGCGAGACCGTCTTCACCGCCGCGGGCTGCGCGTCCTGCCACCACGCGCCCGACGCCGAGGGCGACCAGAAGCGCGTCCTCGCCGGCGGCCAGCGCTTCGCATCGGATTTCGGCACCTTCATCGCCCCGAACATCTCGCCCGATCCCGACCACGGCATCGGCGACTGGAGCCAGGAAGACTTCGCCAACGCCGTGCTGCGGGGCGTCTCGCCCGAGGGCGCGCATCTCTACCCGGCCTTCCCCTACACCGCCTACGCCCGCATGGACCAGCGCGACCTCGTCGACCTCTGGGCCTTCATGCAGACGCTGCCTGCGTCCGACACGCCGAGCCAGCCGCACGAGGTCGGATTCCCCTTCAACGTCCGCCGTGGCCTCGGGCTCTGGAAGCGCCTGTTCTTCGACGACGCCTGGGTGATGACCGAGGCCGAGGGCCAGGATCTCACCCGTGGGCGCTACCTCGTCGAGGCGCTGGCCCATTGCGGCGAATGCCACACGCCGCGCAACGCGCTCGGTGCGCTCGACCGCTCGGCCTGGCTCACCGGCGCCCCGAACCCCAACGGCGACGGCACCATTCCCGGCCTCACCCCGGACAAGCTCGACTGGAGCGCCACCGACATCGCCTACTACCTCGAAACCGGCTTCACCCCCGATTTCGACAGCGTCGGCGGTCACATGGTCGAGGTCGTCGAGAACTTCGGCCAGCTCTCCGAGGCCGACCGCACCGCGGTGGCCGCCTACCTCAAGGCCCTCCCCGCCGGCGGGGCAATGAACTGACCCCGCCCCTTCTCCGGTTGCGAAAATACCCTCGGGGGTGAGCGCGCCCCAGGGCGCGCGAGGGGGCAGAGCCCCCTTTCGCATCCCCCATCGGCCCGCGTGCCGTCACCGCGCCGGGACATCCCCCCTTAACACCGGCCCTCCGATCCCCTATCTGCCCCTGCATGACAGAGACATTGCATATCGTAGGCGGCGGCATGGCCGGGTCCGAGGCCGCCTGGCAGGCCGCAGAGATGGGCGTTTCCGTGGTCCTCCACGAGATGCGCCCGCAGGTGGAAACCTTCGCGCATCGGACCGGCAACATGGCCGAGATGGTGTGCTCCAACTCCTTCCGGTCGGATGACCACGAGCAGAACGCCGTGGGGCTGCTGCACTGGGAGATGCGCGAGGCCGGCGGCCTTCTGATGCGCGCGGCACATGCCCACCGCCTGCCCGCCGGCGGCGCGCTCGCCGTGGACCGCGACCGCTTTTCCGAGATGGTCACCGAAACGCTGCACGCGCACCCGAACGTCCGCGTCTCCCACGAGGAGATCAGCGAGATCCCCGACGACGGACAGTGGATCTTCGCCACCGGCCCGCTCACTTCGGATGCGCTCGGGCAGGCCATCGCGCGCGAGACCGGGACCGATGCGCTCGCCTTCTTCGACGCCATCGCGCCCATCGTCTACGCCGAGAGCATCGACATGGACACCGCCTGGCTGCAGTCGCGCTACGACAAGGGCGAGACCGAGGACGAGCGCCGCGCCTACGTCAACTGCCCGATGACCCGCGACCAGTACGAGGCCTTCATCGACGCCCTGCTGGCGGCCGACAAGACCGAGTTCCACGAGGGCGAGACCGCCGGCTACTTCGACGGCTGCCTGCCGATCGAAGTCATGGCCGAGCGCGGTCGCGAGACCCTGCGCCACGGCCCGATGAAGCCCATCGGCCTGACCAACGCCCACAAGCCCGAGGAAAAGGCCTATGCCGTCGTGCAACTGCGCCGCGACAACGCGCTGGGAACGCTCTTCAACATCGTCGGCTTCCAGACCAAGATGAAATACGGCGCGCAGGCCGAGGTCTTCCGGATGATCCCCGGTCTCGAGAACGCGCGTTTCGCACGTCTCGGCGGCATCCACCGCAACACCTTCCTCAACTCGCCCACCCTGCTCGACCGGCAGATGCGCCTGCGCGGCAAGCCGAACGTGCGCTTCGCCGGCCAGATCACCGGCGTCGAGGGCTACGTGGAATCCGCCTCGATGGGCCTCGCGGCGGGTCGCATGGCCGCGGCCGAGCTGCTCGGGCGCAGCCTGCCCGAGATCCCGCAGGACACCGCGCATGGCGCGCTGATCCACCACATCACCGGCGGGGCCGAGGCGAAGACCTTCCAGCCGATGAACGTCAATTTCGGCCTCTTCCGCCCGGTCGACGGGCTCAAGGGGGGCCGCCGCGGTCGCCGTGACCGCTACAAGGCCTATACCGACCGGGCCAAATCCGCGTGGTCGGACTGGCTCGCATCCCAGGAGGTGCCCGCATGAACTATGTCCTCGCGCTGCTGCTGCCGCCGCTGTCGATCCTCTTCACCGGGCGACCGATCCTGTCGATCATCGTCTTCTTCATCTGGGTACCGGCGATCCTGCTCTCGGGCGGGCTGACCCACCCGATGTTCATCCTGCTGGCATGGATCCTGATCTACCAGTCCGGGGAAGAGCGCCGCACCCGCCGGATCGAACGGTCCTACCGCGACTACGACTGAATGCGCACGCGCTTCGCGCCTTCGCCCACCGGCCCGCTGCACCTCGGCCATGCCTATTCGGCGCTGCTTGCGCACGACATGGCGCAGGCGGCGGGCGGCACCTTCCTGTTGCGGATCGACGATCTCGACCAGAGCCGCGCCCGCGCCGAATGGGAAGTGCAGCTGAAGGACGATCTGCGCTGGCTGGGTCTCGACTGGCCCGAGCCCTGTCGCCGCGAATCCGAGCATCTCGGAGAGTATGAGGCGGCGCTCGACCGGCTCTGGGACATGGGCTTGCTCTACCCCTGCCACTGTTCCCGACGCGACATCCGAGAGGCGCTTTCAGCTCCGCAGGAAGGCGCGCCGATCGGGCCGGACGGGCTGATCTACCCCGGCACCTGCCGCCCTTCCGCGCCGCCTGTCGGCCCGCGCCCGTCTGGCCTGACGCTCAGGCTGGACATGGCACGGGCTTGCAGCGCGATTGGTGAACCGATCTCATTTCAGGAAACCGGCAACGGTCCTGACGGAAAAACCGGCCGGATCGTCGCCACCGCGCAAGAGATGGTCGAGACGGTCGGCGATGTCGTCGTTGCACGCAAGGAGATGGGCGCCGCCTATCACCTCGCGGTGGTGGTCGACGACGCGGCGCAGGGGATCACCCAAGTGGTGCGTGGCGAGGACCTTTTCGACGCCACCCGGATCCATGTCCTGCTGCAAGGGCTTCTCGGGCTGCCGACCCCCGGTTACCACCATCACCGGCTGATCCGGGACGCCGACGGCAAACGGCTTGCCAAGCGCGACGATGCCCGGGCCATCGCGCTCTATCGCTCCGAGGGGCTCTCACCCAAGGATGTGCGCCGCTTGGTCGGACTTTGACGCGTCACGCGGCAACGCGCCAGTGGCCGCTTGTCACTCTGATCGGTGCGGTCCGGCGATACCTTCTATTTCAGCGCGTTTCCTTCTTCCGGGCCCAGCCCAGGAAAAGCCCGGCCGCACCGACCAGCGAAATGAAATAGCCGATGGGCATGATCCACCAAGGCGCTGCGGCGAGCTGCGTCGCGTCGACCGGTTCAGCGCCGAGGAAGGGATAGATCACGATGATGGCGATGCCGAGGATCAAGAGCCCCAGCGAAATTTGCATGATGCGCATGGTTGCCTCCATTGGGTATCCATGGAGAAACAGCGCGGCATGGGGGCGGAATGTTCCACTCCTCAAGCACGTGTGACCGAGCGGCAGGTCACGCCATCGGCGTCATGATCTCGACTTCTTCACCATTGCGCAGCGCCGTGTAGAAGCAGGAGCGGCGGTTGGTGTGGCACGCCGGCCCGGCTTGCTCGACCAGCGCGAGAAGGCAGTCGCGGTCGCAGTCCAAGCGCAGTTCGACCAGCTTCTGTACGTGACCCGAGCTTTCGCCCTTGATCCAGAAGGACTTGCGCGAGCGCGACCAATAGGTCACCCGTCCGGTCTCGAGCGTGCGGGTCACCGACTCGGCGTTCATCCAAGCCATCATCAGCACCTCGCTGCTGTCGGCATCCTGCGCGATACAGGGGATCAGGCCGGCGTCATCGTAGACCAAGGTCGCGGGATCGAAGCTCATCTTGCAAAAACCCTTTTGCACGCGGGACATCGCCCCCTATTTATGGGACACGATCCGAAAGGAAAAGCCATGTCCGCCGAGACCGACCTCATCAAGCTCTATTCGCAGCGCATCCTTGCCCTTGCCGCGGACATCCCGCGTACGGGCCGGCTCGAGACGCCCGACGCCAGCGTGAAGAAGCGCTCGCCGCTCTGCGGCTCGACGGTGACCGTCGACCTGAATATGGCGGATGGCGTCGTGTCGGACTATGCGCAGGATGTGAAGGCCTGCGCGCTGGGGCAGGCTTCGGCCGCAGTAGTGGGGGATGCCATCATCGGCCGCACGCCTGAAGAGATTGCCGAAGCCCGCGATGCCCTCCGCGCGATGCTGAAGGAAGACGGACCAACCCCGCCTGCCCCCTTCGACGAGCTCGAGGTGCTGCGGCCTGCGCAGGCCTACAAGAACCGCCATGCGTCGATCATGCTTGCGCTGGAAGCGGCCACCGAGGCCGCGCAGCAAGCGATGGCCGCCCAGAGCGCCTGACTTCCGGCAGCCCGCTGCCCCTCTACTTGGAACCCGCACAGCCGCCCTGTGGCCGCCCTCGTCCGGACGCTCAGGCAGCGCGCGAGGTTCCGGACGACCGTGCACCCTTGCCGTCGCCCGGCAACGCGATGTCGAACCGCTCCACGAGTTGCGACAGGGTGCCCGCGTCGCTGTTGAGCATATGAGCGGCCGCCGTGCTTTCTTCAACCATCGCGGCGTTTTGCTGGGTCACCTTGTCGAGGTTGCCGACGCCCGAGTTGATCTCGTTCAGGCCCTGCGCCTGATCCGAGGCAACCGTGGCGATTCCGCTGACGAGGTCGGAGATCTGGCCGATCTTGCTGACGACTTCCGACAGGGCCTCGCCGGCGCGTTCGACGAGCTGCACGCCGTCGCGCACCTGTTCGGACGAGCCGCTGATCAGCGTCTTGATCTGCTGCGCAGCGTCCGAGCTGCGCTGCGCCAGCGCCCGCACCTCGGAGGCGACCACCGCGAACCCACGACCCGACTCGCCCGCCCGCGCGGCCTCGACCCCGGCGTTGAGCGCCAGCAGGTTGGTCTGGAAGGCGATATCGTCGATCACGCCGATGATTTCGCTGATCTGGTTCGAGCTCTTCGCGATCCCGGCCATCGCGGCCACCGCGGAGCCCATGACCTCGCCGTTTTCCTCTGCCATACGCGCGGCGCTCCGGACGTTGGTTTCGGCCTCGCGGGTGGCCTCGGCGGCCTCGCGGACGCCTGTCAGAAGCACCTCGAGCGCTGCCGCGGTTTGTTCCAGCGTCGCCGCCTGCGTTTCGGTCCGATGGGAGAGCTCGTCGGACCCGCGCGCGATCTCCTCGGCGTTACCGTGAATGTTCATGGCGCTGACCCGCACCTCGTCCATGGTGGCGCGCAGGCTTTCCCCGGCGCGGTTGAAGTTCTCGCGCAGCGCTTCGTATTCCCCCGGGAACTGTTCGGCGATGCGATGCGACAAAATCCCCGACGCGAGCCGGTCGAGCGCCTCGGAAAGATGACGGACCACGTCCGCCTGCGCCTCGTGCGCCGCCATGCGGGCCTCTTCCGCCGCGCGCCCCTTTGCGAGCGTGCTCACGAGGTTTCCCAAGCCGCGCGCAAGGCGCCCGAACTCGTCCGCGCGATCCTGCGCCGGCAAGGGGCTGTCGTAGTCTCCCTCCGCCACACGCTCCATCGCGCCTCGCAACGCGGACAGCGGTCGCGTGATGATCCGGCGCAGCAGGAAAAGCGTCAGCATCATCATCCCCAGGAACACCCCACACGCGGTGAGCAGGATCGTGCGACGTTCGCGCGCCAGCTTCGCGAGCGCCTTCTCGTCGCTCCATGCGAGGGCCACCGCACCAGCTGGTTCGGCGCGCCCCGAAACCATGACGGGAACCGCGACCTTCATCCCCTTGTCCCCGGTCACGATCTCCTTCTGAGCGATTGCCCCGGTCGCGAGCGTTTCGAGCGCGTCCGTCTCGGAGGTTTCGCCGGAGCGACCGGCCACACTGCCGTCGGCCTGGAGAACAAGAAGCATATGGAGTTCACCGGCATGCCCCTCGCGCGCGAGATCGAGTTGCGAGGCAACCCGTTCGAAATCACCGAACCGCAGCGGCTGTGCAAGCGCAAGCGCCTGCGTCTGCGCGGTATTCCGTGCCGTCTCGACCAGATCGGCCCGGGCGATGCGCCCGGCAAGGCTGAGCGCCTGCCACGCCATGACAGACGCGACGAGAACCGTCGTTACGGCGAGGAGCAGCGCGATCCGGACCGAGACGGACTGAAGTACCGATCGCAGACCCCCACCTGGAACCCTGAGTTTCATGTCGGATCCCCGCCTTTCACATGAGAAGTTCGGCATTGAGACCAACGGTCATCGCGCCGATCGGGCGACCGGTCTTCGGGTCGCTGATGGTGAAGGAGACCTGCGCCTGGTAGGCTTGACTGGATTCATCGAAGGCCACTTCGCCATGATGCATCGCGTCTGGTCCAAGGGGGTAGGTTTGCGTGAATTTCGCCTCGTCCCCCTGCCAGTAGTCCGACGTCACGCCAGATGCCGCGACATTCAGTCCACGCGCATCCATGACGAGAATCTCGAGAATCGCGCCGTTGGCATCCGCCATGTGCGCCCGCAGCGCGTCGGCCAGCGGCCCATGCACCACCGCGTCGATGGTCGGCGTCTCGGCGGCACCGATTTCAGCCGCCCAGGCGGCATCGAGCGTGTCGATCGCGGCCTGGTCCAGCCCTGCAGTGGTCTTGTTCTGCACCTTGATGGCTGCGATCAGCGCCGGCTCGTCGAGCCACGGTGTGACCGCCTGCTCGATCATGGCGTCCATGGATTGCGTCAGTTCGGTCGCCGTGGCCTGCGATGCCGCAAGCCCGATGACGATGGCGGAAATCAGACCCTTCATTTCACTCTCCCAGGGAATGGACTCAAGACGGGCACGCCGTGGCGGCTCTGCCCCATCCTCTAGGGCCCAAATCCTCACGGCAGGTTAAGCCGGGCCGCAAATCGCTGGCATTCGAGGAAGATCAGGGCCATGAGGGATGTCAGACGTGACGGAGTTTGCATGCCCTACCTGATCCTCGCCCTTGCCGTTCTGGCCGAGACCATCGGCACCGCCGCGCTGCAGGCCAGCCAGCAGTTCACCCGGCCGCTGCCCTCGGTCGTGGTCGTCGTGGCATATGCGCTCGCCTTCTGGTTGCTCGCGATCTCGCTCAAGACCTTTCCCGTGGGGATCGCCTACGCGCTGTGGTCCGGGCTCGGGATCGTCTTCATCGCGCTCATCGGCATCTTCGTCTTCGGCCAGCGGCTGGACCTTCCCGCAGTGCTGGGAATGGCGCTGATCCTTGCGGGCATCGTCGTGATCAACCTGTTTTCGAAGGCCACGGCGCATTAAGGGGCTGGCAATTTGCGCCGCACCCCGCTAGGCGGACGACCGATACCTCCGATAAAGGCTGACCCATGGACCTTCGCAACATTGCGATCATCGCTCACGTGGACCACGGCAAGACCACGCTCGTCGACGAACTTCTCAAGCAGTCGGGCGCCTTCCGTGAAAACCAGGCCGTCGCGGAGCGCGCGATGGACAGCAACGACCTCGAGCGCGAACGCGGCATCACCATTCTCGCCAAGGCCACCTCGGTCGAGTGGAAGAGCACGCGCATCAACATCGTCGACACCCCCGGCCACGCCGACTTCGGTGGCGAGGTCGAGCGCATCCTGTCGATGGTCGACGGCGTGGTTCTGCTGGTGGACGCGGCCGAAGGCCCGATGCCGCAGACCAAGTTCGTGACCTCCAAGGCGCTCGCCCTCGGCCTGCGGCCGATCGTGGTGCTGAACAAGGTCGACAAGCCCGATGCCGAGCCCGACCGGGCGCTCGACGAGTGCTTCGACCTCTTCGCCAGCCTCGGTGCCGACGAAGACCAGCTCGACTTCCCGCATCTCTACGCGTCCGGTCGCTCCGGCTGGGCCGACGCCGAGCTCGACGGCCCGCGCAAGGATCTCTCGGCGCTGTTCAGCCTCGTGGTGAACCACGTGCCGGCGCCGAAGCAGATCAAGCACCAGGACGAGGACTTCCGGATGCTGGCGACCACGCTCGGCTCGGACCCCTTCGTCGGCCGCCTGCTGACCGGCCGCATCGAGACAGGCCGGGTGAAGGTCGGCCAGACGGTGCAGGCGATCTCGCGCATCGGCCAGAAGATCGAGCAGTTCCGCGTCACCAAGGTGCAGGCGTTCCGCGGTCTCGGCCTGCAGGACATCGACGAGGGCGTCGCGGGCGACATCGTCTCGCTCGCCGGCATGTCCAAGGCCACCGTCGCCGACACCATCTGTGCGCTCGCCGTCGACGAGCCGCTCGATGCACAGCCCATCGACCCGCCGACGATCACCGTCACCTTCGGGATCAACGACAGCCCGCTCGCCGGCCGTGACGGCAAGAAGGTCCAGAGCCGCGTGATCCGCGAGCGCCTGATGAAAGAGGCCGAATCGAACGTCGCAATCAAGGTTCAGGACACCCCCGGCGGCGAAGCCTTCGAGGTCTCGGGCCGCGGCGAACTGCAGATGGGCGTGCTGATCGAGAACATGCGCCGCGAGGGCTTCGAGCTGTCGATCTCGCGTCCGCAGGTCATCATGAAGGAAGAGAACGGCGTCCGCATGGAGCCGGTCGAGGAAGTCACCATCGACGTGGATGACGAGTACTCCGGCGCGGTGATCGAGAAGGTCACCGGGGCGCGCAAGGGCGAGCTTGCCGAGATGAAGCCCGCCGGCGCCGGCAAGACCCGGATCGTGGCGCATGTGCCGTCGCGCGGCCTGATCGGCTACCACGGCGAATTCCTGACCGACACCCGCGGCACCGGCGTGCTGAACCGTGTGTTCCACGGCTGGACCGAGTACAAGGGCGCCATCCCCGGCCGCCGCGCCGGCGTGCTGATCTCGATGGAGAACGGCGAGGCGGTGGCCTATGCACTGTGGAACCTCGAGGAGCGCGGCAAGCTCTTCGTCGAGCCGCAGGACAAGGTCTACCAGGGCATGATCATCGGCGAGCACGCCCGCGAGAACGACCTCGAGGTCAACCCGCTGAAGGGCAAGAAGCTCACCAACGTGCGGGCCTCGGGCTCGGACGACGCGGTGCGCCTCACGCCGGTGACCCAGCTCACGCTCGAGCAGGCAATCGCCTACATCAACGACGACGAGCTGGTCGAGGTCACCCCCAGCGTGGTGCGCCTGCGCAAGCGCTACCTCGATCCGCACGAGCGCAAGCGCATGGCCAAGGCCGCGCAGTAACACCGATGACGACACGCGCCGGGGCCATCTGATAGGATGGCCCCATGCGGTTTCTCTGTGTCCTCCTTCTCGGCACCTCCGTCGCCCGGGCCGAGTTGCTCTGCCCCGGGACCGAGATCACCGTGTCAGGCGCCGACCCCGCGACCGAGGCCCGCGTCTGCGCCATCGTCGAAGATGCCGCGCCCGGGCTCGCCGCCTGCGGCCTCCCGCTCGAAACACCGCTGTCACTGACGCTCGTGGACGATCTTCCGCAGGGATGCCTCGGCCTCTACCACTGTGGCGAGGGCCGGATCGAGATCCTCTCGCCCGACCTCCTCACGCAAAGACGCCTCCCCGGCAGCCTCTTCGCGGCCGTTCCCGGCGCGCCCTACTTCGACAGCATCGTCGTTCACGAGCTGGCCCACGCGGCGCATGACGCGCTGCCCTGCCCGAGCGGCGTCTGCCTCGCGACCAGCGAGTATCTCGCCTACAACATGCAGATCATGAGCCTCGCCCCCGAGGATCGCGCACACGTCGAAGCGGTCATCGACATGGGCGAGCGCGTCTCGCACGACGAGATCAGCGCGATGGTCCTGTTCTTCTCGCCGGACACCTTTGCAAGCCGCGCCTGGGCGCATCTCAACCAGCGCGACGACCCTTGCGCGTATCTCCGTCACGTCGCCAAGGGGGATTTCACCTTCGACCGAGCGGGGCCCTGACCCGCCCGGCCCTTCTTCTCTTTCCAAATACCCTCGGGGAGCGCGAGGGGCTGGCCCCTCGCCAGCGCGACGGCAGCGCCGGCGCAACGCCTCCCTGGCGCGAGAGCGCAACGCTCATCAGTGCCCGGGTCCGCCGCCTGGCTCAGAAGCCGCACTTGTCGCGCAGGAAGGCCAGCGCCACCTGCAGCCCGTCGGGGGCGATGCCATGCGCGGTGCCCTTCTGGATGTGGGCGTAGACCTCCTTCCAGCCGGCGCCCTGCAGCGCCTCGGCGGCGGCGGGCAGCGACTCGGGCGGCACCACGTCATCCTGGTCGCCGTGCACCAGCAGCACCGGCGGCTTCGAGACCGCCTCGTCGCCCAGCAGCTCCGGTTCGAGCAACCGGCCCGAGAACCCGACGACACCCGCGACCTCGTCCTCGCGGCGCGGCGCGACGTGCAGCGCCATCATCGTGCCCTGCGAGAAGCCGAAGAGCGCGATCTGCTCGGGCAGCAGGTCCTCGTCGACGCAGAGCGCATCGAGAAAGGCATCGAGATCCTGCACCGCGCGGGCCATGCCCGCCATCGCCTCTTCCTCGGACGAGCCGTCGATCCAGGGGATCGGGAACCACTGGAACCCGAAGGGCGCGCCGACGCATTGCTCGGGCGCGTCGGGCGCCACGAAGAGCGTGTCGGGCAGGTGCTCGCCCAGCGGGTCGGCAAGCCCGAGAAGATCGGCCCCGTTGGCGCCGTAGCCGTGCAGGAAGACGACGCAGGAACGTGTCTCGCCCGAAACGGGCGCCTTGCGGCCGGTTTGCAGAACGCGCGTCATGCGATGCCCTCTCGTTGTTTCTGAACGTGGTAGTAGGCCCAGAGCGCCCGCGCCGCAACCGCCCGCCACGGTCGCCACGGCTCGGCCATCTCGCGGAACGCCCGCTCCTTCGGCCGCTCCGGCAGTTCGAAGAGCAGCCGCGCCGACTCCTGCAGCGCAAGGTCGCCCGGCGCGAAGACATCCGCCCGCCCGAGCGAGAACATGGCGTAGATCTCGGCGGTCCAGACCCCGATGCCCTTGACCGCGACCAGCGTGCTCACCACCTCGTCGGTGGGTGCGTTGCGCAGCGCGTCGAAGTCGATGCCCGCGCCGGCCAGCGCCCGCGCATAGGTCGCCTTCTGCCGCGACAGCCCCAGCGCGCGCAGCCCGTCGTCGTCCGTGGCGAGGATCGCCTCGGGCGTCGTCATGCCCGCCGCCTCCAGCCGCGCCCAGATCGCGCGCGCCGAGGCCACGCTCACCTGCTGGCTGACGATGGCCGACAACAGCTGCGCGAAGCCGTCGGGGCGGCGGCGCAGCGGCAGCGGGCCGGTGAGTTCCAGCGCATGGGCAAACCGCGGCTCGGCGGCGCAGAGAAACGCCGCGCCCTCGGCCACGCAGTCCTCGGTCTCGATGATCCGTCCTACCAAACTCTGCTCCTTCCGTTTCCCTGGCCACAGGCCCGGGCAGCGCCAATCTGGCACATCCCCCGGCCCTTGCTCTACCCGCGATCTGCCCCTACCGCTATGCGCCATGGACACCGCACAAGATTCCCGCGCCCGCCGCAACGTCACCGTCCTGGTGCTCGCGCAGGCCCTGCTCGGCGCGCAGATGCCGATGATCTTCACCATCGGCGGGCTGGCCGGGCAGTCGCTGGCCAGCAACGCCTGTTTCGCCACGTTGCCGATCTCGATGATCGTGCTCGGCTCGATGTGCGCGGCAACGCCGGTCTCGGCCTTCATGCAGCGGTTCGGGCGGCGCGCGGGCTTCGTGCTCGGCACCCTCGGCGGCGCCCTCGGCGGGGCCGTGGGGGCCTACGCGCTGTTCATCGCATCGTTCCCGCTTTTCCTCGCGGGCAGCTTCCTCACCGGCATCTACATGTCGGCGCAGGGTTTCTACCGCTTCGCCGCCGCCGACACCGCCTCCGAGGCGTTCCGGCCCAAGGCGATCTCCTATGTCATGGCCGGCGGGCTCGCGGCGGCGATCATCGGGCCGCAGCTGGTGAAGCTGACCGCCGATGCCTACGTGATCCCCTTCGTGGGCACCTACGGCGCCGTCATCGCGGTAAACCTCGTCGGCGCCCTGCTCTTCCTGTTCCTCGACATACCGAAGCCGCCGGTGCCCGCCCATGACGCACCGCGCGGGCGCAGCCGGCGCGAGCTGCTGGCCACTCCGCGCATCGCCGTCGCGGTGATCTGCGCCATGGTCAGCTACGCGCTGATGAACCTCGTGATGACCTCGACCCCGCTTGCCGTGGTGGGCTGCGGCTTCGAGACCGGCGACGCGGCGAACATCGTCACCGCGCATGTGCTCGCTATGTATATCCCCTCGTTCTTCACCGGCCACATGATCGCCCGCTTCGGCGTCGAGAAGGTGGTGGCGCTCGGCCTCGTGATCCTCGCTGGCGCCGGCGGCGTCGCCCTGAGCGGCGTAGATCTCGAGCAGTTCTTCCTGGCGCTGGTGCTGCTGGGCATCGGCTGGAACTTCGGCTTCATCGGCGCGACCACCATGCTCGCCGGCGCGCATGAGCCGCACGAGCGCGGCCGGATGCAAGGGCTCAACGACCTGTTGGTGTTCGGCGGCGTGACCATGGCGTCGCTCGCCTCGGGCGGGCTGATGAACTGCTCGGGCGGCACCGCGCAGGAGGGCTGGACCGCGGTCAACATGGCGATGGCGCCGTTCCTGATGCTTGCCGGCGGTGCGCTGATCTGGCTGCTTCTGCGGCCCGAGACGCAAGCCGCCGAGTGAGGCTCCGGACGGGCGAACACCGCCGGTGCCCGCCGGTCAGATCCGGCCGGTCAGCGCCGCCCGCATGAGCCGGGCCCGGCGCCGGAACTCCGATATCTGAAGCTGCCCCTCGGCCACCCGCGCGGGCTCCTTCGCGGCGAGCTCCAGCAGCGGCCCCGCCTGCCACGCCGCAAGCAGTGCCGGCCGCGCCGCCTTCGGCACCGCATCAAGCTGCGCCCGTGCCTTCGCCAGCCGCTCCAGCCCGCTGCGCGCAAGAGCCGTCACCGCCTCGGCGCGACCATCCACCAGCGGGATGCGCCCCTGCGCCTCGAGCTCGGGCACAGCGCGCAGGAACTGCACCAGCCCCGCCGCGTAGCCCGCATTCATCGCCACGTCCTCGGGCATTCCGCCGAGCGCGCGACCGCAGGCCAGCATGAGATGCCCCGAGGTCTCGTCGATGTAGCGGTCGAAATGCTCCGCGTCCTCGAAGGCATCGCGGTAGACGTCCCAGCGCCGCGCGCCCACCAGCCGGTCGAGCGCCTCGGCGCTCTCGGCATCGAGCACCCGAGACAAGGGCGTCACCACCTCGTGCCGGCGCACGGTGCCGCCGGTGCGGATCTCCTCGAGCGCGTCGCGCCACCACTGCAGGCGCATTTCGGCGATCATCGATTCCTGCGTGAGCCAGGGCGCCCGCGCGACCTCGATGTTGAAGGCGTAGATCGGGAACAGCACGGCACGCGCCTCGACGGGCGCCGCCATGGTGGCTGCGAACCGGTCGGGGTCGCCGCGCTCCACGATCTGGGCACAGGCGGTCAGGTCGTCATCGAACTCCATGCGCTGCACCTATGTCGCGTCCGGTCGAAAGGAAAGGGTCAGCGCGGCCGCGCCAGCACCAGAAGATAGGCGATCCGCTCGGGTGCCTGCTGCCAGAGCGCGATCTCGCGCTCGGCGCCGTCGAGCACCTCCTCCATGGCCGGGCTCGCCTCGGGGCGCAGCGCCGCGATGCCCGCGGCCAGCGTGCCGTAATAGGCCGCCCAGGGCGCCCCGGTCAGAAGCCGCGTGTCGACGACCTCGTAGCCCGCTGCCTCGACCTGCGCACGCAGCCCCTCGCGGTCGGTGATGTCGGGCTCCGGCGCCCAGAAGTCCCGCACCGCCTGCGGCTCCTCGCCGCCCAGCAGCACTGCCTGCGAGAACGCCACGGCGCCGCCCGGCGCCAGCGCTCCGCGCCACGCGGTCAGCCCCTTGTCCACGCCGAGGAAATAGAGCGCCCCGGCCGACCAGATAAGATCATAGGGCCCGGACAGCACCGCCATGTCGCCCCGCCGCACGGAAACGTTCGGCAGTCCGTCGAGCCGGGCCTGCGCCGCCTCGACGAACTCCGGCACGGCCTCGATCCCCTCGATGCGCGCGTCGGGCAGACAGTCGGCCAGGGTCTGGCAATCCGCGCCGGTGCCGCAGCCCGCGTCGCAGACCCGCAGCGCGCCGCAGAGGCCCAGCCGCGTGACCGCCCAGCGGACCTCTTCCGGCAGTCCCGGCCCCTGCCGGTCGAGCCGGCTGTAGAGTTCGATGAACTCCGTCGGGATCTCCATCAGACCGCCTCTCCGCAATCGCGGATCAGCTTCCAGCGCACCGCGTCGAGCAGCGCCTCGAAGCTCGCATCCACTATGTTGGCGCTGACGCCGACGGTCTGCCAGCGCCGGCCACGCCCGTCCTGGCTGTCGATGATCACCCGCGTCACCGCCTCGGTTCCGCCCTGCGTGATCCGCACCTTGAAGTCGACCAGCCGCATGTCGTCGATCACCGACTGGTAGGGCCCGAGATCCTTCGCCAGCGCCTTCGCGAGCGCGTTGACCGGCCCCCGGTCGGCGCCGGCGTTGTCGAGGCTCTCGGAGACCGACAGCTTCTTCACGCCGTCGACCTTCACCACGACCACCGCCTCGGAGAGCGAGACCATCCGGTCGTACTTGTTCTTCCGCCGCTCGATGGTCACGCGGTAGCGCTTGACCTCGAAGAACTCCGGCATCCGGCCAAGCTCGTCGCGCGCCAGAAGCTCGAAGCTCGCCTGCGCGGTGTCGTAGACATAGCCCTCGGATTCGCGCTGCTTGATCCGCTCGAGGATTCGCGCCAGCGCCGGATCGCCCTTCTCGACCTCGAGCCCCGCTTCGGCCAACCTGCGCCGCAGGTTCGACTGCCCGGCCTGGTTCGACATCGGGATCACCCGGCGGTTGCCCACCGCGCCCGGCTCGATGTGCTCGTAGGTCGACGGATCCTTGAGGATGGCACTCGCGTGCAGCCCGGCCTTGTGCGCGAACGCCGAGGAGCCGACGTAGGGCGCCTGTCGCATCGGCACGCGGTTCAACACTTCGTCGAGCATCCGGCTCACCGGGGTCAGCCCCTCGAGCGCCTCGCGGCTGACGCCGATGTCATAGAGGCTGGCGTAGGGCTCCTTGAGCAGCAGCGTCGGGATCAGCGACGTGAGGTTGGCGTTGCCGCAGCGTTCCCCGAGACCGTTGAGCGTGCCCTGCACCTGCCGCACACCGGCGTCCACGGCGGCCAGCGTGCCGCCCACCGCGTTCTCGGTGTCGTTGTGGGTGTGGATGCCCAGCCGGTCGCCCGGGATGCCCCGCGCGATCACCTCCTTGACGATGCCATGGATCTCGAGCGGCAGCGTGCCACCGTTGGTGTCACAGAGCACGATCCAGCGCGCGCCCGCGTCGAAGGCCGCCTTCAGGCACTCGAAGGCGTAATCCGGGTTCGCCTTCCAGCCGTCGAAGAAATGCTCCGCGTCGAACAGCGCCTCGCGGCCCTGGGCCACGATATGCGCGACCGAGGCACGGATGTTCGCGACGTTCTCCGCAAGTTCGATCCCCAGCGCCGCGGTCACGTGGTAGTCATGGGTCTTGCCGACAAGACAGACCGCCTGCGTGCCGGCGTTCAGCACCGCGGCGAGCACGTCGTCGTTCTCCGCCGAGCGCCCGGCCCGCTTGGTCATCCCGAAGGCGGTCAGGGTGGCCCGCGTCGGGCCCACCTCCTCGAAAAACGCCGAATCCGTCGGGTTCGCCCCGGGCCAGCCGCCCTCGATGTAGTCGACCCCGAGCGCGTCCAGCGCCGCGGCGATGCGCAGCTTCTCGGCGGTGGAAAAGGAAATGCCCTGCGTCTGCTGCCCGTCCCGCAGGGTGGTGTCGTAGAGATAAAGCCGGTCCACCATCACCGCGCCCCTGTTTCTTCTGGCTGGAAATATCCTCGGGGGGGCTCGGCTTGCCCGAGCGGGGGGCAGACAGCCCCCCTCCGCCCCGCAACGCGCGCGCGACACTCCGGGGTCATCACAGCCCCTCCAGCTTCGCCGGATCGAAGCCTGCGCCGGGCAGCAACTCGACGCCCGCCTTCGACATGCGCACCTCGACCCCGGCCGCGACCAGCGCTGCCTTCATGCGGTCGACCTCCGAGAAATCCTTGGTCTCCATCGCCCGCGTGCGCGCGTCGGCGAGCGTCGCGGCCAATCCCGACAGGTCCACCGAGACCTCGGCCCAGGCGCCGAGCTCCGGCGTCAGAAGCCCAAGCAGCGTCGCGCCGGCCTTCAGAGCCGCCGCATCCCCGGCCGAGGCCAGCTTGTGCAGCTCTGCGATCGCGCCGGCGGTGTTGAGATCGTCGGCCAGTGCGAACAGCACCGTCTCCGGCACCGCCGCGGCCTCGACGCCCTCGACCATCCCGCGCCACTTGCGCAGCGTCGCCGCCGCCTGCTCCGCCTTCTCGGCGGTCCAGTCCATCGGCTTGCGGTAATGCGTCGAGAGCATCACGAAGCGGATCACCTCGCCCGGCACGGCGGGCTGGCCGTCGTGGCCCTCGAGCAGGTCGTGCACGGTGAAGAAATTGCCGAGCGACTTCGACATCTTCCGGCCCTCGACCTGCAGCATCTCGTTGTGCAGCCAGACCTTGGCGAAGCCGCCCTCGGGATGGGCGCAACAGCTCTGGGCGATCTCGTTCTCGTGGTGCGGGAACATCAGGTCGTTGCCGCCTCCGTGAATGTCGAAGGTGGCCCCCAGCAGCTCGTAACTCATCGCCGAGCACTCGATGTGCCAACCCGGACGGCCCACGCCCCACGGGCTTTCCCAGCCGGGCTGCCCCGGCGCGGAGGGCTTCCAGAGCACGAAATCCATCGGGTTGCGCTTGTAGGGCGCGACCTCGACCCGGGCGCCGGCGATCATGTCGTCGACCGAGCGCCCCGACAGCGCGCCGTAAGTCTTGTAGCTTTCCACCGCGAACAGCACGTGGCCCTCGGCCTCGTAGGCGTGCCCCTTCTCGATCAGGTCCGAGATCATCGCGATCATCTGCGGGATATAGGCGGTGGCGCGCGGCATCTCGGTGGGCTCCATGACGCCGACGGCGGCCATGTCATCCAGATACCATTGCGTCGTCTCGGCGGTGATCTCGCTGATCGAGCGGCCCGAGGCCTCGGCCCGCGCGTTGATCTTGTCGTCGACGTCGGTGAAATTGCGCACGTAGGTCACGTGGTCGGGCCCATAGACCTCGCGCATCAGGCGGAACAGCACGTCGAAGACGATGGCCGGCCGCGCGTTGCCGAGGTGGGCGCGGTCATAGACCGTCGGGCCGCAGACGTAGATCCGCACGTTATCCCGGTCGATGGGCTCGAAGAGCTCCTTCTTGCGGGTCCGGGAATTGGTCAGCCAGATGTCCATGGCGCGCTCCTTCGCACGAAGATCGCGGCGGGAGTAGCAACTTCATCTCAGGATTGGAATAGAAGACCTGCCCGCCGCTTGCCGGGCGGGGCCCGACAGATGTCAGCAGGGAATGCAGCAGATACGAATGATCGCTTGCGTGGTCATGTAAGAGCCATACACCGGAACGCCGCTCCGGTCCAGCCGCACGCTGGACGCCGGACACCGCCGCAGGGTGGGTTTTTCAACCTACCGCCCGCGCGCCCTCATCGTCCGCTCGCAACCTGTGCCCTGCGACGGCGCACCGGCCAGACCTCGAGAACGCCTGCCGACACCACCAGCGCTCCGCCGACGATCTCGAGCGGTGCGAGGTGCTCGCCCGCCAGAAGCGCCGCCGAAAGCGCGCCGACCAGAACCTCGGTCTGCATCAGGATGCCGACCCGCGCCGGGTCGAGCCGCAGCGTCGCCCACATCAGCGCGCAGAGCGACAGCCCCCACCAGCCGGCCCCGGCCAGCAGCGCGATCGCGACAAGCCCGGCGTCCGCCTGCGCCGCGAGGTCGCCGGGCCAGCCCGAGAAGAACGGCGTGGTCAGCGCCGCCGCCAGCAACGCGCCGAGCGCGAAGACGAAGGTCGCGGGCGCCGGGCCCAGCGTCGATTTCGCCCGTATGCCCGTGGTGCCGACCGCCCAGAGCACGCCGGCGACAAGTGCCAACCACTCGCCGGCGCCCCGCGGCATCGGCACCTCGCCACCCGCGCCCAGCATCACCAGCAGCCCGAGGATGCCCACCGCGATGGCAACCACCCGCAGCGCCGGCGTGTGCCAGCCCATGACGAAGCGCGCGATGAGCGTGCTCCAGACCGGCGTGAGGAAGTAAAGCAGGATGATGATCGCCACCCGCCCGTAGACCAGCCCGATGGAATAGAGCGCGAAGGCCGCGCCGCCCACGGCGATGGACCCGAGCGCAACCGGCCCCGCGGCCCGGATCTCGTCCCGGCGGCGCCACGCCACGGGCAGCAGCACCAGCGCGGCGACGGCGGTGGCGGCGATGGTGCCCCAGCCTCCGGGCAGGCCACGGTCGACCATGGCGCGCACCGGCAGCCAGTAGAAGCCCCAGAGCACCCCGGTGACGAGCACGATCAGGCTGGCGATGAAGGAGGTCCGATCCTGTGACATCACGACGATCTAGCAGAGCCGCACAGCCTGCCCAAGGGCCCAGCCTTCCAAAAGAAACGGGGGCGCACCGTGATGGCGCGCCCCCGCTCGGAAACGAGGCGATTGCCGGTCCTGCCGCCTACTGGTTCGCGCGCTCGGCCTCGAGCCGGCGGTAGGCTGCGACATTGTCGTTGTGCTCGGCCAGCGTGGTGGCGAAGTTGTGCCCATCCGCCGGGTCCAGCGTCTTGGCCACGAAGTAGACGTAGTCCGAATCCGCCGGGTTCAGCGCCGCCTCGATGCTCGCGCGGCCGGGGTTGGCGATGGGGGTCGGCGGCAGCCCGTCGATCACGTAGGTGTTGTAGGGAGTCTCGGCCCGCAACTCGGACTGGCGGATACCGCGCCCCAGCACACCTTCGCCGCCCGTGATGCCGTAGATCACCGTCGGGTCGGTCTGCAGGCGCATCCCGCGCTCGATGCGGTTGACGAAGACGCTGGCCACGAGGAAGCGCTCTTCGGCGTTGCCGGTCTCCTTCTCGACGATCGACGCCATGGTGAGCGCCTCCATCGGGTCGTCGTAGGGCAGATCGTCGGCGCGGTTCTGCCATGCCTCGGCCAGGATGACCTCCTGCGCGTTTTCCATGCGCTCGATGAGGCTGGCGCGGGTGTCGCCCCTGCTGACCTCGTAGCTGTCGGGGGCCAGCGTGCCCTCGGCGGGCACCTCGGCGATCTCGCCCTCAAGCACGTCGACCTGTCCGAGTTCCTCGACCACCTGCCAGCTCGTCACGCCCTCGGCAAGCGCCACCCGGAATCGGGTGCCGACGTCGTCGCGGTAGGCCGCGTATTCCGCCGGCGCCTCTTCCGCGGGATCGAACTCGAGCACTTCCGCGTAGCGGCCCTGTGCCGGGTCGAGCTCTCGCACCTGGACCTCGGCGCTGTTCACGCCGATGCGGTAGACCACCTCGGTGCCGCAGGTGGAGGCGCCACCGCGCGTGACGATATCGGTGATCTCCGACATCGAGGCGTGTTCGGGCACGAGGTAGGAGCCGGCCTTGAGCTGGCTGCTCTTCTCGGCGTAGTCCGCGCCCAGCCGGAAGATCATGCCGGACGTGATCGCGCCCTGCCCCTCGAGGTCACCCGAGACGCGGCTGAAGTTGCTGCCCCGGTCCACCTGA
The DNA here is from genome assembly GCF_003703915.1 of Salipiger sp. D13. NCBI lineage: Bacteria > Pseudomonadati > Pseudomonadota > Alphaproteobacteria > Rhodobacterales > Roseobacteraceae > Salipiger > Salipiger sp. D13. The sequence continues at coordinate 516,599 of NZ_ML112590.1, forward strand.
AGGCAGATTGCCTGGTCGAGCGGGCCTTCGGCGGCATACTCGTTCTGCGCCCAGAGCAGCAGGCCGCCGAAAAGGAACACGACGACCACGAGAAAGGTCATCGCGTTCGAGGCGATGTTTCGCCACATGGCTCAGTCCACCTTTCCGAAGATCACGCTCGCGTTGGTGCCACCGAAACCGAAGGAATTCGAAAGCGCGTATTTCACGTCGCGCGGGCGCTTGGCGTTGGGCGCGAGATCGAGCGGCGTCTCAACCGCCGGGTTGTCGAGGTTGATCGTCGGCGGCGCGACCTGGTCGCGGATCGCGAGAATCGAGAAGATCGCCTCGATGGCGCCGGCGGCCCCCAGAAGGTGACCGGTCGCCGACTTCGTCGACGACATGGTGACGTTCTTCGCGTGATCTCCGAGCATCCGCTCGACCGCGCCGAGTTCGATGGTGTCGGCCATGGTCGAGGTGCCATGCGCGTTGATGTAGTCGATGTCCGACGGCGCAAGACCGGCGGACTTCAGCGCGGCCCGCATCGAGCGCTCGGCGCCATCGCCGTCCTCGGACGGCGCGGTGATGTGGTAGGCGTCGCCGGACAGACCGTAGCCGATGACCTCGGCGTAGATCTTGGCACCGCGCGCCTTGGCGTGCTCGTATTCCTCGAGCACGACGACACCGGCGCCCTCGCCCATGACGAACCCGTCGCGGTCGGCGTCATAGGGACGGCTGGCCTTTTCCGGATCGTCGGCGCGCTTGGTGGACAGCGCCTTGCAGGCGTTGAAGCCGGCGATGCCGATCTTGCAGATCGCCGCCTCGGCGCCGCCCGCGACCATCACGTCGGCATCGCCGTACTTGATGAGGCGCATCGCATCGCCGATGGCATGGGCGCCGGTCGAGCAGGCGGTGACGACCGAGTGGTTCGGGCCCTTGAAGCCGTACTTGATCGAGACCTGACCCGAGATCAGGTTGATCAGCGCGCCGGGCACGAAGAACGGCGACACGCGGCGCGGCCCCTTCTGCTCCATCATGACGGCGGTGTTGGCGATGGAGTTCAGGCCACCGATGCCCGAGCCGATCAGGACGCCGGTGCGCTCCTGCCCCTCTCGGTCCTCGGGCGTCCAGCCCGCGTCCTCGACCGCCTGCTGCGCGGCGGCAAGACCGAAGAGGATGAAGGTGTCGACCTTCCGCTGTTCCTTGGGCTCCATGTAGGCGTTGACGTTGAACTCGCCCTCGCCCTCGCCCAGCGGCACTTCGCATGCATAGGTCGTGGCCAGCCCCTCGGGGTCGAACCCGGTGATCGGCCCCGCGCCCGACTTGCCGTCGAGGATGCGTTCCCAGCTCTTTTCGACACCGTCGGCCAGCGGCGTGACCAGCCCCAGCCCGGTTACCACAACGCGACGCATTGCTTGCCCTTCCCTCAGAATTCTTTCGTGGCACCGCTCTTACCCTGCCAGCCCCGCGATGAGCAAGCCTCGGAAGCCGCCTCAGGCCCAGTCCGGGCCGAGATCCGCCTTCGCGCGGTCGATCCAGTGCTCGCGCAGCCAGTCGCAGGGCTTCGAGTGGCGGATGAAACTGCCGTTCCAGCCCTCGAGCGCATCGGTCATCTTGGGCCGGCCGTGGAAGCAGACCACGCGGGCGTCCTCGGGCAGGCGCGGCTTGTGCAGCCAGTTGCGCGGGAACGGGTTGCAGTCATACTTGAACGACACAACCCAGTCGCCGGGGATATAGGTGAAGACACCCCGGTCCATCGCCTTGTGGCTGGTGTAGCGCTGCTCGGAGCCGCGCGCGTTCTCGACTTCCTTGTAGGCGCCCCGGGCGAGGTCCTCGTAGAGGAAGCCGTGCCGGGCCGGGTCGAAGCGGAACACGGAGCCGTGACCCGTGGGCCGGCCCTTGCGCTTCTCGGTCCAGTCGTGGCGCATGGCGACGGTGCCGGGCGCGAGGTCGTGGATCTCGTCGAGCGATCCGGTGATCACCACGTCGAGGTCGAAGCCGAGGAACGGGCCCTCGAGGTCGGGCACCAGGCCGGGGCGGAAGAGCGAGACCTTGCGCATCGCCCCCTGCCGGTTCGCCACCGCGAGCGCCTGCGCCATCGGCTCGGCGAAGGGCTCGACCGGGAGCGGCAGCACCTCGATGTCCGGGTGCAGCCCCTCGGCGTGCTCGGTCATGCAGAAGAAGCGGATCGGGCGCGCCATGTTGCGGCGCACGCCGCTGTAGAGCCGGTTCACGTATTCCGGCCCGAAGGCGGTGCCCCACTTGATGCAGATGATGTTGGCTCGTTGCGTCACGCGGCACCCCCGGCGTCTGGTCTGCCCGCGCTTTAGCCGAAAGCGGGCCGCTCTGCCATCCCGTTGGGCAGGAGACCGCGCAGGACCGGCGCGCCGCCGGTTCGCGCTAACGCCGATGCCCCGTCCCGGGCACACTTTCGGGGCGTGCCACCCCACGGGCCGCACTGTCTCATGCCACAGAAGAGGACCACCCGGATGAGCCACCCTTCCCCGATGCCCACCGAATCCCGGATCGCCGAAGCTGCCTATTATCTCTGGCTCGACGCCGGCTGCCCCGCCGGACGGGACGCCGACCATTGGACCGCCGCCGAGGCCGCGCTGCTGGCGGTGCCGCCGAAACCGAAACGCAAGCGCGCGGCGGCCGCCAGAAGCGCTCCGAAGGCGAAGGCCGGGGCCGCCGCCGGAAAAAGCGCCGCGAAGCCGAAGGCGAAGCGCAAGACCGCCAAGGCGCGGTCCGCCGAGGCCTGAAGCGTCTCGCCCCGTCCCCGGCGCCGGGACGAGCGGCGCCAGCAGATGCCTCCGGCGGGGATTTTTTCAGCCAGAAGAAGGGCCTGCGCCGCGCGTCGCTCCGGACCGTGGCGGCGCGGCATGGGCGATTTCCGGGCCCTGCTGACCGGCGGAGTGCGGCGCGTCCCGGGGACGCGCCGTGGGTCTTGGCGCCTCAGGCGGCGGGCATCCGGCGCTCGACGATCTCGGCATACCAGGAGCAGCCCGCCGGGATCGCCTCGTCGTTGAAGTTGTACTCCGGCGAATGCACCATCGCGCTGTCGCCGTTGCCGACGAGGATGTAGGCGCCGGGGCGTTCCTCGAGCATGAAGGCGAAATCCTCGCCGCCCATCACCAGCGGCGCCTCGGCGCAATCGCCGGCCACCGCGCGCGCCACCTCGGCGGCGAACTCGGTCTGCTCGTCGTGGTTGGCCATCACCGGGTAGTTGCGGGTGTAGCTGACCTCGGCCTGCGCGCCCATGGCGGCGGCGACGCCGGTGCAGATCTCGTTGATGCGGGCCTCGGCCAGATCCTGGTTCTCGGGGCTGAGCGTGCGCACCGTGCCGCGCATCTGCACCCGCGGCGGGATGACGTTGTAGGCCTGCGAGGAGGTGACGAAGCTGGTCACCGAGACGACGATCTGGCTCACCGGGTCGGCGTTGCGGCTGGCGATGCTCTGCAGCGCGAGCACGATCTGGGCCGAAATCACCGTGGGGTCGATGGTCTCGTGCGGCTTGGCGCCGTGGCCGCCGCGCCCGGTGACGGTGACGTCGAAGATGTCGGTCGCCGCGAAGAACGGCCCCGGGCGGATCGCGAAGCTGCCGAGCGGCTGGCCCGGCCAGTTGTGCATGCCGTAGACCTCCTGGATGCCCCAGCGGGCCATCATGTCCTCGTCGCACATCACCTTGGCGCCACCGCCGCCCTCTTCGGCGGGCTGGAAGATCACCACCACGGTGCCGTCGAAGTTGCGCGTCTCGGAGAGGTATTTCGCGGCGCCGAGCAGCATGGCGGTGTGACCGTCATGGCCGCAGGCGTGCATCGCCCCGGGAGTCTTCGAGGCATAGTCCACGCCGGTGTTCTCGGTGATCGGCAGTGCGTCCATGTCGGCGCGCAGGCCGATGACCTTGCCCGACCCGGTCCCCTTGCCCCTGATGACGCCGACCACGCCGGTGCGCCCGATGCCCTCGGTGACCTCGTCGCAGCCGAAGGCGCGCAGCTTCTCGGCGACTATGCCGGCGGTGCGGTGGGTGTCGAAGAGAAGTTCGGGGTTCTCGTGGAAGTCACGTCGCCAGGCCGTGATCTCGTCCTGCAGTTCGGCGAAGCGGTTCTTGACGGGCATGTCGGGGCTCCATTGGGGCTGATGTGAAAGTGATCCGGGCGAGCCTGCCACCGGGCGGGCCGCCCCGCAAGACGGCGCACGGCGGGCGCCGAGGCAGGCTCAGATGTTGGGGCCGGTGACGAGCTTCGAGCCGTCGGAGAAGCGCGACAGCCGGAAGCGGTGCAGGTCGTGGCCCGGATCGCGGCCGCGCGCCATGTCGGCGGCGATGCGTCCGAAGGCCGGGCCGATCCCGAAGCCGTGGCCGCACATGCCGGTGACGAGCGTGAGCCCGGGCAGCGCCTCCACGTCGTCGACCACCGGCACCACGTCGGGCATCACATCGATCATCCCTGCCCACGCGGCCTGCAACGGCGCCGCGCCCATCTGCGGGAAGTGGCGGGCGAAGCGCGCACGGCTCTCGGCGACCTTGGCGGCGTTCGGTTCGGGCGAGAGGATGCGCATGCGCTCGAAGGGGCTCTGCGCGTCGTCGCCCCAGCGGCGCGGCGTGCCCCAGGCGTCGGGATAGCCTGCGGGCGCCATGGTGCGGAGGCGGACGTCGAATTCTCCCGAGACAGCGAGCGGCAGGTAGCGGCGCAGTGCCCGGAAGGCATCGGGACCGATGAAGAGCTCGGAGAAGGCCGCGGGGGCGAGCGTGTAGCCGCCATCCTCGCGCGGGCGGAAGGCCAGCTTGTCATCGATGGCAGCGGTATTGACGGCCTGCGGCAGCCGCTCGGTGGCCATGGCGGTCGAGCGAACGGAGAGCTGAGGCAGGCTCACCCCGTGCCGGCGCAGGAACAGCGAGGACCACGCGCCGCCCGCCAGCACCGCGCGGGTGCAGCGGATGCGGCCGTGTTCGGTCACCACGCCGGCGAGCGCGCCGGCCTGCATGTCGAGGCCGCGCACCGCGCAGCCCTCGCGGATCACCGCGCCGTCGGCGGCGGCGAGCCGCGCCAGTTCGGGCACCGCGACCCAGGGCTCGGCCTTCATGTCCGAAGGCGTGTGCAGCGCCCCCACCCAGGGGCTGTCCTCGGCACCCAGAAGCGCCCTGGTCTCGGCGGCGTCGAGCATCCGCGAGGACACGCCCAGCGGTTTCGCCTCGTCGAGCCAGCCCTGGTATGCCGCCATGTCCTTGTCGTCGCGCGCGAGGTAGCTCACGCCCACGGTCTTCACCCCGAGGCGGCCATCGCAGTCGGCATCGAGCGCCGGCCACAGCTCCTGCGCCTCGAGCGCGATCGGGATCTCGGCCATGTCGCGGCCCTGCACCCGGATCCAGCCCCAGTTGCGCGAGCTTTGCTCGGCGGCGATGCGGCCCTTCTCGAGCAGCACCACCGAGAGCCCGGCGCGGGCGGCGTGAAGCGCGGTCGAGACACCGATCACCCCGCCGCCGATCACCACGAGGTCACAGGCCTCGGGCAGCGGGCCGTCATGCTCGCGTGGGCCCTCGTCGCGGAAGGGAAAGATCATGCGAGCTGCTCCAGCAGGCGCCGCATGAAATTCTGGCCGGCATCGAGCTGGGCGATCTCGATGTATTCGTCGGGCTTGTGGGCGATGTCGATGTCGCTGGGCCCGCACACCACGGCGTCGTAGCCTTCCGCCTGGAAATGGCTGGCCTCGGTGCCGTAGCTCACCTGCATCACACCGTTGTCGCCGGTCACCTGCCGCACCAGCGCCTCGGCGCTGTTGTCGAGCGTCGGCACCAGCGGTGGCAGTTCGAACATCGTGCGGACCTCGATGCGGGCCTCGGGGCAGACCGCCTGCATCTCGGCCTCGAGCCGGGCGACCTCGTCGCGAAAGCGGTCGGCCCACATCTGCGGATCCTCGCCCGCGATGACCCGGAACCCGAGACCGAACTCGCAGTCCTTGGCGGTGATGTTATGCGCCGTGCCGCCGTGGATCTGTCCGACGTGAACGTTGGTATAGGGCGGATCGAACAGCGCCGCGACGGCGTCCGGCGTGGCCTCGGCGTTCTCGGCGTTCACCCGGTTCGCCCAATCGATGAGCCTGGCGCCCCACATGATGGCCGAGACGCCCTTGTGCAGGATCGAGCTGTGCACCTCGACGCCATGCACATGCACCCAGAAGTTCACCCCGCCCTTGTGGCCGGTGACGGTCTTCATCATCGTCGGCTCGCCGACGATCACCGAGCGCGCCCGAGGCACCACGCCCTGCATCGCCTCGGCAAGATCGCGGCCGCCGATGCAGCCCAGTTCCTCGTCGTAGCTGAGCGCGAGCTGCAGCGGTGTCGTGACGCCGCGATGCCTGGCCTCGACCAGCGCCCAGATCGCCAGCGCATCGAAGCCCTTCATGTCGGTCGAGCCGCGCCCGTAGAGGCGGCCGTCGCGCTCGGTCAGGGTGAAGGGGTCGCTGGTCCAGGCCTGCCCGTCCACCGGCACCACGTCGGTATGACCCGAGAGCACGACGCCACCATCCTCTTCCGGCCCGACATGCGCGAAGAGCGCGGCCTTGAGGTCGGGCTCGGAGGGTTTCGGGTGGCGGTGGCTCTCGATGCCGTGGCTGGCAAGGTAATCTGCGACCCAGTCGATCAGCGGCAGGTTGGTGTCGCGGCTGACGGTCGGAAAGCTCACCAGCGTCTCGAGGATCTCGCGCGGCGAAAGGCGGGACGTCATGGGGTATCCTTCGTTTGTCTACATATGGACTAGCGCCCTGTCCGCCGCCGGGCAAGAGGCGTGCGACAGGCGCTTCGGCACGGCCCGCCGTACTGCCCGAAACCGCGCCGCTCAGTGGCGGTACTGCGGCTCCTCGGCATCGAGCTGGCGGCGGATCGCGGCAAGGTGGAGCCGGGCGGACCCGGAGTCGCCCTCGCGCATCTGCTCGTAGGCGGCCTGCGCCACGTCATGCGGCACCGGTGCGACCTTGCGGCCGGTCGACATCGCAAGCACCTGCACCTCGGCGGCGCGTTCGAGATAATATAGATCGTCCCACGCTTCGGCGATGGTGGGCGCCAGCACCATGACGCCGTGGTGCTTCATGAAGACGATGTCGGCGTCCCCGACGGCGCCGGCAATGCGGGCGCCCTCGGCGTTGTCGAGCGCCAGGCCGTTGTAATCATCGTCGACCGCCGTCCGCCCGTAGAACTTGAGCGCGGTCTGGCCGGCCCAGACCAGCGGGTCGCCCTCGGTCATCGACAGCGCCGTGGCGTAGGGCATGTGGGTGTGAAAGGCGACTCTCGCGCGCGGCAGGCGCCGGTGCATCTCGGCATGGATGTAAAAGGCGGTGGCCTCGGGCTCGCCCTCACCCTCGACCACGTTGCCCTCGAAGTCGCAGACCAGCAGCGACGAGGCCGTGATCTCGCGGAAGGCGAAGCCGTAGGGGTTCACGAGGAACAGGTCATCGTGCCCCGGCAGCACCGCCGAGAAGTGGTTGCAGATGCCTTCCCCGAACCCGTTGCGCGCGGCCATCCGGAAGCAGGCGGCGAGATCCTCGCGCGCGGTGCGGATCGCGTCGGTGGCAAGGTCGGGGCGGTTGTGGTGGGCAGGCGCGGCGGGGGCCGCGCGGTCGCGGAGGCTGTGGGCCATGGGAAGACGCTGTCCTTTCAGTGCAGATGCCGTGACGGCAGGATTGCCCGCACTCTCGGAGGACGCCCCGGGAAGCTCAATAGCCGCTGTCCGATGTCAGCACGAAATGACCCGGGGCGACTTCTTCGTAGGCGTTCGGTTCCGGCTCGTAGCCCACCGGGTGAATGGGCGACGGGATCGGCTTGAAATTGAGGTCCTTCTCGGACTTCCGCCTGTGCGGATCGGCCACCGGCACCGCCTGCATCAGCGCCCGCGTATAGGCGTGCTGCGGGTTGTCGAAGATGGCGGCACGCGGGCCGATCTCGACGATCCGGCCCAGATACATGACGCCGACGTTGTGGCTTACCCGCTCGACCACCGCCATGTCGTGGCTGATGAAGAGATACGAGAGCCCCAACTCGGCCTGCAGTTCCATCATCAGGTTCAGCACCTGCGCCTGCACGCTCACGTCGAGCGCCGAGACCGCCTCGTCGGCGACGATCAGCTTCGGCGACAGGGCGAGCGCCCGGGCGATGGCGACGCGCTGGCGCTGGCCGCCCGAGAGCTCGTGCGGATAGCGGCGCATGAAGCTGCGCGGAAGTTCCACCCGGTCGAACAGCATGGCCACCCGGTCGCGCATCTCCGCGCCCGAGTGAGTGCCGAAATTCCGCATGGGTTCAGCCACTTGATCGGCAAGGTTCATCTGCGGGTTCAACGAGGCAAAGGGATCCTGGAAGATCATCTGCATCTGCCGCCGCTCGTCGCGCAGCATGTTCGGCCCGAGCCCCATCACGTCGACCCCGTCAAGGTCGACGCGGCCCCGCAGCGGCTCGACCAGCCGCAGGATCGAGCGCCCGCAGGTCGACTTGCCGCAACCCGACTCGCCCACGAGGCTCAGCGTCTGGCCCTTGTTGAGGGTGAAGCTCACGTCCTCGACCGCGTGCACGTTGGCGATGGTGCGGCGGAAGAAGCCGCCCTTGACCGGGAAGCGCGTCGTCAGCCCCTCGACCGTCAGCAACGGCTTGTCGGTGCCGGGGATCGGGTTGATCTCGCCCTGCTCGCGCCCCAGAAGCTTCATCGGCTCGGGCAGCGGCTTGCCCTTCATCTCGCCGAGCTTGGGAACGGCGGCGAGCAGCGCCTTGGTGTAGGGATGCTGCGGGCGCTCGAAGATTTCCTCGACGGTGCCCTCTTCGACCTTGCGGCCGCGGAACATGACGACGACGCGGTCGGCCATCTGCGCGACCACCGCCATGTCGTGGGTGATGAACATCACCGCCGTGCCGGTCTCGCGCTTGAGCCGGTCCATCAGCGCGAGGATTTCCGCCTGGATCGTCACGTCGAGCGCCGTCGTGGGCTCGTCGGCGATCAGCAGCCGCGGCTTGCAGGCCAGCGCCATGGCGATCACCACGCGCTGCCGCATGCCCCCCGAAAGCTCGTGCGGATACTGCTTCAGCCGCCGCTCGGGCTCGGGGATGCGCACCTGCTTCATCAGCTCGAGCGCCCGGTCCTGCGCCTCGGCCTTGCTCATGCCGCGATGCACCCGCAGCCCCTCGGTCAGCTGGCGGCCGATGGTGAACACAGGGTTGAGCGCGGTCATCGGTTCCTGGAAGATCATGCCGATCTCGTTGCCGCGGATCTGGCGCATCAGGTCCTGGCCGGCCGAGGCCAGGTCGAGCGCGTCGCCGTCGCGGCGGTCGAACAGCAGCTTGCCGTTGGCGATGGAGCCGCCGCCGAACTCGATCAGCCGCATCAGCGTGAGCGACGAGACCGACTTGCCCGACCCGGATTCGCCCACGATGCAGACGGTTTCGCCGGCGTTGACGTCGAAACTCACGTCCTCGACGCCCGCGACGGTGCCGTCCTTGGTTTCGAACTCGACCCGCAGGCGGTCGATCCGGGCGATTGGGTTGTCGAGCATGGGCGGTCTCCAGAAGCTATCTGCGAACGCTACGGGCAGCTTTCGCCGGGTGTCAAACCCCGCATGCGGTTTCCGCAAAGGCAGAGCTTGCATTTTCGGAACGTTCTGTTTCGATGCTTCCACGATGGGGAGCAACGGGTCCGAAGAATGACCCTCCATACCGCCGAACCCGGTGTTCAGGTGCGGCGCGCAGGACAACATCCCCACAACAAGAATCATAAGGCCGGCAAAATCGCCGGCGCCCAACAAGGAGAGATCCATGACGCTCAAGACCCTACTTCTCGGGGCCGTGGCAACCAGCGCGATGGCGCCGGCCGCCTTCGCCGAACGCGGCGAGGACGGACACGTCAACATCATCTACTGGCAGGCGCCGTCGATCATGACGCCCTATCTCTCGGGCGGCACCAAGGACATCGAGGCCGCGAGCCTCGTGCTCGAACCGCTCGGCCGCTACACCGAGACCGGCGCGCTGGTGCCCTACCTCGCCGAGGAGATCCCCACCGTCGAGAACGGGGGCGTGAGCGAGGATCTGACCCAGATCACCTGGAAGCTCAAGGAAGGCCTTGTCTGGTCCGACGGCAGCCCGGTGACCTCGGCGGACGTGAAGTTCACCGCCGACTACTGCATGCACCCCGAGGGCGGCTGCGCACAGCTTGCGAAGTTCACCGGCGTCGAGAGCATCGACACGCCCGACGACCTGACCGTCGTGGTCAACTTCGACAAGCCGATGCCGAACCCCTACGGCCCCTTCATGGGCGGCCAGTCGCCGATCCTGCAGAAGGCCCAGTTCGAGCAGTGCCTCGGCGCCAACGCCTCGTCCTGCACCGAGGCCAACTTCAACCCGATCGGCACCGGCCCCTTCGTGGTCGACGAGTTCAAGCCGAACGACGTGATCTCGCTCTCGGCGAACTCCAACTACCGCGACCCCGAGAAGCCCGCCTTTGCCACCGTGACGCTCAAGGGCGGCGGCGATGCTGAATCGGCGGCCCGCGCGGTGCTTCAGACCGGCGAATTCGACTACGCGTGGAACCTCCAGCTTGCGCCCGACGTCCTGGCGAGCATGGCCGAGGGCGGCACCGGCACCCCCGTCTCGGCCTTCGGCACGCTGGTCGAGCGCATCGAGATGAACCTCACCGACCCGTCGCCCGACCTGCCCGAGGGCGAGCGCTCGACCGTGGCGCATCCGCACCCGATCCTGTCGGACGAGAAGGTCCGCCGCGCGCTCTCGATGGCCATCGACCGCGAGCTGCTGACCGAGATCGGCTACGGCCAGGCCGGCCGCGCGACCTGCAACCTCGTGCCCGCGCCCGAGCTCTACGCCTCGGACAACACCGAGTGCCTGACGCAGGATCTCGAGGGGGCCAAGGCGCTGCTCGAAGAAGCCGGCTGGACCGACAGCGACGGCGACGGTGTCCGTGACAAGGACGGCGAACCGCTTTCGCTGCTCTACCAGACCTCGACCAATGCGGTGCGCCAGGACTTCCAGGCGCTCATCAAGGACTGGTGGAACCAGATCGGCGTCGAGACCGAGCTGCGCAACGTAGACAGCTCGGTGTTCTTCGGCGGTGACCCGGGCTCGCCCGACACCTTCCAGAAGTTCTACGCCGACGTCGAGATGTACGCGAACAACTTCGACGGCACCGATCCGCAGAGCTACCTGTCGATGTATCGCTGCGGCAACGAGCCGAAGCCGTCGAGCCAGTGGCAGGGCGAGAACATCAACCGCTTCTGCGACGAGGAATACGACGCGATGCTCGACGAGCTGGCCAAGACCGGCGAGCTCGAGAAGCGTGGCGAGATCGCCAAGAAGCTCAACGACATGCTGACCAAGGAGAGCATGACCATCGTGCCGCTCGTCGACCGCGGCCGTGTTTCGGCGCATTCCAACACGCTTGGCGGCGTGGTGCTGAACACCTGGGACAGCGAGCTCTGGAACGCGGCCGACTGGTACCGCATCGAAGAGTGATCGCCTGACCTGCGTCGCGCGCCTCCGTCCCTCGTGGCGGGGGCGCGCCCGTTCCGAAAGCCCGCGATGACCGAGACGCTCTGGACCAGCGAACGCACCCTGTGGTGCGACGGGACCGACGCATTCCGCGCGCTCCTGCACCCCGAGGCCCGCATGGTCTTTGCCCTGCCCGGGCCGGCGCTCGACGCGGACGCGATCCTCGAGGCCATCGCCGCGGCTCCGCGCTGGAGCGACGTCGAAATTACCGACAGGACCGCCACCGCATTCGGAGACACCACGGTCCTGACCTATTCCGCCACCGGACAGCGCGCGGGCGAGCGCCCCTATTTCGCCAAGTGCGCCTCTGTCTGGTATCATACGCGAGACGGCTGGCGCATCGCGCTGCACCAGCAGACCCCGCTCTGAGGCCCGATACATGCTGACATACGCCGCCCGGCGCCTTGTGCTGTCGATCCCGACGCTCCTGTTCATCAGCTTCGTCATCTTCATGCTGCTGCAGCTCGCCCCCGGCGACCCGATGGCGCAGGTTCCCCTGACCGTGCCGCCAGAGGTGAAGCAGAAGATGCGCGAGGCGCTGGGGCTCGGACAGCCTCCGCTCGTGCAATACTGGAAATGGCTCGTGCAGGTGTTCTGGACCGAGCCCAAGATCTTCATCGACTGGCTGACCGCCGACAGCGCGCTGCTCGGCTGGCTGCCCGACACCCATCTCTACCAGGACGAGCTTCGGGTGATCTCGTGGCAGACCCGCTCGCCGGTGATGGACATCGTGCTGCAGCGCGTCCCGCAGACGCTCTGGGTGGTGGGCATGTCCTACGTGGTGGGCGTGCTGATCGCCCTGCCCATCGGCATCTACTCGGCCTACCGGCAGTATTCGGTCTTCGACCAGGCGGGCACCTTCATCACCATGATCGGCTTCTCGATCCCGCCGTTCTTCACCGGGCCGCTGCTGATCGTGATCTTCTCGGTCTACCTCGGCTGGTTCCCCTCGATCTACGACACCACGCACGAGGTCACCGACTGGGCGAGCTTCAAGTACCAGCTGAGCCAGATGGTGATGCCGGTCATGGTGCTGGCGTTGCAGACCACCGCGCAGCTGTCGCGTTACATGCGCGCCTCGATGCTCGACAACCTCAACCAGGATTACGTGCGCACCGCGCGGGCCAAGGGCCTGTCCGAGGCGGTGGTGGTCATGATCCACGTGCTGCGCAACTCGATGATCCCGGTGGTCACGGTGATCGCGCTCGGCGTGCCGGCGATCTTCGGCGGCGCCATCATCACCGAGAACGTGTTCAAGGTGAACGGCATCGGCCAGCTGCTCATCACGGCGCTCTTCGCCAACGACCTGCCGATGGTGATGACGCTGACGTTCATCTTCGCCTTCCTGATCGTGCTCTTCAACCTCATCGCCGACGTGCTCTACGGCCTGCTCGACCCGAGGATCCGCTATGACTGACAGCCCGCAGGACGATCTCATCCTCGCCGAAGGCGCCGACGCGCCGATCGAGGCGCTCAAGGACAAGGGACCGATGGCGCCGCCGCGCTCGAAGTGGCGCGACGTCTGGGACCAGTTCCGCAAGCACAAGGGCGCGATGATCGGGGCCTTCTTCCTGTTCGTCATCACCTTCGGGGTCCTGCTGGGCCCCTACCTCTGGACGCTCGATCCGCAGGCGCTCGACATCCGGTCCAAGGACATGCGCCCGATGTATACGGCGCTGTGGGACAGCACCGCCAAGGTCGGCTGGGCGCATCCGCTGGGCTCCGACCAGCTGGGCCGCGACAACCTCGCGCAGCTCATCGCGGGCGGCCGCGCCTCGATGGCGGTGGGCTGGGCGGCGATGGTGCTGTCGCTGGTCATCGGCACCGGCATCGGCGTGCTCGCCGGATTTTTCCGCAAGCTCGACGGGCCGCTCATGCGGCTCACCGACCTGTTCCTGTCACTGCCGATCCTGCCGCTGCTGCTGGTCGCGGTGACGCTCTTCCGCCAGCCGCTGCGCGCCAACTTCGGCCCCGAGGGCGGCATGTTCATCCTGATCGTGACCGTTGTCGGCATCACCTCGTGGATGCCGACGGCGCGCATTGTGCGCGGCGACATCCTCGCGCTGAAGGAACGCGAGTTCGTGCTGGCCGCCCGCTCCATCGGCACGCGGCCGTTCCAGATCATCCGGCGACACCTGCTGCCCAACGTGCTGTCGCCGATCATGGTCTCGGCGACGCTCGGGCTTGCCACCGCGATCATCACCGAAAGCGCGCTGTCGTTCCTCGGGGTGGGCTTCCCGTCGGACTTCCCGACGTGGGGCAAGATGCTGGCCGACGCCGTTGCCCGGATGGAGGATTTCCCCGAACGCGTGATGCTGCCGGGCATCGCGATCTCGCTCACGGTGCTGGGCGTCAACTACCTCGGCGACGGCCTGCGCGACGCGCTCGACCCGCGCATCCGGGGGCGCTGAGCCGAAGATGTCGCGGGCGGCGCACCGCCCGTGACGTCGGCGAGAGGCGCGGCGCGCAGAATCTTCACAGCCTTCTGCAGCCTCTGATGGTTTCGCCGCCAAGGGCGAACTGGTAGCCGCCGTTGTCCGAAAAGCTGGCCGCCGTGGTGCTGGCGGCCCCGATGTCGAAGAATTCGAGCGTATCATCTGGCATGATGGCCCCCCGGGGTCTGCCCGGGCGCCATGCTGCTGCAAAACCCCTAAGCGCGGATTAAGCGCTACTCGGCCGCGTCCTCCTCGCGCGGCGCGAGCTGGCCGAGCGACAGGATCGGCCCCGTGGCCTGACCGGTGGGCGAACCGCCAAGCGGCTCTTCCGAGATCGCGATGGCCGCGCCCGGCATCTGCAGGCCGAGGTCCTGCGGCACCGGGATCTGCGTCAGCTGCACCGCCGGGTCGACGAGCCCGAGCGAGATCGGCGTGTCGCCTTCCTCCGGGATCATCCAGATCTCGAGCGAGCGGTCGCCGGGCAGATCACCCGCGTCATGGCGCACCATGAAGGTGCCGCTGTCGGGCGCGTAATGCGCGAGCAGCTCGAGCCCGCGCGACGGAGTGTCGAGTTCGGCATAGAGATGCGGCGCGTCGCTGCCACGGTCGAGCAGCCCGCCGAACATCGCCGCCCAGGCGATGAGCGCGGCGGCCACCGCGCCGCCGAGATACGGCAGAAGCTGGCGCCACAGCGGTTTGCGCGGCGCGCCGAAGAGCGTCTGCTCGGTCCGGCGCAGCACCTGCGGCGGCGCCTCGACGGGGGCGATATCGTCGGTAAGCGTCGCGAAATACTGTTCCCAGGCCTCGACGTCCTGCCGCAGCTCGCGGTCCTGCGCGAGCTGCGCCTCGAACGCGCGGATCTCGTCCTCCGGCAGCAGGCCGAGGACATACTCCGCCGCCGCGGCTTCCCAGCCGCCCGGAAGGTCTGTTTCCTCTGGCCCGCTCATCGGCTCAGGCACTCCCTCAGTTGCATCAGGCTGCGGCGCAGCCAGGTTCGCACGGTGTTCAGCTTGACGCCGGAGGCGTCGGAGAGCTCGGCATATGTCGCGCCCTCGAGATAGGCCCGCCGCACCATCTCGGCACGGTCGGGCGGAAGTTCCGACATGCAGGCGAACAGCGCCTCCGCCTCGGCGCGCGCCTGCGTCTGTTGCGCCGGCCCCGGTGCGGGATCGGCCACGAGGTCCGCTGCCTCGATGGGAGCAGAGCTGCGCCGCTCCGCGGCATCGCGCTTGCGGCGCCGGTCGATCGCGGCGTTGCGCGCCAGCGTGATGAGCCAGGTCATCGGGGAATACCCGTTCACCCGGTATTGCCCGGCCCGGGACCAGATCTTGCAGAATGCGTCCTGCAACGCCTCCTCTGCCAGCGCCCTGTCATCCAAGACACGGAGGCACACGCCGAAAAGTTTCGCTGACGTCCGTTCATAAAGAAGCCGGAAGGACGCGCGGTCGCCCATGGCGATCCGGGCGATCAGATCTTCGATCTCGGCTTGCGGGGATGTCACGTGCGGATCACTCGGGGGGCTCGATGGGTCGTTGCTTCCAGAAAGCCTAGCGCGGCAGCGCAGGCGGGGCAAACGCTATCCGCCCGGCCGCCACGCCCTTGCCCTTCCCCTCGATATGTTGCACCACGGGTCAAACCGAGTTCACGACCCTTTACAGAGGCACGACATGAGCAGCGAGATCGACGTCAATGCGAAACCGACCGAAGAGATCGAGGTCCGCGAAGTCTTCGGCATCGACACCGACATGGTCGTGCACGGCTTCCCCGACCGCACCGACCGGGTGCCGGACATCGACAGCACCTACAAGTTCGACCCCGACACCACGCTGGCCATCCTCGCGGGCTTCCGCAACAACCGGCGGGTGATGATCCAGGGCTACCACGGCACCGGCAAGTCGACCCACATCGAGCAGGTCGCCGCGCGTCTCAACTGGCCCTGCGTGCGCGTCAACCTCGACAGCCACATCTCCCGGATCGACCTGATCGGCAAGGACGCCATCAAGCTCGTCGACGGCAAGCAGACCACCCAGTTCCAGGAAGGCATCCTGCCCTGGGCGCTGCGCAACCCCACCGCCATCGTCTTCGACGAATACGATGCCGGCCGCGCCGACGTGATGTTCGTGATCCAGCGGGTGCTCGAGACCGACGGCAAGCTCACGCTGCTCGACCAGAACGAGGTCATCACCCCGCACAAGCACTTCCGGATCTTCGCGACGGCCAACACCGTGGGCCTCGGCGACACCACCGGCCTCTACCACGGCACCCAGCAGATCAACCAGGGCCAGATGGACCGCTGGTCGCTGGTGGCGACGCTCAACTACCTCAGCATCGACGCCGAGGTTGCGATCGTCCTGTCGAAGGCGCCGCATTACAACAACGAGAAGGGCCGCAAGACCATCAAGCAGATGGTCACCGTGGCCGATTTCACCCGCCGTGCCTTCATGAACGGCGAGCTCTCGACCGTGATGTCGCCGCGGACCGTCATCGCCTGGGCGACCAATGCCGAGATCTTCCGCGATGTGGGCTACGCCTTCCGCGTCTCCTTCCTCAACAAGTGCGACGAACTCGAACGGCAGACCGTGGCCGAGTTCTACCAGCGCTGCTTCGACGAGGAACTGCCGGAGAGCGCCGCGCATCTGTCGCTCGCCTGAGCCTTGGCGCGTCCTGACACCCTGACCAGCCGTGCCTGTCGCCGCGGGCACGGACTGGCCATGACGGTCTGGCTCTGCGCCGCCGTTTCCGGCGAACGTGCGAACGCCAGCACCGCCGCGGACTGCGCGGCCTTCTGGCGCGGCGTCGCCGCCGAGCAACGCGCCATGCCCGGGCTCGGAATCTCGCCCGAGACCGCGGAGACCCTGGCTCGCAGTTTCGAAGAGCTTGCCTCACCCGATGCGGCCACCGCCGAGCGAATCTCCGGATACCGCCTGCTCTATCGTGGCCGCATCGACGGTGACCCCCAGAGCTCCGCCCTGTTCCGCCGCATTTCCCGGAGATGCGACGCACTTCTCGCAGAACAGGCGGCGCCCTCGTCCTGATCGCGCCGCAGTCATGGCCGGGCAGTACGCCGGCGTGATCTCTTCCCTCCGCCCTGCCCGTTGCTTTCCCCTTGCTAATCCGCGCGAGGGGCGCGAAACCTGTCGCCATGGCGAACCGCGACGACAACCCCGCTGATCCTTTCAAGAAGGCCCTGGCCGAGGCCACCAAGGTCATGGCCGACGACCGCGAGCTCACGGTGAACTACACCGTCGATCCCTCGGGCGTATCGGGCGACATCATGCGCCTGCCGCAGGTGAGCCGCCGGCTCACCCGTGACGAGGTGCTGCTGGCGCGTGGCACCGCCGACGCGCTGGCCCTGCATCGCCGCTACCACGATGCCGCGACGCATGCGCGCTACGCGCCCCCGGGCGAGATGGCCCGCGACCTCTACGAGGCGATGGAGACCGCCCGCTGCGAGGCGATGGGCGCGCGCGACATGCCCGGCACCGCCGGCAACATCGACGCGAAGATCGGTCACGAGGCCGCGCGCCGCGGCTACGGGCAGATCACCCAGCCCTCCGAGGCGCCGCTGCCGGTCGCCGCGGGCTACCTGATCCGTCACCTCGCCACCGGACGCGAGCTGCCGCCCGACGCCGATCACGTCATGGAACTCTGGCGTGGCTTCATCGAGGAGCAGGCCGGCGGCACGCTCGAGGGGCTCGAGGACACGCTCGCCGACCAGTCGGCCTTCGCCCGCTTCGCGCGCCGGATGATCACCGACCTCGGCTACGGCGACCAGCTCGGCGACGATCCCGACCAGATCGACGACGAGGACCAGGACGAGGCGGAGCCCGAGGGCGCCGAGGACGAGCAGCCCGATTCCACCGGCCAGGACGACGACCAGCAGGACGAGGCCGACGCCTCTCCCGAGCAGAGCCAGGACGAGACCCAGGACGCCAGCCAGGCGCAGGTCTCGGCCGACGACATGGCCGACCAGGAGATGGGCGAGGAAACCGAGATGCCCGAGGGCGAGGCGCCGATGGAGCCGCCCACCCCGGCGCCGGTGTCCGAGGCCGACCCCGCCTACAAGGTCTACGACGGCAGCCACGACGAGGAGATCCCCGCCGAGGAGCTCGCCGAGGCTCAGGAGCTCGAGCGGCTGCGCGCCTACCTCGACCAGCAGCTCGAACCGCTGAAAGGCGCGGTCTCGCGGCTGGCCAACAAGCTCCAGCGCCGGCTGCAGGCCCAACAGAACCGCTCGTGGGAGTTCGACCGCGAGGAAGGCATCCTCGACGCCGGCCGGCTTGCGCGCGTCGTCGCCAACCCGACCACGCCGCTGTCGTTCAAGGTCGAAAAGGACACCGAGTTCCGCGACACCGTGGTGACGCTGCTGCTCGACAACTCCGGCTCGATGCGCGGCCGGCCGATCTCGATCGCCGCGATCTGCGCCGACGTGCTCGCCCGGACGCTGGAACGCTGCAACGTCAAGGTCGAGATCCTCGGCTTCACCACCCGCGCGTGGAAAGGCGGCCTCGCCCGTGAGAAATGGCTCGGCGAGGGCCGCGAGCAGCAACCGGGCCGCCTCAACGACCTGCGCCACATCATCTACAAGCGCGCCGACGCGCCGTGGCGCCGCGTGCGCGACAACCTCGGTCTGATGATGAAGGAAGGCCTGCTGAAGGAGAACATCGACGGCGAGGCGCTGGAATGGGCGCACCGACGCATGGCCGGCCGGCCCGAGGCGCGCAAGATCCTGATGGTGATCTCCGATGGCGCTCCGGTCGACGATTCGACCCTCTCCGTGAACCCGGCGAACTATCTCGAGAAACACCTTCGCGACGTCATCGCCATGGTCGAGCGCAAGAAGCAGGTCGAACTGCTCGCCATCGGCATCGGCCACGACGTGACCCGCTACTACGACCGCGCGGTGACCATCACCGACGTCGAGCAGCTCGCCGGCGCAATGACAGAGCAGCTCGCCGCGCTCTTCGACAGCGACCCGCGCGCCCGCGCCCGCTTCATGGGCATCAAGCGCGCAGGCTGAGGGGCTCTGCCCCTCTTGCCCCGGACCTTGTCCGGGCCAATTCACCCCGAGGGTATTTGGAAACCGGAGAAGCCCCGGGCGCGGCGCATGCCCCTTCTTCGGTTTGAAAATACCCTCGGGGGTGTGGGGGCAGAGCCCCCGCCGCCTGCGCAGCGGGCGCTCATGAATGAATAGGGGAGCCCGAGATGTTCCAGACCTTCCAGGAAACCGCCCGCCCCGACCAGGGTCCGCCACGGCTCGCCGCGCTGCGGGCCGAGATGGCCCGCGAGGGGCTTGCGGGCTTCATCGTGCCGCGGGCGGATGCGCACCAGGGCGAATACGTCGCACCGCGGGACGACCGCCTCGCCTGGCTTACCGGCTTCACCGGGTCCGCGGGCTATTGTGTTGCCCTTTCCGACCGTGCCGGGGTCTTCGTCGACGGCCGCTACCGGGTTCAGGTGAAGACGCAGGTCGCCGACGTCTTCACGCCGGTGGACTGGCCCGAGGTCGGGCTGGCCGACTGGATCGCCGACAACCTGCCCGACGGCGGCGGCGTGGGCATCGACCCCTGGTTGTTTTCGGTGGAGCAGCTGCGCGCGCTCGAGGCGAAGCTCGACGGCGTGACCCTGACCCGCTGCGACAATCTCGTCGACCGGATCTGGGAGGACCAGCCTAACCCGCCGCGCGGCGCGGTCTTCGCGCAGCCGGTGTCGCTGGCAGGCGAGCCGCACGAGGACAAGATCGCCCGCCTCGCGCAGGGCCTAGGCGAAGCCGGCGCCTGCGTCATCACCCTGCCCGACAGTATTGCCTGGCTGCTGAACATCCGCGGTTCGGACATACCGCGCAACCCGGTGCCGCATGGCTTCGCCCTGCTCAACGCCGACGGTACGGTCGAGCTCTTCGTGGACGCGCGCAAGCTTGCGGATCTCGGCGACCATCTCGGCGACAAGGTCTCCGTGCTGCCGCCCGAGGGCTTTCTTGCCGCCGTGGCGACGCTCGGCGGCCGCGTGCAGATCGACCCGGCCAGCTGCCCGGTGGCCGTGGCAGACGTTCTCGCCGAGCGCTGCGAGATCGTCGAGGCGCCGGATCCCTGTCTGCTGCCCAAGGCCTGCAAGAACGCCGCCGAGCTCGAGGGCGCCCGCGCGGCGCACCTGCGCGACGGCGCCGCCATGGTCCGTTTCCTCGCTTGGCTCGACCGGCAGACGCCCGGCGCCTTCACCGAGATCGACGCCGTCACCGCGCTCGAGGCCGAGCGCCGCGCCACCAATGCGCTCCGCGACATCTCCTTCGAGACCATCGCCGGCACCGGCCCCGACGGCGCCATCGTGCACTACCGGGTGACCGAGGCCACCGACCGCACGGTGCGCGAGGGCGACCTGCTGCTGATCGACAGCGGCGGTCAATACGTGGACGGCACCACCGACATCACCCGCACCATCGCCATCGGCGACGTCGGCGCGGAGGAGTGCACCAACTTCACCCGCGTGCTGAAGGGCATGATCGCCCTGTCGCGGCTGCGCTTTCCGCAGGGGCTTGCCGGGCGCGACATCGACGCGCTCGCCCGGGCGTCGCTCTGGGAGGCCGGGCTCGATTACGGTCATGGCACCGGCCATGGCGTGGGCGCCTATCTCAGCGTGCACGAGGGGCCGGCGCGGATCTCGAGGATGGGAACGATCCCCTTCGCACCGGGCATGATCCTCTCGAACGAGCCGGGCTTTTACCGTGAGGGCGCCTATGGTATCCGGATCGAGAACCTCATCGCGGTCGAGCAGGCCCCGGGGCTTCCGGGACAGACCGTGCCGCGCATGCTGCGGTTCGAAACCCTCACATGGGTGCCGATCGACCGGCGGCTGATCGTGCCAGCCCTGCTCACGCAGGCCGAGCGCGACTGGCTCGACGCCTACCATGAAGAAGTGCGCGCGCGGATCGCGCCGCTTGTCGAGGGCCGGGATGCGGAGTGGCTGGCTGCGGCCTGCGCGCCGCTTTGACACAGGACTGTCGCAACGCGGCTGATATATGATCCGTGATCATACGGGGAGAGAGCATATGCTGAAACACATTACCATCCGTCCGGCCGAGGGCACCTGGGTCATCCGCGCCGGCGGCGCCGTTCTGGGCGAGAGCGGGCGCGCGCTCGAGCTGACCGAGGGCGACATGCCCGGCGTGATCTACTTCCCGCGCGACGACATCGCCACGGCGTTTCTCGAGCCGTCCGATTACCGCACCGTCAACCAGCACATCGGCGAGGCGACATACTTCAACATCGCCTCGAAGAGCCGGAGCTACGACAATGCGGTGTGGTCCTACGAGGCGCCGAAGGACGAAGCGGGCGAGATCGCCGGCTACCTTGCCTTCGAGGTTCAGGACGGGGTCGCCGTCGAACAGGTCTGAGCCCCTGCCCCGCCGACCTGTTCGGCGGGCGCCTTTGCGGTCCGCATCCAGCTTGCGATGGGGGATGCCGCAAGCCTCCCGCTCGGAATCAGGGCGAGGGACTGTATTTCACTGGCATTGGAAGCAGGAATGGTCACGCGAGGCCCCTCCGGGCACCGCGTTATACCTCACGCCTTCCCGGCGACCGGCATCGGTCGCGCGGAAGCGTCCCGCGCGCTGTAGCGTTACCGGATCTGCGTGCTGGCCGGGTAGATGAACCCGTTGATCGGGTAGGCCTTGCCGTAGGACCCGGGATTGCTCTCGACGCGCACGGACGACCAGTCGTTGTTGGCCGAGATGTCCTTGACCGACATGCCGAGCGAGACCTTGTTGCGCTCCCAGTTGGCGTGGTCGACGCGCAGTTCGCGCTCGGAGACAACCTCGGAGACCACGGCGACATGCCCCATGGGCATGCCACCCGTCGCTGCGAAGGCCATGACGGCACCGGGCACCGGCTGACGGCCGCGCTCGTAGGTGCCGGCGGCCTTGCCCCACCAGGTGTTCGCGTTGCCCCGGATCTGCACGCCGCTCGCGTTGCGGGCGAAGGGAACGCACCAGACGCGACGGCCCTGCGATTGCAGTTCCTTCACCTCGCGCAGCGCCATCGCACGCAGACCGAGGTCGATCCCTTCGAAAGAGTAGGCGATGTCGGGGGCCTTGACCGAACAGGCCGCCGTGGACAGCAGGATTGCACAAAGTAGCGGCAGGCCGAGCCGTGCCTTGCGAGCATGGGTTGCGCTCATTCGTCCCTCGAGATGCTGTTCTGCTCTGCTTCGTTGTTCTGCCCGAAGCTCGGTCACATCTTTTGACGATCGGTTAACCAAAGCCAAGCGCGCGTGACACGCTTCGGCAAAAATCCGCGCACACGGCTTGACTGCCGCACCAAATTGGAACGAACGGTTCAGTTTGATTTTGTCGATGAAGTGCGCGCCGTTGGCGATAGGCGGGTTCCACTCTCGGCGTCGAGCCTTCCGGGTCGGCCGAGAGTGTCCGATCAACGCGCTGGATGAGAGCCGTGGTCCCGTGATCGCGGTGCAGGCAACCTTATTGCCCGAACTTCACACCAACGCGCCAGGGGCCTGCGCCGGACATGCGCCCGGCGCAGCGTGGGTCAGCTGCGGTAATCGCGCAGGACCGAGTCCGCGATGGCTTCGCGGGTCAGCACGCCGATCACGTTCTCGGCGCGTGGAATCGACTTCTCGGGCACCACAAGAAGCGCCGCGTGGCCGCGGTCGGCCATGCGCGTCATGGCGCCCCGCAGGAAGCTCGATTCCTGTGCATAGCCCACCGGCGCGATGATCGGGCCGTGCCGCCTGGTCGGGTCCTGTGGATCGACACGGACGATGCCGACCACGTTGCGGCCCTCGGTCACCACCGCATAGACACGCTCTTCACCGAGCTCGGTGTCGACGACGCCGGTGCTGCCCAGTTCGGACTTCTCGAACACCGCCACGACTGGCGACATGAGCTCGCGTATGATCCGGATCGAGAAGCTGTGCGACCGGCTTTCGCGCGGGATGTGGTGGCCACGGCGCGAGAGCTTCGTGGTGTAGATGTCATCCTCGGAGATCGTGCGGCGCACCCCGAGCGCGCAGACCACCGCGATGATCGCCGCGACCGTGATCGTGTAGTCGCCGGTCATCTCGAAGATCATCATGATCGAGGTCAGCGCCGCGCCGGTCGAAGCCCCGACGATGGCCGCCATGCCGATCACTGCGAAGGTCACCGAGTGGAAGCCGAGATTCGGGAACAGCAACTCGAGCGTCGCGCCGAAGGCCCCGCCAAGCGCCGCCCCGAGGAACAGCGACGGCGAGAACACCCCGCCCGACGCGCCGGCGCTGAGCGAGATCGACGTGGCGATCATCTTCAGCGCGAAGAGCAGCAGCAGGAAGGCCGGCGTCGAGAGCTGGCCGGTCAGGATCGCCTCGATGGTGGCATAGCCCACGCTCTCGGTGTGATATTGGCCGGTGGTCAGCAGCAGGACATACATCAGCACGCCGAGCGACGTCATCCCGATGATGTTCTTGACGTAGGGATTGGCCTTCCAGCCGTCGAAAAGATCCTCGCAGCCGTAGAGCACCTTGACGAAGAGCCATGCCGCGAGACCCGCGATCAGGCCGAAGATCACGTAGAGTGGCAGCATGTCCACCGACAGCGGCACGAAGAGATCGGGGCGCACGTGCGCCGCCATCTGGAAGGCGGGCTCCATCCCGAAGGCAAGCCGGCCCACGTAGGTCGCGGTGCCGGTGGCAAGCACCACCGGCAGCAGGGTGCGCGCGCTGAACTCGGGCAGCATCAGCTCGACGGCGAACATCACCGCGCCGAGCGGCGTGTTGAAGGTGGCGGCGATGCCCGCCCCTGCCCCGGCGGCGACCATGGTGATGACCTGCCACGAGCGCAGCCGGAACGCGCCCCCCAGCACGGAGCCGATGCCCGAGCCGATCTGGATGATCGGGCCTTCGCGACCGACCGACGCCCCGGAACCGATCGACAGCGCCGAGGCCAGCGACTTGATCAGCACCACGGCGGGCCGGATCTTGCCGCCGCGATAGTAGATCGCGTCCATCACCTCGGGAACGCCGTGGCCGCGGGCCTCGGGCGCAAAGGTGCGCACCAGCCACAGAACGATCACCCCGCCGATGACCGGGGCGAGGATCACGAAGGGACCGTAGGGCGACGGCGGCGTCGGCAGGTTGGCGTCGTGCTCGAAGGAGAAGATGCCGAGAAAGGCGAGGTTGTGGATGACCGAGATGAGATAGCGCAGCAGGATCGCACCGATGCCGGTTACCACCCCGATCGCCACCGCGATCAGCGACAGGTAGACCATCGAGACCCGGCGGTTGTCATCCGTCTGGATCGACTGTGAGGTAAGACTTTCGTTCGTTGTCGTTTCGGTCATTTGGCTCATCCGGCAATTGAGGCTTCGGGCAGCGAAGTATATGGTCCGGCCATGCACGCCGCCGCCTGGACCGAACCGCTGTCCATCGCCTACGCCGATGAACGCCGCTTGCAAAGTCCGGCTGCGGCATGAATAGCACACAAAGGGGAAAATCAGCGCGGAGCCATGGCATGAAGATCACAACACACTGGCCGCGCGCCCGGCTGCGACCCGCCCAGATCATCGGCCTCGCCATCGCGCTGGTCGCCTGCGTCATCTATTTCGGTGTCCTGCACCTGCTGGACGGGCGGGCGAAATCCTACCTCGAGGAGGTTCGGCAGTCGAACCGCTCGCTGTACCTGACCATCCTGCGCCAGACGCAGGGGTTCGACACCTATCTTGCGGAATACACCGAGCTCGAGGGCTACGACAGCTTCCGCCCGCTCACGCCGGTCTTCCTCGTCGGACGCTGGACGATGCGGGACGAGCCGATGCGGCTGAGCCCCGGCACCACCCCGACCGAGTGCAGCAACCCTCTGACGCTGAACTACGGGCTGCTTCTCGAACATGACGCCGGCGGGCTCACCCTGTCGGTGCAGTATCGGATCAACGGCAAGATCGTCGAGGTCCGCAACGCGGCCACCGGCATCATGCCGATCCACCTTGTCAGCTACGGCGGCCAGCTCGATCACATCGAGTTCGTGCCCCCGGGCGAGAGCGAAACCGTCTACGGCTATCTCTGCGGACGCTAGCTCGCGCTCGAGCCAAGCCGAAACCGCGCCGGTCGCGCCGAAAGCGACCCGCGCCTTCCCCTCTCGACCGCGGTCCGGCGAGCGGGCACCCCATTGAAGGATCTCCCCATGCGCCATGCAGACGCCCTCGATCAACTGGCCGGGCTGCTCGGCCCGCGGCTCAGCCGGTCCGATGCCGAGCGTGCCCAGCACGGGCGGTCGGAGTCGCATTTCCCCACGGTCCTGCCGGATGCCGTCGCCTATCCCGAAACCGCCGCCGAAGTGCAGGAGCTGGTAAGGATCTGCGCCGAACATCGCTGCCCGGTGACCGGCTGGGGCGCCGGAACCTCGCTCGAGGGCCACGGGCTGGCGGTGAAGGGCGGCGTGGTCGTCGACTTCACGCGCATGAACAAGGTGCTCGAGGTGCGCCCTGCCGACATGGACGTGACCATCCAGCCCGGCGTGACGCGCGAAGCGCTGAACGAGGAGCTGCGCGCCACCGGCCTGTTCTTCCCGGTCGATCCCGGCGCCAACGCCTCGCTCGGCGGCATGGCGATGACCCGGGCCTCTGGCACCACGACGGTGCGCTACGGCTCGATGCGCGAGAACGTCCTCGGGGTCGAGGCGGTGCTGGCCGACGGCCGCATCATCCGCACCGGCACCCGAGCCCGCAAGAGCGCCGCGGGCTACGATCTCACCGCGCTGATGGTCGGATCCGAGGGCACGCTGGGGCTGGTGACCGAGCTCACCCTGCGGCTGCACGGTATCCCCGAGGCCACGAGCGCCGGCATCTGCGCCTTCCCCGACATGCACGCAGCGGTCACGGCGGTGATGGAGACGATCCAGATGGGCATTCCCATGGCCCGGATCGAGTTCGTCGATGCCGCCACCGCGCGCGCCTTCACCGCCTACTCGGGGCTCGAGATGGCCGAGGCACCCCACCTGCTTGTGGAGTTCCACGGCTCGCCGGAGAGCGTTGCGCAGGATGCCGAACGCTTCGCCGAGATCGTGGCCGATCACGGCGCCTCGCCGTTCCGCTGGTCGACCCGGGAAGAAGAGCGGCGGGCGCTCTGGGCGATGCGGCACAACGGCTATTACGCCATACTCGCGGCGCGCAAGGGCGCGCGGGGGCTGGTGACCGACATGTGCGTGCCGATCTCGCAACTGGCCACCGCGGTCGAGGAGACCCAGGCCGATATCGCGGCGGGGTCGATCCCCGGGCCGATCCTCGGCCACGTGGGAGACGGCAACTTCCACGCGATCCTGCTGATCGACCCGGACCAGCCCGCCGAACTCGAAGAGGCGAAGCGACTGTCGCATCGCATGGCCGAACGCGCCCTGCGGCTGGGCGGCACCTGCACGGGCGAGCATGGCGTGGGCATGGGCAAGCTGCCCTACATGGAGGCCGAACACGGCGCCGGCTGGGACGTGATGGGCGAGATCAAGCAGGCGCTCGACCCGCTCGGCATCCTGAACCCCGGCAAGCTGGTGCGTCAGGGCTAGGCAAGGGGTGGGTTGATACCCCACCCTACGGGCCTTGGTTCGCCGGGTCTCAAGCTAAAGAGCACGCGCGGCGCCAGCACCGCACGCGTGTCCCGCCTGCCGCATTTCCGGGCAGGCCGGCGCGCGTCCCACGGGTGCGTGTCAATTCCGGGGACAGACGGGATTAATCGCGGTATATCAAGGCACAGGATGCCGCGGTTCACCCGGCGCGAGTCGGGGATCGCGGCGCTGCACGCAAGCGAGAGACCGGCGATGACCACGCACCTTGAGACCGACACATCCCTCTGGCACCGCAGCAGTCGCGAACTGTTCAGGGCGGGCCCGCTCGACCGAGGCCTGAGCGTCGATCTCGCGGTGATCGGTGGCGGCTTCACCGGCTGCTCGGCGGCGCTCGAGGCGGCGCGGCGCGGCGCGCGCGTGGCGGTGCTCGAAGCCCGGGAGATCGGATACGGCGGCTCGGGGCGCAACGTCGGGCTCGCCAACGCCGGGCTCTGGCTCAAGCCCGACGACATCCTCGCCGAGATGGGCGACGCCGCCGGCCGGCGCCTGATCGCCCGGCTCGCCGAGGCGCCGGACGTGGTCTACGGCCTCATCGCGCGTGAGGGGATCGCCTGCGAGCCGGTGCGCAACGGCACCCTGCATTGCGCCCATGCGCCCTCGGGCATGACCGACCTCGAGGCGCGCTGCCGCCAAGGCAACGCTCATGGCGCACCGCTGCAGCTTCTCGATGCGAGCGAGGCGGCGAGGCGGGTCGGAAGCCGGGCGGTGCACGGCGCGCTCCTCGATCCGCGGGCGGGCACGGTGCAACCGCTGGCCTATGTCCGCGGGCTCGCCCGGGCCGCGCGCGATGCGGGCGCCCTGCTTTTCGAACAGAGCCCCGTCACCGAGGTTGCCCGCGACGGCGACGGCTGGCGGCTGGCCTGCAACGGCGAGAGCCTGCGCGCCGGCGCGCTGCTGATGGCGACAAACGCCTACCACGCACCCTTCCCCGGCGCGCGGCCGCCGGCCTACACGCCGGTGCATTTCGGCCAGTTCGCCACCGCGCCGCTGCCCGCGAGCCTCCGTGCACGCATCCTGCCCGGGGGCGAGGGCTGCTGGGACACCGCGCTGGTGATGTCGTCGTTCCGCACCGACGCGGACGGGCGGCTGATCATCGGCGGCATGGGCGACCTCGGTGGCCCCGGTGGCGGCATCCATGCCGCCTGGGCGCGGCGCAAGCTCCGGGAGCTCTTTCCCGAGGCGGCCGACCTGCCCTTCGAGCATGGCTGGTGCGGGCGCATCGCGATGACGTCGGACCACATTCCCAAGATCACCGAGATCGGCCCGCGCGGCTATGCCTGCTTCGGCTATTCCGGGCGCGGCATCGGTCCGGGCACGATCTTCGGGCAGTCGCTGGCGCGGGCGCTGCTGGACGACACTGCCGACGCTCTGCCGCTCGCGCCGGTCCGTGCCCATGCCGAGAGCCTGACGCGGCTCAAGGCGCGCTACTACGAGGCCGGCGCGAGCGCGATGCACCTCGTCGGCGCGCGTGGCGCCTGAGGCAGCGGGTCGGGGGCGCTGCCCCCGTCGCCTGCGGCGACTCCCCCGGGAATATTTCTGGCCAGAAGAAGCCCTGGCCGTTCGCGGCGGGTGGTGGGCCTCGGGACTGACTTTGCAGCCTGGTGGAAGCCCGGTGCGGCCCGGGCGAGCTGCTGGAGCGCTCAGGTGAGCAGCAGCACCAGCCCCGGGAAGGCCGTCAGCAGCGCCACGCGCAGCACGTCCATCGCGACGAAGGGTCCGAGGCCGCGGAAGATCGTGCCGAGCGGCACGTCGGGCACCACCGAGCGCAGCACGAAGGCGTTCATGCCAACCGGCGGCGTGATGTAGGAAATCTCGGTCACCATGACGACAAAGATGCCGAACCACACGAGGTCCACGCCCTGCGCCGCCATGATCGGGTAGAAGACCGGCACCGTCAGCATGATCATCGACAGGCTCTCGAGCAGGCAGCCGAGCGCGAGGTAGATGCAGAGGATGACGAGGATCGTCACCAGCGGCGTATCTCCGAAGAGCGCGAGGAACGTCTGGATGTCGCCGGTCATGCCCGACATGTTGACGTAGTTGGTGAAGGTCAGCGCGCCGAAGAGGATGAAGAACATCATCGAGGTGGTCTTCATCGTGTCGTAGAGAACCGAGATCATCCCCTCACGCGTGAACTTGCCCGAGAGCAGCACCAGCAGGAAGGCGCCGCCGGCGCCCATGCCGGCGCTTTCGGTGGGCGTGAACACCCCGAGGTAGATGCCGCCCATGACGAAGACGAAGAGCACCAACGCGCCGGCGGTGCCCTTGAGCGCGCGGATGCGGTCGCTCAGCGGCAGTTTCGACTCGGTCGGCAGGTCGATCTTCCCCAGCGCGATCGAGATGCGCACGGCGATGGCATAGCCGATCACGCCGATCAGCCCCGGGATCAGCCCGGCGAGGAACAGCCGCCCGATGTCCTGCTGGGTGAGGATGCCGTAGAACACGAGGATCACCGAGGGCGGGATCAGGATGCCCAGCGTGCCGCCGGCCGCGATCGAGGCGGTCGACAGCCGGTCGGGATAGCCGAAGCGCCGCATCGAGGGCAGCCCGATCCGGGTCATCGTCGCCGCCGTGGCCATCGACGAGCCACAGACCGAGGAAAACGCGCCGCAGGCGACGACCGTGGCCATGGCGAGCCCGCCCTTGCGGTGCCTGAGCCACGCGTAGGCCGAGGTGTAGAGCTCCTCGGCGATGCCCGACTGCACCACGAAATTGCCCATCATCAGGAACAGCGGCAGCACCGACAGCGAGTAGTCGCGGCCATTGTCGAAGAAGGCCGAACCGATCAGCGACAGCGCCGGCATCCAGCCGATGATCGAGGCGACGCCCGCGAGCCCCACCCCCGCCAGTGCCATCGAGATCGGCACGCCGAGCAGGAGCAGCACGGTGAGAACCGCCATGCCGATGGGCCAGTAGTCCATGTGCTTCAGTCCTTAAGCGCGCGGAACAGCCGGGGCAGCGGCACCAGCGCGGTGATCGCCGCGCCGAGCCCGGTGCAGACCGCGCAGAAATAGCCAAGCGGCGCGATCGGGATGCGCAGGCTGTTGGTGGCGCCGCCGTAGCTGCCGATCTGGCCCGCGTAGATCCAGATCCGCCATGTCACCACGGCGAGCACCACGGCCGAGAACAGGCCCGCCAGCGCCAGCCGCCACGGCTGGAGGCGCGGCGGCATCCGGTCGGTTACGAGATCGACCGTCACGTGTTCCTCCGCCAGCGCCACAGCCGGCAGGCCGAGGAAGATCACCGCCGCCAGCAGCAGTTCGGTCAGCTCCGTCGCCCCCACCAGCGGCGCGTTGAAGACGTAGCGCCCGATCACGTCGACCACCGTCATCCCCATGAGGCCGAGCAGCAGCACGCCCCCCAGCAGGGCGAGGGCCGTCCGTAACGCACCCGCGGGCGCGCCGCTGTGACTGGGCGCAGGCGCGCTCATTCCGTGCCCGCTTCCTTCGCGATCTCGGATTTCAGCATCTCGTAGGCCGCCTGTGCGTCGATGCCGGCCTCGGCCGCCTCGTCGAGCTTGGCCTGCACCAGCGGCGACAGTGCCTCGTCCCAGGCCGCAAGCTGCGCCTCGGTCGCAGGGGTGATGGCGATCTCGCCCTCCATGGCGGCGCGGCCCTCGGCGTCGGCGGCATCCCACATCCGGCCGGCCATGCGCGCCAGCGCCTCGCCGGTCACGCTGTCGATCTGCGCCTGCACCTCGGGGCTCAGGCTCTCCCACTTCGCCTTGTTCATCGCGATGTAGAACGAGGTATTGTAGAGCCCGCCCGGCACGTCGATCGCGGTTTCCAGCTGCGGGATCAGCTTGAAGAAGTTGACCGACTCGTAGGGGAAGAAGATCCCGTCCGCGACGCCCTGGCTCAGCAACTCGTAGGCCTTGGACGAAGGCCCCTCGACCGGAACCGCCCCGAGCGCCGAGGCGATCTCGTGCACGATGCCGCCGCCGACGCGGATCTTCACACCGTCAAGCACGTCGGGCGAGGACACGTCGCCTTCGTTGAGAAAGATTTCGCCGGGCCCGTGGCTGAACACTGCCAGCACCTTGACCTGGTCGTATTCGCCGGCGTCGCGCAGCATCTCGTCGAAGACGCGCCAGTAGGCGACTGAGATGCTCTCGGCGGTCTCGCCGAGGAACGGCAACTCGACGATGTTCGTGGTCTTGAACCGGCCCGGGTTGTAGCCCTGCACGCCGAAGGTGATGTCGGCGACGCCGTTCACCGCGAAGTCGAAATGCGCCTGCGGCGGCCCGAGCGGCGCGGGCAGGATGTTGGCGGTCACCTCGCCGTCGGTGGCCTCGGCGATCTGCTCGGTCATCGGAACGATCAGCTCGCTCACCAGAGGATGCGACGGCGGCAGCCAGTTGGCGACGGTAAGCACGGTTTCGGCATGGGCGGCAGATGCGAGCAGCAGGCTCAGCGCGGTGGCGGGCATGATAGTTTTCATGGGCGTGTCCCTGTTCGTTGTCCTCCCACCGGTCCGACCGCGCGACGCGGGGCCCGTGGCGGGTTGCCCCATCTGTCCTGCAAAGCCCCGCCCGGCGCAAGAGGCGCCGCGGCCTTTCCGCCGTCCGTGGCTTTCGGGGCGCGCAGGGGCCGGTCACGGGCGCCCCGCGCTGCCCTCGGATCAGGCAGTCAGTTCGCGCCAGAAGGCCGGGGTCAGGAAGACGAAGACGGTCAGCATCTCGAGCCGGCCGAGATACATGCCCAGCACCAGCACGAGCTTCACCGGGTCGCTCAGCGCGGCGAAGTTGCCCGCGGGTCCGATGATGTCGCCGACCCCGGGACCGACATTCGCAAGCGCGGTGAGCGCGCCGCTCATCGCCGTCGCGAGATCGAGCCCGAAGAGCGCCAGCACGCCCACCAGCGTCATGAAGGTCGCCATGTAGATCGAGAAGAACGAGATGACGCCGGCCATCACGTCATCCTCGACCGCCTGCCCCTCGTAGCGGATCACCGCCACCCGGTGCGGCGACTGGATCATCCTCAGCTGGTGCCAGACCGCGCGGGCGATCAGCAGCCAGCGCATCGCCTTGGCGCCGCCGGCGGTCGAGCCGGTGCAGCCGCCGACGGCGGTCAGGATGAAGAACGCCATCGCCGCGAAGGGCCCCCAGAGCGTGTAGTCGGTGGTCGCGAAGCCGGTGGTGGTGACCACCGAGACCACGTTGAAGGCCACCATCCGCAACGCCGTGAGCGGCGCCTCGTGCCGGGTCAGCACCAGCCAGAGCGTCAGCCCGCCGATGACCACCGCGAGCGTGACCAGCATCGCCTCGACCTGTTCGCTGCGGAACCGGCGGCGATAGATGCCCCGGATGTACCACGCGAAGGGCAGCGCCCCGAGCAGCATGAAGAGCGTCGCCGCCCATTGCAGGAACGGGCTCTGGAAATGCCCGAACGATGCGTCGTAACCCGAGTAGCCGCCGGTCGAGAGCGTCGTCATGGCATGTGTGATCGCGTCGAACGGCCCCATGCCGCCGGCCACGTAGACCAGCGCGCAGACTCCCATCAGGCAGAGATAGACCTGCAGCGTCGCCGAGGCGAAGACGGCGGCGTTGCGCAGTTCCTTGTCGCCCTTGTCCGAGCTTTCGGTGCGAAAGAGCTGCATGCCGCCGACCCGCAGGATCGGCAGCAGCGCGATGCCGGTGACGATGAAGCCGACGCCGCCCACGGCCTGCAGGATGGCGCGCCAGAGGATGACGCCGCGCGGCGTGTCGTCGAGCCCGCTCATCACCGTCGAGCCGGTGGTGGTGATCCCCGACATCGCCTCGAACAATGCATCAACGGGGGCAAGCTGCCACAGCCAGAGCGGCACCGCGCCGACGATCGCCGCCACCAGCCAGATCGAGGCAGTCAGCACGAAGGTATGCAGTCGTCGAAGATCGCGTGATGCGGTCGAGGCGGCGATGCTCAGCAGCACGCCCACGGTGCCTGCCAGGAAGCCCGCGAGCCCGAAGACCTCGGCCGTTTCGGGAAAGAACGCCGCGTCCACCTCCATGAGCGCGGCGAAGAAGACCATCACCAGTCCGTTGATGTAGACGACGAAGCTCAT
Organism: Salipiger sp. D13; assembly: GCF_003703915.1. Taxonomy (NCBI): domain Bacteria; kingdom Pseudomonadati; phylum Pseudomonadota; class Alphaproteobacteria; order Rhodobacterales; family Roseobacteraceae; genus Salipiger; species Salipiger sp. D13. Next base: position 549,186 of record NZ_ML112590.1, read on the forward strand.
GGCTGTCTCTCGGCGCCGGCCCCAGTTGCGCACGCCCCCGCAAGATGCGGAGGCCACAGTGCCGCGTGGCGCGGCCCTCACGCCTGCCGCCGGCTGTCTCGCGTGTCCGTCACGGTCGGGGGCCTATGCCCCGCGACCGGAGGCGGGTCACCCGAGATCCTGCCCGAGGTGCTTGGCCACCGCGAAGATGTCCTTGTCGCCACGCCCGCACATGTTCGACACGATGACATGGTCCTTGGGCAGCGTCGGCGCGATCTTCATGACGTGCGCCAGCGCGTGGCTGGGTTCGAGCGCGGGGATGATGCCCTCGGTCCGGCAGGAGAACTGGAACGCCTCCAGCGCTTCCTTGTCGGTGATCGAGACGTACTTTGCCCGCCCCGTGTCGTGCAGCCAGGAATGCTCGGGCCCGATGCCCGGGTAGTCGAGGCCCGCCGAGATCGAGAAGCCCTCGAGGATCTGGCCGTCGTCGTCCTGCAGCAGGTAGGTCCGGTTGCCGTGCAGCACGCCGGGCCGTCCGCCGGTGAGCGAGGCGCAATGCTCCATCTTCTCGTCGACACCCTTGCCGCCGGCCTCGACGCCGATGATGTTGACCGAGGGGTCGTCGAGGAACGGGTAGAACAGCCCCATGGCGTTCGAGCCGCCACCGATGGCGGCGATCACGGTGTCGGGCAGACGCCCCTCGCCCTCGTGCTCTGGCAACTGCCATCGCACTTCCTTGCCGATGACCGCCTGGAAATCGCGCACCATCGCCGGGTAGGGGTGCGGCCCCGCGACGGTGCCGATGCAGTAGAACGTGTCGTGCACGTTGGTGACCCAGTCGCGCAGCGCGTCGTTCATCGCGTCCTTGAGCGTGCCGCGACCACTGGTCACCGGCACCACCTCGGCGCCCAGCAGGCGCATGCGGAACACGTTGGGCTGCTGGCGCTCGACGTCATGCGCCCCCATGTAGACCACGCATTTCAGACCGAACTTGGCGCAGACGGTGGCGGTCGCCACGCCGTGCTGGCCGGCACCGGTCTCGGCGAGGATGCGGGTCTTGCCCATGCGCTTGGCAAGGATGATCTGGCCCAGCACGTTGTTGATCTTGTGCGCGCCGGTGTGGTTCAGCTCGTCGCGCTTGAGGTAGATCTTCGCGCCGCCCAGTTCCTCGGTCATGCGCTCGGCGAAATACAGCGGCGAGGGCCGGCCCACGTAGTGTTTCCACAGGTGGTCCATCTCGTCCCAGAAGCTCTGGTCCGTCTTGGCGCGCTCGTATTGTTCCTCGAGTTCGAGGATCAGCGGCATCAGCGTCTCGGACACGAAGCGTCCGCCGTAAATGCCGAAGCGCCCCTTCTCGTCGGGACCGTTCATGAAGGAATTGACCAGATCGTCCATCGCGCTTCTCCGTCTCGCAATGGCCCTTCTCTAGAGCATCACCGCCCCCGCGACCAGCCCCGCATCTTCTTCTCTTTCCCAAATACCCTCGGGGGTGAATGCGGCGCAGCCGCAGAGGGGGCAGAGCCCCCGTGCCCTCTCCAACCCCGACCGGCACCCGGTCCGGTGCGCTCACGCATCCACGGGCGCGCACCGACGCTGCCCGAAAGCTCCGACGGACCGGCAGGAGCCGCCCCGCCCCTGCCCCGCTCTCAGCCCGCGCCCTCATCGATCTCGCGGGCAAAACCTGCCACGAAGCCGGCCAGCCGTTCGCGGGTCGCTGCATCGGTGAGCCGTCCGGTGTCGTCGAACAGACCGCCGGCCTTTGAGACCAGCATCCGCCCCTCGCACCAGGGACGGGTACCGAGTGCGCGCAGCACCGGCAGCCAGGCGTTCTGCGACAGCATCGTGCCGAAACCGCCCGGCGAGGCCCCGACGATCGCCACCGGCTTGCCGCGGAAAAGATCGGCGCCCGGCCCCGAGGCCATCCAGTCAACCGCGTTCTTGAAGACGCCCGGAATCGAGTTGTTGTATTCGGGCGTGACCAGCAGCAGGCCGTCGCTCGCCTCGAGCGCCCGGCGCAGGGCCAGCACCGGCTCCGGCGTGCCGTCCGCCTCGAGATCGGCGTCGTATAGCGGCACGCCGTGGATCGTGTGCGGTTCCAGCGTCACGCCCTCGGGGGCGAGTTCCGCGGCAGCGTGCAGCAGGCCGGTGTTGAACGACAGCCGGCGCAGGCTGCCCGACAGTCCCATGATGCGTGTCATGCGTGTTTCCCTCAAGACATCCCTGACTAGAGCAGTTTAGGCGGCGCGTCCCAGCGGTCCAGCCCCGGACGTCGCGCCATGCGCCGCCGCCGCCCGCTCGAGCGCCGGGTAGCGCAGCGCCAGCGTGACGCCGCGCGCGACGAAGGAGACATGCATCGCCAGCCACAGGCCGTGGTTGCCGAGCGGCCCGATCAGCAGCGGCAGCGCGGCGAAATACAGCGCCGAGGACAGGACCATCATGTTTCGCATGTCGCGCGAGCGCGTGGCGCCGATGAAGATGCCGTCGAACATGGTCAGCCCGAGCTGCATGACCGGCGCTGCCACCATCCACGGCAGGTAGAGCCGCGCCTCGGCGCGCACCGCCGGATCGGCTGCCATCACGTCGATCATCGCCGGCCCCAAAAGCAGGAATCCCAACGCCATCAGCACGGCGACGGCCACCGCCCAGAGGCTGGTGAGCAGCGCGCCCCGCCGCAGGTGTGCAAGCTGGCCCGCCCCGAAGGCCCGCCCCACCAGCGCCTCGGCGGCAAAGGCGAAGCCGTCGAGCGCGTAGCCGGTGATCATCAGGAACTGCAGCAGCACCTGGTTCGCCGCCAGCGTCTCGTCGCCGAACCGGCCACCCAGCAGCAGGAAGGTGACGAAGACCGCCTGCAGCAGCAGGGACCGGATCAGGATGTCGGTGTTGACCGCCGCCATGCGCATCAGCCGGGCGCCGTCGAAAATGCGTGCGATGTCGCGCGCGGCGCCACGGGCCAGGGTCTTGCGGCAGAGCCACAGGCCCATGGCAAGCCCCGCGTATTCCGCGAGGAAGGTCGCGGTGGCAACGCCCCCCACGCCCCGGTCGAGGCCGAGGACGAAAACGAGGTCGAGGCAGACGTTGATCCCGTTCATCCAGAGTTGGAGGGCGAAGACGCTGCGGGTCCGCTCCTGCGCGATGAGCCACCCGGTGATGCCGTAGATCGCGATGGCCGCCGGCGCCGACCAGATCCGGATGCGCATGTACTCGCGCGCCAGGGCCTCGACCTCGGGAGAGGCCGGCGACACGGCGAAGGCGCCGGCGAAGATGAGCGGTTGCAGGAGGATCAACAGTGCTCCGCCGGCGAGGCCGATCAGCAGGGCGCGCGACAGCAGCGCCGCGACCTCGTCGCGGTCGCCGGCGCCCGCCGCCTGTGCCGCGAGACCGACCGTGCCCATGCGCAGGAAGCCGAAGATCCAGTAGACCGCCGAGATCACGATGGCACCGACACCGACCGCGGCGATGGGCTCGGGCTGCGGGATCTGGCCGACGACGCCGGTGTCGACGGCCCCGAGGATCGGGATCGTGACGTTCGAGAGCAGGATCGGCAGCGCGATCTTCAGGACGCGCGCGTGTGTGATCGGCGTGCGGATCTCGGTCATGCGGCGTCTTTCACGTGGCGGAGGGGGCAGCGGGGGCTCTGCCCCCGTCCGCGCCTGCGCGCGGACTCCCCCGAGGGTATTTGTCGAACCGGAGAAAGGCCGGGCGCGGCACGCGGCGACCGGTGCTCAGGCTTCCTTGCGGGGCATCAGGAAATGCGCGTGGGCCTGCGCGATGGGACGGTTGTGGTTGTCCTGCCAGGCCTCGGCGCGAACGCTGGCGTAGCGTCGGCCCGAGCGGGTGACATGGGCGCGGGCGTAGGCGTCGCGCGGCAGCCCCGAGCGCAGGTAGTCCACGGTAAAGTCGATGGTCTTGGGCAGGCGCGGAAGCGCGCCGGCCTCGAGTTCCTCGAGGGTGAGGGTCCCGGTCTCGACGTCTTCCCAGAGCAGGCCCCAGCTCAGGGTGATGATCGAGGTGACCTCGAGGAACGCGGCGGTGACGCCGCCGTGCAGCGCCGGCAGTTGCGGGTTGCCGATGAGCTTCTCGTCGAAGTTCAGCACGCCGGTCAGCTCGTCGCCGCGGCGGTCGAAGCCGATGTTCAGGAAGCGGATGTAGGGCACCCGTCCGGCCAGCGCCGCGAGCGCGGCGTCGCGGCGCTGCTTGACCACCTGCATCGGCTCGGGGCGGGACCGGCTCATGGCTTGCGCTCCACGGTGAAGGTGCCGGTGGCGGTGGCGACCGGATTGCCGGTGTCGTCGTCATGCGCGGTGGCGCGCACGAAGGCCACCGAGCGGGTCACGTGATGGCATTCCGCCCGGGCCACGATCGCCTGCCCCGGCGTCGCGCCGCGCAGGTAGTCGATGCGCAGGCTGATGGTCGCCGTGCCACCCGGGTTCGACGGGTGCGCCATGGTCGCGGCACCGCCGCAGGTGTCCATCAGGGTCGAGACCGCGCCGCCGTGGATCACGCCGGTGTCGGGGTCACCGATCAGTTCGGGATCATAGGGCATGCGGATGACGGCGATGCCCTCGCCGATCTCGAGGATGTCCATGTTCAGCGCCCGCGCCTGGGGAATCAGGCGGATGAAGCTGCGGGCCAGCTCGGCCTTGTCGGCGCACATCGCGGATCTCCTTGCGTCGCGCCTTTCTTATGCGGGCCCGCAGGCGCCTGTGCAAGGGCAAGGGCGCCGCTGCGTCGGGGCGTGTTGCCCCCTGCCCCGCAACGGACTAGGTTCCGTCTCGGGCGAGCTTAGGAGGAGAAGATGAGCGACACCCGCCGTCTCAGCTTCAAGGAAATGTGCGAGGCCTTCGAGGTCACGCCGCGCACCCTGCGCTACTACGAATATATCGAGCTGCTCGCACCGGATCGCGAGGGACGCTCGCGGTTCTACGGTCCGCGCGAGGTCGCCCGCATGAAGCTCATCATGCGCGGGCGCAAGTTCGGCTTCCAGCTCGAGGACATCCGACAGTGGCTGGAGATGCGCGACAGCGACGGGACCGAGGCGCAGATGCGCACCTGGGTGGAGATGGCGGACCGTCAGCTCCTGGAGCTCGCCGAGCAACGCCGCCAACTCGACGAGGCGATGGAGGAGCTCCGGAGCCTCCGGGACGAGACCGCGAAGACGCTGGCCCCCTGAACGGCCGCCAGCGTGGCCCCCCAATCGCCCCATGCGCAGGCACGCGACCGCCGATACCGTTAAGAAGATTGCGAAAATTCGCCGATGCCGGATTGGCCGAGTTCGGTGGAGTTTGCGCGGGATGTCGTCTTATTGCATTCGAATGCAAGAATATTGTGACGCGTCAGCAGTGACGCGAAAGGAAGTTACGTCAACCTGAAAGTGACGTGGCGTCCCTGTTACGTCAACCAAATTTCCCATTGTAAGACGGGCTCAGAAAGCGCACCTCACCGCGCACCCTAACGCAACGTGAGGCTTTGAAACCGATGAGCGACGAGCAATTTATGACGATCCGCGAGATGTGCGACCTCTTCGAAGTCACGCCCCGGACCCTGCGCTTCTACGAGCAGAAGGAGCTGCTCTTCCCTAGGCGCGAGGGGCAGAAACGGCTCTTCACCCGGCGCGACCGCGCCCGCCTGAAGCTGATCCTGCGCGGCAAGCGCTTCGGCTTCAGCCTGGAAGAGATCCGCCAGCTGCTCGACCTCTACGACATGGGCGACCAGCAGCAGACGCAGATCGCCCGCACCTACGAGATCGCACAGGCGCGGCTCGACGACCTGATCCGTCAGCGCGACGAGCTGAACACCGCGATCAACGAACTGAAGGAACAGCTGGAGTGGGGCGAGCGGATGCTCGGCCAGATCCAGCATCGAAAGGCCGGCTGACACCGGCCCACGGCATCTAGGAGGAGAGTCATGCCAAGCTACACCGCCCCCGTCCGGGACATGCAGTTCCTGCTGCACGACGTCCTGGAGGTCAGCCAGGCCGGAATTCCCGGCTACGAGGAGCTTGACCGCGACACCACCGGCGCGATTCTCGAGGAGGCCGCGAAACTCGCGGAGAACGTGCTGGCACCGCTCAACCCCGTGGGCGACGCGCAGGGTTGCCGGCTCGAAAACGGCGTCGTGCGTACGCCCGATGGCTTCAAGGCGGCCTTCGACCAGATGCGCGAGGGCGGCTGGACCGCGCTCGACTGCGATCCGGAGTATGGCGGCCAGGGCCTGCCCTACCTGATGTCGACGGCGGTGGGCGAAATGTTCTCGGCCGCCAACATGGCCTTCAACATGTACCAGGGCCTGACCCACGGGGCCTACAACGCGATCCACGCGCATGGCTCGGAGGAGCAGAAGGCCACCTACCTGCCGAAGATGGTGAGCTGCGAATGGGGCGGCACCATGAACCTGACCGAGCCGCATTGCGGCACCGACCTCGGGCTCATCCGCACCAGGGCGGAGCCGCAGGACGACGGCAGCTACCGCATCACCGGCAACAAGATCTGGATCTCGGCCGGCGAGCACGACATGGTCGAGAACATCGTGCACCTCGTGCTGGCGAAGATCCCCGGCGGCCCCGAGGGCGTGAAGGGCATCTCGCTCTTCATCGTTCCGAAATTCCTGGTGAACGAGGACGGCTCGCTCGGCGCGCGCAACGCGGTGAGCTGCGGCGGGCTCGAAAGCAAGATGGGGATCCACGGCAACGCCACCTGCGTGATGAACTACGACGGCGCGACCGGCTTCCTCGTGGGCGAGGCGCACAAGGGGATGCGCGCCATGTTCACCATGATGAACGAGGCGCGGCTGGGCGTGGGCCTGCAAGGCTACGCGCAGGGCGTCGTGGCCTACGAAAACGCGCTCGGCTTCGCGAAGGAGCGCCAGCAGGGCCGCGCGGTGACCGGCGCGCAGATGCCCGACGCACCCGCGGACACGATCATGGTGCACCCCGATGTGCGCCGGAACCTGATGGACCAGAAATCCATCACCGAGGGCGCCCGCGCCTTCGTGTTCTGGGGCGCATCGCTGATCGACCAGGCGCACCGCTCGCAGGACAAGCAGGCCGAGGGGCTGATCTCGCTGCTGACCCCGGTGATCAAGGGCTTCCTGACCGACAAGGGCTTCGAGACCTGCGTGCTTGCCCAGCAGACGCTCGGGGGCTCGGGCTTCACCCGCGAATGGGGGCTCGAGCAGTTCGTTCGGGACGCGCGGATCACGATGATCTACGAGGGTACCAACGGCGTGCAGTCCTTGGACCTCGTGGGCCGCAAGCTCGCCGCGGATGGCGGCAAGCCAGTGATGGGCTTCTTCGAGATGGTCAAGAGCTTCATCGCCGAGAACAAGGGCGCCGATGCCGATTTCGACACGCAGTTCCTCGAGCCGCTGAAGGCCGCGTCGAAGGACCTGCAGTCGGCGGCGATGTTCTTCATGCAGAACGGCATGAAATCTCCCGACGAGGCGCTTTCGGGATCCTATGATTTCATGCACCTCTTCGGGCATGTCTGCCTGGGGTTCATGTGGGGGCGCATGGCACTGGCGGCGCGCAAGGGTCTCGAGGCCGGCGGCGACAAGGCGTTCCTAAACGCCAAGATCGCCACGGGGCGCTACTACATGGCGCGGCAGCTACCGGCGACGTCGATGCACCGCGCCCGGATCGAGAGCGGCGCGGCCCCGGTGATGGCGCTGGACGCGGAAAGCTTCTGACGCGAGGGTGGGCGGAAACCGCCCACCCTACGCCGGAGACATGCAATGCCGAAACGCTTTCGCCTGACCCGCCGCTTTTCCGTCGCGATGACCGAGGACGGCTATCGCGGGTTGCGTCGGTTCGCCGCCGCCGCCGGGCTCGACGAGGGCGAGGCGCTGTCATTTCTCTTCGAGAATTTCGACAGCGTGACCGATGACGAACTGCTCGGACACCGGCTGCGGCTGTTCAACGCCGAGCTGGAGGAGCGGAAACGGTGATCCGGAAGCGGAACCCCGCCTCCCTGCCCCATTGGCAGGAACCGGGGGTTTCACACCCCCGGACCCCCGTGAGGGTATTTGGAAAGAGAAGAAGGGACGAACCGCGTATCGAACCCGAAGAGATGAAGCGCTGGGTGGCAATCGGTCCACCCCGCCGTGCGACCCTGCGGTGGCAACGGCGGGGCTTCTCCTCTTGCGGTCATCGGCTCCTCAGCCTGTACCGCGGACACAGGATGGCCGTGTGAGATTAAAATGAAGTTACCCACGCTGCGGTCTTCTTCTCTTTTCAAATACCCTCGCGGGGGTGTGGGGGCGCGAAGCCCCCACTCCGATCCGCGCCGCCCCGCAACCAGCAAAGGACAACGCGATGACGATCAAGCTCTACTGCTTCGGCGAATCCGGCAATGCCTACAAGGCGGCGCTGCCGCTCGAGCTCTCCGGGCTGGACTGGGAGCCGGTAAAGGTCGACTTCTTCAATGGCGAGACCCGGACACCGGAATACCGCGCCTCGGTCAACGAGATGGGCGAGGCACCGGTCATGGTCGACGGCGACATCCGGCTCACCCAGTCCGGCGTCATCCAGTCCTACGTGACGGAGAAGTGCGGAAAGTTCGGCGGCACGACGCCGGAAGAGGCACGTGAGGTCATGCGCTGGGTGTTCTGGGACAACCACAAGCTCTCGAGCCAGGCCGGCATGACCCGCTTCCTCGCGAACTTCCTGTCCGAAGCGAAGCGGCCTGCCGAGGTGATCGCATTCATGCAGGGGCGCCTGAAGGCCGCGTACCAGGTGCTCGACGCGCATCTGGCGGGCCGGGAGTGGGTCGTCGGCGACGGCCCGACCAACGCCGATTTCTCCTGCTGCGGCTATCTCTTCTACCCGGAGCCCTTCGGCTTCACCCGCGCCGACTGGCCGGAAATCGACCGCTGGCTGTCGAACATCGAGGCGCTCGACGGCTGGAAACACCCCTACGACCTGATGCCGGGATCGCCCGCAGATCGGGTCTGAGCCCGACCGGGCGTTCAAAGCGCGCAAACAATGCACATTCTGACGGGCGGAGGAGACCGCCCGTCACAACCGAAAACGACATGACGCCCGCGTGCCGGGCGGACGAGGAGGAGCACATGACCGACGCCTATATCTACGACGCGCTGCGCACGCCGCGCGGCAAGGGCCGCAAGGACGGCGCACTGCACGAGGTGACCTCGCTGCGCCTCTCGGCGCTGACGCTGAACGCGCTCGCCGAGCGCAACGGCCTCGAGGGCCACGCGGTCGAAGACGTGATCTGGGGCAATGCCACCCAGGTCGCCGAACAGGGCGGCTGCCTCGCGCGCTCGGCCGTGCTGGCCTCGGACCTCGACCAGCGCATTCCGGGCCTGTCAATCAACCGCTTCTGCGCTTCCGGGATGGAGGCGGTGAACCTTGCCGCGAACCAGGTTCAGGGTGGCGCCGGCGAGGCCTATATCGCCGGCGGCGTCGAAATGATGGGACGCGTCGCCATGGGCAGCGACGGCGCGGCGATCGCGGTCGATCCGAGCCTTGCGATGAAGAGCTACTTCGTGCCACAGGGCATCTCGGCCGACATCATCGCCACCGAGTACGGCTTCAGCCGCGACGACGTGGACGCGCTCGCGATCGAATCCCAGAACCGCGCCGCCGCCGCCTGGGCGGACGGTCGCTTCTCGAAATCGGTGGTCCCGGTGCGCGACCAGAACGGTCTCGCGATTCTTGAACGGGACGAGGCCATGCGCCCCGGCACCGACATGCAGGCGCTCGGCGCACTGAAGCCGAGTTTCAAGGAGATGGGCGAGGTCATGCCCGGCTTCGACCAGCTCGCACTGATGAAATACCCGCATCTCGAGCGCATCGAGCACGTGCACCACGCGGGCAACAGCTCGGGCATCGTCGACGGCGCCGCCGGCGTGCTGATCGGCTCGAAGGCCTTTGGCGAGGGGCATGGTCTCAAGCCACGCGCCCGCATCCGTGCCACCGCCAAGATCGGCACCGATCCGACCATCATGCTGACCGGCCCTGTGCCGGTGACCGAAAAGATCCTGCGCGACAGCGGCATGGGCATCGGCGACATCGACCTTTTCGAAGTGAACGAGGCCTTCGCCTCGGTGGTGTTGCGCTTCATGCAGGCCTTCGACGTCGATCATTCCAGGGTCAATGTGAACGGCGGCGCCATCGCGCTGGGGCATCCGCTGGGCGCCACGGGCGCCATCATCATCGGCACGCTGCTCGACGAGCTCGAGCGCAGCGGCAAGGGCACAGGCCTTGCCACGCTCTGCGTCGCGTCCGGCATGGGCGCGGCCACGATCATCGAGCGCGTGTAAGGGGAGGCAAAGACATGACGCAGCATTTCACCATCGCCACCGACGCCGAGGGCGTCGCCACCATCACCTGGGACACGCCGGGCAAATCGATGAACGTGATGAGCATCGAGGGCTTCCACCAGCTCGACGGGCTGATCGACAACGCGCTCGCCGACGACGCGATCAAGGGCATCGTCATCACCAGCGGCAAGCCCGGCAGCTTCGCCGGCGGCATGGATCTCAACGTGATCGCAAAGATGCGCGACGATGGCGGTGACGATCCCGCCGCCGGCATCTTCGAGGGCATCATGTCCATCCACACCATCCTGCGAAAGATCGAACGCGCGGGCATGGACGAGCGCAACAAGGGCGGCAAGCCGATCGCCTGCGTCCTGCCCGGCACCGCGCTCGGCATCGGCTTCGAGATCCCGCTGGCCTGCCACCGGATCTTCGCGGCCGACAACCCGAAGGCCAAGATCGGCCTGCCCGAGATCATGGTCGGCATCTTCCCCGGCGCCGGCGGCACCACGCGGCTCAGCCGCAAGCTCGGCGCCATGGCGGCCTCGCCCTTCCTGCTCGAGGGCAAGCTCTCGGACCCGAAAAAGGCCAAGGCCGCCGGCCTGATCGACGAGGTCTGCGACGATCCGCTGGACGCTGCCAAGCAGTGGGTGCTCGCAGCCAAGGACGCCGACATCGTGAAACCCTGGGACGCCAAGGGCTGGAAGATGCCCGGCGGCGCGCCCTATCACCCGGCGGGTTTCATGACCTTCGTCGGCGCCAGCGCCATGGTCAACGGCAAGACCAAGGGGGTCTACCCGGCGGCCAAGGCCATGCTCAGCGCCGTCTACGAGGGCGCACTCGTGCCCTTCGACACCGCGCTCAAGATCGAGGCGCGCTGGTTCACCAACGTGTTGCTGAACCCCTCCTCCTCGGCGATGATCCGGTCGCTCTTCATCAACAAGGAAGCGCTCGAGAAGGGTGCGAACCGCCCCGAGGCTCCCGACCAGTCGGTGAAGAAGCTCGGCGTGCTCGGCGCCGGCATGATGGGCGCGGGCATCACCTTCGTCGCGGCGCAGGCCGGCATCGAGGTGGTGCTGCTCGACCAGTCGCGCGAGGCCGCCGAGAAGGGCAAGGGCTACACCGCGGACTACATGGACAAGGGCATTGCCCGCCGCAAGGCCACGCCCGAGAAGAAGGAGGCAGTGCTCTCGAAGATCACCGCCACCGACGATTACGCGCAGCTTGCCGGCTGCGACCTGATCGTCGAGGCGGTCTTCGAGGACCCGAAGGTCAAGGCCGGGGTCACGCAAGAGGTGCTCAAGCACGTGGGCCCGGACTGCATCTTCGCCACCAACACCTCGACCCTGCCGATCTCGGAACTGGCGAAAGCATCGGATACTCCGGAGCAGTTCATCGGGATCCACTTCTTCTCGCCGGTCGAGAAGATGATGCTGGTCGAGATCATCAAGGGCCGCGAGACCGGCGACCGGGCGGTGGCCAAGGCGCTCGATTTCGTGCGCCAGATCCGCAAGACGCCGATCGTGGTAAACGACGCGCGCTTCTTCTACGCCAACCGCTGCATCATCCCCTACATCAACGAGGGCATCCGCATGGTGGCCGAGGGCGTCTCGCCCGCGCTCATCGAGAACGCGGCGAAGCTCGTCGGCATGCCACTGGGCCCGCTGCAACTGGTCGACGAGACCTCGATCGACCTCGGCGTGAAGATCGCCAGGGCGACCCGCGCGGCGATGGGCGACGCCTATGCCGATGGCGCGGTGGATGAGGTGCTGTTCTGGCTCGCCGATGAGGGCCGGCTCGGGCGCAAGGCCGGCGCCGGCTTCTACGCCTACGACGAGAAGGGCAAGCGCAGCGGCCTCTGGGAGGGGCTCTCGGCGACATACCCGCTGTCCGAGACCCAGCCCGCGCTCACCGAGGTGCAGCATCGCCTGCTCTTCGCACAGGTGCTCGAGGCGGTGCGCGCGCTCGAGGAAGGCGTGCTCGAGGACATCCGCGAGGGCGACGTCGGCGCCATCCTCGGCTGGGGCTTCGCACCGTGGTCGGGCGGCCCGTTCAGCTGGCTCGACATGCTGGGCGCCGCCTATGCCGCCGAGCGCTGCGATGCCCTGAGCGAAACCTATGGCCCCCGCTTCGCCTGCCCGCAGCTCCTGCGCGACATGGCCGAAGACGGCGAGACGTTCTACGAGCGCTTCGCCTCCGACAAGGCCGCGGCCTGACATGCGACCGGCATCGCCCCGCCAGAACGGCCCGGGGCGATGCCTTCACCGGCCTGAAACCATTCACGGCTAGCGTCGAGCTAACGACGCGATTCCCCCAAGCCCGCATTGATAGCGTCGCTTGGAAAGGGCCGCCGAATGCAGATCGCTCATCAAATCGCTGTCACAAACCGGCGCCGCGCATCACGTCTCTGCGCAGGGGCTCGCCAGAACGGTCCCGCCGGCCTATGCTCAATGCCCCGCGTCGAAATGGCCGCGGACACACCGCCGACCGACCAGCGACAGGACAGCACCACGGACAGAAGACCATCGCCATGACCCGCCACATTCTCTCACATTCCCTTCCAGAGCATATCGCCGACGGCATCGTGCTCGTGCTGGGGGTCTGTTTCGCGGTGGGGGCGGTCTCGGCGCTCTTCGTCTGGGCCACGCTTGCCGCCGCGCCCGGCGCGGTCTGGCCCCTCGTGCCCTACGCGGCGGGACTGATCGGCAGCTTTTCCTTCTCGGCGGCCTACAACCTGACCCTTCACGCGCCGACGCGGGCGGTGCTGCGCCGCTTCGATCACGCGGCCATCTACCTGCTGATCTCGGGCACCTACACGCCGATGGCGCTGCTCGGCATCGGCGGCACCGCCGGCATCGCGCTCACCGCCGCCTCATGGACGATCTCCGCCATCGGCATCACGCTGAAGCTCACCTCGATCCACCGCTGGGCGCGGCTTGGCTTCGCGCTCTACCTCGCGCAGGGCTGGCTGGGCGGGCTCACCGCCTGGCCCTTCCTCACCAACCTCACGCCCGAGGCGCTGACCCTGCTGGTGGCCGGCGGCCTCGCCTACACGGTGGGCACGATCTTCCACCACTCGACGCGCATCCCCTACGCCCGCGCCATCTGGCACGGCCACGTGCTCGCCGCCGCGGTCAGCCACTACGCCGCGATCATCCTCGTCGCCCGCTGACCACGCGCCACGCCCCTGCTTCTTCTCTTTGACAAATACCCTCGGGGGTGAATGCGGCGCAGCCGCAGAGGGGGCAGCGCCCCCTGCGATCTCAACAAGGCCGAGGCCCTCCGGCAATCCGCCGGCCCGCACCAACAGCCCCGAGGAACGACGCCCTCAGAAAAACGCCTGGATGCCGGTCTGTGCCCGCCCGAGGATCAGCGCGTGCACGTCGTGCGTGCCCTCGTAGGTGTTCACCGTCTCGAGGTTCGCCGCGTGACGCATCACGCCGTATTCGATCTGGATGCCGTTGCCGCCGTGCATGTCGCGGGCCATCCGCGCGATGTCGAGTGCCTTGCCGCAGTTGTTGCGCTTGATGAGCGAGATCATCTCGGGAGCCGCCTGCGCGCCGTCCATGAGCCGCCCAACCCGCAGCGCCGCCTGCAGTCCCAGCGCGATCTCGGTCTGCATGTCGGCAAGCTTCTTCTGGAACAGCTGCGTCCCGGCGATCGGCTTGTCGAACTGCTTGCGATCGAGCCCGTATTGCCGCGCCTGCATCCAGCAGAACTCGGCCGCGCCCATCACGCCCCATGCGATGCCGTAGCGCGCGCGGTTGAGGCAGCCGAACGGCCCCTTGAGCCCCTCGACGTTCGGCAGCAGCGCATCCTCGCCGACCTCGACGTCATCCATGACGATCTCGCCGGTGATGCTCGCGCGCAGGCTCAGCTTGCCGCCGATCTTCGGCGCCGACAGCCCCTTCATGCCCTTCTCGAGCACGAAGCCGCGGATCTTGCCGCCATGCGCCTCGGACTTCGCCCAGACCACGAAGACATCCGCCAGCGGGCTGTTCGAGATCCACATCTTCGCACCCTTGAGCCGGTAGCCGCCCTCGGTCTTCACCGCGCGGGTCTTCATGCCCGCCGGGTCCGAGCCGGCGTCGGGCTCGGTCAGGCCGAAGCAGCCGATCCATTCGCCGCTCGCGAGTTTCGGCAGGTATTTCTGCCGCTGCGCCTCGGAGCCGTAGGCATAGATCGGATACATCACGAGGCTCGACTGCACCGACATCATCGAGCGGTAGCCACTGTCGACCCGCTCGATCTCGCGCGCGACAAGCCCGTAGCTCACGTAGCCCGCGCCGATGCCGCCATATTGCTCGGGCACCGTGACCCCCAGCAGCCCCTGCGCGCCCATCTCGGCGAAGATCTCCGGGTCGGTCTGCTCGTCCATGTAGGCGTGCTCGACCCGGGGCATGAGCTTGTCCTGCGCGAAGGCGCGGGCGCTCTCGGCGATCATGCGCTCGTCTTCCTCGAGCTGCGCGTCGAAGAGGAACGGATCCTCCCACGAGAAACCCGCGAGCGCGGGGTTGTCCTTGGGGCGAAGAGCGGGGGCGTCGGCCATCTGTCTCAATCCTTGTCTCGTCTCGGCCCGCACCCTACGCAAGATGCCCCGCACATGGAAACGAATTAATTTGCGCAAGGAATGAGGAAAACTCATAGCCTCAAGCGCTTCCCACCGCTAGAAAAGGTGCATGCGCAAAGCCTACATCCCCTCCGTGGCCGAGCTCGAGGCCTTCACCGCCTGCGCCCGGCGCGGCACCACGACGATGGCTGCCGAAAGCCTCGGGCTGACGCAGAGCGCGATCTCGCGTTCGCTCGCCTCGCTCGAGGACCGGCTGGGCGTTGCGCTCTTCAACCGCGTGCGCCAGCGGCTCGTGCTTTCGCCTGCGGGCCATGCCTTCCTTGACCGGGCCGAACATCTGCTCGCCGGGCTCGACGAGGCGGCAATGGGGGTCATGGCCTTCGGCGGGCGCGACGCCGTGCTGCGCATGGCGGTGCTGCCGAGCCTCGCGCGGATCTGGCTCATCCCGCGGCTCTCGGGCTTTGCGCGCGAGGCTCCCGAGATCAGCCTCGACCTCAGTGCGCGGCTGCTGCCGGTGGACTTCGGCCGCGAGCCGCTCGACCTTGCGATTATGCGCAGCGGGCATGACATGCCCGGTGTCACCTCGGAGCCGGTTCTGCCCGAGACGATGGTGATCGTCGCCGCGCCAGCGCTGCTGCGCGGCCGCGCGGCGCTGAGCGATGCCGAGCTTCTGGAGCTGCCGCTGCTGCAGCAATCCACCCGCCCGACGCTCTGGCTCGACTGGTTCCGGGGCTCCGAGACCGATCCCCGCCGCATCCTGCGCGGCGCGCGGCTCGATCATTTCGACATGATCGTCGACGCCGCCATCGCCGGACTCGGCGTGGGCATCGTACCCGAGATCGTCGCCCGGCCGGCGCTCGAGCGGGGCGCGCTGGCGCTGGCCGCGCCGCGCCGCTTCGAGACCGGCGAGCATTACGCGCTGATCCTGCCGGAGCGATCGCGGTCGAGCCCGCACGTCCAGCGCTTCCGAGACTGGCTGCTGCGCGAGATCGCCGGCTGACCGGGTTCAGCCCCCCGTCGCGCCGGTCAGCACGTGGGTCAGGTTGGCGCCGAGCGTCTCGCTGACGTAGCCGCCTTCCTGCAGGAAGAGCAGCTTGCGCCCGGTAGCGGCCAGCGCCGCGCCGATGCGGGTGAAGCCCTCCTGCGTGACCGCGAGCCCTTGGAACGGGTCGTCGATGGACGCATCGAGGCCCAGCGCCACAACGATCACGTCCGCCCCGAAGCTGTCGCAGCGCTCCAACGCCGTCGCCAGCGTGCCGAGGTAGTCGTCATCGCCGGTGCCGCGTGCAAGCGGCAGGTTGAGGTTCGTCCCCAGCCCCGCGCCCGCGCCGCGCTCCTGCGCATGGCCCCAGAAAAACGGGTAGAACCGCGCGGGATCGGCGTGGATCGACACCGTCAGCACGTCGCCCCGCTCGTAGAATATCCCCTGCGTGCCGTTGCCGTGGTGCACGTCGACATCGACGATGGCCGGGCGCAGGCCGGCTGCGCGCAGCCGTTCGGCGGCGATGCCGGCGTTGTTGAAGAAGCAGAAGCCGCCGGCGAGATCGGCAAAGGCGTGGTGCCCCGGCGGCCGCGAGAGCGCATAGGCCATGTCACCGCCCGCAAGCAGGTGGTCGGCCCCCGCGATGGCGCTCTGAGCCGACCAGTAGGCGGCTTCGAAGGTATGCTCGGCGATCGGACAGGCTGTATCCGCCTGGTGCCAGCCCGCCTGCCCCACCGCCGATTTCGGATAGCCGTCGGTGCGATTGGCGGGGTGGATGTTGGGAATGACCTCCGCGCCCGCGCCATCGATCCGCCGCCAGCGGGTATAGATGTTGCGCAGGAAGGTGATGTATTCGGCGGTGTGCAGCGCCGCGATGGGCCCGAGCCCCGCGTCGTCGGGCATCTCGAACCGGCAACCGGCGGCTTCGGCAGCGTCGGTCAGGATCTCGATCCGGCGCGGCTCTTCGGGGTTGGGCAGCAGCGTGCCGTTCGCCATGAAGTGCTGCGGCGCGTGCTTCCACTGCCGGGCGTCGAAGAATGCCTTCATGCCTTTTCTCCATGTGTTGCAAGATCCGCCGTCCGGGCCTCGTCCAGGAACATCTCGGTGTGCTGTGTGGCCGCGACGAAGCCCAGCCGGTCGTAGAAGCGCCGCGCGTCGGGGCTTGCATGGTAGACGTTGAGCTTCAGCGCCCGAGCGCCCCAGGTCTCGGCCGCATCCCGGGCGACCGCCGCCAGCAGCCGCGGCCCCAGCCGCTGGCCGCGCAGGTCCGGCGAGATCCATAGATCGGCGACGTAGGTCACCACCAGCCCCTTCGAGGTCGACATGGCAGGCGAGTAGAGCGCGACTCCTACGAGCCCCTCCGCCGTCTCCGCAAGGACCGCGCGAAACGCCGGATGGGCGCCGAAGCCCGCGCGCCGCAGGTCCTCGTCCGAGGCGCGGTGGGTGTCGCCGATGTCCGCCGAGAGCCGTGCCAGCGCGGCGTTGAGGGCGGGCACGTCGCCCGCCCCGGCCTGTCGGAATGTCACGCTCATATCGCCGTCCTGTCCGCGCCCTTGAGGCCCAGCATCGCGCGCGCCTCGTCGGGGGTGGCGGGCTCGCGTCCCAGCTCCTCGACGATGCGGCGGATCTTGGCGACCTGCTCGGCGTTGGATTTCGCCAGCGTCCCGCGCGCGATGGTCAGGCTGTCCTCGAGACCGACACGGACGTGCCCGCCCAGCGCCGCCGCCATGGTCGCGAGCGGCATCTGGTGACGCCCCGCCGCCAGCACCGAGAACTGGTAGCCATCGGGGAAGAGCTTGTCGGCAATGTGCTTCATGTGGACGAGGTTCTCCGGGTCCGGCCCGATGCCCCCCAGCACGCCGAAGACGAACTGCAGGAAGGGCGTGCCGGGCACCATGCCGCGATCCATGAAATGCCGCAGCATGTAGAGATGTCCGACGTCGTAGCATTCGAACTCGAACCGCGCGCCGCGTTTCTCGCCCATCTCGGTCAGCACATGCGCGATGTCGCGCGGCGTGTTCTTGAAGATGAGATCGTCCGAGCCTTCGAGGAACGGCTTTTCCCAGTCGTGCATCCAGGTGTCGATGCGCTGCGCCAGCGGGTAGAGCGCGAAGTTCATGCTGCCCATGTTGAGCGAGCACATCTCGGGCTCCGCCGCCTTGGGCCCGGCGAGCCGCTCGTCGAGCGTCATCACGGCGCTGCCTCCGGTGGTGAGGTTGAGCACCGCGTCGCTCGCCTGTTTCAGGCGCGGCAGGAAGGCGTCGTAATGCTCGGGCGCGGCCGAGGGCCGGCCGGTGTCGGGATCGCGCGCATGCAGGTGCAGGATCGCGGCGCCCGCCTCGGCCGCCGCCAGCCCCTGCTCGACGATCTCGTCGGCGGTGACCGGCAGGTAGGGCGACATCGAGGGCGTGTGGATCGAGCCCGTCAGCGCGCAGGTGATGAGGATCTTGGACATTCAGTGGACCTTGTCGAGTGCCGGAAGCTCGGCGCGGAACTGCGCGAGCGACAGGTCGAGCCCCTCGACGATCTCGTCGAGATGGGCATCGGTGACGATGAGCGGCGGACAGACGAGGATATGGTCGCCCTCCACCCCGTCGCGGGTCCGGCGCGAGTAGACGATGAGACCGTTCTCGTAGGCGATCTGCACGAAACGGTCGAAGGCACGCAGCTCCTTCGGCAGCGGCGCCTTGGTCACCGGGTCGGACATGAACTCGAAGGCGGTGAGCAGCCCCTTGCCGCGCACGTCCCCGATGATCTCATGCTTCTGCGCAAGCGCGTGCAGCCGCGCCTTGAGCTTCTCGCCCATGATGGCGGCGTTCCCGACCAGCCCCTGCCGGTCGATCTCGTCGAGCACGGCGGCACCGGCGGCACAGGCCAGCGGGTTGCCGGCATAGGTGAAGCCATGCGCGAAGCCGCCCTGGTCGAGCACCGGCCCGACGAGCCAGTCGGGCGCCACGATGCCACCGAGCGGCGCGTAGCCGGCGGCGAAGCCCTTGGACATCACCACGATGTCGGGCCGGGTGTTCCAGTGCTCGCAGCCGAGGAACGCGCCGGTGCGCCCGGCGCCGGTCATCACCTCGTCCATGATGAGAAGCACGCCATGGCGGTCGCAAATCTCGCGGATGCGGGCCATGTAGCCCTCCGGCGGCACCAGCGCCCCGGTCGAGGCCCCGCCCACCGGCTCGAGCACGAAGGCCAGCACGCTCTCGGGGCCCTCGCGCAGGATCTGCGCCTCGAGCATGTCGGCATAATGGTGTCCGGTGGCGGGGTCGTCGGGGTCGAGGCCATCAAGATAGGCTCGCGGCGCGGGCACCTTGGGCATCTCGCGCATCATCGGCGCGAAGGGCTCTGTGAGGCTGCGGTAGCCGGTCACCGCCAGCGCGCCCAGCGTGCATCCGTGGTAGGACGGGCTGCGCGAGATCACCTTCCAGCGGCTCCCCTGCCCGATGGCCACGGCATATTGCCGGGCGAGCTTCATGGCGCTTTCGATCGCCTCCGAGCCGCCGGAGACGAAGAACACCTTCGACAGCCCCTCGGGCATCTTCTCGACGGTCTTGGCCGCAAGCCGCTCCGAGGCCTCGGTCTCGAAGTGCAGACGGTAGCCGAAGGTGGCGCGGTCCATCTGCTCGCGCATCGCCGCCAGCACGCGCGGGTTGGAATGGCCGATGTTGCAGACCATCGCCCCCGACGAGCCGTCGAGGTAGCGTCGGCCGTCGGTGTCCCACATGTAGACGCCGCGCGCCTGGTCGAGCACGGGCTTGCGACCGTGCCCCTGGTAGAAAAGGTGGCTCATTCCGCCTCCCCGGGCAGCGCGGAGCAGTCCTTCGGACGAAAGCCGATCTCGACCTGCGCGCCTTCTTCGAATGGTTTCTCGTCGATCATGTTGAGCGCCTGCAGCTGGCGGTCGCCGAGCCGCAGGAAGTAGCGCACCGTCTGGCCCTGGTAGTCGACGGTCTCGACCGTGGCCGGCGCGGTGATCATTTCGGGGGGCGCGCTGCCGGGGGACAGCACCTGCAGCTTCTCGGCGCGCAGGACCAGCGTGGCAGGCCCCGCCCCGTCGAGCCGCTGCGCCTTGGCGGCGGGGATCGCGACCGGACCAAAGGGCGCGACATCGAGCGTCGTGCCCTCGGCGCCGGTCGACGTGCAGCGCGCGGGCAGCATGTTCGACGCCCCGAGGAAGTTCGCCACGAAGGCGCTTGCAGGGTTGTTGTAGACCTCGTCGGGGCTGCCCATCTGCTCGACCCGACCCGCGCTCATCACGACGATCTTGTCGGACATCGCCAGCGCCTCGGACTGGTCGTGGGTGACGAAGACGGTGGTGACGCCGATCTTGTCCTGGATCCGTTTCAACTCCACGCGCATGTCCTCGCGCAGGTTGGCGTCGAGCGCCGAGAGCGGCTCGTCGAGCAGCAGCACGTCGGGTTCGATGACGATCGCACGGGCCAGCGCGATGCGCTGCTGCTGGCCGCCCGACAGCGCCTTGGGGTAGCGTTCGCCCACATGCGGGAGCTGCACGAGATCCAGCGCGGCCTGCACGCGGCCGGCGATCTCGGAACTTGGAATGTCGCGGTATTTCAGACCGAAGGCGACGTTCTCGGCCACGGTCTTGTGCGGAAAGAGCGCGTAGTTCTGGAACACGATCCCGAGGTTGCGCTTGTGGATCGGCACGTTGTTGACCGCGCGCCCGCCGATGAGGATCTCGCCCTTGGTCGGATCGAGCAGCCCGGCGATCATGCGCAGGTTCGTGGTCTTGCCGCAGCCCGAGGGGCCGAGCAACGTGACAAAGGCGCCCTCGGGGATCTCGAGGTTGGTTTCATGCACCGCCGTGAACTTGTGGAAGCGCTTCACGACGTTGCGCAGGGTGACGGAGCTCATGTGTGTGTCCTTGCTCGGGCGTCGGGCTCAGCCGCCCCGGATCAGGCCCGGGGCGGCTGGCGGCTGGCCTCAGTAGCCCTTCTGGACCCGGCCGAAGGTCTTGGACCATTCCGCCTCGTGGCCGTTCCAGTACTCGGGATCGGCGAAGGTCAGCCCTTCGAGCGTGCCGTTCGGATCGAAGGCCGGCAGCGTC
This sequence comes from Salipiger sp. D13, assembly GCF_003703915.1. Taxonomy (NCBI): domain Bacteria; kingdom Pseudomonadati; phylum Pseudomonadota; class Alphaproteobacteria; order Rhodobacterales; family Roseobacteraceae; genus Salipiger; species Salipiger sp. D13. Next base: position 570,057 of record NZ_ML112590.1, read on the forward strand.
GGGATCTTCTCGCCGAGATCGACCTTGTTGGGGTCGAGCGCCGGCGGGTAGTTCTGCCCCTCGGCCACGGCGATCGACGTTTCGGGCGCCAGCATGAAGTTCAGCAGCTCCTCGCAGGCCTCCATCGGCGAGCCCTTGAGCACGAAGAGACACTCCTGCCAGCCGTAGCCGTTCGGCGGATCGTAGTAGCCGATGTCGTGGCCCTGCTCCTGCAGCGCGTAGATCCGGCCCGACCAGCCCTCGGTGACGTAGACCTCTTCCTCGGCCAGCAGCGACATCAGCTCGGCGCCCGAGGTCCAGTATTTCAGCGCGAGATCGCGGTGGGCGCGGATGGCATCCCACACGGCGTCCATGTCCTCGGCCCCGTTCGGGTCCTGCCCGGTCTGCAGCGAGGCGAACCAGATCCGCGTGCGCCAGTCGCCCCAGCCCGAGATCTTGCCCTTGTAGGCCTCGTCGATGAGGATCTTCGCACCCTTCTCCTTCATCTCGTCGTCCGAGATGTGCTTGCGGTTGTAGGCAAGCCCGGTGGTGCCGTAATCGTAGGGCACGCAGGACAGCGCCCCGCCCGACACCTTGCGGAACACGTCGACCAGCTTGGGGATCACGTATTGCAGGTTGGGGATGTTGTCCTCGTTGAGCTCGGACGACAGCCCGAGGTTGTGATAGCGCGCGTAGTCGAAGACGCCGGACAGGTGGGCGATGTTGTATTCGCCCGGCTGGCTCGCCTTGACCCGGCTGAGATACTCATCGCCACCGCCGAAGGTGCCGTCGACGACCTCGATGCCGGTCTTCTTGGTGTAGGGGTCGAAGGCATGCTTGCGGAACGCCTCCGACACGACGCCGCCCCAGCCGTCGAAACGCACCTGGCTCACGTCCTGCGCTAAGGCGCGGTAGGGCGTGACAAGACCGTAGGCCGCGCCCGCGGCCCCCATCAGGCCGAGGAACGTGCGCCGGTCGACGTCGCCGTTCATGTAGCGCTCGCGCAGGCGCTCGTAGCGGGTGGTGTTGTCCATCTTCTTCATCGTCTTCTCACTCCTTGTCGGAACACTCTGTCGGAATAATCCGGGCGATCTCAGCCGCCCTTCTTGGAAAGCTGCCTTGCGATGCCGGCGCCCAGCAGCGGCAGGCCGACGGTCATCACGATCATCACGGTGCCGAGCGCGTTGATCTCGGGGCTGATCGAGTTGCGCAGCATGGCGAAGATCTGGGTGGGCACCGTCTCGACCCCGCCCGGCTTCCAGAACAGCGTGCCGGTGATGTCGTCGAAGCTGATGGTGAAGGCGAAGAGCCCGCCCGCCAGCACCGCCGGCAGCATCAGCGGCAGGGTGATCTGGAAGAACGTCTGCCGCGGGCTCGCGCCGAGGCTCATGGCGGCCTCCTCGACGTCGCGGCGGATCGACACCAGCCGCGCCTGCACCACGAGGATCACGAAGGGCAGCGTGAAGATCACGTGACCGAAGAGCAGCAGGCCGAAGCTCTTGTTGACGCCCAGCACGTTGAGGAACAGCAGCAGCGCCACCGCGAGCACCACCTCGGGCACGAGGATCGGCGCGATCAGCAGGGTCGAGACCATGTTGGCCCCCGGCACCCGGTAGCGCACCAGCGCGAGGCTCGCGAGCACGCCCAGCGTGGTCGAGATCAGCGCCGTCAGCAGCCCGAGGATCACGGACGTGCGGAACGCCCGCAGGATCGCGTCGTTCTGCGCCAGTTCCACGAACCAGCGGAACGAGAAGCCGGTCATCGGGAAGCTGCCGAACTGCGACGCGTTGAAGCTGAGCAGCACCACCACCGCGACGGGCAGGAACATGAACAGGTAGACGAGGATCGCGTAGCCGCGAATGAAAAACCAGCCCATCAGCCCAGCCCCTTCATCAGTTGCGCCATGCCGAGATAGCGGTTGTAGATGCCCACAAGGATGCCCAGCACCACCAGCAGCATCAGCGACAGCGCCGAGCCCAGCGGCCAGTTGAGCTGGGTGATGATCGCCTCGAACACGAGGTTGGCGAACATCGCGTCGGTCGGTCCGCCGAGCACCAGCGGCGTGATGTAGGTGCCCGCCCCCAGCACGAAGCACAGCAGTCCGCCCGCCGCGAGACCGGGCAGTGACAGCGGCAGCGTCACCTGCAGGAAGCTCTGCCATTTCGTCGCGCCCAGCGAGTTGGCCGCGTCCTCGAGCGTCACGTCGATGCCGTCGAGGCTGACGAAGATGTTGAGGATCATGAACGGCAGCAGGAAGTGCACGAGGCCGAGGATCACCGTCGTCTCGTTGTAGAGCATCTGGACCGGCTCCGAGATCAGCCCACTCCACAGCAGAACCGAGTTCAGCGCGCCGGAGACCCCGAGGATGTTGATCCAACTCATCGTGCGTATGATGTAGCTGATCCAGAACGGCAGCATGAGCAGCAGCAGCAGCATCGCCTTGTTGCCGCGCGAACGGGCGATGAAATACGCCGAGGGGTAGCCCATCAGGGCGCAGACCAGCGTCGTGATGCCGGCGATCTTCAGCGTGTTCAGCAGGATGTCGCGGTAGAAGCGGTCGGTCAGAGCCTCGCGCCAGTTGTCGAGGTAGAAGCCGGCCTGATCCGCGCCGGTCGCCGTGCGCAGCCAGAAACTGTAGACCACGATGAAGCAGAGCGGCACGATCAGCAGCAGCGTGACCGCCGCCAACGCGGGTGAAAGCAGGATCCAGGGCTGACGTGCCTCGCGGGCCTCGACCGACATATGCGATTCCTCGAACGATTTTCTGTGGACGATGCTTCGGCTCGGGGGCACATTGATCAAATAGATAATCGGAATGTTCGATATAGATGAGACAAATACAGCCCGATCCCTACGATCCTGAGCGCATCGCCCGCGAGCTAGACTGGAACCTGCTGCGCACCTTCGTCGTGCTGGCCGAATCCCGGTCGGTGACCGAGGCCGCGGCACGGCTGCGGCTCAAGCAGCCCTCGGTCTCTTCCGCCTTGAAAAGACTGGAAGATCGCGTCGGGCGGAAGCTCATCTACCGGCAACCGGGGCGCTACGATCTGACCGAGGCGGGCCAGCTGCTCTACCGCGAGGCGGTCGAGATCAACGGCTCGATCCTGCGGCTCTCGACGCTGCTGCGCGAGATGACCGACGAGGTGCGGGGCCATGTGAAGCTTGCCGTGGCCAGTCACGTGGTCTGCCCATTCTTTGATCGCGTCCTGGCCGAGTTCCACGCCGCCCATCCCGGCGCGAGCCTGTCGATCGACGTGCATTCGAGCGCGCAGGCGCTGGCCGAGGTCTCGGCCAAGCGGGCCTCCTTCGCGATCTGCCTTGTCCGGGCACGCAATCCGCGGCTGGAATACAGCCGCCTCTATCGCGAGTTCTTCGGCCTGTTCTGCGGACCCTACCATCCCCTCTTCGGACGCGAGGGGCTCACGCCGGACGATCTCGACGGCATGCCCACGGTCAGCTTCGACACCGACCGGCTCGAGGACGTGCTGAAACCGGTGGCCCTGATGCGCGCGCAATCGAGGCTCGGCATGCGGATCAACGGCACCTCGAGCAATCTCGAAGAGGTGCGCCGGATGATCATCGCCGGACTCGGGATCGGCCCGCTGCCGGTCCATGTGGCGCAGCGCGATGTGGCCGACGGGCTGCTCTGGCAGGTGCCGCCCTTCTCCGAGCTTCCGGCGATCGACGTGCATCTCGTGTGGAACCCGCAGGCGGTGCTGAACCGGGCCGAGATGATCCTGCTGCAGATGATCCGCGACGCCATCGCGGCCACGCCCATCGAAGAGCGCACCTATCTTCCCGGCCCCGGCGGTTGACCGCGCGCGGAACGGACGGCCGGTGATTTCCGTTGCGCCATGAAGGCGGGCGGCGCGATACTCGTGGCATGTCGCCCGCCCCTCGGCATCACGGAGACCCATGGCCATGAAACCGCTTCTCGCCGCGCCGCTGCTGGCGCTTCTCGCCCTGCCCTCCCTGCCGGCCCCGGTTGCGGCCAAGACCGCCGTGCAGTCCCGCGACGGCATGATGGCGGCCTGCGCCGACACCGCCCGCCGTTACTACCGGCAGGACCGGGCACGCACGCAGATGCACTACGACCATCGCGACCGCGACGGGCTGCACCACGTGAAGGGCCGGATCTTTCTCGCGACCCGCACCGAGGAGTTCGCCTGCGCCTTCGAGCCGAGCGGCGCGCGGATGACGAGCTTCTTCACGGACGGCAAGCCTCGCCCCGGCGCGCTGCCGGGCCAGGGAAAGCGCCCGGCTGCGCAGGCTCCGGAGTTCCACGTCGGCGAAACGGTCGAGATCCGCGGAGCCCCGCGCAACGATATGCTGCCGCTGCACGACCGCCCCTCGAGCCGGGGGCGCGTGCTCGGCGGACTCTCGGACGGCGACCGCGTCCGCATCCTGCGCTGCAACCGTGAGAGCGGCACGCCGTGGTGCCAGGTTCGCGTGGGCAACGCCCAACGCGGCGACGGCTGGGTCGAGGCGCGCTACCTCTCACGCCCGGGACACGGCGCAACCGCACCGTCGCAGCGCCCGCAGGCCGGGGCAACGCACAGCGAGCGCGTGACCTTCGAACCGGGCGCCAGCAGCACCGTGCTGGAAAACCGGCTGGCCGCCGGCGCCGCGATCCGCTTCCTGGTCTCGGCGCGGAAGGGCCAGCAGCTCGACCTGCGGCTCGAGGGCAAGGGGCTCGGCTACCGTGTCATCGGTCCCGGCCAGACCCCGCCAAAGCGCCTCTCACCGTCGAGCGAAGCCTACCACGGCCGCCTCGCGCGGTCCGGAGACCAGGTGATCGAGGTGGTCAACCCTGGACGCGAGCGGCGGAAATTCCGCCTCGTGCTGAGGATCGAATGACGCGAAGGACCGGCCTATTGCCATCGAACCGCCGCCACGCGCCGAGGCGTCTTCCGGGGCTCGCCGCGCCCATGCTTGCCGCGCTGGCGCTTGCCGGCTGCGAACGCCTGCCGCTGCTCGCCTTCCTGCAGCCCGCGACGGATGCGAGCGAGTCCGAAACCATGCCGCCCGCTCGGGACCGCCTGCCCTGCGGCGCAACGCCAGCGCAGACGCTCTCCTGTCCCTACAGAGTGATGCGCAGCGACGATGGCCGCACGGTCGTTCTCGTGGCCATCCCCGGCGGGCCGCAGCGCATTCTCGAATTCCGGAACGGGGCGCTCGTGTCGTCGGATGCGCCGTCTGTGCTCGAGACCGCGCGCGAGGGGGACGGTCTCCGTGTCACCGTCGGCGGCGCGGAACACTACCTGATCGCCGACGAGATCCTGCGCGGCGGCTGAGGCCCCGATTGGCGGACAGACCGAGACCGGAACCAGCCTTGCCCGAAACGAAAAAAGGAGCGGCCCGAAGGCCGCTCCTTTCGGTTTCGCAGGCTCCGTCCCCGATCAGTTCGGGATCAGGTCCGGAATGATGGTCACGATGCCCGGTGCGAACCAGAGCAGCGCCAGACCCGCCACCTGGATCAGCACGAAGGGCAGCACCCCGCGGTAGATGTGCCCCGTGGTGACCGATGCCGGTGCAACCCCGCGCAGGTAGAACAGCGCGAAGCCGAACGGCGGTGTCAGGAACGAGGTCTGCAGGTTCACCGCGATCATGATGGTCACCCACTTCGGATCGAACGAGCCGCCGTAGATCACCGGCCCCACGATCGGCACCACGATGTAGATGATCTCGAGGAAGTCGAGCACGAAGCCGAGGATGAAGAGCACCAGCATGACGATCAGGAAGACCTTGTGCTCGTCGTCGAAGCTCTTGAGGAACTGCTGGATGTAGTGCTCGCCCCCGAAGGAGATCACCACGAGGTTCAGCAGCTGCGAGGCCACGAGGATGGTGAACACCATCGACGTCACCTTCGCCGTCTCGCGCACGGCAGGCCCGAGAACCCCCTGCTTGAGCAGCACCCAGCAGGCGAAGAACAGGCCGAACAGCGCGTAGAGATAGGCCGCCTGCGCCACGAGGAAGGCGATCCAGCTTTCGGCGCTGACCTCCTCGGCGTTGACCCGAAGATCGAAGTTCGTCCCCACGAGGATCATGATGATCACCGCGAAGGTCGAGTAGAGGATGATCTTCGGCGAACGGTCCAGCTCTCCGAGCTTGCGGTAGGCAGCGAGCATGATCGCGCCGGCCGCGCCCAGTGCCGCGGCGGGCGTCGGGTTGGTGATGCCGCCGAGGATCGAGCCCAGCACCGCGACGATCAGCACCAGCGGCGGAAAGACCACGCGGATGAGCTCGTTCTGCGACAGGCGCTGCGCGGCATGCTTGGCACCCCACAGGGTGATGAGCCATGGCACCGCCATCAGCACCACGGTCAGCCCCGACGAGCTCTGCGGGCCGAGGAACAGCGCGTCGACGATGAGCCCCAGCACGATGCCGCCCGCGCCCACGAGCAGCGGCAGCGGCTCGGACGAGGGTGACACCGCCCTGCCCCAGGCCAGCACGATGCCGAACAGCACCGACAGGATCGCGATACCGGTGCCGATCGGCGCGGCGGCGTCGATCTTGGCGGCATAGCGCTCGGCGATCTGCTCCTGCGTGAGGCGCTCGCTCTGCTCGATGCCGCCGGCCTCGTCGATGGCCGCCTGCTCGGCAACCGCCTCGTCCCAGGCGGACTGGCCGTGCAGGTCGATCATCGCCGCCTGGCACTCCTCGCTCACGCTGGTGCGCAGGCTGGCGGTCTGGCCGGCCTCGGAGAAGCTCGACACGGTCAGCGACTGCGAGCCGACGACGTTGATCTGCGACAGGCCGATGGTGGCCACGATGATCAGCAGCGGCACGCCGAGATACCAGGTGAAGGCCTCGCCGCGGGTGACCGGCTCGCCAAGGCCCGCCTCGCCCCGCACCGGCGGTGCCTTGGACGGGTTGAACATCGCGAAGCCGAAGGCATAGGCCGCGTAGAGGCCCGCCAGCAGGATGCCCGGCAGCAGCGCCGCCTGGAACAGGGTGCCGACCGAGACCACCGCCGGCTCGCCGAGGTAGGTCAGCGCGTCGGTGCAGCCCAGCGACTGCGCGCGGGCCTCCTGCGCGGTCGAGTAGAGATCGCCCGCGAGCGTGCCCAGCAGCACGATCACGATCGACGGCGGGATGATCTGCCCCAGCGTCCCCGAGGCCGCGATCACGCCCGTCGCGAGTTCCGGCGAGTAGTTGTTGCGCAGCATCGTGGGCAGCGCCAGCAGGCCCATGGTCACCACGGTCGCGCCGACGATCCCGGTCGAGGCAGCAAGGAACGCGCCCACGACGACGATCGACACCGCAAGACCGCCGGGCAGCGGTCCGAACACCCGCGCCATGGTCTTGAGAAGGTCGTCGGCGATCTTGGAGCGCTCCAGCACGATGCCCATCATCACGAACATCAGCACGGCGAGCAGCGTCTCGATGCTCTGGCCCGCGATGACCCGCTCGTTGATGCGGTTCACGATGAACGAAACGTTGCGGTCGAGCGCCGTTTCCCAGCCGCGGTCGAAGACCGGCTGCGCGTAGCGCGGCAGGTCCGGGTAGCGGAAGATGGATATGACATCTTCCTTCACCCCGCTCGCGACGAGGTCGCGATAGGCCTGCGAGCCGGTGTCGATGGCTTGATGAACGAGCAGCCCCGCGCTGTCGAGCGCGGCGATGATGCCGAAGGAGATGACCCCGGCGCCGCCGATGGCGAAGGCCACCGGGAAGCCCGAGAGAATGGCGGAAAAGAGCGTGAGAAAGACGATGATCAGGCCGATCTCGACGCCATCGAGTCCGAATAGCATTTAGGGTGTCCCTCTCAGAATTCCGCGTGATCGTAGGCTTCTTCACCAGCCTCGATACGGTCGTGATCGTGGTATTTGCCCTCGCTCTCGGGGCCTTCCTTCCACTCGAGATACGAGCGCCAGAAGAAGGTCACGCCCTGCAGGAAGATGAAGCCGCACATCAGCACGATCAGGATCTTGAACAGGAAGTAGGCCGAGAAGCCGTTGGGGCTGAAGCCGATGGTCTCGACGTTCCAGCGCAGCGCGCGGGACTTCATCAGCAGCCGGTCGAGCCCTTCCGAGGCCGACGGCTTGGGCACGATGAGATGCCGCCACAGGAAGAACCACGAGTAGAGCCAGATGAGCGTGGCCATCGGCAGCATGAAGAACAGGCTTCCGAACATGTCGATCATCTTCTTTGTGCGGTATTTCACCGGCGAGTAGATGAGGTCGACGCGGACGTGCCCGCCCTGCACGAAGGTGTAGGCAAGGCAGAGCGTCACGACGATGGCGTTGTAGAGCTTGAGCTCCTCGCTCCACCAGCTGACGTCGAAGGTGGCCGGGACGCCGAAGCCGAAGGACAGGTCGGGCCGCGCGAAGATGCGCTGCACGAAGATGATGACGACCTGCTGCAGCACCATGACGAGGCCCGCCCAGGCGGCGATACGGCCGACGGTGTTGTGGAACGCCTCGAGCCCGCGCACCATGCCCCACATGATGCGGTGGCGCCACATCCCGAGGGCGGTGAGCACCAGGAAGGTCGTCAGCACGACGTAGAACAGTTCCGGCGACGCGCCGTAGTACACGAAGCGCATGACCGCTTCCTTGTCCGACCAGTTCAGCCAGCTCGACGGATGCGTCAGGGCGTAGCCGAGATTCCAGAAGGACATGAGGATATTGCCGAAGAACAGGACCAGCGCGTCAAGGATCGCTCCGAACGCGCCGCCCGAGGCCGTCTCTTCCATGACCTGAGCCCCCCGATTGTCTTTGTTGTGTGATGCCGCCCGGCGGTCGCGGGTCGCCGGGCCGGCATGGTCAAAGCAGGAACGCCCCCGCGGCTCGCGGGGGCGCCTGATGCGAATGCTTGCGGATCAGAGACCCATGACGCGGTTACGCTGCGCCGAGAACGAGCCTTCCGAGCGGCTGATCCACTTCGCCGAGGACCGCAGGGACTCGTTGAAGCTCTCGTAGCACTTGGCGTAGATCTCGTCGTCCATGGGCTCTTCCATGACTTCCTTGGCCGCGGCGCCGAAGGCATCCCAGACGCTGTCGGGGAATTCCATCAGCTTCACGCCGCCGGACTGCAGACGCTGCAGCGCGGCCGAGTTGTTCGCCATGAACAGCGACATGGTCCACAGGTTCGACGCGCGCGCCACCTGCTCGACGATCTTCTGATGGCCCGGCGACAGGCTCTCGAAGACCTCGAGGTTCATGGTGAGGTTCAGGTTCGGACCCGGCTCGTGGAAACCGGCGGTGTAGTAGATCTTGGTGATCTCCTGGAAACCGGCCTTCTCGTCGGCCCAGGGACCGATCCACTCGGTGCCGTCGATCGCGCCAGAGCTGAGCGCCTGGTAGACTTCCGCGCCCGGCAGGTTCTGGACGCTCGCGCCCAGCTTGCCCAGCACCTGGCCGCCCTGGCCCGGCATCCGGAACTTGAGGCCCTGGAAGTCCTCGGGCGAGTTGATCTCCTTCGAGAACCAGCCGCCGGACTGCGGGCCGGTGTTGCCGGCCGGGAACGCCTTCATGCCGAAGATCGAATACAGTTCGTCGCCGAGCTCCTGGCCGCCGTCGTGGTAGAACCAGTTGGCGTATTCCATGAAGTTCATGCCGAACGGCACCTGGCTGAAGAACGACAGCGCCGGGTGCTGGCCGAGGAAGTAGTAATCGACACCGTGGTACATGTCGGCTTGGCCGGCCGAAACGGCATCGAATACCTCGAAGGCGCCCACGAGCTCGCCCGCGGCCTTCAGCTCGACCGTGAGGTCGCCGTCGGTGGCGGCGGTGATCTGGTCGGCGCAGTACTGCGCGCTGTCATGCACACCGGCAAGGCCGCGGCCCCAGGTGGTGACGAGTGTCAGCGTGCGCTTGCCCTGCGCGTAGGCCGGCGCGGCGAGCGCGGACGCGGCAGCAGCAGCGCCACCCGCGGTGGTGGCCCTCAGAAAGGAACGACGATCCATGTATATCCTCCCATGGTACTGTTGCGCGTGGCCGCTCCTTCGGCCCGCGCGGATCGTGAAGTGGGCTCACACTAGATTGTGACCGTTTGTCGGGGAATACCCATTGCTACGGAGGTGGGCAGCAATCTTGCGTCAAAGCCCCGCATTTCAGAGATTTTCGAACGCGCTTCCGTTGGGGAAGTCCGACGTTTCGTGGTTTGATCAGATCCGAATCAGCGACTATCCGGAGCCATGCCCACGATTCTCGACCGCCTGCGCCTGAGCTACGGACAGAAACTGTTTCTGCTCGCTTCGGTGCCGCTGATCCTCGCGGCGGCCGCCATCGCGGTCGTTGTCTCGTGGCAGGCCCGCGCCATGTCCGAGCGCGAGATCCGCGCGCTCGAGACCCAGCTCATCGAGACCAAGAAGGACGAGTTGCGCAACTACGTGACGCAGGCGCGCAACGGCTTCTACTTCATCTACGGCAGCGCGGCTCCCGACGACGTGGCGGCGAAGACCCGGGTCGCACAGATCCTCGCGGCAATGATCTACGGCGAGGACGGCTCGTTCTTCGTCTACGACTACGACGGCAACAACCTCGTCTCGCCGCGCCGCACCGAGATGATCGGCCGCAACTGGTCGGGGCTCACGGACAGCGAGGGCACGCCGATCACCGACCGGCTCATCGAGATCGCGCGGCAGGGCTCGGGCTACCACAGCTATCTCTGGCCGAAGCCCTCGACCGGGGAAGAGGCGCGGATGATCACCTTCGTGCTCGGTTTCCAGGACTGGCAGTGGGCGGTCGGCACCGGGGTGTGGATCGACGACATCGTCGAACAGGTGGCCGCCGCCCAGGCCGGGGTGCAGCAGCAGGTGCGGCGCACCTTCCTCTATATCGGCGGCATCACCCTGATGGCGCTGCTGATGGTGTTCTTCTCGGGCCTGATGATGAACCTGCGCGAGCGGCGGCTGGCGGATGCCAAGCTCAAGGAACTCACCCAGCGGGTGTTCGACGCGCAGGAGGAAGAGCGCGGCCGCGTCGCACGTGAACTGCACGACGGCATCAGCCAGATCCTCGTCGGGGTGAAATACGCGCTCGACGTGGCCCGTCGCCGGCTCTCGACCGGCGACGCCCGGGCCGGGGACGCGCTCGAGCGGGGACAGGAGAACCTGTCGGGCGCGATCCAGGAGGTGCGGCGCATCAGCCGCGACCTGCGGCCGGGAATGCTCGACGATCTCGGCCTCGGCCCGGCGCTCAAGGCGCTCGCCGACGACTTCAGCACCCGCACCGGCATAGAGACCAACTTCGAGACCGTGGTCTTCCGCAACCGGCTCGACCGCGAGGGGCGTATCGCGCTCTACCGCATCGCGCAGGAAGCGCTGACCAACATCGAGCGCCATTCCGGCGCCAGCCGGGTCGAGATGGACCTCCGGGGGCACCGCCGAGGCGCGACGCTGCGCATTTCCGACAACGGCACCGGCATCGACCCCGACACGCCGAAGGGCCGGCCCGGCATCGGCCTGCGCAACATGCAGGAACGGATGGACCAGCTCGGCGGCACCCTTCGCGTCTTGTCCTCGCGCGCCGGCACGGCTATCGAGGCGCAGATCCCCCTGACACACCTGCTGCCGCCTGAAGAGGGCAGTTCGCAACCCCCGAGGGCAAGCGCATGACCCGTCCGACCCGTGTTGCCATCGTCGATGACCACCCCCTCGTGGCCGAGGGGATCGAGGCCATTCTCGACAGCTACGACGACATCGAGATCGCCGCGACACTGTCGGACGGCCAGCAGATGATCGACCGGCTCGAGGCCCTGGCACCGGACGTGATCCTCATGGACCTCAACATGCCCGGGCTGAACGGGCTGTCGGCGACCGAGATGATCCTCGAACAGCGCCCCGAGACCCGCATCCTCGTGCTGTCGATGCACGACACGCCCGAATACGTCTCGACCGCGCTCGACCACGGGGCGATGGGCTACGTGCTGAAGGACGTGCCCAGCGACGAGGTGAAACGCGCGATCGACGCGGTGATGGCGGGCGAGCGCTACCTCTGCACCGGTGCCGAGGGCGCGCTTAAGCCGGTGATGTCCGGGGGGCGTGAACAGCTTACCAACCGCGAACAGACGGTGCTGCTGCAACTCGCGCAGGGGAAGTCGAACAAGGCGGTGGCGCAGGCGCTCGACATCTCGGTGCGCACGGTCGAGACGCATCGCAAGAACATCAAGCGCAAGCTGGGGATCAGTTCGACCGCCGGTCTCACGCGCTACGCGCTGGAACACGGCGTGCTGCAGGGCACCGGCGTCAACGGCTGAGGCCCTTCGCGCGCGGTGGCGTGCAGACGGTCTGTCGGGCAGAGCCCCGGCTGCATTCGCTCAAAACGCATCGCCTGATGCGCGGGACGCGTCGGTGGTCGGGCCGCACCGGTTGGGCAGCCCGCCGTCGTCAGATCATGCGACCCTTGGACGCGCTGTCATCGGCAGGCTGCGCCAGCGCCGGGATCACCAGCGGCTCCGACATGGCGTCGCGCGCCACCTTGCCCTCGTCGCCCGGAAGCGCGCCGAGCACCTGCACGAACGCCAGAAGCGCCAGAAGAACGCAGGCCTTCACCATGGTGAAATCCCGCACCGGCCGGTTGGATCTGCGATAGAACGTCATGTCACCATCCCTTGCACATTGAACTGGGCTTATGGCGCAAAGCTGCCCCCAAAGCATGTTTCATGCAATTCACGAAGGCGCGTGAACAGGTGATCGCAAGGTGCCTCCGATAGGTGAATAGCGCTGCCCTATTTCCGGAATGGCCGATTTTCTTTCCGAAAGTATCCACCGAAGGCAGATTTTTGAAACATCCGGAAAGATAAACTTGGATCAGGCCCCGATTCCGCAGTTGACGCCCGGCCCCCGTCCTCCTAATACTCGCCCCGCGCAATCTAGGAGCCCCGGCATGGAACGGCTGGTACTGATCGTAGGAAAATGGCGCATGGGCCGGTAACCCGGAACCATATTGGTCCCCCATGCGCCCCCGACACCCTCGGGGGCTTTTTTATTGCCGCAGACAATGAATGACGTCGTAAACGGAGACACGCGATGACACGTCAGATGACCGGAGCGAAAATGGTGGTTCAGGCCCTGAAGGATCAGGGTGTGGACACGGTATTCGGCTATCCCGGCGGTGCCGTCCTACCGATTTACGACGAGATCTTTCAGCAGAACGAGATCCAGCACGTGCTCGTCCGTCACGAGCAGGGCGCGGTTCACGCGGCTGAAGGATACGCGCGCTCGACCGGCAAGGTCGGCGTGGCGCTCGTGACCTCGGGGCCCGGCGCGACCAACGCGGTCACCGGCCTGACCGATGCGCTGATGGACTCGATCCCGATCGTCGTCCTGTCGGGCCAGGTGCCGACCTTCATGATCGGCTCGGACGCCTTCCAGGAGGCCGACACCGTCGGCATCACCCGCCCCTGCACCAAGCACAACTGGCTGGTGAAGGACACGGCGGACCTGTCCTCGAAGATCCACCAGGCGTTCCACGTCGCCTCGGCCGGTCGTCCCGGCCCGGTGCTCGTGGACATTCCCAAGGACGTGCAGTTCGCCAGCGCCGAGTATACCCCGAAGCCCAAGGCGCCGGTCGGCTATTACCAGCCGCAGGTCAAGGGCGACATGGAGACGATCACCGCGCTGGTCGAGGCGATCGAGAACGCCGAGCGCCCGGTCTTCTACACCGGCGGCGGCGTCATCAACTCGGGCCCGGCGGCAAGCCAGCTCCTGCGCGAGCTGGTCGAGGCCACCGGCATCCCGATCACCTCGACGCTGATGGGGCTCGGCGCCTACCCCGCATCGGGCAAGAACTGGCTCGGGATGCTGGGCATGCACGGTCTCTACGAGGCCAACATGGCGATGCACGGCTGCGACCTGATGATCAACATCGGCGCCCGCTTCGACGACCGGATCACCGGCCGCATCGACGCGTTCTCGCCGAAGTCGAAGAAGGCGCATATCGACATCGATCCGAGCTCGATCAACAAGGTCATCAAGACCGACTACCCGATCGTGGGCGACGTGGCGCATGTGCTCGAGGACATGCTGAAGGTCTGGAAGGCGCGCGGGCGCAAGGTCAACCGCGAGGCGCTCTCGAAGTGGTGGCGCCAGGTCGACGAGTGGCGCGCGGTCGAATGCCTGACCTACAAGAACTCGGAAACGGTCATCAAGCCGCAGTACGCGCTGCAGAGGCTCGAGGCGCTGACCAAGGGCATGGATCGCTACATCACCACCGAAGTGGGCCAGCATCAGATGTGGGCGGCGCAGTTCCTCGGCTTCGAGGACCCGAACCGCTGGATGACCTCCGGTGGCCTCGGCACCATGGGCTACGGCTTCCCGGCCTCGATCGGCGTGCAGATGGCGCACCCGGACGCGCTGGTCGTCAACGTCGCGGGCGAGGCATCGTGGCTGATGAACATGCAGGAGATGGGCACCGCGGTGCAGTTCAACCTGCCGGTGAAGCAGTTCATCCTCAACAACGAGCGGCTCGGCATGGTCCGCCAGTGGCAGCAGCTGCTGCACGGCGAGCGCTACTCGCAGAGTTGGTCCGAGGCGCTGCCCGATTTCGTGAAGCTCGCGGAGGCCTTCGGCGCCAAGGGCATCATCTGCAAGGATCCGGCGGATCTCGACGATGCGCTGATGGAGATGATCGAGCACGACGGCCCGGTGATCTTCGACTGCCTCGTCGAGAAGCACGAGAACTGCTTCCCGATGATCCCGTCGGGCGAGCCGCACAACAAGATGCTGCTCGGCGACGCGCAGGCGACCAACGCCATCGCCGGCAAGGGCGCGGTCCTGGTGTGATCCGCCGTTCCGCAGGGCGCCGATCCCAGGGCGCCCTGCCCCAGCCTTCCCGGACTTGCGTCCGACCTCCCCTGTTTCCGACCGGAAAGGATTCCAGATGTCCGCGCTACACATCAAGAAGGGCTCGAACAAGCACTCCGCCTACAACCTGCGCCCGACCTTCTCGGACGTGCAGGAGGCGCACACGATCACCGTATTGGTCGAGAACGAGCCGGGCGTGCTGGCGCGCGTCATCGGGCTGTTCTCGGGGCGTGGCTACAACATCGACAGCCTGACCGTGGCCGAGGTCGACCACGAAGGCCACCTGTCGCGCATCACCATCGTCACCACCGGCACGCCGCAGGTGATCGAGCAGATCAAGGCGCAGCTCGGCCGCATCGTTTCGGTCCGCGACGTGCGGGACCTGACGGCCGAGGGCAGCTCGGTCGAGCGTGAGCTGGCGCTGATGAAGGTGAACGGACAGGGCGAGAAGCGGGTCGAGGCGCTGCGCCTCGCCGATATCTTCCGCGCCAATGTTGTGGATTCGACGCTGGAGAGCTTCATCTTCCAGCTGACCGGGTCGCCCGAGAAGATCGACGCCTTCGCCGACCTCATGCGCCCCCTCGGGCTGGTGCAGGTGGCGCGGACCGGCGTCGCGGCACTGTCGCGCGGCAACACCTGAAACATCTTATCGATGCGGGCGCTCCAATGCGCCCGCCTCCTTTCCGAAGGTCGGGCCGGCTCAGCAGCTGACCTTCAGCGTATCCAGGCGCATGTTGCGATTGGGAAAAGGCACCACGTTCGAGCCGCGCCGTCCCGAGACATGCGACGGCCGCGCCGGCGGGAAATTCACGGCCCCCTGATCATGGTCCGCGCTGCTGCGCAGGTCATGCGCCAGCCCCACGAACTGACGCTGCACCAGCCGCGTCGGATTGCGCACGAGCCGCAGGTCATGCTCCTGAAGAAGCTCGAACTGGATCAGGTCACCCGCATCCAGGGCGACCCCGTCGTGCGAACTGGCGTCCTTGTCGTGATAATAGGCAAGGTCTCCGTGGTCCTCACACCAGATCACCGCTTTCTGATCAGACTGGTCGGCCCAAAGAACGACGCCGCACATCTTTTCCGTCATAATTGAAGCCCTTCACTCTCTCGAAGACAGCGTCCCCCATTTACCCGCGTCAGCACATCCAACGAAACGTGTCGCAGGCTTGCAATTTGTGCCATATCGGGTAAGACATGGTGCTATTAAGCGTCACACCTGACGCCAACCGGCATCAACCTCGGAGTATTTCAACGTGCGGCTGTCGCTTACTCAGCTGATTTCACTTCGAATTCGCACAAATGGACTGCGATATGACGCGAAATGATAGTCGGTCGGCATCGCAGCCGAACCCCGCCGAGCTACGCGGGATCTTTGGTGCGAATCTTCGTGAGATGTCACAGTCCGCGGCGTCCATATCGGCGCTCTGCCGCGATCTCGGAATAAACCGGACACAATTTAACCGGTATCTCGCCGGTGAAAGCTTCCCGCGTCCAGATGTACTCGACCGCATCTGCAGCTTTTTCGGTGTAGATGCCCGTATCCTGCTCGAACCGGTTGCCCAATTGAGCAAACCGAAGGCAGGGCTGCTGAACCATCCGTTCATCACCGACTTCGTCGGTGCCGGCATGTCCGACCTGAGCGAGGAAACCTTCCCCTCGGGCTTCTACCACTTCTCCCGCGCGGCCTTCACCGACAGCGAGCGTTTCGTGGTCGGCCTCGTGCACATCCGGCGCGAGGACGGCTTCACCTTCCTGCGCGGCTTCGAACCCAAGGAGGCGCTGGCCCTGCACAACATGCCGACCGATCCGCAGACCCGCGAGTTCCGGGGCATGGTGCTGCCACAGGCCGAGGGCATCGCCATGCTCGTCAGCCGCCGCGACGCGGTCACGACCTCTTTCAACTACCTGTCGCGGATGCCGGCCCTCGCCAAGCACTACTGGGTCGGATACGTCGTGCGGACCACGCAGGAAAACCCCACCGGCCGTCGCGCCGCGCGGCTGGTCTACGAGTATCTCGGGCATGACACACGGCAGGTCCTGCGCGCCGCGCGCTCCGCAGGCTACGTCGCCGCCGACGATCTTGTCCCCTTCCATCGCCGCCAGCTCCGCATCGGCGAGCCTTTCGTCTGAGACCCGGGACGCGGCCCCCGTCAGGTGGCCGGCACGCCGGTCACGTGCCCCTGCGCCGTCTCCTCGCCGCGCAGCAGGTCGTAGAGATGCCATGTCGCGTGTCCGAGCAGCGGCAGCACGACGAACAGCCCGAGGAACGCCGGCAGCATCGCGAGCAGCGTCACCCCGGCGATGAAGACCCCCCATGTGAACATGACCACCGGGTTGGCCAGGACATACTGGAACGAGGTGATCATCGCGGTCACGAAATCGATCTCCCGGTCCAGCAGCAGCGGCAGCGCAAGCACCGTGATCATGTAGAGCAGCGCCGCGAACCCCGCCCCCACCACCGTGCCGAAGCCCAGCATCCCCAGCCCGTTCGGCGTCAGGAACACGGCGTAGCTCGATGATACGTTGGTCATCACCGACAGCCCCATGAACAGGGCAAAGATCATGTGCGCAAGGAAGAACCAGAACAGGAAGACGATCACGATCACCGCGCAGATCGACGGCAGCTGGCGCTTCGACTGGCGAAAGATCACGCTGAAGATCTGCATCCAGTCCAGCGGCAGACCACGCTCCAGCCGGCGGCTGACATCGTAGAAGCCGACCGCCGCGAACGGCCCGAGCAGCGGGAAGCCGATCGCCGCGAAGACCAGCCAGTAGCTCTGTCCGGTGATCCAGGTGACCCCGGCCATGGCCAGCCCGGCAAGCACGTAGACCCCGGCGAAGACCAGCGCGAAACCGGGCGCGCGCCTCATGTCGGCGAATCCGCGTTTCAGCGCCTCGGCCAGCGTCGCGAAGGACACCCGCGCGAACGTCGGCACCCCGGGCTGTGGCGTATCGGTCATCCCGTCCCTCCCTCAGGTCAGACCCTGTCTCCCGCACCGAGAATAACCCGAAAGCCCCGTCGCCACGCAACCGTTTTGCACCACGACGCGAAACGGCCCGCGGTGAGGATGTCACCGCGGGCCGCATTCAATCGGGGTATCGCCGAACGACCGGCGAAAACGTCCGGGATCAGTCGGCGTTGGCGTCGGCGCGCGACTTGCCGGTCGCCTGCTGCGCCAGTGTCGCCGCCATGAACGGATCAAGGTTGCCGTCGAGCACGCCCTGCGTGTCGCTGGTCTCGTGGCTGGTGCGCAGGTCCTTCACCATCTGGTAGGGCTGCAGCACGTAGGACCGGATCTGGTTGCCCCAGCCGGCGTCGCCCTTGGCCTCGTGCTGGGCGTTGATCTCGGCGTGCCGCTTCTCCAGTTCCATCTGGTAGAGCCGCGATTTCAGCGCCTTCATGGCGATGTCGCGGTTCTGGTGCTGCGACTTCTCCGAGCTCGTGACCACGATGCCGGTGGGCGCGTGGGTGATCCGCACCGCCGAGTCGGTGGTGTTCACGTGCTGGCCGCCGGCGCCGGACGAGCGGTAGGTGTCGACGCGGATGTCGGCGGGGTTCACCTCGATCTCGATGTTGTCGTCGACCACCGGGTAGACCCAGACTGAGGCGAAGGAGGTCTCGCGCGTGCCCTTGCCGAAGGGCGAGATCCGCACCAGCCGGTGCACGCCGCTCTCCGATTTCAGCCAGCCATAGGCGTTCGGCCCCGAGATCTTGTAGGCGCAGGACTTGATCCCCGCCTCGGCGCCCGGTTCCTCCGACTGCAGCTCGACCTCGTAGCCGCGCTTCTCCGCCCAGCGGACATACATCCGCTGCAGCATCGCGGCCCAGTCGCAGGCCTCGGTGCCGCCGGCACCCGCGTTGATCTCGAGGAAAGTGTCGTTGCCGTCCGCTTCGCCGTCGAGCAGCGCCTCGAGCTCCTTCTGACCCGACTTCTCCGACAACGCCGCCAGCGCCGCCTCGGCATCCTCGACGACCTCGGCATCGTCCTCAATCTCGCCCAGCTCGATCAGTTCGACCTGGTCCGACAGCTCCTGCTTGATCGACTCGTAGGTCTCGATGGCGTCAACCAGCATCTGCCGGTCGCGCATGAGCTTCTGCGCCGCCTGCGGATCGTCCCAGAGGTTCGGATCCTCGACGCGGGCATTGAACTCCTCGAGCCGGTGCTGCGCCGTCTCCACGTCCAGCCGCTGGGCCAGCAGGTCGAGCGACTTCTCGATCTTTTCGACGGTTCTCTGGGTCTCGGCGCGCATGGCTTGGGCTCTCATCAGGATGTCTCGGTGGTCAGCGGGACATAAACCAGCGCCGCCGCCCCTTCAAGCGCCGCGGCGGCGTAAACCCGCCCCGGCCCTTCTCCGGTTCCGCAAATACCCTCGGGGGTGAATGCGGCAACGCCGCAGAGGGGGCAGAGCCCCCTGCCGCCCGTCACGTCCGCAGCCGGACCCGGCGGAGCGGAGCGGACTTACGCCCAGCCCCGGCCCAGGTCGTCCGTTCTCAGTAGAGACCGCCCGAGCTCAGCGTGCCGAAGCTCGCCTTGGGGCCGACCACGGCCTTCTTGCCGGTCGAGGTGGTCACCTGCCGCGCACGGGTGCTGCCGTCGGGCTGGATCACGTCGAAGTTGCCGCTCATCGCCCAGCCACCGTCGAGCTCGAGACCGAACAGCGGCTCCTCGCCGCGACGGAAACACTCGGACACCACGTTCGGCCCCGACGCGCCGTCGCCGACACGGGCGCCGGTAAAGCGGTCGATATTGATGAACTCGCAGGCCTCCGGCACCTTGAACTTGCCGCCGCCGTATTTCTTCACCGCCTTGGTCATGAAGCGCTGGAACACCGGACCGCACATCGAGGCCCCGTAGGCGCCGCGGCCGAGCGGACGGGGCGTGTCGTAGCCGATGTAGCAGCCGGCCACGATGTTCGAGGTGAAGCCGATGAACCACACGTCCTTGGCATCGTTGGTGGTGCCGGTCTTGCCGGCGGTCGGCACCGGCAGGTCGACGACCCCCGAGGCGGTGCCGCGCTGGACGACGCCCTGCATCATCGAGGTCAGCTGGTAGGCCGTCACCCCGTCCATGATCCGCTCGCGGTTGTTGACGATCCGCGGCCCCAGCCCCGGCGGAAGGTTCGGGTCGGCGCAATCGACGCAGACCCGCTCGTTGCCTCGGGCACTCTCGTGGTTGTAGATCGTCCGGCCGTAGCGGTCCTGCACCCGGTCGACGAGCGTCGGCTCGACCCGCTCGCCGCCATTGGCGAACATCGCGTAGGCCGAGATCATCTTGTAGAGGGTCGTCTCGTCGGCACCGAGTGCGTTGGCCAGAACCCGGCCCATGTGGTCGTAGACCCCGAACTTCTCGGCGTAGCGGCCCACGGTCTCCATCCCGACTTCCTGCGCGAGACGGATGGTCATAAGGTTCCGCGACTGCTCGATCCCGGTGCGCAGCGGCGTCGGGCCGTAGTAGGTGTTCGACGAGTTCTTGGGCCGCCAGACCCCCTGTGGCGTGTCGATCTCGATCGGCGCGTCAATGACGATGGTCGAGGGCGCGTAGCCCGAATCCAGCGCCGAGGCGTAGACGAAGGGCTTGAACGACGAGCCGGGTTGCCGCTGCGCCTGCGTCGCGCGGTTGAAGACCGAGTCCTGGTAGGAGAAGCCGCCCTGCATCGCGATCACGCGACCGGTGTTCACGTCCATCGCCATGAAGGCGCCCTGCACCTTCGGCACCTGCCGCAGCGTCCAGCGGATGAAGCTGCCGTCGCTATCGGTGATCATCTCGCGCACATGCACCACGTCGCCGCGCTCGAAGTTGTCGCGGAAGCTGCCGCGCATCCACGAGATGTCATCGCGCGGGACCGCATTGCCGCGCGGATCGTCCAAGGGTACGCCCTCGATCCCGAGCCGCATGGACTGGTCGCCCACTTCGAGCACCACGGCCGGGCGCCATTCGCTCTCGAGGTCGACGTCGCGCGCCACGCTGGTGCTGGCGAGCGCCTCGCGCCACGCTTCCTCGCTGCCGAGCCTGTCCTCGGGGATGGTCTTGCCGGTGCCATGCCAGCGGCCGAGACCCCGGTCGTATTGCTCGAGCGCGATCCGCAGGCTCTCGGCGCCCTCGACCTGCATTTCCGGGTCGAGCGTCGCACGCACCGACAGGCCGCCCGAGAAGAATTCGCCCTCGCCGAAATCCTCGGTGAGCTGGCGGCGGATCTCGTCGGTGAAGTAGTCGCGCGGCGGCAGCGAGCGCTGGTAGGGCTCGAAGTCGCCGTTCTGCACGGACTTCAGCGGCAGCGCCACCTCGGTCTCGTATTCCTGCGGCGTGATGTAGCCGTTCTCCTTCATCTCGCGCAGCACGTAGTTGCGGCGCGCGAGGAGCCGGTCCTTGTTGCGGACCGGGTGGAAGTCCGACGGAGCCTTGGGCATCGAGGCGAGGAAGGCCGCTTCGTGCGGGGCAAGCTCCGAGAGCGACTTGTTGAAGTAGACCTGCGCCGCGGCGGTGACGCCGTAGGAGTTCTGCCCGAGGAAGATCTCGTTCAGGTAGAGCTCGAGGATCTTCTCCTTCGACAGCGACTTCTCGAGGCGCGAGGCAAGGATGATCTCCTTGATCTTGCGCTCGGCACGGCGGTCGCCCGAGAGCAGGAAGTTCTTCATCACCTGCTGGGTGATCGTCGAGGCACCACGCACGTCACGGCCGCGCGATTTCACCGCGTCGACGGCGGCGGCGGCGATGCCGCGCACGTCATAGCCCTGGTGCTGGTAGAAGTTCTTGTCCTCGGCCGAGATGAACGCCCGCTTGACCAGGTCGGGAATCTGGTCGGCGGGCGTGAACAGGCGGCGTTCCTGCGCGAACTCGTCGATGACCCGGCCCTCGGTCGAGTAGATCCGGCTGATCGTCGGCGGGGTATACTGCGCGAGGCTCTCGTGGCTCGGCAGGTCCTGGCCGTAAATCCAGAACACGGCGCCGATCGACAGCGCCATCATCATGATCCCCAGCGTGATCACGCTGAAGATTCCGCCGAAGAAGGATAGAATGAACCGAGTCACCAAGGCTGCCCCTTTAGATTGTCGTTCCCCTTATACCCTGCCGGGGAGCGGGTCAAAACACACGCGCACGTGACGACGCGCGATTTCGCCGCCCCGCCCATCCAGGATCATTGACAGGATCACTGACGGCGCAGCCGCGCCAACGCCGCGTCCTCGAGCGCCCAGTCAGTGATACCGTCGCGGATGCCGGCCGCCATGCCGGCCCGCCAGATCGGGTCCTGCAGGTTGTCGAGATCGGCCGCCGTCGAGAGGAAGCCGACCTCGACCAGGACAGAGGGAATGTCGGCGGCCTTGAGCACCGAGAAACCGGCACGCCGCAGCGGGCGCTTGTGCACCGTGCCCACCGCGTTGCGGATGCCGTCCACGAGGTGCCGCGCCAGCGCCACGCCGCGCGGCGTGTTGTCGAGCCGCGCAAGGTCGAGCAGAACGTCGGCCACACGGTCGTCGGAGCCCGACAGGTCCAGCCCCGAGAGAAGGTCATCGCGGTCGTGCCGCTCGGCAAGCGCCGCCGAAGCCGCGTCCGAGGCGTCGTCGGACAGCGTGTAGACCGTGGCACCATGCGCGATCCCCTCCTCGATGGCGTCGGCGTGCAGAGACACGAAGAGATCGGCCCGCGCGTCATGCGCCAGCGCCACGCGCCCCTCGAGCGAGACGAAGACGTCGTCGTCGCGGGTCAGCACCACCTCGTAGCCGGCGCGGCGCAGCACGTCGCGCAGCTCGCGCGCGAAGGCGAGCATCAGGGCGGCCTCACTCTGTCCGTCGCGCTCGGCGCCGGGGTCGATGCCGCCGTGGCCCGGGTCGAGGACAATGCGTAACGGGGCGCCTTCCGCGCGGCGCATGGGGGCGGCGACAGTGGCGTCGGGCACGGGCAGATCCCAGCGCGGATCGCGCGGCGTGCCGGAGGCGGCGGCCATCTCCCCGGCGCTCGCCGGCACGAGGCGCAGCGCCAGTTCGGCGCGGCCCGATCCGTCGGCGACGCGCATGCCGGCCTGCTCGATCACCATGGGTTGACCCAGCACCGCCACCAGCCGGGACCAGCCCGAGCGGAACCCGCCGACGCGCAACTCGGTCACGCTGTCCGAGCGATCCATCGCCTCGGGATCGGCGCCGGTCCAGTCGACCTCGCGGAAATCGACGATCAGCCGCGCCGGGTCGGTCAGGGTAAAGGCCCGCCACGGCACGCCCTGGCTGAGCGTGAGCGACAGCTCGGTGCCGTCGCCCCAGCCGTCGTCCTCGAGCCGGCCCGACTCGAAAAGCGCGCGGCCGCCAAGATCCTGCGCCGCGGCCCAGGAGGCGGCGCAGATCGCCGCCAGAAGTAGAAGAATCCTGCTCATCCGCCTGCCACGTGTCCGTTTTTCCGCGACCCTAGCACGCGGCGCGCGGATTCGCCTATCGGGCGCGGCGCCGACGATCTTTGCCCGGAATACAGCGCCCGGTCAGCCCCGCGCCTGCATGAAGCGCTTGAGCCGCACCAGCCCTTCCTCAATGTCGGCGGTGCTGGCGGCATAGGAAAACCGCAGCGTGCCGTGCCCGCGGTCGGGGTCGAAATCGAGCCCCGGCGTGACCGCCACGCCCGCCTTGTCGAGGATCTCGGCGGCGAAGGCCCGGCTGTCGCCGGTGATGTGGCTCACGTCCGCGTAGACGTAGAAGGCGCCGTCGGGCGGCGCGATGCGGTCGAAACCCGCGCCGGGCAGACCGTCGAGCAGGATCTGCCGGTTCTTCGCGTAGACCGCGAGGTTCGCGTTGAGCTCCTCGGTCGCGTCCATCGCCGCGAGCGCCGCCACCTGCGCCGCGTGCGACGGGCAGATGAAGAGGTTCTGCGCCAGACGCTCGACCTGCCGCACCTGCCCCTCGGGCACCACCAGCCAGCCGATCCGCCAGCCTGTCATCGAAAAATACTTGGAGAACGAGTTGATGACGCAGACGTCGTCGGAAATCTCGAGCGCCGAGACCGCGCGGCGCTCGTATTCGATGCCGTGGTAGATCTCGTCGGAGAGGAACGTCGCGCCGTCGCCCTGGCAGGTGTCGATCATCGCGCCCAGCTCGTCGCGGGTCAGCATCGTGCCGGTGGGGTTGGCCGGCGAGGCCATCATCAGCCCCTGGTAGTCGAGCCCCTTCAGGTCGTCGGGCACCAGCTGGTAGCCGTTCTCGGGTGCCGCCGGGATCTCGACCGGCGCAATGTCGAGCGCCTTCATGATCTGCCGATAGGAGGGGTATCCCGGACGGCCCGTGACCAGACGGTCGCCCGCGTCGAAGAAGGCGGTGAATGCCAGCACGAAGCCACCTGAAGAGCCCGGCGTCACCACCACCCGGTTCGGATCGAGGTCGATGTCGTACCATTCGCCGTAAAGCTGCGCGATGCGGGCGCGCAGGGCCGGAATGCCGAGCGCCACGGTGTAGCCCAGCGGGTCGTTCTTCATGGTCTCCGCCAGCACGGCGCGCGCGTGTTCCGGCGCCGCCGAGGACGGCTGGCCGACCTCGAGGTGGATGATGTGACGTCCGGCTTCCTCGGCGACGCGGGCCGCCTCCATCACGTCCATCACAATGAAGGGATCGACCGCCCCCCTGCTTGAGTTTCGCATTCCGCTCTCCCATGGTGGCTTGGCTATTCGCTTAAGGGCGATATCGGGGAGGGTCAATGTTCGCGGTGGATCGTGTCCGGCTGCTGGCCGGACTTTTGCTGGCAGCGCTGTTTTTCGTGTCGGCGGCGCCGGCGCGGGCGGTGACGCTGCTGCGCGACGCCGACATCGAACATGCGCTCGACGCGCTGGCCGCCCCGGTGCTGCGCGCGGCGGGCCTCAGCCCCTCGCAGGTGCGGATGATGGTGGTCGACGACATGTCGCTCAACGCCTTCATCGTCGACACGCAGGCGATCTACGTGAACGCCGGGCTGGTGATGAAGCTCGACAGCCCCGAGGCGCTGCAGGCGGTGATCGCCCACGAGGCCGCGCACATGACCAACGGCCACATCGCGCGCCGCCTCGGCAACATGCGCAGCGCGCGCACCGCCGCCGCGCTCGGCATGGCCCTTGCCGCCGCCACTGCCGCCGCGACCGGCAGCGGCGATGCCGCCGCCGGCGTGCTCATCGGCTCGCAGGACGCGGTGATGCGCAACTTCCTGAGCCACACGCGGGCCGAGGAAAGCTCGGCCGACATTACCTCGATCCGGACACTGACGCGCGCCGGTATCGACCCCCACGGCGCGCTCGAAGTGCTCGAGCTGTTCCGTGGGCAAGAGGCACTGTCGGCCGGACGGCAGGATCCCTACATGCGCAGCCACCCGCTGACCCGGGACCGCCAGCGCGCGATGGCGGGGCTGGTGGCGGGTGCCAGGGGCGCCGCGTCCGGCACCGATCCCACCGCCGCCTACTGGTTCGCCCGCGCGCGCGCCAAGCTCTCGGCCTTCCTGCGCGCGCCGAACTGGACGCTGCGGCGGCTCGATCGCAGCCCCTCGCGCGACATCGCGCTGATGTCCGAGGCCGTCGCGCGGCACCGCCAGTCGGACCTGCGCCGCGCGCTCGCCGCCATCGACGGGGCCATCGCGATGCGCCCGCAGGATCCGTTCCTGCGCGACCTAAAGGGCGAGATCCTGCTGGAATCCCGGCAGGCCGGCCCGGCGATACAGGTCTACGATCAGGCCCGCAGGCTTGCCCCGCGCAACGCGCAGATCCTTGGCGGGCTCGGCCGCGCGCAGCTTGCCGCCGGGCAATACGGCGCCGCGCTGAAGACCCTCGAAGACGCCCGGGGCCGCGACTGGCGCGATGGCCGGGTGCTGCGCGATCTGGCCGTGGCCTACGCCAAGACCGGCAACGCTGGCATGGCCTCTGAGGCGACGGCACAGCGCTACGCCCTGCAGGGCCGGCTGAAGGACGCGGGCATCCACGCGAAACGTGCGGCCGGGCTGCTGCCGCGCGGATCCGCCCCGTGGCGCCGGGCGCAGGACGTGCTAGAAGCGGCGGAACGCGCGTCGAAGGACCGCTGAGACAAGAGACAGAGACACGCGCAGGCGCCGAATGATCGCGACTGCCCCGACACATCACAGGAAACGGAGACCCGATGCTCACCCGACTGACCCGCACCGCCACCACCCTGACGCTGACCGCCGGGATGCTCGCCGCGGCCCCCATCGCACAGGCGCAGGACATCGACTTCTCGGAGATGACGCCCGAGCAGACCGAGGCCTTCGGCGCGCAGGTCCGCGCCTACCTGATGGAAAACCCCGAGGTCATCATGGAAGCCGTCAGCCAGCTCGAGGCGAAGCAGGCCCAGCAGCAGGCCGCCAACGACGAGCAACTCGTGGCCGACAACGCCGACGCGCTGTTTCGTGACGGCTACTCTTACGTCGGCGGCAACCCCGACGGCGACGTGACCATCGTCGAGTTCTCGGATTACCGCTGCGGCTACTGCCGCCGCGCCTTCCCCGAGGTCGAGGAACTGCTCGAGAGCGACGGCAACATCCGTTTCATCCTGAAAGAGTTCCCGATCCTCGGCGAGGCCTCGGTGACCTCGTCGCGCTTCGCGATCGCCACCATGCTCGAGGCCGGCCCCGAGGCCTACAAGTCGATCCACGACGCGCTGATGACGCTGGAGGGCGAGCCCTCGGAGCCGGTGCTGCGCAAGCTCGCGGGCACGCTTGGGCTCGATGCGGATGCCATCATCGCGCGGATGTCCGACGAGGAGATCACCCAGCGCATCCAGGAAACCCGCGCGCTGGCACAGCGGATGCAGATCAACGGCACCCCGAGCTTCGTCTTCGGAGACCAGATGCTGCGCGGCTACGTGCCGCTCGAGAACATGCGCGACGTGGTCGAAGAGATCCGCTCGGAGAGCTGACCGACAGGCGGCGGCCCCCGGAAAGGCACGCGGGGCCGCCCCTTCTCTTATGATGCGCTATAAGCCGGCAATGCGCCCGGCCTTCGGGCTGCGCTGCGCGGCGTTCTCTGTCACCACCGGCAGATCGAGCCAGACCACGGTCAGCTCGCCGGGGCGCGACGACACCCCCATTCTGCCAGAAGACTGCTCGACGAAACCACGCACCATCGGCAGGCCCAGCCCGGACCCCTGCCCGCGCGGCTTCGTGGTGAAATAGGGCTCAAAGATGCTGCCCTGGATCGTCTTGGCAATGCCCTTGCCGCGATCGGTGACGCTGAACCGGATCGCCTTTTCCGGGTCGGCGGCGCTGCGCTGCGCGGCGAGCACGATTTCCCCGCCGCTGTCCGGCAGCGCGTCCCGTGCGTTGGAGATCAGCTCCAGCAGCGCCGTCCTCAGCTTTGCCGCGTCAACGTGGACTTCGGGCAGATCCGGCTCGACCGTCACCCGCAGGCTCTGGCCCGCGCCGAGCACCATTTCGGCCATCTCCGGCACCGGGCCAAGCAGCGCCTCGGGCGCCTCCGCGCGCGGGGCAAGGTGGTCACGCCGGGCCAGCGCCAGCAGACGGCTCGTCAGTTCCGCGCCCCGAAGCGCCGCGCGCTCGGCCTCGTCCATCAGCGCCGAGCGATCGTCGGGCGCAGGGCTGAGCCGGGCAAGCTCCATGTTGCCCAGCACCGCCGTCAGCATGTTGTTGAAGTCATGCGCCACCCCGCCGGTGAACTGCAGGATGGCCCGCTCGCGCTCGTCCGCGTGATGCTGGCCGGCATGACGATGCACCCGCGCCACGCCCCTGCGGACCCCGGTGCCCGCGCGCAGCAGGCAGGCCAGCGCGGCCAGGAGCGCGATGCTCATCAACAGCGTGTCGGGTGTCGCCGGGGCCTGCCACCAGAGCCAGCCGACGCGCCCCGCGATGGTGACGCAGGCCACGCCGAGATCGACGCGCAGCAGGCTCGGCTGCGCGGCCCGCATCGACAGCGACTGGAACCCGGCGGCGGCGAACAGGAGCAGCGACAGGATCCGATCCGGCCCGGAGCCGTCCCAGATGACCCACAGGTAGAGGCCGGGAAACGCCAGCAACAGACCGTTCAGGATCTGCGTCGCGATGATCGATCTCAGAGAAACGCTCGGCGCGAATCCGTCGGGCAGCCTGCGCAGGGCCAGGCAATGCAGCCCGAGCCCGGCAAGGAAGACGGGAAACCAGATGAACAGCGCCGGCCGGTCATAGATGTGCCAGTAGAGCGCGCAGCACAGGCCGAGCGCGGCGAACCGGAAATGGTAGCCGCGCGCAAAGGGGTTCTCGAGCAGTTTGAGCTGGTCGTAATCGACAAGCGTGGCGGCGGGATGGTCGGCGCGCATCGCTTTGCTCCCGCCCCCCACCGCCGTCATGTCCTACTCCGCCGCTTCCGGCGTCTTGGGCTGCGCTTCGATCTCGGCGGCCTTCTTCTCGACCTCCTCGACGATATGGTCGATCATCTGCTCGTTGGACATCGAATGCGACTTCTTGCCCGCGAGATAGACCATGCCGCGCCCGGCGCCGCCGCCGGTGAAGCCAACGTCGGTCATCAGCGCCTCGCCCGGGCCGTTCACCACGCAGCCGATGATCGACAGGCTCATCGGCGTCTTGATGTGCTCAAGCCGTTCCTCGAGCTTCTCGACCGTCTTGATGACGTCGAAGCCCTGCCGCGCGCAGGACGGACACGAGATGATGTTCACGCCGCGGTGGCGCAGGCCGAGCGACTTGAGGATCTCGTAGCCGACCTTGACCTCTTCGACCGGGTCGGCCGAGAGCGAGACGCGCAGCGTGTCGCCGATGCCCATCCAGAGAAGCTGGCCGAGGCCGATGGCGCTCTTGATGGTGCCCGAGGTCAGACCGCCGGCCTCGGTGATACCGAGATGGAGCGGCTTGTCGGTGGCCTCGGCTAGACCCATGTAGGCCGCCGACGACAGGAAGACGTCGGACGCCTTCACCGAGATCTTGAACTCGTGGAAATCGTTGTCCTCGAGAATTCGGATATGATCGAGCGCGGACTCGACCATCGCCTCGGGACACGGCTCGCCGTATTTCTCCAGCAGGTGCTTCTCGAGCGAGCCACCGTTGACGCCGATCCGCATCGAGCAGCCGTGATCGCGGGCGGCGGCGATGACCTCGCGCACGCGCTCCTCGCTGCCGATGTTGCCGGGGTTGATGCGCAGGCAGGCGGCGCCGGCCTCGGCGGCCTCGATCCCGCGCTTGTAGTGGAAGTGAATGTCCGCGACGATCGGCACCGGGCTCTCGCGCACGATTTCCTTGAGCGCCCGCGAACTGTCTTCATCGGGCACCGAGACACGCACGATGTCCGCCCCCGCCTCGGCGGCGCGCTGGACCTGCTCCACCGTCGCCTTGACGTCGGTCGTGATGGTGTTGGTCATGGTCTGGACGCTGATCGGTGCGTCACCGCCCACGGGCACGTCGCCCACCATGATCCGGCGCGACTTGCGGCGCTCGATGTTGCGCCAGGG
Source organism: Salipiger sp. D13 (assembly GCF_003703915.1). Taxonomy (NCBI): domain Bacteria; kingdom Pseudomonadati; phylum Pseudomonadota; class Alphaproteobacteria; order Rhodobacterales; family Roseobacteraceae; genus Salipiger; species Salipiger sp. D13. The sequence continues at coordinate 599,186 of NZ_ML112590.1, forward strand.
ACGGATTGGGTTGTGGCTCATGCGGGAAAGCCCCTCCAGAGAGCGTTGCTGACTTCCCGCGCAATCTAGCGATCTTGCCGCCCCGACAAAAGGGCGATTGCCGAAAACAGTCAGCCGTGCCTGCTCACGCTTCCGGCACAGGCGTGCCGGAGCGCTCGATCAATCTGTCAGGGTGGGCGCCGCGTTGAGCTCGGCAACGACCCGCTCCAGCGCGGCATCGCGCGAGGCGTCGGCCACCTGGTAGGTCGTCGTGAGGTTGTCGACCGACATCGCGAGGTTCTTCGTCACCGCGCCGGCCTGCCCGGCCGGCCCATAGGTCTGACCGTTGACGGCGAAGTAGATCGCGCCCGACTCGCCCACGCGCAGCGTCGCGGGCTCTTCGGTCGCCGGCAACTGGAAGGTGTCACCCTCGCTCATCGTCGCCTCGTAGATCACCGACCCGTCGGCGGCGCGCACCCGCACCCAAGCCGGGCGCACGGCGATCATCATCACGCCGGGGGCGCTGTCCTCGAGCACCTTGGGACGCCCGGGCGTGGCCTCGGTGCCGCCCGCGTCGGCGAACTGCGTGAGGTCTCCGAGGATGCGCTCAAGATCGCCGTCGCGCTGCGGATCGGCGGGCTCGTAGGCGGCATTGAGCAACTCGGGCTCGAGCGTCAGGTCACGGGTCACGGTGCCGGCAGGACCGACCGGACCATAGGTCTGACCGTTCATCGCGAAATAGATGGCACCGGACTCGCCTACATTGAGCTGCGGCTCGACGACGTTGTCCGGCACGTTCCAGGTATCGCCGGCATTCATCACGCGCTCATAGAGCACTTCGCCACTGCCGCTGCGCACGCGCACCCATGCGGGCCGTACCGCCACGAGGGTAACGTCGCTACCGGTGGCCGATGCGGGCACGGTCTGGCGCGGAGGCTGGGGCACGACCTGCGCGAACTGGCGCTCGGAACCGTCGGGCGCGGCGACGGCCGACGGCGCGGTCATCCCGCGCTGTGCAAAGGCCCCGACGGTCGACGGATCGAGCGAGGAGATCGGCGCATCACGGGCAACCAACACCGGCACATCAAGCGCCTGCGGCCGGTAGAGGCGATCCATCGCGTCGGCGCCCGGCGGCGAGAACGCCCCCATCCCATCGGCGCTTGCAGCCTTCGCCACCTCGTCATCTTCGTCCTGCGGCACAGCAGTGGCGCCGTCGAGCGGATCGAGTTCGCTGAGAACCACCGGGGTCTGGTCGACGGGGGCGAGTTGTACGCGCTGCACTTCGCGCAGCACCGACCAGCCACCGTAACCGATGCCGCCGATGAGCGCGATCAGCACGAGCACCGATCCGATGGCACCGGGCTCGACCCGCGACAGGAAGGACTCGCCCGCCGGCGCGAAAGGCATGCGCGGCTCCTCGAAAGGATCGCGGGCCACCGGACGCGGTGTTTCGCCGGGCTCGATCTTGCGGACCGAGGACGCCTTGTCGGACATCCCGTGCGCGACCGAGAAGCCGCTTTCATGGCAGAAGAGCTGGTAGCATTCGTCGGGGTCCATCCCGAGATAGCGGGCATAGGACCGCACGTAGCCGGCGATGAAACCGGGCGTGTCGAAGGCCGAGGGGTCGCTGTTCTCGATGGCGGCGATATAACTCGCCTTGATGCGCAGTTCGCGCTGCACGTCCAGAAGAGATTTGCCCATCGTGGCGCGCTCGCCACGCATCACGTCGCCAAGGCGCAACGCGAAGTCGTCGAAGCCGCGCGGGCCTTCGTCGCTGACATCTTCCGGCTTACGAGAGGATTTCCGCCCGATCATGCGTCCAATCCAGTTACCGCTGTCCCAAGTTCCTGCCCACTCACGCATTCGCGATTCGCGTCACGTGTTTTATTGATACAACGTTAGCACAGAACAACTGCTTTTACAGGCATTCCACGGGGCATGAGCGTGGTTCTGCGCAGAACCGCGACGGGACGATTAAACTCTCGTCCAACGCCGCGCCGGACGGAAACGTTTCAAAGAAAACGCGGATTCACCCATCACGGGCGGCCTCGGCGGTGCCTTCAGAGCCGCCGCGAACCCTTCGCACTTGGTGCAGAAAGGCCCCCGGACAGGCTTTCCGGGGGGCCTTTCACGAACTCGGGAGACGCCGCGACGCGGCGCGTCAGGCGCTCAGTTCCTGGCGGTTGAGTGCGCAATGCGACCAGAGCGCATCGAGTGCGCGCACCAGCTTGTCCATCTCTTCGGGCCCGTGGACCGGCGACGGCGTGAAGCGCAGACGCTCGGTCCCGCGCGGCACCGTCGGGAAGTTGATCGGCTGCACGTAGATCCCGTAGCCGTCGAGCAGCATGTCCGACAGCTTCTTTGTATGGACCGGGTCACCGACGATGACCGGCACGATGTGGCTGCCGTGGTCGATGATCGGAAGGCCCATGCCCTTCAGCCGGGTCTTGAGGATCTTCGCCTGGGTCTGGTGCCTGTCACGCAGCTCCTGGTCCCGCTTGAGATGCGCGATCGAGGCCGCCGCACCCGCGGCGATGGCCGGTGGGATCGAGGTGGTGAAGATGAAGCCCGGCGCATAGGAACGGATCGCGTCGCACATCTTGGCGGTGGCCGCGATGTAGCCGCCGAAGACGCCGAAGGCCTTGCCCAGCGTGCCGTTGATGATGTCGATGCGATGCGCCAGCCGGTCGCGCTCGGCCACGCCGCCGCCGCGCGGGCCATACATGCCGACCGCATGCACCTCGTCGAGATAGGTCAGCGCGCCGAACTCGTCGGCAAGGTCGCAGATCTCCTCGATCGGGCCGAAGTCGCCGTCCATCGAGTAGACCGATTCAAAGGCGATGAGCTTGGGCGCACGCGGATCGTCGGCGGCCAGAAGCTCGCGCAGATGCGCGACGTCGTTGTGCCGGAAGATCCGCTTGGCGCCGCCGTTGCGCTTGATGCCCTCGATCATCGAGGCATGGTTCAACTCGTCGGAGTAGATGATGAGACCGGGGAACAGCTTCGGCAGCGTCGAGAGCGTCGCGTCGTTTGCGATGTAGGCCGACGAGAAGACCAGCGCCGATTCCTTGCCGTGAAGGTCGGCGAGCTCGGCCTCGAGGCGCTTGTGGTAGACCGTGGTGCCCGAGATGTTGCGCGTTCCGCCCGAGCCGGCGCCCGTGGCGTCGATGGCCTCGTGCATGGCCTCGAGCACCGCCGGGTTCTGCCCCATCCCGAGGTAGTCGTTGCCGCACCAGACGGTGATCGGCTGTTCCGAGCCATCGTCCTTGCGCCAGGTCGCATGCGGAAACTGGCCCTTCTTGCGCTCGATGTCGATGAAGGTCCGATAGCGGCCTTCGTCGTGCAGGCGGTTCAGGGCGTCGTCGAGCTTCGCGGTGTAATCCACCGGTATCTCCTTCCTTGGTCTGGCCGCGTCGTTGTCCGAGGCTGCGCGGTCTCTCTGCGGCTTTTCCGCATTCACGTTCGTGAATGGATACCGCTCACACATCTTTCTGTCCACGGTTTAGAACGATGCTAAGTGTCGCAGCCTTGATTTGCATCAAGACTTTCGGATGACAAGTCGGGTCGGGTTTCCCTTACTCGCCTTTTGTCGCCGATCGGCACATCGTCACCCGGCGGCCCCTGCCCGCCCATGGCACGCATTTCGCGATGGTCCGGATATTTGCATTTCGATACATCCCGGCTTCTTTTCGAGGATTTTCCATGACGTCCGCATTTGCCCTGTCCCTGCCCTCGACGTTTCTCATCCTCGGCACCGCGTTCGGCTACGCCGTCGCCACTGCGGGCATCAAGCTGGTTTCGCAAGGCCACCCTGACGTGGGTATCGTTCTGGGAACACTGGGTTTCCTGCTCGCCTTCCTGGCCGAGGCGCTGCTCATGCGCAAGGCCGACCTCTCGGTCGTCTACATCGCCATCCTCGTCGCCGAGACGGTGCTCGTGATGCTCTATGCCACGATGATCGGCGAGGGGCTGAGCCTGCGGCAGGCGCTTGGCGCGGGGCTGGTGCTGGCCGGTCTCGCGGTCGTGACGCTCTAGCTGTGTCCCGCTCTGGACAGTGCCGGGTGCGGTGCTAGGCTCGCGCCAAATTGACCGCATTCAGGAGCCCGCGATGTCACTCGACGCCGTCCTTTCCCGCATCGACACCGACCTTCCCGCCGCCACCGACCGTCTGATCGAGCTGCTGCGCATCCCCTCGATCTCGACCGACCCGGCCTACAAGGCAGAGTGCGAGCGCGCGGCGGACTGGCTGGTCGAGGATCTGAAATCCATCGGCGTCGACGCCGAGAAGCGCCCCACCCCCGGCCACCCGATGGTGGTGGGCCACGTCGACGGCCCCGGCCCGCACATCCTGTTCTACGGCCACTACGACGTGCAGCCGGTGGACCCGCTGAACCTCTGGGACCGCGAACCCTTCGACCCGGCGATCGAGGAGACCCCCAAGGGCAAGGTGATCCGCGGCCGCGGCGCGGCCGACGACAAGGGCCAGCTGATGACCTTCATCGAGGCCTGCCGGGCTTGGAAGGCCGAGCACGGATCGCTGCCCTGCAAGATCACCTTCTTCCTCGAGGGCGAGGAAGAGAGCGGCTCGCCGTCGCTCGTGCCGTTCATGAAGGAGAACGCCGAGGAGCTGACCTCGGAGCTGGCGCTGATCTGCGACACCGGCCTCTTCCAGTCGAAGACACCGGCGATCATGACCATGCTGCGCGGTCTGCTGGGCGAGGAAGTCACCATCACCGGCCCGAGCAAGGACCTGCATTCGGGCATGTATGGCGGTATCGCGATGAACCCGGCGCGGGTGCTGACGCGCATCCTCGGCAAGCTCTTCGACGACGACGGCCGCATCCAGGTGCCCGAACTCTACGAGGGCGTGCCGGAGCTCACCCCCGAGATCAAGGCTCAGTGGGAGGGCCTCGGCTTCGACGACAAGGCGTTCCTCGGCGACGTCGGACTGTCGATCCCGGCGGGCGAAAAGGACGTGACCCCGCTCGAGATGATCTGGGCGCGCCCCACCGCCGAGATCAACGGCATCTGGTCGGGCTACACCGGCGAGGGCTTCAAGACCGTGCTGCCCAGCGAGGCCCACGCCAAGATCAGCTTCCGGCTGGTTGGCACGCAGGACCCCGAGGCGATCCGCAAGAACTTCCGCGCGTGGCTCGAGGCGCAGGTGCCGGCGGACTGCAAGGTGACCTGGACCGACCACAGCTGCTCGCCCGCCTCGCAGATGGAGACCACCCATCCCGCCTTCGAGGCCGCGCGCAAGGCGCTGTCGGACGAATGGCCCGACCCGGCGGCCTATGCCGGCTGCGGCGGCTCGATCCCGATCGCGGGCTACTTCAAGAAGATCCTCGGCATGGACGCGATGCTCGTGGGCTGGGGCAAGGACGACGACCAGATCCACTCGCCCAACGAGAAGTATGACCTCGAGAGCTTCCACAAGGGCACCCGCAGCTGGGCCCGCATCCTCGCCGCGATGAGCGCCTGAGCCGGGTCTGACCGTCCGCCGTGGAAGCTCACGCGGGCTCCGCCCGTTCGGCGCTGAAACCGCTCCCCCAGAGCGGTTTCCGGGCGCGCCTCACTCCACAAGGGCACCCGCAGCTGGGCCCGTATCCTCGCCGCGATGAGCGCCTGAGCCGGGTCCGGCCTCGGACGCAGAGAATGACAGACCAGCAGACGCCGCCTCCCGGAAAAGAGGCGGCGTTTCGCTGTTCAACACCCCACGAAATGCAGGAAAATCCACGCGATCCGCCACAGTGAAACACCGCCCCCGACGCAAACTGCGCACGAATTCGCCACTTTTTGCCCCTACCCCTTAAAAGGTCGGTAACGGATCATCCCCACATGCGCAGGGCCGCGCCCGGGGCCGCCGGAACCGTGACGAGAGTATGAATACACGGCCCGGGGGCACGACCCATGAGAAAATATGCGTTCCGCAAGATGACGCATGATGACTTCACCGCGCGTCTGCATCGTCTGTCTGCGCAAAACGGCGCGACCCCGGCGAACAATCATGGCACCGCACAGGTCCAACACCCCTACCTGATGATGATGGCTGGCTTCATCTGGGCCTACTTCATGTTCTCGGTCGCCCGGAAACGCGACCATATCGAGATAAGCCTCCGCCAGGGGGACCTGCCCGAGCGCTACCACGACTACGTGATCTACGGGCTGGCCGCGCTTCTGGCGGTCTCGGCGGTCATGCTTGCGCTGCATCTCGTGCGCTTCCTGATCGCGCGGCGCAGGGCACGGCGCGGCACCCCGTCTGGCCGGCTGCTCGTCGGCGCAATCGCCGCCGCCGCGCTGTTCTACACGCCGGCCAGCGTCTACGAGACCGCGTTCGGGCTGCTCGACGGCAACGCCCAGGCCATGATCTTGAGTGCCTCGGAAAGCGTCTCGACCGTTCTGCCCGCAGAGCTGACAACGGCGTCGCTCGCGACCACACCCGGGAGCTACTGATCGCGACTGCGCCTCAGAACTGCCCGACGAAGCGCTCCGGCAAATGATACTGCGTGTCGATATTGGGCCGGTCGAACTGCCAGTAACCCGTATCCCCGCGCGGCTTCCAGCTTCGCTTCATGCGCCGGCGCACCCAGCCGAGGTCGAACCCCTCCTGCATCTCAAGCGATGCGAAGGCCTCGAAGACGGCCCTGTCTTCGCCTCGGGCCTCGGCGAACCAATGGCGACCGATCGCAGCGTCCTTCACCCCCACGCCCACGGCCTCGGTCACGGCGTTGCGCCGGTTCATCGCCTCGACATACTGGCCGAAGTCGCAGAATTTCAGATGGAACAGGTAAAGCGGATCCGGCGCGAAGAGCTTCGAGGCCTGCGTGAAATGCCCGCCTCGAGAGATCTTCGTGCCCAGCGAAATCACGCAGGGCTTCGAGTAATGCGGCGCGAGCCTCACGTGCCGTCGCGGCCCGAGGATCTGCGCCCCGATGGGCTCCGCTTCGAGGTCGACCCGGTGGATCACCTCAAGCCCGACCGGCGTGAGCACCCGTCGAAGCGGCTGGTCGGCAAGCCAGTCGAGCAACGAGCGCCCCTCGGCCGGGTCCAGCACCACCAGCTCGTCCACGTCGCCCACGATCACCTGCCGGTAGTAGCTGCGCAGCCCAGCCACCAGTCCGTTCAACAGCCGCCAGCGCTTCATGTCGAAATTCGGATGCGGATCGCCTGGAAGGCCGATGATGTTGCAACCCTCGGCGATGCGCGCCACCTCGGCGCCACGCCCGTGATTGACCACGTAGCAGTTTTCGCGTCCGAACAGGCCGCCGTAGTAGCGCACCCACGCTTCGAGGAAGAAGGCGTCGTCGCGCACCATCGTTACCGCCGCGGCCACCGACTGCATCCGCCCTGCCCTCCTTCGCACTGCTCGCGGCAAGCCTATCCACCCGCCCCGCAAAAGAGAATCGCCAATCGTGCGGCGCACGCCTATCGTGACCGCCAGACCACGTCGAGGCCCGCATGATCGCAGAGGATTTCCCCGAAACGGGCTGGCAGTTCGCCCTGACGGGTCATCCGGTCACGCGCTACCAGGTCTTCGGCGAACGCTGCTCGGGCACCAATTTCGTCAAGCGGCTGATCGGGCGCAACACGACGCTCAGCCCCACCGAGGATCTCGGATGGAAGCACGGCCTGCCCCACATGACCGCGATCCCGCCCGACATGGCGATCGTCTGCGTCCTGCGGCATGCCGGCGACTGGGCCCGCTCCATGCACCGCAAACCGTGGCATTGCCCGCCCGAGATGCAGCGCCTGCCGTTCTCCGAGTTCATCCGCGCCGACTGGGTGACGGTGGCCGACCGACCGCGCTACTTCCCGCAGGTGCAGGCGCTCGGCGGGGCGGGAGAGGCGCTGCAGCTCGACCGGCACCCCGTGACCGGCCTGACCTACCCCAACCTCTTCGCGCTGCGCCGCACGAAGCTCGAGGGGATTCTGGGGTTTCTCAACCGGAACTGTTCGGTGATCCTCTGCCGGCTCGAAGCGGTACAGGCCGACCCGCAAGCGTTTCTCGCGGAGTTCGAGGACCGGCTGTCGCTGCCCCCGCCGCCGCAGGGGTACCGCCCGGTGGTCAAGCAGCTCGGCGCCCGGTTCCTGCCCGCGGTCGAGCCCCGCCCCGAAACGCCGCGGCACCTCTCCGACGCCGACCTCGCCTTCCTGCGGCAGGAAGTCGACCCGACGCGCGAAGGCGCCCTCGGCTACCGCTACTGAGCCCCAGCTTGCTCAATGGTCGGCACCACCCTTCTCGACCGACCGGCGGATGCGCCGGATCCCGAGCCAGACCGCCAGCACCACCGGCAGCACCGCGAGCGCCGTCAGCATGCCCTTGCTGATCCCTACCGCCCCGGCCACCGGGTAAAGCAGGTAGCCCACCAGCGACACCGCGTAGTAGCTGATCGCCACGACCGACAGCCCCTCGACCGTGTGCTGCAGCCGCAACTGCAGGTCGGCGCGATGGTCCATGCTCTCCAGCAGGTCCTGGTTCTGCGCCGAGCGCTTCACCTCGACCCGAGTGCGCAAGAGCTCGCCCGCGCGCATCGCCCGCGCCGACATCGACTCGAGCCGCCGCTCGGTGCTCTTGACCGTACGCATTGCCGGATCGAAGCGCCGCGCCATGAACTCGCGAAACGTCTGCCGGCCCTGGAAGCGTTCCTCGCGCAGCACCGCGATGCGCTGCGTGACCAGCGCCTCGTAGGCTCCGGTCGCCGACAGCCGGAACGCCGTCTGCGCCGACAGTGTCTCGAGCTCGGACGAGACACGCAAGAGCGACTGAAGGGTGTCCTCCTCCGGCGCGTCTCCATGGGTCATCGCGGTCATCAGCCGGGTCAATTCCTCGTCGATCTCGGTCATCCGCGGCGCGATGGCCCGCGCCCGGGTGAAGCCCAGCATCGACAACGCCTTGTAGGTCTCGATCTCGCACAGCCGCTGAACGACCCGGCCGACGCGCCGCTCGCCCACCTCGGCGCCGGGAAAGGCCGCGAACCGCAGGTGCCCGCCCTGGTCGATGCGGAAGTCCCCGGCCACCACCATCGCGTCGTCGAGCACCCGGCTCACCGCCATGCTGTCGGCCACCAGCCAGCTGTTCACCAGCCGGTTCACCTCGGCGTCCTCGGCGGGGCGCTCGCAGACCCGGATCATCGCCGAGGTCACCCGGACCCCGGGGGCGTCCGCCAGCCAATCCTCGGGAAACACGTCGAAATCCGCCGGATCGTAGGGCCGCTCTCCCAACCCGTCGAGAAACACCGTGTAGGTGACGAACTCGGTGTGCTGCTCCCACTTGAGCATGTGCTGGCCGATCGCGGCCGAGAAATGCGTGGCGCCGGGCTGCGGATGCGCCGTGCCGTAGCGATCGAGCAGCGCGAGCAGGTGCTGCAGGTCACCCGAACGATCGCGCGAGGCGGCATCCTGCGCCTTCTTGATGGCAAGATAGACCGCCCGACAAGGCGCCTGCAGCGCCGGAAAGGGTCGCGCGTGCAACTCGTTGGCAAGCTGGTAGCGCAGTGGATGATCCTGGATCGGCGACATGCAGCGGGCCCCTGGAAACAGCGTAATTCCTCGCAACCTACCGCTCCCGGCCGCGAAGACAAAGAGATTTCCGATAAATCTCAGAATGTTACCGGAATGCAAAGGTATACCGTCCGCCTGCCGGACACCGTCACCGCCTCGCAGCCCCACGCCCCCCCGGCGGTCCTGCCCTGTGCAACGTCCTGTTCTTCTCCGGTTACCCAAATACCCTCGGGGGAGTCCGCGCGCCCTGCGCGGACGGGGGCAGAGCCCCCGCCACCCTTGCCGCCTTGCGCCACAGGCCCTATGACGCGCGCGACGCCCACCCAACCCGAGGACAGCCGATGATCCCCCGTTATGCCCGCCCAGAGATGACCGCGATCTGGGAGCCCGCCACCAAGTTCCGCATCTGGTACGAGATCGAGGCCCATGCCTGCGACGCGCAGGCGAAGCTGGGCGTCATCCCGCAGGAAAACGCGGATGCCGTGTGGAAGGCCAAGGATGTCGAGTTCGACGTCGCCCGCATCGACGAGATCGAGGCCGTCACCAAGCATGACGTCATCGCCTTCCTCACCCATCTGGCCGAGCATGTCGGCTCGGACGAGGCGCGCTTCGTGCACCAGGGCATGACCTCCTCGGACGTGCTCGACACCTGCCTCAACATCCAGCTGGTGCGCGCCGCCGACATCCTGCTGGCCGACATGGACAAGCTGCTCGCCGCGCTGAAGAAGCGCGCCTACGAGCACAAGGACACCGTCCGCGTCGGCCGCAGCCACGGCATCCATGCCGAGCCCACCACCATGGGCCTCACCTTCGCGCGTTTCTACGCCGAGATGGACCGCAACAAGAACCGCCTCGAAAAGGCCAAGTGGGAAGTCGCCACCGGCGCGATCTCGGGCGCGGTCGGCACCTTCGCCAACATCGACCCGGCCGTCGAGGAGCACGTCTGCGAGAAGCTGGGCCTGCGCCCCGAGCCGATCAGCACCCAGGTCATCCCGCGCGACCGTCACGCGATGTTCTTCGCGACCCTCGGCGTCATTGCCTCGAGCATCGAGAACGTCGCCATCGAGATCCGCCACATGCAGCGCACCGAGGTGCTCGAAGGCGCGGAATTCTTCTCGATGGGCCAGAAGGGCTCCTCGGCAATGCCGCACAAGAAGAACCCGGTGCTGACCGAGAACCTCACCGGCCTCGCGCGCCTCGTGCGGATGACCGTCGTGCCGGCGATGGAGAACGTCGCCCTCTGGCATGAGCGCGACATCTCGCACAGCTCCGTCGAGCGCGGCATCGGTCCCGATGCGACGGTCACGCTCGACTTCGCGCTGAACCGGCTTGCCGGCGTGGTCGACAAGATGATCATCTACCCCGAGAACATGCTGGAGAACATGAACAAGTTCCCCGGCCTCGTGATGTCGCAGCGGGTGCTTCTGGCGCTGACGCAGGCCGGCGTGAGCCGCGAGAACGCCTATGCCATGGTCCAGCGCAACGCGCTGAAGGTGTGGGAAGAACGCCTCGACTTCCGCGAGCTGCTGCTTGCCGACGAAGAGGTCGTGGCAGCGCTCGGCGTCGACGGCATCAACGAGAAGTTCGACATGGGCTACCACACCAAGCACGTCGACACGATCTTCAAGCGCGTCTTCGGCGAGGACTGAGAAACATCGCCGGGCGCCTGCGTCCTGCAGGCGCCCGGATCTCTTTTCACCGAGAGCGCGGCCGGCCTCCGCCCGCAAATCCACAGACACCCCCTGCGTGACGCTTGCTCAAATGCTCGAATTCCGGGCCTGAACGCCGCCCTCGCCGGCGCGGCGGTCGAAGTCTTTTTGCCGTGACGTAAACCTGTGCTACCGTGAAGTCATTCCAGCAAGAGGACGCAAGATGACGATCAAGATGCTACTGACCGCCGCCGCCCTCGTCGCGGCCCCTTTCACGGCCTCCGCCGCCTGCGACTGGCACAGCGAGGCCAAGGTCTCCTGCGCGGATGGCACGGTGTACGACTCGGCGACCGGCACCTGCAAGACCGTCTCGGGCTGACGCACGGCAGGACCGGAGCGACACCCCGAAAGGCGATCGGAAACGGTCGCCTTTTTTCGTGCGCGCGACGCCGTCGCAAGCCTTCGGAGAGGCTTCGTTAACCTCGGCACGGTAGCTGTCGGGACGCGAGAACGGAGCGTTTTCAAATGTCGAACCTTACCTCGGTGGCCGCCCTGCCCGGCCCTTCCTCCGCGCGCCCCGCGCTGACCCGGCGGGCCAAGGCCGCGATCATCGTGCAGTTCCTGATCAACGAGGGCGCCGACGTGCCGCTGTCGTCGCTTCCCGACGATCTGCAGGCCGAGCTGACGCAGCAGCTTGGCCGGATGCGCTACATCGACCGCGAGACGCTGAACAGCGTGGTCGAGGAATTCGCCAACGAGCTCGACTCCGTCGGGCTGTCGTTTCCCGGCGACATGGCCGGCGCGCTCAGTGCGCTCGACGGCCGCATCAGTCACCGCACCGCCGCACGCCTGCGCAAGGAGGCCGGGGTGCGCCAGACCGGCGACCCGTGGGAGCGGATCAACAAGCTCGACGAAGAGCGGCTGGAAAAGCTCGTGCTCGGTGAGGCGACCGAAGTCGCCGCGGTACTTATGTCGAAGATCGACACGGCAAACGCCGCGAAGGTTCTCGCGCGGCTGCCCGGGGATCGCGCCCGCCGCATCAGCTATGCCATATCCATGACTGCCGGCGTCAGCCCGGAAGCGGTGGACCGCATCGGCCTCGCGCTTGCAGCACAGCTTGACGCCGATCCGCCCAAGGCCTTCGAGAAGAAGCCCGACCAGCGTGTCGGCGCGATCCTGAACTACGCCGCCAGCGCCAAGCGCGACGAACTGCTCGAAGGCCTCGAAGAAACCGACCGCGACTTTGCCGAGGCGGTGCGCAAGGCGATTTTCACCTTCGCCAACATCCCCGACCGGCTCAAGGCGCTGGACGTGCCGAAGATCGCCCGCGACGTCCCCGCCGACGTGCTGACCACCGCCATCGCCGCGGCGAGTACCGAGGCCGACACCGCCGCAGCCGAATTCCTGCTCGAGAACATGTCGAAGCGGATGGCAGGGTCTCTGCGCGAGGATGCCGCCGGGCTGAGCGTCGGCACCAAGAAGGGCGAGACCGCGATGAACGCCGTGGTGACAGCGATCAGGGAACTGGTCTCGACCGGCGAGATCGAGCTCAGGAGCCCTGACGACGACGACGAGTAGACCGGACCAGACACCCCGCCCGCCTTGTGCAGGCCTGCCCCCGGGGCTATCTCTGCCCCGGCAGAACGGAGGGTGTTCCTTGGGCAGCAAAGAGGCGAAGACGCGCGGCGGGTGGTCCGACTGGCTGACCGACCGGGTCGCACGCGGGCTGATTGCGACGGCGCTCGCGCTGCCGCACCGGACGCGGGTGCGCCTGATGGGCTGGCTGCTGCGCCGCGTGGTGGGGCCGCTCGCGGGCTACCGGCAACGCGCGATGGAGAACCTCGCCCACGTCTGGCCCGACATGCCCGAGGCCGAGCGCCGCCGCATCGCCGAAGCCGCCTGCGACAACGCCGGGCGCACCATGATCGAGAATTACGACGTCGCGGGGCTGCTTGACCGGATGAAGGACGCCAAGGTCAGCGGTGCCGGACTGCCCGAGATCGAACGCGCCCGCGCCGAGGGCCGCCCAGTGCTTTTCGTGACCGGCCACTACGGCAACTTCGAGGCGCCGCGCGCGGCCCTGGTGGCGCGTGGCTGGCGGATCGGCGGGCTCTATCGCCCCATGGCCAACCCGTTCTTCAACGCCCATTACGCAGCCAACATGCACAGCTTGTCGGACCCGGTCTTCGAACAGGGGCGGCGCGGCACCATGGGGCTTCTGCGCCACATCCGCGAAGGCGGCATGGGCGTGCTGCTCTTCGACGTCTACAGCAGCGACGGCACGCCCATCGACTTTCTCGGCCAACCGGCCCCGACGCTGAGCTCGACCGCCGAGATCGCGGTCAAGACCGGCGCGCTTTTCGTGCCGTTCTTCGGGGTGCGTCAGCCCGACGGGGTGAGCTTCGAGGCGGTGTTCGAGGCACCCATCCCGCATGGCGACCCTGTCGAGATGATGCGCGAGGCGACGCGGCGGCTTGAAGCACGGATCGCCGAGGATCCCGGCCAGTGGTTCTGGCTGCACCGGCGCTGGAAGCCGAAGCGGCAGGCCAAGCGTCAGCGCAAGCGCGCCGCCGCCAATATCGGTCCGTAACCGTCTTCCTGGAGCATCACGACGACCGGATCGTCGCCGCTGATCGGCACCCGCATCTCGAGCGGCGCCTTGCCGTTCCAGACCCCGAGCACCTCCCAGCCGTGGGCGATATGGGAATAGGTCACGGTCTGGCCCGCGTTCTCGCCGTCGAGGATCTCGACCCGCTTCTGCGGCGTGTAGCGCACGAGATGCACGGTGGCTTCCGAGAACGGTCCGACCGGCTCCGCCTCGATGTGCAGCTCGTCGTCGGCGCGCGACAGCGACAGATGCGCGACCACGGGCTTCTTCTCGGCATGGCGGATGGCGTCGACCACCTTCATCGGGCGCGAGCCGACCACGTCGTAGCGCCCGTCGATGACCATCTGCGGCGTGTAGATCGACCGCCGCCCCGAGGCGCGGGCATAGCCCTTCTGCCGCTTGGTGAAGGCGGGATCGGCGAAGCTGTCGGGCCAGCCGATGTAGTCCCAGTAGTCGACATGCAGCGCCAGCGGGATAACGTCGTCATGGGTGCCGAGCTCGGCCAGCACGCTGTCGGCCGGCGGGCAGGAGGAACATCCCTGCGAGGTAAAGAGTTCTACAACGACCGGGTTGTCCTGGGCCTGGGCTGTCGTGCCCGCCATCGTGAGGCAGACCGCCGCGAACCAGTGGGTGAGTCGGCGCATGTGCAAGCTTATCCCTGTTTGTCCCCGTGCAATGGGGTAGCGAAGCGCATGTGAAATAACCAATCAAGGTTTTGCGAGAGCGGGTGACCGGTGCAAGGTGGTTTTTAGTATCCCATAGTATACAAAATGCACCGTTGCCTCTTGCACGCACGCGGCCCTTGGGGCAGAAACCGGCCAAGAGACCCCTTTTCTCCAGCCTCTGCAAGGGAGCCAGATAATGCCTATCACTGTTGGTCAGGACACATCGAAAACGCGCAAGACGCTCGAGGTGAACGGCAAGAGCTTTGCCTACTACTCGATCCCGGCGGCCGAAGCCGCGGGCCTTGGTGAATTCGGCAAGCTTCCCGCCGCACTGAAGGTCGTGCTGGAAAACATGCTGCGCTTCGAAGACGGCAAGACGGTGTCGGTCGACGACATCAAGGCGTTCTCGGACTGGGCCAAGAACGGCGGCAAGGGCGACCGCGAACTGGCCTACCGCCCGGCCCGCGTGCTGATGCAGGACTTCACCGGCGTGCCCGCCGTGGTCGACCTCGCGGCGATGCGCGACGGCATCAAGGCGCTTGGTGGCGACGCACAGAAGATCAACCCGCTGAACCCGGTCGACCTCGTGATCGACCACTCGGTGATGATCGACGAATTCGGCAACCCGCGCGCTTTCCAGATGAACGTTGACCGCGAGTACGAGCGCAACATCGAGCGCTACGAGTTCCTCAAGTGGGGTCAGGGCGCGTTCAACAACTTCCGCGTGGTTCCGCCGGGCACCGGCATCTGCCACCAGGTGAACCTCGAGTACCTCGCGCAGACGGTCTGGACCGACACCGACCAGAACGGTGACGAGGTCGCCTACCCCGATACGCTCGTCGGCACCGACAGCCACACCACCATGGTCAACGGCGCGGCCGTGCTCGGCTGGGGCGTGGGCGGCATCGAGGCCGAGGCCGCGATGCTCGGCCAGCCGATCTCGATGCTGATCCCCGAGGTCGTGGGCTTCGAGCTGACCGGCAAGATGGTCGAGGGCACCACCGGCACCGACCTCGTGCTCAAGGTCGTCGAGATGCTGCGCGCCAAGGGCGTGGTCGGCAAGTTCGTGGAATTCTACGGCGACGGCCTCGACAACCTGCCGCTGGCGGACCGCGCGACCATCGCCAACATGGCGCCGGAATACGGCGCGACCTGCGGCTTCTTCCCGATCGACGCCGAGACGCTGCGCTACCTCGAGATGACCGGCCGCGACAAGGACCGCATCGCGCTGGTCGAGGCCTACGCCAAGGAAAACGGCTTCTGGCGCGACGAGAACTACGACCCGGTCTACACCGACACGCTGTCGCTCGACATGGGCACCATCGTTCCGGCGATCTCGGGCCCCAAGCGTCCGCAGGACTACATCGCGCTCGACAAGGCCGCCTCGGCGTTCGGCGAGTACATCAAGGGCATCCGCGACGGCCAGGACGCCTCGGCCAACGCCGAAGTGCGCTGGGAAGGTGAAGGCGGCGCCCCCGAGCCCACCGACATCCCCGGTGACCAGGGCCACCACAAGCGTGGCTTCGTGCAGAGCGGCGACGACACCTACCAGCTGCACGACGGCTCGGTCGTGATCGCGTCGATCACCTCCTGCACCAACACGTCGAACCCCTACGTGATGATCGGTGCCGGTCTCGTGGCCCGCAAGGCGCGCGAGCTGGGTCTCAACCGCAAGCCTTGGGTCAAGACCTCGCTGGCGCCCGGCTCGCAGGTCGTGTCGGCCTACCTCGAGGCCGCCGGCCTTCAGGAAGACCTCGACGCGGTGGGCTTCAACCTCGTCGGCTACGGCTGCACCACCTGCATCGGCAACTCCGGCCCGCTCGCGGACGAGATCAGCAAGTGCATCAACGACAACGATCTGGTGGCAACCTCGGTGCTGTCGGGCAACCGCAACTTCGAAGGCCGCATCTCGCCGGACGTTCGTGCCAACTACCTCGCGTCGCCGCCGCTCGTCGTCGCCTACGCGCTGGCCGGTGACATGAACATCGACATCGCCAACGACCCGATCGCGCAGACGGCGGACGGCAAGGACGTCTACCTCAAGGACATCTGGCCGACCCAGCAGGAAATCGCGGAACTGGTCGAGAAGACCGTCACCCGCGAGAGCTTCCAGGAGAAGTACGCCGACGTCTTCAAGGGCGACGAGAAGTGGCAGGCGGTCGAAACCACCGACGCCGAGACCTACAGCTGGCCGGCGGCATCGACCTACGTTCAGAACCCGCCCTACTTCCAGGGCATGTCGAAGGACCCGGGCACCATCACCAACATCGAGAACGCCCGCGTTCTCGCGGTGCTGGGCGACATGATCACCACCGACCACATCTCGCCCGCGGGCTCCTTCAAGGAGAGCACCCCCGCCGGCCAGTACCTGCGCGAGCACCAGGTTCCCGTGCGCGAGTTCAACTCGTACGGCAGCCGTCGCGGCAACCACGAGGTCATGATGCGCGGCACCTTCGCCAACATCCGCATCAAGAACGAGATGCTGGACGGGGTCGAGGGCGGCTACACGCTGGATCCGAAGGGCGAGCAGGCCTCGATCTACGACGCGGCCATGGCCTACCAGGAAGAAGGCACCCCGCTGGTGGTCTTCGGTGGCGAGCTCTACGGCGCGGGTTCCTCGCGTGACTGGGCGGCGAAGGGCACGGCGCTGCTGGGCGTCAAGGCCGTGATCGCCGAGAGCTTCGAGCGCATCCACCGCTCGAACCTCGTCGGCATGGGCGTGATCCCCTTCGAGTTCACCGGTGACGACACCCGCGAGACGCTCAAGCTGACCGGCAAGGAAAGCGTGAGCATCACCGGCCTCGACGACGTGAAGCCGGGCCAGATGACGCCCTGCACCATCACCTACGAGGACGGCTCCACCAAGGACATCGAGCTCAAGTGCCGGATCGACACCGCGATCGAGCGCGAATACGTCGAGCACGGCGGCGTGCTGCACTACGTGCTGCGCAACCTCGCCGCGGCCTGATCGCCTGCACGGGCCGGCCGCCCCCGCGGGCGGCCCTCCCCGGGCAACGGACGATCCTGAAAAAAAGCGCCTGCCGGACCATCTCCGGCAGGCGCTTCGCGTTTCGTGCGGTGTCTGGCGAGGCTCAGGTGAACATCGCGCGCAGGTCGGCGGTCTGGCGCACCCCGAGCGACGCGCCATGTTCGGCCAGGAATCCGTCGGCCGCCGCGCGCCCGGCCTGCCGAAGCTGCGAGATGATCGACGGCAGCGGAACCAGCTTGGTCGCCACGGACAGCTCGGTCATCAGCGCGTCGTCCGAGACCATGTGCACCCGCAGCTTCTTCATCGCGCCGTCCTTGATCGAGCCGGCCTCGATCAGCCGCTGCACGAACTCGATGGCGCGCAGCTCGCGCAGAAGCGAGGAATTGAAGCTGATCTCGTTGATCCTGTTCTGGATTTCCGGCGGGGTGACCGGGACCGTCGGGCGCTCGATCGGATTGATGTTGACGATCAGCAGGTCGTCGGGCAGCGAATGCCGAAACAGTGGAAACAGCGCCGGGTTGCCGGTGTAGCCGCCATCCCAGAAGGCCTCGATCTCGCCGGTTTCCGGATCCTCGAGCTCGACCGACTGGAACAGGGTCGGCAGGCAGGCCGACGCGAGGATCGCCTGCGGGCAGAGCCGATCGCCCTCGAACACCCGCACCTTGCCGTCGCGCACCGAGGTGGCGCAGACAAAGAACTCGGGCCCCTCCTGCGCGCAGATCTCGCCGAAGTCGAGGCGCTCGATGATCCGCTCGAGCGGGTTCTGGTAGAGCGGCCCCCAGGCGTAAGGCGACAGCATCCGGCCAACCGCCTCGCCCGTGGCGAAGGGCAGCGAGTACTGCACCGTGCGGCTGACGATCCCCGGATCGGGCAGCCAGGCCCGCATCCAGTCGGGGATCGAGATGTCGCGCAGCCCGGCCACCTCGCGCCACAGCCACTCGAGCGAGGCCCGGGCCCCATCGCGCCCGCCGCGCACCATTCCGGCCTTGAGCGCGGCGCCGTTCAGCGCCCCGGCCGAGGTGCCGGAGATGCCGGCAATCTCGATGTCGTCTTCTTCGAGCAGCCGGTCGAGAACGCCCCAGGTAAAGGCGCCATGCGCACCGCCGCCCTGCAGGGCCAGGTTGATCCGTCGAGTCATGTCGTGCTCCCGTCTAGGTCCGCCTGGGGCAGAGAAAAGGCGGGCCTCTCAGCCCGCCTCCCATCTGGCCAGCAGGTCGGTAACCGCTATGCCATTGATCGTCATGCCTTCGAGATTGGCCTCGGTGACCGACAGCCCCGAAAGGTCGGCGTTGCTGATCGACGCGCCTTCGAGCGACAGGTTGCGCAGGGTCGCCCCCGCCAGGGTCGCGTTCTCGATCACGGCCCCGGCCATGTTCACGTCGTCGAGCCGCGCCCCGGACAGATCACTGTCGGTCACGGAGAGCCCCTTGAGGCTCGCACGGGCGAAGCGCGAGCCATCGAGCTGCATGTCCTCCATCTCGAGCTTGTCGCGCCCCGCCCCGCTTGCCTCGCTCAAAGCGCGGTCCAGCCACCGTCCACGCTGAGCGTGGTGCCGGTCATCTGCTCGGCCGCGTCCGAACACAGGAAGACCGCCGTGCCGCCGATCTGCTCTACCGTCACGAAGTCCTTCGAGGGCTGGCGGGCGAGGATCACCTGCTCGACCGCCTCTTCCTCGGTCATGTCGTATTCGCGCGCGGTGTCGGGGATCTGCGCCTCGACCAGCGGCGTCTTGACGTAGCCCGGGCAGATCGCGTTGCAGGTGATCGGCTCCTTGGCGGTCTCGAGCGCGACGACCTTGGTCATGCCGACGACCCCGTGCTTGGCGGTGACATAGGCCGACTTGTAGGGCGACGCGGTCAGCCCGTGCGCCGAGGCGATGTTGATGACCCGGCCCCAGCCGGCCTTGCGCATCATCGGCAGCGCGGCGGCGGTGCAGTGGAACGCCGAGTTCATGTTGATCGCGATGATCGCGTCCCATTTCTCGGCCGGGAACTCGTCGATCGCGGCGACGTGCTGGATGCCCGCGTTGTTCACGAGGATGTCGCAGGCTCCGGCCTTCTCGATCAGGGCGCGGCACTCACCGGCCTTGGACATGTCCGCCTGGATGTAGCGGACCTCGACGCCGAACTCGCGGCCGAGGTCTTCGGCCAGCTTGTGATCCTCGTCGTTGTCGGTGAAGGAATTGAGAACCACGGTGGCTCCCGACCGCGCCAGTTCGCGCGCGACGCCCAGACCGATGCCCGAGTTCGACCCGGTGACGATGGCGGTCTTGCCCTTGAGTGACATGATGAAATCTCCTCGCTTATGTGCGCGCAACATAGCATGCTGCACCTGCAATATAAGGGGAGATCTGGCGCGCGCAGTTCCTTCGGCAAGGCTCACGGTTTCGGGATTGGCAAAGCGGGGCCTTGCCCGCTAGAAGGCCCCGTCGGCGGTCGCCAAGCACCGCCCCCGATCCTGCCTCATGGCACCGTTCGAACAAAAAAAACGCCGGCACAAGGCCGGCGTTCAGTCATTGAGGCAGGTTTCATACAGGCAAGAAACCTATCGAGCAGTGCCCTCTTTATACGCGTTTCTTCGCCTGAGTCCAAGCTAAAAGTTTGAAAAGGCGTGAAACCACCGGTAGGCTCGGACCCCAAGAAAACAAGGGCAGACTCGGGTTGTTTCGCAAATGATGGCTGATAATTTCCGCCGCCGCACGCTGGGTGCGGCGATTTTCGCACTGGGGATTCTCGGGGCGGGAATCGCCTCGGCAGAGCCGCAGCACGGCATCGCCATGTATGGCGAGCCGGCCCTGCCCCCGGATTTCGACCATCTTCCCTATACCAACCCCGACGCGCCCGAGGGCGGCCGGCTGGTGATGGGCGAGACCGGCGGCTTCGACAGCCTCAACCCGCATATCCTCAAGGGCACGGTGCCGTGGCAGCTGCGCTTTCTGGCCTACGAGTCGCTCATGGGCCGCAGCTGGGACGAGCCCTTCACCCTCTACGGCCTGCTGGCGGAGGCGGTCGAGACCGGCCCGAACCGCGAATGGGTGGAATTCACCCTGCGCCCCGAGGCGAGGTTCTCGGACGGCAGCCCCGTCACCGTCGAGGACGTGATGTGGAGCTACGAGACGCTCGGCACCGAAGGGCACCCGCGCTATCGCGGCGCCTGGACGAAGATCGAGAAGATGGAGCAGACCGGACCGCGCAAGGTCCGCTTCACCTTCAACGTCGCCGACCGCGAGCTGGCGCTGATCATCGGGATGCGCCCGATCCTGAAAAAGGCCCAGTGGGAGGGCCGGGATTTCGGCTCGAGCGGGCTCGACGTGATCCCGATATCGAGCGCGCCCTATGTCATCGACGATTTCGAGGCCGGCCGCTATGTCTCGCTGAAGCGCAACCCGGACTACTGGGGCAAGGACCTGCCCTTCATGAAGGGACAGGCCAACCTTGACGAGATCCGGATGGAGTTCTTCGGCGACGGCACCGTGCAGTTCGAGGCGTTCAAGGCCGGAGCGCTCAACGCCATCCGCGAGAACAACGCCGAGAAGTGGCTCACGCAATACGATTTCCCGGCGGTCGAGGCCGGTGACGTCATCAAGTCCGAGATCCCCCATGGCCGGCCCACCGGCATGACCGGCTTCGTGATGAACACCCGGCGCGGCGTGTTCGCCGACTGGCGGGTCCGGGCGGCGATGATGCACGCGTTCAACTTCGAATACATCAACGAGACGATGACCGGCTCGAAGCAGCCACGCATCACCTCGTATTTCTCGAACTCCGAGCTGGGCATGCAGGCCGGTCCCGCCGAGGGCCGCGTGCGCGAGCTGCTCGAGCCCTTCGCCGACGAGCTGCTGCCGGGCGCGCTCGAGGGTTACGCCCTGCCCGAGGGCGACGGCAGCGCCCGCAACCGCGGCAACCTGCGCAAGGCCATGGCACTGCTGCAGGAGGCCGGGTGGTCCGTGCAGGACGGTGTCATGAAGAACGCCGACGGCCAGCCGCTGCGGTTCGAGATCGTGCTGAGCCAGAGCGCGGGCGAGGAGCAGTCGATCATCGACATCTTCGTGCAGGCGCTGCAACGCCTCGGCGTCGCGCCGCAGGTGACGGTGATCGACTCGGCGCAATACAACGAGCGCGTCAATACCTTCGACTACGACATGACCTTCTTCCGGCGCGGGCTGTCGCTGTCTCCGGGCAACGAGCAGCGGCTCTACTGGGGCAGCGAGGCGGCCGACCAGACGGGCTCGCGCAACCTGATGGGCATGAAGTCCGCCGCGGCGGACGCGATGATCGACGTGCTGCTCGACGCCGAGAGCCGCGAGGACTTCGTCGCGGCGTCCCGGGCGCTCGACCGGGTGCTGACCACGGGGCGTTACGTGATCCCGATCTACCAGTGGAACGTGGCGCGCATCGCCCACGTGAAAGAGCTTCACTACCCCGAGCAGGTGCCGGTCTACGGCGACTGGATCGACTGGATGCCGAACGCGTGGTGGTGGGAAGAGGAGTGACCCGGAAGACCGGGCGCTCTGGAAACCGATAACAAGACGACAAGACCAGAACAGAGAGCAGACACACCATGAAACAGGCAACCCTTCTCGCCGCGCTCGCGGTGCTTCTCGCGGCATGTGGCACGATCGACGGCGTCGGCCGGGACATTTCCAACGCATCGCGGACCGTCGAAAGCTGGTTCTGATCGCGCTCTCCGACCTTTTGGCACGTTACGCCGGCGCCGCGCCGGTCTATGCTGGGTCATCGAGGAGGAGGAGCAAAGAGCAGCGACCATGACCGAACATGCGCATTTCCTGTCGGAGGGCAGCCAGAACCGGGCGCTGGTGGTCGATGACCACCCACTGTTCTGTGACGCGTTGACCCTCACCCTGCAATCCATCGCGGATTTCGAGGAAATCCGCACCGCCGGGACGCTCGAGAAGGCGCTCGACATCACCGCGCAGGGCACGCCGCCCGATCTCGTGATCCTCGACCTCAACCTGCCCGACGTGAACGGGCTCGACGGGCTGGTGCGGCTGCGCAACGCGGCACCGCGTGCGGCGATTCTCATCGCCTCGTCGATGGCCGACAACCGGATGATCTCGCGCGCGCTCAAGGCCGGGGCGGACGGCTTCGTGCCGAAGCATTCGCAGCGCTCGGTGTTCCGCCGGGCGCTCGAAGCGGTGGCGCGGGGCGAACCCTTCGTGCCCGACGGCTACATCGACCCGCAGGCCCCGGGCGAGGACGGGCCAGACGACGCGCTGGCGCGGCTCGCCACGCTGACCAACCAGCAGGCGCGCATCCTGTCGCTGATCTGCGAGGGCAAGCTCAACAAGCAGATCGCCTATGACCTCTCGATCGCCGAAACCACGGTCAAGGCGCATGTGACCGCCATCATGCGCAAACTCGGCGTGCACAGCCGGACGCAGGCGGTGCTGATCGCGCAGGAGGCCTCCTTCGGACGGGTCTTGCCAACCGAGGGCGCTGCCCCCTAACCTGACGGACCATCGAACGGGAGACGATGTTTTGGACGGAGCACGCACAGGCTCCGCAGGGGAGGAGACGACACGGGCCGGTGCCCTGCGCGTCGCGCAGGTCTGCTGCGGCGCCCCGGACCCGATCAGCGATATCTCGGAGCAGCTCGGCCCCGGGCCGTTCGAGCTGGTCTGCCTGTTCGCCTCGCCGAAAGCCGATTTCGCAGCGCTGAACCACGCCGCGATCAAGGCCTTCGGCGGCGCGGATGTCTTCGGCTGCACCACCGCCGGCGAGATCGGCCGGGACGGCTACGAAGAGGGCCAGATCATCGCCGTGGCCTTTCCCTCGGAGCTGTTCACGGTCGACGCCATGGCCATCGACGGTCTGGATGCGCTCGACGACCGCAAGGTGATCGACCAGATCATCCAGCGCCGGATGACGCTGAACATCGACGCCCCCGACAAGGGGTCGGAATTCGCCTTCCTGATGATCGACGGGTTGTCGCTGCAGGAAGAGAACGTCGCCTCGGTGCTGGCCTCGGCGATGGGGCCGATGCCACTGTTCGGCGGCTCCACCGGCGACGGCACCGACTTCGGCTCGACCTGGCTCGCGCACAACGGGCGGATCCGGCACAACGCCGCCCTGCTTGCGCTGGTACGCAGCCGCTGCCCGGTCAAGGTATTCAGCCTCGACCACCTGCTGCCAACCGAGGTGCGCATGGTCGTGACCCGCGCCGATCCAGACCGCCGTATCGTGCACGAGATCAACGCTGAACCCGCCGCCGCCGAATACGCGCGGCTGCTGGGCAAGGACCCCAACCAGCTCGACACCTTCACCTTCGCCGCCCACCCGGTCGTCGTGCGGCTCGGCGACAGCCACCACGTGCGCTCGATCCAGAAGGTCGACGAGCAGGGCAACCTGCTGTTCTTCTCGGCGATCAACGAGGGCATGGTGCTGACGCTCGCCGAGCATCGCGATATGGCACAGCATCTCGACGAGGCGCTGGCGGGCATGTCCACGCAGTCGGCGCCCACGCAGATCCTCGGTTGCGACTGCCTCCTGCGCCGCATCGAGGCGGGCCAGTTCCAGCAGACCCGCGCGATCTCGGACATCCTGTCGAAGCACAACGTCGTCGGCTTCAACACCTACGGCGAGCAATACGGCGCGCTCCACGTCAACCAGACGCTCACCGGCGTCGCCTTCTACCCACCCGAGAGCGCCGAGTCCGGCGAAGGCGGCAGCTGATGTCACTGGTCAATCCCTCCGACAGCCTCGAGCGGCAGAATGAGAAGCTGTTGCGCATCGCCGAGGCACTGATGCGCAACGTCGAGCACGGCGCGCACAACTCGGGCGAGGCCTACGCCCAGTTCGAACGCGCGGCGCTTCTTGAAAAACGGGTTCGCGAGCGCACGCTCGAGCTCGAGCGGACGCTCAACCTGCTGCACGATTCCAACGCCCAGCTCGCGCAGGCCAACGAGGAAACCGAGGCCGCCCGCCGCAACCTCGCCGACGCGATCGAGACCGTCTCGGAGGGCTTCGCGCTCTTCGACGGCGACAGCACGCTTGTCATGTGCAACACCCGTTTCTGCCGCGACTTCCGCGACACCGCCCGCGATCTGCGCCCCGGACTGCCCTTCGCGGAGTACGTCGAGCGGATCAGCCGCTCGCGCTACCTGTCCCTGCCCGAGAGCGTCACCCCCGAGGCCTGGGCCGAGG
Source organism: Salipiger sp. D13 (assembly GCF_003703915.1). Taxonomy (NCBI): domain Bacteria; kingdom Pseudomonadati; phylum Pseudomonadota; class Alphaproteobacteria; order Rhodobacterales; family Roseobacteraceae; genus Salipiger; species Salipiger sp. D13. The sequence goes on from NZ_ML112590.1 coordinate 623,740, forward strand.
ACCGGATGCGCAAGCACAATGACCGCCGGGTGATGTTCAACGTCCGCCACGGGCAGGACCGCTGGCTTCAGGTCTCGGAACACCGCACCGCCAACGGTGGCACCGTGGTGCTGCAGACCGACGTGACCGACATCATCCGGCTCGAACGGCAGGAACGGCTGAAGCTCAAGGACAAGCAGACGCGGATGATCCGCGCAACGCTCGACCATCTCGATCAGGGCGTCTGCATCTTCGACGAGAACACCCGGCTCATCGCCTGGAACGAGAAGATCGGCACGCTGCTGAACCTGCCCGCGCGGCGCCTGCATCTCGGGGCCTCGTTTTCGGGGCTCCTTGAGCTGGTGGAACAGGCCTTCCGCTTCGGCGATACGGCGGCGCGCGAACGGTTTCGCGACTGGGCCGAACGCGACGGGCTGCGCGGGCCGATCAACTTCGAGCTGACGCGCGACGCCGCCATGGTGCTGCAGGTCTTCGGACGGGGGATGCCCGACGGCGGCTTCCTTTTCTCCTGCACCGACGTGACCGCCGAGCGCGAGGCAGCCCGACGGCTCGCCGAGGTCAACGAGATGCTCGAGCAGCGCGTCATGGAGCGCACGCTCGAGCTTGAGGATGCCCTGTCGGCAGCCGAACGCGCCAACGCCTCGAAGTCGCGCTTCGTGGCGGCGGCAAGCCACGACCTGCTGCAACCGCTGTCGGCGGCGAAGCTGTTCATCTCGTCGCTCGCCGACCGCAGCACCGATCCGCACGACCGCGCGGTGCTCGACAAGACCGAGTCCGCGCTGACCTCGGCCGAGCAGCTGATCGACGCGCTTCTCGACATCTCGAAGCTGGAATCCGATGGCCTGCGTTTCGACATCCGGCCCGTGGCGCTGCGCGAGATCTTCGGTCGCCTGCGTGACGAGATGGAGGTGCTTGCCGCCCGCAAGGGTCTGAAACTGCGCATCATCGACAGCGCGCTCACGGTCGAGACCGACCCGGCCTACCTGCGCCGCGTGGTGCAGAACCTCGTCGCCAACGCCATCCGCTACACCGCATCGGGGCGTGTCGTGGTCGGGGTGCGCAGGCGGGGTGCCACCGCGCGGGTCGAGGTCTGGGACACCGGCCCCGGCATCGCCGAAGAGGACCAGTCGGCGATCTTCGAGGAATTCCGGCGGCTCGACACACGCGCCTCTACCAACGACGGGCTCGGGCTCGGGCTGGCGATCGTCGAGCGCGCCTGTGCGCGGCTCGGCCATCCGCTCGGGCTCTGGTCCGAACCGGCGCGCGGGTCGTGTTTCATGGTGAGCCTGCCGGTGGTGGGCGGCGCGGCGCCGGCGCGGCCGGTGTCGAACGGGCCCGCGCGGCCCATCGGGCTCGCGCAGGCCGGGCTGATCGTGCTGCTGGTCGAGAACGACCCGCAACTGCGCCGCGCGATGACCGTGCTGATGGAAAGCTGGGGCGTGAGCGTGCTCGAGGCCGAGAACGCCGATACCGCGCTCGACCTGCTGCAGGATCTCGAGATCACGCCGGACGCGCTGCTGCTCGACTACCAGCTCGGCGCCGGCCTGACGGGGACGCAGCTCTTCGGAGAGATCACCCAGCGGATGGGCCGCCTGCCCTGCGCGATCGTCTCAGCGGACCGCTCGCCAGCGCTGGCCGAGGCCTGCGCGGCGCTCGACATCGAGCTGCTCAGCAAGCCGGTCGACCGGCACCGGCTGGGCCGCTTCTTCGACGCCGTGGCGCGGGGACTTCTGGCCGCCGAATGAGCGCGGCTCCGGCCCTCAGCGCGCCTTGAAGAGCGAGCCCAGAATGCCGCGCACGAGCCGCTTTCCGGTGGCGCCCGACAGCTCCTTGAGAACCGCCTGCCCCAGCGCCTCGCCGACGCTTTGCGGCGCGCTGTAGCGTATCGCGCGGCGGGGCTTTCCGACGGCCGGCTCGTAACGGCGCGCGCGGCTGTACTCGCGGGCAGGCGCCTCCTCCTGCTCGGCTTGCTCCGGCGCCTTCGCGGCGCTGTCCGCCCGCGCCCGAAGGATCTCGTAAGCCGAGTGCCGGTCGAGCGCGGTATCGTATTTCCCCGCAAGCGGCGAGCTTTCCATGACCGCTGCGCGCTCCGCCCCGGTGATCGGGCCCAGCTGCGACGACGGCGGCCGGATCAGCGTTCGCTGCACCACGCCCGGCACGCCCTTGCGCTCGAGCATCGAGGTCACCGCCTCGCCCGTGCCGACCTCGCGGATCGCGGTTTCGGTGTCGAAGGCCGGGTTCGACCGGTAGGTCTCGGCCGCCTGTCGCAGCGCCTTGCGGTCGCGGGCGGTGAAGGCCCGCAGTGCGTGCTGGATCCGGTTGCCGAGTTGCCCCAATACGTCCTCGGGCACGTCGTCGGGGTTCTGGGTGATGAAATACACGCCCACCCCCTTGGACCGGATAAGCCGCGCCACCTGCTCGACCTTGTCGACCAGCGCCTTCGGCGCGTCGTCGAAGAGCAGATGGGCCTCATCGAAGAAGAACACCAGCTTCGGCTTATCGGGGTCGCCGACCTCGGGCAGTTCCTCGAAGAGCTCCGACAAAAGCCAGAGCAGGAAGGTCGCGTAGAGCCGTGGCGCCGTCATCAGCCGGTCGGCGGCAAGGATGTTGACCTGCCCCCGGCCCTGCGCGTCGGTGCGCATGAGATCGGCAAGCTCCAACGCCGGCTCGCCGAAGAACGCCTCGCCGCCCTGGGTCTCGAGCACCAGCAGCCGCCGCTGGATCGCGCCGACCGAGGCGGTCGAGATGTTGCCGTATTCAAGGCTCAGGGTGCGGGCGTTCTCCCCGACCCAGACCAGCAGCGCGCGCAGATCCTTGAGATCGAGCAGCGGCAACCCCTGCTCGTCCGACAGGCGGAAGGCCACGTTGAGAACACCCTCCTGCGCCTCGGTCAGCTCCAACAGCCGGGCGAGCAGCAGGGGCCCCATCTCGGCGACGGTCGTGCGCACCGGGTGGCCCTGCGCGCCGAAGACATCCCAGAACACCGCCGGGAAGGCATCATAGGTGAAATCCTCGAACCCGATGCTGGCGTTGCGGCCCATGAAGGCATCGTGCAGCTTCGCCGTCTCCGAGCCGGGCCGCGCGAGCCCCGCGAGATCGCCCTTCACGTCGGCAAGGAAGACCGGCACGCCCGCCGCCGAGAACCCCTCTGCAAGGATCTGCAGCGTGACCGTCTTGCCGGTGCCGGTCGCACCGGCCACGAGACCGTGGCGGTTTGCATAATTCAGCAGCAGATATTGCTTTTCCCCGTAGGCCTCACCACCACCGCCCAAAAAGACGCCATTTTCCATCAATCGTCTCCAACACCGCGCGCAGCCGAGCATACATTCTTAACCATTTGATGCCAGTATCCTTTTTGCCCGGGGCAACATGTCCTCTCCTGCTTCGGGCAGACTTCCTCCCTGTCAGACTGGCCGCGCCCTCCTGGGTGCGGCCTTTTTCATCGGGCGCGACGAGGCATCACGACAAAGCCTGTTGACCGCTGCATGAGAGTTTCGTAGCGTTCGGCCAATGACAAAGTCGGCCGGTCCGGCAGGGAGCAAAATGAAAAGGGGCCATCTGGCCCCTTTTCTATTTTCGGGCCCCTGATCGCCGGTTTTCGCCATCACGGCGACGTCAGGGTTTTCGGCCTGACAGCGCTTGCATGGCGTGATAATCCGACCGCGAACCTTGATCAGATCTTAGGGGAGTTTCCATGACCAGATCGCTTTCCGCCCTTTGGGCCCTGCCGCTGATGGCGACGCTCGCCGCAGCGCCGGCGTTCGCCCAGGACACGGCCGACACCACGGCTGAGACCACGGACGAGAGCGCGCAGGCGGCCGGTTCGAGCATCGGCGGCGACCTCACGCTGGGCGAGGCGGACAACGGCACGGCGCAGCCGGGCAGCCGCCAGAACGAGACCTACGTCAAGGCGACCCACGGCGACTGGGATCTCCAGTGTCTCAAGGTGCCCGAGGGCGTCGAGGCCGAAGAGCCCTGCCAGATGTACCAGCTTCTCAAGGACGAGAACGGCGGCAGCGTCGCCGAGGTCAGCGTCTTCCGGCTTGCCAACGGCGGCCAGGTCGCGGCCGGCGGCACCTTCGTCGTGCCGCTCGAGACGCTGCTGACCCAGAAGCTCACCATCGCGGTCGACGGTGGCCAGGCGAAGCGCTATGACTTCTCCTTCTGCACGCAGGTCGGTTGCTACGCCCGCGTCGGCTTCACCGCCGACGACGTATCGCGCTTCAAGGCCGGCAGCGCCGCGAAGATCACCATCGTGCCGGCCCTGGCGCCGGACCAGAAGGTCGAACTGGACATGTCGCTGTCGGGCTTCACCGCCGCTTTCGAGGAAACCTCGCGGCTGAACCAGTAAGCAGCGGCCGGACGCACCGGAAGATCAAGGCCGCGGGAGAAAGCTCCCGCGGCCTTTTTTCGTGCCGTCCGTCGCGGGCGTGTGCCGATGCAGATTCCCACAGCCACGGCTCCCGCCAACGAAAAAGGGCCGCCCCGATGGGCGGCCCTTTCCGAATGTCGGTATCCCGAAGGATCAGCGCTTCGAGAACTGGAAGCTGCGGCGTGCCTTGCGGCGGCCGAACTTCTTACGCTCGACGACGCGGCTGTCGCGGGTCAGGAAGCCTGCGGCCTTCAGGGCGCCACGCAGCGAGGGATCGTAGAGCTGCAGCGCGCGGCTGATGCCGTGCTTGACCGCGCCGGCCTGGCCGGAGAGGCCACCGCCCTTGACGGTCGCCATGACGTCGAACTGGTCCTCGACACCTGCAACGGTGAACGGCTGGCGCAGGATCATCTGCAGCACCGGGCGTGCGAAGTAGGTGTTGAGCTCCTTGCCGTTCACGGTGACCTTGCCGGAGCCCGGCTTGATCCACACGCGGGCGGTCGCATCCTTGCGGCGACCGGTGGCGTAGGAGCGGCCCAGCTCGTCACGGACGGGCTCGCGCGGGGTTGCCTCGACTTCGGGGGCGGCGTCAACGCCGGCCGCGGTGCCGAGGTCTTCCAGAGAATTGATCTGTTCGGCCATGATTACACCCGGGTGTTCTTCTTGTTCAGCGTCTTGACGTCGAGCACGGCGGGCGACTGCGCCTCGTGCGGATGCTCGGCGCCGGCATAGATGCGCAGGTTGGTGAGCTGCTTGCGCGCCAGGCGGTTGCCCGGGAGCATGCGCTTGACGGCCTGGAAGACCACCCGCTCGGGGTGCGCACCCTCGAGGATCTGCTCCTTGGTGCGCGACTTGATGCCGCCCGGGTGACCGGTGTGCCAGTAGAAGTGCTCGTCGCGCTTCTTGCCGGTCAGCTGCACCTTGTCGGCGTTGATGACGATGACATGGTCGCCCATGTCCATGTGGGGGGTGAAGGTGGCCTTGTGCTTGCCACGCAGACGCATGGCGACGATCGAGGCGAGCCGACCGAGAACGACGCCTTCGGCGTCGATCACGACCCAGTTCTTCTCGATGTCTGCCGGAGTCGCAGAGAAGGTTTTCATCGTGGTTGCCCTTGAGCTTGTTCGTGATGGGGCCACGCGTGACCCCGAATTCCGATTGCGCGGTTATACGCGCAGAAAACGCACAGTCAAGCGCGCCGACCCCACATTAATCAAGCAATTTCAGTCGGTTGAAATTATGGTATCAAGATACCCCACAATTTCAGACCAGAATCTGCTCCGGCGGATTGTCGAGCAGCGCGCGCAGCCGCGCCAGCGCCGCCTCGAAGTCGGACATCGCGACCAGCCCGTTCATGCCGATGCGCACGGCGTGGGGCGCGAAGGCGTTGCGCGGCGCGAAGTCCTCGGCCGGGCGCACCTGGACACCCTGCGCCTCGGCGGCCATGCAGAACGAGGCCGCCCGCCAGCCCGCCGGAAGCCGCAGCCAGACGAAGGGCGAGTCCTCGTCCCACCCAAGGTCGAAGCCCCCCAGCGCGTTCACCGTCGCCCGCACGTAGGCGGCGTTCTGCGCCTGCACCGCCCGGACGACCTCGCGGGTCTCGGGACGGGTCAGCAGGTCCTCGGTCAGATCCGCCAGCGGTCGGGCCAGCCCGAAGAAGCCGTTCTCGGCCACCCGCCGCAGCGCCGTGCGCCGACGATGCGGCGCGATGGCGAACCCGATGCGCAGGGCCGGCGTCAGCGTCTTCGAGATCGACGAGACATACCACGACTGATCGGGCAGCATCTCTCGGTAGGTGCCGGAATGCGTATCGCCAAGAAAGGTGCTGTCGTCCTCGAGGATGTCGAAGCCGCCCTTCCGCGCCACCTCCGCGATCGCACGCCGGCGCTCGGGCGGGGTCACGATGGCGGTGGGATTGTGCAGTTGCGGCGAGGTGCAGAGAAGTTGCCCCTCGTGCCGCCGGGCGACCTCGGCCAGCGCCTCGGGCACGATCCCCTCCTCATCCATCGGAACCGCGACGATCTCGGCGCGCAGCAGTTCCGCCGCCCGCCGGAAGCCCGGATAGGCGAGTTCCTCGACCATGATCACCGGCCGCCGCCCCCGCAGCACCGCCTGCATCACCAGCGAGATCCCGCTCTGCGCCCCGTGCGAGAGCACCACGTCCTCGTGGTGCAGCGGCCCGAGCGGCACGCCCCCGAGCCACGAGACGACCGCCTGCCGCGCCGGCGCGAAGGCCGCGGCCGAGGGGTAGTCGAGCAGCGCACGGTCGGGCCGCGCCGCGACGCGCTGGAACCCCTCCTGGATCAGTCGCACCTGTCCGAGATCGGGTAGCCGCGCGGTGAACAGGCTGACCATCTCGCCACCGTCGGGGGCACCGTCCTTCTGCAGCGTGATGTAGAGCGGCGGCCTCGGCTCTCCCTGCCCCGCGACGAAGGTGCCCCGGCCGACCTCCGCCACCAGCAGTGCCTCGTCGGTCAGCAGCGTGTAGGCCCGCGCGACGGTGCCCGGGGTCATTTCCAGCCGCCAGGCAAGTTCGCGCACAGGCGGCAGCCGCGTCTCCGGCGGCAGCCTGCCCTCCGAGATGCCCTGTCGAAGCGCGGCCGAGAGCACCCGGTACTTCGGGCCGTCGTCCTGCTTCTGGAACAACTCGAATATTGTATCGGTCACAATGTTTTTCTCGACGCCCATATTGGCACAATGTATCAACTATTCACGGAACACAAGGAAATTGTATCAGCACAATAATGGAGACATCCCATGACACACACCGCACATGCCCCGCTTATCGCCTACCTCGACGCGCAGCGCCCGCTGCCGCCGATGTCGGCGCTCGCGCTGCGCACCGCGGTGGTGCTGGCGAAATGGTCCGAGCGCCGTCGCACCCGACTGGCGCTGGCGCAGCTCGACGATCACATGCTGCGGGATGTCGGACTTGAACGGCACGTCGCCTGGAAGGAGGCGCGCCGCGTGTTCTGGCGGGGCTGATCCCCGGACCTGCCGGAACCTCTTCCACTGGCGCGAGGCACCCCCTCGCGCCATTTTTTTTGCAAGCTCACAGCGCCGAGGGCCTCAGCCTTCGTAGCCGAAAAGCGCCCGCGCCTCCGCCGCGCTGTAACGACCCAGCCGCACGTCCTCGGCCACCAGTGCCGGATCGCGCCGTGCCGGGTCGCCGTAACCGCCGCCGCCCGGCGTGCGCACGTGCACGCGGTCTCCGGCGGTCAGTGAAATGTCCTGTGCCTTCGACAGGTGCTCCGGCACGAAGCTGTCTCCGCCCCGCGTGACCTCGACCTCGTTCACCGCCCCGTCGCCCCCGCCGAGCACGCCCTGCGGGCCAAAGCGGCCGTGATCCATGACGAAGCTCGCCCGTGCCTGCCCCTTCAGGATCTCGACCTCGTAGTCGAGCCCGAAACCGCCGCGATGCGCGCCCGCCCCGCCCGAGCCCTCGCGCAGGGCGTAGCGGTGGTAGAGCACCGGGAACTGCTGCTCCATGATCTCGACCGGCGGCGCCTTCGAGATCCCGATGGTCGAACAACCATTCGAGATTCCGTCACCGCCCGCGTAGCCGCCGTAACCGCCACCCGAGATCTGGTACATCACGTAGCTCTGCCCGGTCTCCGGCACCTCGCCGCCAAGCGCGAAATTCCCCGACGAGCCCGCCGGCGCCGCCGTCACCCTGTCCGGCAACGCCTCCACCAGCGCCGCAAACACCGCTTCGGCGATGCGCTGACTGACCTCGGCGGCGCAGCCCGACACCGGCCGGGGATACTGCGCATCCAGGAATGTCCCCTCGGGTCGCCGGATCGTCAGCGGCTCGAAGGCCCCGGCGCTGATCGGCACGTCGGGAAAGATGTGCCGCATGGCCAGGTAGACCGAGCTGTGCGTCGTCGCGAGCACCGAGTTCATCGGCCCCTGGCAGGGCGGGCTCGACCCCTCGAAATCGAAGATCAGCCGCTCGCCGTCGGCAGTGATCGCCAGCCGGATTTCGAGCGGTTCGTTCACCACGCCGTCGCTGTCGATGTAGGCCACCGAGCGGTAGGTGCCGGGCGCGATCTGCGCCACCTGCGCGCGCATCTGCTCGACGGCGCGCTGCCGCAGCTCGCCGATGGCCTCCCGCACGGTATCGTCGCCGTATCGGTCGAGCAGCCGCGTCAGACGCGCCTCGCCGACGTAGAGCGCCGCCGCCTGCGCCTTGACGTCGCCGATGCGCTGGTCGGCGACGCGGATGTTGGAACAGATGATCGCATAGATCTCCGGGTCCAGCTCGCCGCCCTTGAACAGCCGCACCGGCGGCAGCCGGAGCCCCTCCTGCTCCACCGCCGTTGCCGAGGCCGAAAAGCCCCCCGGCACCGCGCCGCCGGTGTCCGGCCAGTGCCCGGTGTTGGACAGCCAGCAGAAGATCTCGCCGTTGCGCCAGACCGGCATCGCGAAGCGCACGTCCATGAGATGCGTGCCGCCGAGATAAGGGTCGTTGACGATGTAGATGTCACCGGGCTTCGGCGCGACCACCCGGCCGTCGCGGATCATCTCGATCAGCGTCGCGGTGGAATACTGCATGACCCCCACGAAAACCGGCAGCCCCTGCGAGCCCTGCGCGATCAGGCTGCCGTCCTCGGCCGCGTAGATGCCGTCCGAGCGGTCGTTCGCCTCGGCGATCACCGGCGAAAAGGCCGCCCGCGAGAACGACAGGTCCATCTCGTCGCAGACCTGCTGCAACCCGGACTGGATGACGGTAAGGGTGATGGGATCGAGGCTCATCGCGATGCTCCGTCTGCACGACCGGCGACCGGCGCACAGCGCCCCCGCCTTCTTCTCTTTTCAAATACCCTCACGGGGGTGCGGGGGTGTGAAACCCCCGCTCCGGCGGCGCGACCGGGCGCGCCGCTCACGACGACGTCCCGACGGTCACCACCAGGTTTCCATCGCCGTCCTGCTCCGCGACGTCCCCGGGCTCGAGCACCAGCGTGCAATCCATCTGCTCGACGATGGCCGGCCCCTGCAGCGTCGCATCCGCCGGCAGATGATCGCGCCAGTAGACCGGGGTCTCGATCCAGTCGTCGAAGAACACCGCCCGCGTGCCGCTCCGCGCGTCGTCAAGCGTCGCCTTGCGCCCCGCGCCGTCGATCAGCGCCGCGAGGTCGATCTCCGGACGGCGCCCGATCACCGAGGTGTTGACGTTGACCAGCGCCGGGCGGATCTCTGGCAGCTTCACCTGGAAGCGCCTGAAATACGCCTCCTCGAACAGCGCCTGCAGTGCCTCGCGCGACGGCGCCGCCGAGGGCAGCGCCACGCGCAGGAGGTGGGTCTGGCCGATGAAGCGCATCTCGACCGAATGGGTGATCTTCTCCTCGGCGATCTCGACCCGCTCGCGTCCGATGGCGGCGCGGCCCTCCTCGATCTGGCGGGCGAAGAGCGCATGCACCTCGTCCATGTCGCAGGTGTCGAGCGGCTGGTTCACCGTCGCCACGTAGTCGTGCCGCAGGTCGGCGACGATGCAGCCGAGCGCATTGGTGATCCCTGGCCGCGCGGGCACCAGCACGCGCGGCACGCCGAGCTCCCGGGCGATGGCGCAGGCGTGCAGCGGCCCCGCGCCGCCAAAGGCGAAGAGCGCAAAGTCGCGCGGGTCCTCGCCCAGCGAGATCGACACCATCCGCACCGCGTCGGCCATCTTCGCCGTGGCGATGCGCAGCACCGCCGCCGCGGCCTCGGTCGCACTCAGGCCCAGCGGCGCGCCGAGCCTTTCGGCAAAGACCGCCTCGATGGTCTCCAGCGACACGCCGCCTGCCCCGGTATTGAGCCGATCCGGATTCATCCGCCCCAGCAACATGTTGGCATCCGAGATCGTCGGGCGCTCGCCGCCCTTGCCGTAGCAGATCGGCCCCGGCGTCGAGCCGGCGCTCTCGGGCCCCACCTGCAGCAGCCCCGCCGCATCGACCCGCGCGATCGAGCCGCCGCCCGCCCCCACCGTGCGCACATCGACCATCGGCACGTGGATCGGCATGGCGTATTCGATCTCGATCTCGTGGCTCACCGCGGGGTCGGCGCCGCGGATCATCGCCACGTCGGTCGAGGTGCCGCCCATGTCGTAGGTCAGCAGGTCGGGGATGCCCGCCCGCCGCCCGGTGTAGGCCGCCGCCATCACCCCCGAGGCCGGGCCCGACATCACCGTCTTGGCGGCTTCCTCGGCGACGATGCGGGCCGAGACCATGCCGCCGTTGCCGTTCATCACCAGCAGGTCGCGGTCGTAGCCGCGCTCCGACAGGCGGTCGGCCAGACGCTCGACGTAACGGCGCAGCAGCGGCTGCACGCTGGCGTTGACCGCCGCCGTCACGCCACGCTCGAACTCGCGGCTCTCCGAGATCAGCTGGTGGCCGAGCGTGATATTGCCGTTGGGCCAGAGCTCGCGGGCAATCTCGCCGGCGCGGAGCTCGTGCCCGGGGTTGGCGTAGGAATGCAGGAAGTGGATCACCAGCGCCTCGCAACCGGCGTCGACCAGTTGCCCAAGTGCGCCGCGCAGCGCCTCTTCATCGAGCGCCGTGTAGATGCCGCCATCGGCCAGCATGCGCTCGGGCACCTCGAGCCGGAGGTCGCGCGGGATGATCGGGCGGAACTGTCCGGTCATCCCGTAGGCATGCGGCCGCGTCCGACGGCCGAGCTCGAGCACGTCGCGGAACCCCATTGTCGTCACCAGCCCGGTGCGGCACAGCTGCCGCTCGAGCACCGCGTTGGTGGTAGTCGTGGTGCCGTGCACGATGAGATCGAGCGCGGCGGCATCCACCTCGGCGGCATCCAGCGCCGCCAGCACCCCGGTCGCCTGGTTGTCGAGCGTGGTCGGCACCTTGGCCAGTTTCACCGCCCGCGCGCGGCTGTCGTAATGGACGAGGTCGGTGAAGGTGCCGCCCACGTCGATGCCGGCGAAGGCGCCGGTCAGGGTCTTTTCGGTCATGCTCTCGCTCTTCGCGGGCTGGAGGTCGCGCATCACGCGCCTGTCGACAGGATCGCCGCACGCACCCGGTCGGGCGTCGCGGGCAGGTGGTGGATGCGCGCGCCGGTGGCATGCGCGATGGCGTTGAGGATCGCCGGCGCCGTCGGGATCAGGCAATGTTCGCCCAGCCCCTTGGCGCCGTAGGGCCCATGCGCGTCGCCGCTCTCGATGATCAGGCTCTCGATGGCGGGCACGTCGCCGATCGTGGGAATGAGATAGTCGTGCAGGTTCTCGGTACGGCCGGGCAGGAATTCCTCCATCAGCGCAAGCCCGATGCCCTGCGCGACGCCGCCCTCGATCTGGCCCTCGACCAGCAGCGGGTTGATGGCGCGGCCGACGTCATGCGCCGCGACGATCCGCAGGAGCTTCACCGTGCCGAGCGCCATGTCGACCTCGAGCTCGCACATCTGCGCCGCCGTGCCGAAGACGGCATAGGGGTCGCCCTGCCCGTTCTCGTCGAGCGGCGTGGTGGGCGGGTCGTAGCTCTCGACCGCTTCCAGCGCGTAGCCCTCGCCCGGGTCGAGCTCGACCCGCACCGTGGTGCCCGCGTCGCTGAGCGCGATACCACCCTCCTCGAAGGAGATCCGCGCCGCGTCCGAGACGTTGCCCAGCCGGAGGATCTGCGCCCTGAGCGCTTCTCCGCAGAGCCGCGCCGCGTTGCCCGTGATGTAGGTCTGGCGGCTGGCCGAGGTCTTGCCCGCGTCGGGCGTGATGTCGGTATCGGGCCCGACGAGCGTAATCTGCGACACCGGCACGCCGAGCGCCTCGGCGAAGATCTGGGCAATGACCGTGTTCGCGCCCTGCCCGATGTCCACCGCGCCCTGGTGCAGGCGCAGCTCGCCGTCGGGCGTGACGCCCGCGCGGATCGTCGAGGGGTTCGAGATCGACGTGTTGCCACAGCCATACCAGCCCGCAGCGATGCCGACACCGCGCCGGATTCCCATGCTTTCGGCATTGAAAGCGGCGCAGTCGGCCAGCGCCCGGGTCCAATGCGGCTCGAGCGCGTCGAAACAGGCGTCGATCCCCATGCCGGTCTCGAACACCTGCCCGGTCACCGTCGGCGCCCCGTTGGTGAGGCAGTTGCGGCGGCGGAACTCCAGCCGGTCGAGCCCGAGTGCCTCGGCGAGCATGTCATAGAGCTGCTCCTGCGCCACCGCCGATTGCGGCACGCCGAAGCCGCGAAAGGCCCCCGCCGGCGCGGTGTTGGTGTGAATACCGGCGCTGTTGGCCTCGTAGTTGGGCGTCAGGTAGGGACCGCTCGCGTGGATCGGCACGCGGTTCGCCACCGTCGGCCCCCAACTCGCGTAGGCCCCGGTGTTGAAGATCCCGTCGAAGCGCGCGCCGACGATGCGCCCCTCCGCGTCGGCCCCGATTTCCATGTGCACCTCGGAAGGGTGCCGCTTGGTCGAACTCGCGATCGACTCCGCCCGCGTGTAGGTGATGCGCACCGGACGGTTCAGGTGCCACGCCGCGAGCGCCACGTAGGGCTGCGCGGTAAGGTCGAGCTTCGAGCCGAAGCCGCCGCCGGTCGCCGTCGGCAGGATCCGCACCGCCTCGGGCGCCAGACCGAGGATCGTCGCCAGCCCGTCGCGGTTCATGTAGGGCGCCTGCGTGCAGCACTGCACCTCGATCCGGTCGCCGACGCGGCGGGCCGATGCCGCCTCGGGCTCGATGTAGCCGTGTTCGATGAAGCCGGTGGAGAAGTCGCCGGACACCACATGCGCCGCCTCCGCCAGCGCCTCGGCGGCGCTGCCACGCGCCACCCGGCCACGGCACATGACGTTGCCCGCGCGGTCGGGGTGCAGATCGCCCGCCTCCGCCGCGCCCTCGGGCGTCAGCGCGGCGGTGCGTTCCTCCCATGTGACCGGGAACGGATCCATGCCGTCGAGCGCCTCCGGCGTGCCGACCACGGCGGCGACGGCCTCGCCCTTGAAGCGGGCCTCATCCACGGCAAAGACCGGCTGGTCCTCGAAGCCCGGGATAACGCCGAAACGGTTCTCGCCCGGCACGTCCATCGCGGTAAGAACCAGCGCCAAGGCGTTCTCTTCCATGAAGGTTTCGAGATCGCCGAAGCGGAAGCCGGCGCGGTGATACGGCGAGCGGATGACCCGGACGACCAGCGCGTCGGCCGGCGCCACGTCGTCACCGAAGCGCTCGGTCCCCGCCACCTTGGGCCAGCCGTCGAGCCGTGCGACCGGCGCACCCACGCCGCCCTCGGCGAGCGGTGCGGTGTCGGAGGCGTCGAGCACCGCCGCGATGATCTTGCGGTAGCCGGTGCAGCGGCAGAGCACCCCACCGAGCGCATCCGCGACACTTTCCTCGGTCAGCTTCGCGCCCGAGCGCAGCAGCGCCACCGCCGAGACCATCATGCCCGGCGTGCAGATGCCGCATTGCGCCGCCTGGTGCCGCTGGAAGCTCTGCGCCAGCCGCTCGGCCAGCAGATCGTCGGCGACAAGGCCCGCCTGCGTCTCGACCGTGCGGCCCTGCACCTGGCCCGAGGCCATCATGCAGGCACAGACCGGCTCGCCGTCGAGCAGCACCGTGCAGGCCCCGCAGTCGCCCGCGTTGCAGCCGACCTTGACGTCGCGCGCCCCGGCGGTCTCGCGCAGCATCTCGGAGAGGCGCATGGCAGGATCGGCGGGCACGGTGATCTCGGCCCCGTTGAGCGTGAAGCCGATATGGCCCTGCGGCGCATCAAGCGACATGCGCGGTCTCCTTCTCGATGGCGGCGGCGATGGTGCGGGCGACCAGCGTGCGCACGGCGTCGCGGCGGTAGCCCGCGTCGGCCCGCACGTCGTCGATCGGCGCAAGCTCGTCGAACGCGTATTGCGTCACGATGTCAGATACTTGCGCGGCGGTCTTACCAGCGAGGCTTTGCTCCAGGCCCGAGAGCCGCCGCGCCACCGGCGAACAGGCGCCCACCGCGATGCGGACCCGGTCGAGCCCGCCGTCCCGCAGCGTGACGACGGCCGAGACCATCGCGATGGAAATGACAAGGTAGCGCCGCGCTCCGAGCTTCAGGAACGCTCCGCAACCGGCTGATTTCGGGATATGAACGGCGGCCAGCACCTCGCCGGGCGTAAGCTCCGTGCGGCGCGGTCCGGTGATGAACGCGGCCAACGGCATCCGGCGGGCGCCGGCGGCCGAGGCCAGTTCGACCTCGGCATCGAGCGCCAGCAGCGCCGGCACCCCGTCTGCCGCCGGCGAGGCGTTGCAGAGGTTTCCCGCCACCGTGCCCGCGTTCTGGATCTGCACCGAGCCGACCTCGCGCGCGGCTGCCTTGAGCCCGTCGAAGAGCGGCGGCAGCCCGGCGCGCAGCACCTCGGTCCAGGTCACGGCCCCGCCGATGCGCCAGCCGGTGTCATGCGCGGTGATGCCCTTCAGGTCCGCGACCCGCGTGAGGTCTACCATCTCCTTGGGCGGCGGCCCGTCGCGCAGCCCCGGGTAAAGGTCCGTCCCTCCACCCAGCGCGACCGCACCACCACGCCCCAGCAGCGCAAGAGCGTCGTCGAGCGATTCGGGGCGGTGCAGGGTCATCGGGTCTCTCCGGGCATGTCGCTGGGCGATTCCATATCATTCGCATACAAACGATACAGACTCAGCGTAGGAGCCTGTCGCGAAGTCTGTCAATCCGGCATATCATGCGCATGGACCCGTCCGTGGCAAATGCTGAATTTCTCACCACGCCCCGCGCCGACCCTCGTCCCGGACACATGCCCGCTTGACAGAACGCCGCCGCCCATGCGTTCGTATACAAACGAATTGACGCCACAGGCCAGCGACAGGAGCCCGCGACGTGACGGCTGAGACTCCCCCCGTAAAACGCAGTGCTGCCGAGAAGCCGGAGAAGATCCGCTGCGATGCCTGCCCGGTGATGTGCTACATCGCCGAAGGCCGCGCGGGCGCCTGCGACCGTTACGCCAACGAGGGCGGCGAACTGGTGCGCCTCGACCCTCTGACCATCCTCGAGAACAACGAGGACGTCACCGTGGTGCCCTTTCTCGACCGCGAGTGGGACGGCGACATCGTGACCGGAGACGAGGCCTTCATCACCGCGGTGGGCTCCGGCACCACCTATCCCGACTACAAGCCCGCACCCTTCATCGTCGCCTCGAAGGCCGCCGATGCCGACATGATCACCGTGGTGACCGAGGGCATCTTTTCCTACTGCGGCGCCAAGGTGAAGATCGACACCGACCGGCATCTCGGCTCGGAATGCGCCTGGGTGCGCAGCGACGGCGAGATCATCGGCCACGTCACCACCTCGGAATACGGCAGCCAGATGCTGTCGCTCGGCGGTGTGAACCACCTGACCGGCGGATCGAAGAAGGAGGGCCGCGCGACCTGCGCCGCCCTGCTGGCGCTGTGCAACAACGAGACCGTGCAGCTCAGCATCGACAGCGGAGCCGAGCTCGAGATCACCGCCGGTCAGGCGCCGGTGGTGAACGGCCAGCGCGAGGAACGCATGCGCGTCGGCTGCGGCTCGGCCACGGTGGGCATGTTCGCGGCGCAGTGGAAGGGGCTGGTCGACGAGGTGGTCGTGGTCGACGATCACATCACCGGCGTCATGTCCGAGCACCAGGCCGGCAAGGTCATCGGCTGGCCGGCGACCGGGATCAAGATCAAGGGCCGGCGCTCGACCCCGGGCCGCTACTTCCAGGTGGCCGAGCCCGGTACCGGCTGGGGCGGCACCGACCTGGACGACCCGCTCGAGATCCTCGGGCCCTGGAAGCCGAAGGAAGCCTGGCCCGGCCTGTCGCTGCTGATGGTCTCGACCACCGGCGAACACGCCGCCTACTACGAACTCGACGAGGCGCTCGAGCCGGTGCGGATGGAGATGCCCGAGCGGCTGCTGCCCTCGGTCCGCCGCATCGAGGAAAACTGCGAACCGTCGCTTGCCTCGGTGCTCTTCATGGCCGGTGCCGGCGGCAGCCTGCGCTCGGGGGTGACCGAGAACCCGGTGTCGCTGACACGCTCGGTGCAGTCGCGCCTTACCCGCGTCACCTGCGGCGGCGCGCCGGTGATGATGTGGCCCGGCGGCGGCATCACCTTCATGTCGGACGTGACGCAGATGCCGAAGAACGCCTTCGGCTATGTTCCCACGCCTGCCCTCGTCGCGCCGATCGAGTTCACCATGTCGCGCGCCGACTACGAGGCGCTCGGCGGCCACATGGATTATGTCATGCCGCTCGAGGATGCGCTGAAGGGCGTGACCGGCCGGCAGAGCGACCACAGGCTGTCCGGGCGGCGGGCCGAGACCCGCAAGCTCGGCGCCCCCTGGCCGGTCGGACGGGAGCCGGGCAAGTGAGCTACCACGAGCTCCCCATGGGGCGCATGGCGCGGGACGGCCGGATGCGCCTGACGCACGGCCCCATCGACCTCGTGATCACCGCCGAGGGCCCCGCCGAGGCCATGCGCGCCGCGCTGCGCCGCGCCCACGAGACTTTCGAAACCGTGCTGCCCGCGCTCTGCGAGGAACTGCCGCGCCTGCGCGCGGCCACCGGCCCTGCCCTGCGCGGCCCGGTGGCACGGCGCATGCAGCGCGCCACCGATCGCTTCGCCCCCGCCTTCGTCACGCCGATGGCGGCGGTTGCAGGCTCCGTCGCCGACCATGTCCTTGCCGCGATGCTTGCCCCTGGCCACGGGCTGGCGCGCGCGCATGTCAACAACGGCGGCGACATCGCGCTCTGGACCGGCGCGGCCCCGCTGCGGCTGGCGGTCTGCGAAGACCCGGTGACCCGCGCCCCCGGCGCACGCGCCGAGATCGGCCCGGATGACGGGATTGGCGGCATCGCCACCAGCGGCTGGCGCGGCCGGTCGCATTCGCTGGGCATCGCCGACGCGGTCACCGTGCTGGCGCCGGATGCGGCCACCGCCGACGCCGCCGCGACGCTCATCGCCAACGCGGTCGACCTGCCGGGCCATCCGGCGATCCGTCGCGCTCCGGCCAGCAAGCTCCTGCCCGACAGCGACCTCGGCGACCGCCCGGTCACCACGCATGTCGGGCCGCTCGGCGCCGCCGAGGCAGGAGAGGCACTGGCGCGCGGCCATGCGCTGGCGCAGGATTACATGAGCCGCGGGCTGATCCGCGCCGCCTGCCTCGCGCTGGCCGGCGAACGGGTGGCTCTCGGCCAGACGATAACGATAAAGGAGACGGCCCATGCCTGAGGTCCGCATTCGCAAGACGCTGGTCCAGGTCGAGACCATCTTTCACGAGGGTGGTCCCGCGCCCGAGGTGCCGCAGAAGCGCGCCGCCGCCATGGCGGTGATCGAGAACCCCTATGCCGGCGGCTATACCGACGACATCCAGCCCTTCATGAAGGATCTCGAGCCGCTGGGCGCAGAGATGGCGCAGATGTGCATCGACGCCCTCGGCGGTGACGCGGAGGCCGTCGAAGGCTACGGCAAGGGCGCCATCGTCGGCGTCAACGGCGAGATCGAGCACGGCGCGCTCTGGCATGTCCCCGGCGGCTACGCCATGCGCGACGCCATCGCCGCGAGCAAGGCCATCGTGCCCTCGACCAAGAAGGTCGGCGCCGCCGGCACAAGGCTCGACGTGCCGGTGACCCACACCAACGCGTCCTACGTGCGCACCCATTACGACGCGGTCGAGGTCGGCGTGCCCGACGCGCCGCGCCCGAACGAGATCGTGCTGGTGCTGGTGATGACCACCGCGGGCCGCGTCCACGCCCGCATCGGCGGTCTGACCAAGGACAAGGTCAAGGGCGAGGACGGGCTCCGGTGAAACTGCGCAGGATCATCACGCTGGTCGAGGAGACACGCCTCGAGATGGGCCAGGCGGTCACGCCGCCGGCCCGCCGGGCGCTCGCTGCGGCGGTGATCGCGAACCCCTACGCCGGGGTCTATGCCGAGGACCTCTCCGAGCTGATCGAGACCGGCGAGACGCTGGGCGCGCGCCTGGGCGAAGAGGCGCTGGCCGCGCTCGGAGGCGGCGCGGACAGGATCGAGGGCTACGGCAAGGCCGCGCTCGTCGGCGAGGCGGGCGAGCTCGAGCACGCCGCCGCCCTGCTTCACCCGAAGCTCGGCGCGCCGCTTCGCGCGGTGATCGGCGGCGGGCGGGCCCTGGTGCCCTCCTCCAAGGCCATCGGCCGCGCCGGCGAGATCCTCGACGTGCCGCTCGGCCACAAGGATGCCGCCTACGTGCGCAGCCATTTCGACGGGATGCGCCTGCGCCTGCCCGACGCGCCCCGCCCGAACGAGATCGTCGTCGCCGTGGCGCTGCAACAGACCGGCCGCCCGCTCCCCCGCGTCGGCGGGCTGACCCATGACCAGTTCGTCGGAGAGGACGGGCTGCGATGACACCGATGCACCGAACCCAAGGCGACCATCGCGGGGCGCCGCGTCACCCGGCCCGTCCCGGACCGGCCTTCGGTGCGAGGCCGCGGCGCCACTCAGGACCGACCTTCTCAGCCAGCCGCAAGGGAGCAAGACCATGACGACCTTCGTAAGAAACGCCTGGTATGTCGCCGCCTGGTCGACCGAGATCGACGACGCGCTGCGCCGGTTCACCATCCTCGGCGACAACGTGGTGATGTTCCGCAAGTCCGACGGCAGCGTCGCCGCGCTCGAGGACCGCTGCCCGCACCGACTGCTGCCGCTGTCCAAGGGCAAACGCATCGGCGACACGGTGCAATGCGGCTACCACGGGCTCACCTTCGACTGCTCCGGCGCCTGCGTGCGGGTGCCGGGCCAGACCAACCTGCCGAAATCCGCCTACGTCCAGGCCTTCCCCATCGTCGAGAAGCACGGCATCGTCTGGATCTGGATGGGCGACCCCGAGAAGGCCGACCCCGAGACGGTCTTCGACATGCCCGAGTTCACCGACCCGGCCTGGGCGGTCCATCACGGCGACGCGCTGCACCTCAAGTCGAACTATCTCAACGTGGCCGAGAACCTCGTCGACCCCGCACATGTGAGTTTCGTGCATCCCACCACGCTGGGCAACGCGGCATCCGAGAACGTGCCGGTGCACGTGAAGACCGACGGCGAGGCCATCGTCGCCTGGCGCTGGATCCGCGACGCCGAGCCCATCGGCTTCTTCAAGGCCTTCGGCGGTTTCACCGGCAACGTCGACCGCTGGCATTACTATTACCTCCACACCCCCTGCACCGCCGTGATCGATTTCGGCTCCATCGAGACCGAGAGGAAATGCGCCGAGGAAGACCGGAACCAGGGCGTGCGCATCTTCGCGCTGCACTTCATGACGCCGGTCACCGAGACCCACACCATCGACCGCTGGATGCACGTGCGCAATGCCGCCCTCGACGACCCCGAGGCGGCCGAACGCATGGACACGATGTTCCGCAAGGCCTTCGACGAGGACAAGGAGATCCTCGAGGCGGTGCAGGCCGAGGAACTGCGCCCGCAGAAACGCCGCCCCATCCGCATCGCCATCGACAAGGGCCCTCTTGTCTATCGCAAGCGGATCAACGAGCTTCTGGAACTGGAGCGCACCGAAGACCTCGCCGCCGATCCGTCGCCGGCCTTCGTCTACCACGATTGACCGGCGGAAGACCGGGTTCGGACCGCCGCCGCAAAGGCGGCTACATCAACAGGCCAGTCTTTCCGGCAAGAGGAAGACGGCACCATCAGGAGAGTGAAACGCGATGAACATGCTGAGACGCACCGTGCTCGCCACGGCCGCCGCCCTCGCGCTGGCCCCGGCCGCCGCGCTGGCGCAGGACGACACCATCAAGGTCGGCGAGATCAACCATTACAAGCGCATGGCGGCCTTCGCCGAGCCCTACAAGATGGGCATCGAGCTGGCACTGTCCGAGATCAACGCCGACGGCGGCGTGCTCGGCAAGGACCTCGAGTTCATCTTCCGCGACGACCAGGGCGACCCGGCCGAGGCGGTGAAGATCGCCGAGGAACTGATGACCCGCGAGGGCGCGGTGATGTTCACCGGCTCCATCCTCAGCCACGTCGGCCTGGCGCTTTCGAGCTTCGCCAACGAGAAGGGCTACCTCTACCTCGCCGCCGAGCCGCTGGCCGACAGCCTCGTCTGGCACTCCGGCAACCCCTGGACCTTCCGACTGCGCGCCTCGACCTGGGTGCAGGCCGCGATGCTGGCCGAGGAGGCCGCCAAGACCGACGCGGTGACCTACGCCACCATCGCGCCGAACTACGCCTACGGCCAGGACGCCGTGGCCGCCTTCAAGGAGAACCTCAAGCGGCTGAAGCCCGAGGTCGAATTCGTCGCCGAGCAATGGCCGGCGCTGTTCAACATCGACGCCGGGGCCGAGGTGCAGGCCATCGAGCGCGCCAAGCCCGACGCGATCTACAACGTCACCTTCGGTACCGACCTCGCCAAGTTCGTCCGGCAGGGAGGCGACCGCGGCTTGTTCGACGGCCGCGACGTCTACGGCCTGCTCACCGGCGAGCCGGAATACCTCGACCCGCTCGGCGAAGAGGCCCCCGAGGGCTGGTTCGTCACCGGCTTCCCCTGGTACGGCTTCGAGGACGGCACCCCCGGCAAGACCTTCGTCGACGCCTACATGGACGCCACCGGCGAGACCCCCAAGATCGGCAGCCTGGTGGGCTACATGACCGCCCAGTCCATCGCCGCCGCCATCGAGACCGCCGGCGCCACCGACACCGACGCGCTGCGCCAGGCCTTCGAGGGCCTCACCGTCGAGGACACCCCGATCGGCCCGCTCACCTACCGCGAGATCGACAACCAGTCGACGCTCGGCGCCTGGGTCGGCACCACCGCGCTCGAGGACGGCAAGGGCGTGATGGTCGACTGGGAATACAAGGACCCGGCGCCCTACATGCCCTCGGACGAGGAAGTCACGGCCATGCGCCCCGCCGAGTAAGCGACGGCACGGGTGCCGCCCGCGCGCGGCGCCCGGCCCTTCTTCTCTTTCCAAATACCCTCGGGGGTGAATTGGCGCGCCAGCGCCAAGAGGGGGCAGCGCCCCCTGCCTCCCCCGGCACGCCGCACAAAGGAAAGTCCCCCGGACCATGGCCTTCCTCTTCGCCCAGTTCCTGACGGGTCTCGCCAATGCGGCGGCCCTGTTCCTCGTCGCCTCCGGCCTGTCGCTGATCTTCGGCGTCACCCGCATCGTGAATTTCGCGCACGGCAGCTTCTACATGCTCGGTGCCTTCATCGGCGTCACGCTGATGGAGATCCTGCCCGGCCATGTCGGCTTCTGGGGCGCCATCCTGCTCACCGGGCTCGCCGTCGGCCTGATCGGCGCGCTGGTCGAGATGATCGTCCTCCGCCCCATCTACCGCGCCCCCGAGCTGTTCCAGCTCGTCGCCACCTTCGGCGTGATCCTCGTCATCCAGGATCTCGCGCTGATGATCTGGGGCGCCGAGGACCGCCTCGGCCCCCGCGCCCCCGGCCTGCGCGGCATCTGGCGCATCTTCGGCGAGCCGGTGCTGAAATACGACATCGTGCTCATCGCCATCACCCCGGTGATCCTCTTCGCGCTGTGGTATCTCATCACCCGGACCCGGCTCGGCATCCTCGTGCGCGCCGCGACCCAGGACCGCGAGATAGTCGGCGCCCTCGGCGTCAACCAGGCGTGGCTCTTCACCGGTGTCTTCGCGCTCGGCTCGGCGCTCGCCGGCCTCGGCGGCGCGATCCAGCTGCCCAAGGGCGGCGCCGACCTGCTGATGGATTTCAACATCATCGGCGCGGTCTTCGTGGTCGTGGTGATCGGCGGCATGGGCAGCCTTCCCGGCGCCTTCATCGCCTCGGTGCTGATCTCGGTGCTCAACGTCTTCGGCGTCACCTACCTGCCGCAATCGACGCTGGTGCTGATGTACGTGGTGATGGCGGTGGTGCTGATCGTCCGCCCCTACGGCCTTCTGGGCCGCGAGGAGGTGGCCGGCGAGCACGGTCAGGTCGGCGCCCCCGAGACCCCGATCCGCCCCTATGGCGCCACCGGCAGGATGCTGGTCGCGGCGCTGCTCGCCGTGCTGGCCGCGCTGCCGCTCTTCGCCGAGCAGTTCGTGCTGACGCTGACCGTCGACATGATCGTCTTCGCGCTCTTCGCCGCCTCGCTGCACTTCATCCTCGGCTCGGGCGGGCTGGTGAGCTTCGGCCACGCGGCCTTCTTCGGCGGCGGCGCCTATGCCGCGGCGCTGCTGGTCTACCACACCGACACGCCGATGGAGATCGCCTTCCTCTTCGCGCCGCTCGCCGCGGGCGTGCTGGCGCTGGCGATCGGCTGGTTCTGCATCCGGCTCACCGGCGTCTACTTCGCCATGCTGACGCTCGCCTTCTCGCAGCTGGTCTGGTCGCTCGCCTTCCAGTGGCGCGACGTGACCCGGGGCGACGACGGGCTCGTCAACATCTGGCCGGCAGACTGGCTGAACGCCCCCGCGCCCTTCTACTACTTCACCCTGGTGCTCGGCGTCGGCGGCATCGTCTTCCTGCGCCACGTCATCCATTCGCCCTTCGGCTACGCCCTGCGCGCCGGCCGTGACAGCCCACGCCAGGCCGAGGCCACGGGCATCAACGTCAAGCGCGTGCAATACGTGGCCTTCGCCCTCGCCGGCGTCATGGCAGGCCTCGCCGGCGGGCTCTTCGTCTTCTCCAAGGGCTCGGTCTTCCCGACCTCGCTCGAGATCGCCGAGAGCTTCGACGCGCTGATCGTGGTCTTCCTCGGCGGCGTCAAGACGCTGGCCGGCGGCGTTGTCGGCGCCTCCTTCATGACCGTGGTCGAGGACTGGCTCACCCGGCTCGAATACTGGCGGCTGATGCTCGGCCTCGTGATCATCGCCGTGGTGATCCTGATGCCCGAGGGCATCGTCGGCACCCTGCGCACGCTCTGGGCCAAGCTCCGCAACAGTGACGAGGAGTCGATCCGATGACCGAGATCCTGCGTGTCGAGGCCCTCAGGAAAAGCTACGACGGCTTTCTCGCCGTGAACGGCGTCAGCTTCAGCGTCGCCAAGGGCGAGCTGAAGGCGCTGATCGGGCCGAACGGGGCCGGCAAGTCGACCTGTTTCAACATGCTCATGGGGCAGCTCAGGCCGACTGCCGGGCAGGTGTTTCTCGACGGCGAGAACATCACCGGCCGCAAGCCGCGCGAGATCTGGCGCAAGGGGGTCGGCCGCACATTCCAGATCACCGGCACCTACCAGTCGATGACGGTGATCGAGAACGTGCAGATGGCGCTCATGAGCCATCACCGCAAGATCTTCTCGATCGCACCGCGCGCGTGGAAGCTCTACCGCGAAGAGGCCTTCGAGTTCCTGCGCACCGTCTCGATGGAGGACCAGGCCGACCGACCCTGCTCGATCCTCGCCTACGGCGACCTCAAGCGGCTGGAGCTCGCGATTGCGCTCTGCCACCGCCCGCGCCTGCTGCTGATGGACGAGCCCACGGCGGGCATGGCGCCCTCGGCCCGGATCGCGCTCATGCAGCTCACCGCCGACATCGTCCGCGACCAGGGCGTCTCGGTGCTGTTCACCGAGCACGACATGGACGTGGTCTTCGCTCACGCGCATCACATCATGGTGCTGAACCGCGGCGAGCTCATCGCCGACGGCGACGCCACGGCAGTGCGCAACAACCCGCAGGTCCAGGAAGTCTACCTGGGCGGCGGAACGCTCTTCAAGGAGGACGCGAATGCTTAGCGTCGAGGGCATCCACAGCTACTACGGCAAGGCCCACATCCTGTCGGATCTCACCTTCGAGGTGCGCCGCGGCGAGGTGGTGGCGCTGCTGGGCCGCAACGGTGCCGGCAAGTCGACCACGATGAAATCGGTTATGCAGCTGGTGCGGCCGCGGCAGGGCGCGGTCACCTTCCAGGGCCGCGACCTCGTGGGCGAGCCCGCCTTCCGCGTCGCCAAGTGCGGCATCGGCTACGTCCCCGAAGAGCGGCGCATCTTCACCGACCTGACCGTGCTCGAGAACCTCGAGGTCGGCCGCCAGCCCCGGCGCAAGGACGCCCCGCACTGGACCGTGGACCAGCTTTTCGAGATCTTCCCCAATCTCTCCGAGCGACGCACCAACCGCGGCAAGCACATGTCGGGCGGCGAGCAGCAGATGCTGACCATCGCCCGCACGCTGATGGGCAACCCGGCGCTGCTGCTGCTCGACGAGCCCTCCGAGGGCATCGCCCCGGTCATCGTCGAGCAGATGGCCGCCACCATCCTGAAGCTGAAGGCCGAGGGTCTCACGGTGATGATCTCCGAACAGAACCTCCACTTCGCCCGCGCCGTCGCCGACCGCGCGATCATCATCGAGGGTGGCGAGAAGAAGTTCGACGGCAGCTTCGCCGAGCTCGAGGCCCACCCCGAGATCCGCGATGCCTACCTCTCCGTCTGAGACCCCGGCAGGAGAGACCCCAGCGGCCCGCCGAACTCAATCTTCTCGTCCGAATTCCCAAGAGGAACGAAAGGCGGAGCCGCGCCCCACCCTGCCGCAAACACGGGCCCGCGCCCCGCACCCGGGGCCGCCCCGCCTCCAAACCCACCCCTTCTTCTCTTTCCAAATACCCTCGGGGGGAGCCGAAGGCAGGGGGCAGAGCCCCCTCCCGCGCGACGGCACCCACCGCGACGCCCGACCGTCAGACGTTGCCCTTGCAGCCATATGACGCTAGGGAAATGCGCCGAACAGGAGACCCGCCTTGGATGAGACCCGTAAAGCCCGCACCAGCGCCGAGCACGGCTACCTGCTCGACGAGCAGATCGGCTTCCTGCTGCGCAAGGCCTACCAGCGCAACTCGAACATCTTCGCCGAAACGGTGCCCGGAAAGCTGACACCGACGCAGTTTTCGGTGATGCACCGACTGGCCGAGGACGGGCCGATGTCGCAGAACCGGCTGGGCCGATCGGTGGCGATGGACGGGGCGACGACCAAGGGCGTGGTGGACCGGCTGATCGCGCGCGGCCTGCTGCGCACCGCGCCCGACCCCGACGACCGGCGGCGGCATCTGGTCTCGCTCACGCCTGCGGGGGTCGAGCTCATCGACGAGGCAGTCGAGGCCGCGATCCGGGTCAGCGCCGAGACGCTCGCGCCGCTGCGCGAGCGCGAGAAGGAGACGCTTCTCAAGCTGCTCAAGAAGATCGGCGGCGAGTAGCTCCGACGCGGACGCTACGATACGTGGATCATCGCCCGAAGGGGGCTTTGCAAGCCGCCGCCGCGCCATCGCCGGAGCGTTCCGCACACGCCTCGCTCGCGCCCATGTCGCCCACCGAGACCCTCCTGCACGAAGCAGGACAGTCCGTAGGTTGGGTTTGCAACCCACCACTTCGGGAGCACCACCAGGCGGCCCTTCCTTGATCCGCACCCACGTCCCGCTCTCCGAAACACTTCGAAAGACGTCGCGCCGCCCGTAGGGTGGGTTTCCCCCCACCGCCCGGCGCGGCTCAGGCGAGGAAGCCCTTCACCTCGGCGCTGTTCACCACGTGGCAATAGATCATGTTGATGATCCGCAGTTCCGCCTCGTGCAGCTCCTGCGTCGCCGCCGCGCAGCAGTCCTCTACCACCACCACGCCGAAGCTCTCGTCGGCGAGCGAACGCACCGAGGACGAGATGCACTGGTCGGTGAAGATCCCCGCCACGATCACGTCGGTGATGCCCATGTTGTGCAGCACCATCCGCAGGTTGGTGCCTGTCAGCGCCGAATCCGTCGTCTTGGTCACCACGATCTCGTCGCCCACCGGGCCGACCGCGTCGACGATCTGGCTGTCCTCGCGGTCCTTGGGCAGCAGCAGGTAGTTGAAGCCGGGCTTCTTCTGGCTCAGCGAGCGGTCGCGCCCGTCCTCCTTGAGACAGGCGATGCGGGCGTGGATCACCTCGATGCCGTTCATCCGTGCCCACTTCTGCAGGGCGGCGGTGTTCGGGATCACCGTCTCGTGCATCCGCTCGAAGAAGGGCGCCCAGCGCGCCGCCTCCGTCGGGTCGTCGGGCAACTCGAGATAGGTGTTCTGGATGTCGATCACCAGCAGCGCCGTCTTCGGCGCCTCCAGCACGATGTCCTCGGGCTCCTCGGCGGTCTCGTAGTAGAACGAGCGCCAGGCGGTCTTCCAGCTCATGCGGGCTCTCCCTCGTCGGCAGCCATCGCGCCGGACCTTGGCCCGGCGCGCGCCGCTTACATTTCCTCGATCGCCTCGAGACTTTCCGGCAGGATCTGTCCGCCGTCCACCACGATCTGCTGACCGGTGATGTAGCCGGCCTCGTCGCTGGCGAAGAACAGCGCCGCGTTGCCCAGATCCTCGACGTCTCCCAGCCGCTTCAGCGGGATCGAGGCGGCCATGGTCTTGAGGTAGTCCTCGCCGAGATCCTGCAGCCCCTCGGTGTAGATGTTGCCCGGCATCACCGCGTTGATCGTCACGCCGTAGCGCGCGAGCTCCATCGCGGCGGTCTTGAGAAAACCCAGCTGGCCGGACTTCGAGGCGCCGTAGTGCGACCAGCCCGGGAAGCCGGTGACCGGACCGGTGATCGACGAGGTCAGGATCACCCGGCCCTTGCCGGCGGCCTCGAAGATCGGGATGCAGGCCTTCACGCAGAGGAAGCTCGACTTGAGGTTCGTGGACATCACGGTGTCCCAGTCGTCGGGCGACATGTCGACCATCTTGACCTGCGGGAAGATCCCGGCGTTGGCGCACATGATGTCGACGCCGCCGAAGGTGCCGACGGTCGCCGCGACCAGCGCCTGCACCGAGTCCCAGTCGGAGACGTCGGTGAGGTGGTAGGCGGCGGTGCCGCCCTCGGCCTCGATCTCTGCGACGGCGAGCTTCGCCGCCTCCTCGCCGCGGGCGGCGATCATCACCTTGGCGCCCTGTCGCGCGAAGACCCGGGCGATGCCCTTGCCGATCCCCTTGGAGCCCCCGGTGACGATCACCGACTTGCCGGCAATGGATGTGAGCATGTGTCTACTCCCTGTCTCTGTCTTTTCAGTCTTGGTCTTTGTCTTATGCGTTGCGCGCCGCGCGGGCGCGCCTGAGGATCGTGGCCGCGATCAGCCCCACCGCCAGCAGCACGATCGAGGTGCATACCGTGAGGATGCCCACAGTTGGCACCAGCGGCGAGTAGCCCGAGACCATCTTGGCATAGAGCCATTCCGGCAGGGTGCTGTCTGCCCCCGTGGTGAAGAGCGAGAGCGGAAAGTTGCCCCAGCTCAGCAGGAAGGCGAAAAGTCCGGCAGAGACCACGCCAGGCATCAGCAGCGGGATGGTCACCTCGCGCAGCGTGTCCCAGGTCGAGGCGCCCATGTCGCGGGCGGCCTCTTCCAGCGCCGGGTCGAAGCTGTAGGCGCGGATCGAGATCACCAGCGTCGCGATCGGCGCGATCCACACCAGATGCGCGACCACGGCGGTCTTCCACGACGGGATGATGCCGACGGTGTTGAACCACATCAGCAGCGCCAGCCCGAGCACCGTCTGCGGGAAGAAGATCGGCAGCAGGATGAGCTTCTGGTAGGTCTTGCGGAAGCGCCACGAGTAGCGCGCGAAGGCCAGCGCCCCGAGAAACCCGATCACCATGCTCAGCACGGTGACGATGCCCGCCACCTTGAGCGAGATGAACAGCAGGTCGCGCACCGTGTCCGAGGCCAGCGCCTCGCCATACCAGTCGTAGGCGTAGCGGCGGATCGGGAAGGTCAGGTAGCGCGCCTTGGAGATCGACGCGAGCCCCACCGACACCAGCGGCAGGTAGAGGAAGGCGAGCACCGCGCAGCCGTAGCCGACCAGCACCCAGCCCATCAGACGGGATGTCTTCATCTCAGCGCCTCCCCATCATGCGGTCGAGGTCGGCCTTGCCGATGCCCCAGATCGCGATGCCGCCGACGATGACGATCAGCACCATCGCGAGCGCGGCCCCCAGCGGCCAGTTCTGCCCGTAGGTAAAGGCCGTCTCGACCTCTTCGGCGATGACGATCACCGCCTGCCCGCCCAGCAGCTTGGTCTCGGCGATGGCACCGGCGGCGAGCACGAAGGTCAGCAGGCAACCCACGAGGATGCCGGGCATGGCCAGCGGCAGCTCGATCTCGCGCAGGATCTGCCAGCGCGAGGCGCCGAGGTCGAAGGCGGCCTGCCGCGCGTCGTCGGGCACCATGGCGATGCCCTGCGCCAGCGGGAACAGCATGAACGGCAGGTAGACGTAGCACAGGCCGAAGACGATGATCGGCACGTTGTAGAGCAGCCCGTCGAACCCGGTGCCGGTCCACGAGCGGACGTAGCCCTCGATCAGACCGCCCTTCATCAGCGTCAGCACCCAGCCGAAGAGCCGGATGTTCTCGGACACGAAGAGCGTCATCACCACTCCGATGGTTAGCACCAGCGAGAAGCGCCCGAAGACCTTGGCCATGCCGTAGGCCAGCGGCCAGCATACCACGAAGAGGATCGCCGTCGCCGCCGCGGCCATGCCCAGCGACCAGGCGACCGTCTTCCAGTAGCCCTGCGTGATGACGGTGTAATAGGCGCTGAAATCCGGCATGTTGGCGAGGCTGAAGACCTTCGGCGGCATCGTCGAGAAAGCCGCGACCAGCAGGATCGGCGCGAGGAAGGCGAGGATCAGGAACAGCCCCAGCGGCATCGCGTAGAACAGGCCGAGCTGGCGGTCACGCCGCTGCATGGGGCACCTCCTCCTCGGCGATGAGATGGCAGGCCGAGGCCGCGCAGCCCATGGTCACCGGCGTGCCCGGCCCGCCCACGGCGTTCTCGCGCAGCACCTCGACGGTGACCGGCGCGGCGCCCTCGCGGGGGACGGTGTATTGCACCCGGCTGCCCAGCAGGTATTCCGCCTCGACCACGCCGTCGAAGGCGATGTCGGCACCCTCGCCGGGCTTCAGGAAGGTCACGCTCTCGGGCCGCACCATCAGCGTGCCGGTGCGCCCGATGTAGAGCCCCGCGGCCTCGGGCGAGAACCGCAGCCCCGGCACCTGTCCGTCCTGCATGTCGAACAGGTTCACCTCGCCCATGAACTCGGCCACGAACCGCGAGCGCGGCCGGGCGTAGATGTCGGTCGGCGCGGCGATCTGTTCGAAGTGACCCGCCTTCATGATGGCGATGCGGTCGGACATCACCATCGCCTCCTCGAGGCTGTGGGTGATGTAGATGAAGGTCTTGCCGGTGCGCTGGTGCAGGTCCTTCA
This sequence comes from Salipiger sp. D13, assembly GCF_003703915.1. NCBI lineage: Bacteria > Pseudomonadati > Pseudomonadota > Alphaproteobacteria > Rhodobacterales > Roseobacteraceae > Salipiger > Salipiger sp. D13. The sequence goes on from NZ_ML112590.1 coordinate 653,172, forward strand.
GCTCTTTCTCGAGCGTCTTGCGCAGCCTGTAGTCGAGCGCCGAGAGCGGCTCGTCGAAGAACAGGATCTCGGGGTCGAAGGCCAGAGCCCGCGCAAGCGCCACGCGCTGCCGCTCGCCGCCCGAACATTCGTCGATGCGCTTGTCGTAGTAGTGCGGCGGCAGGCGCAGCAGTTCCAGCAGCTCGAGCGCGCGGGCCTTGCGCTTTGCCGGCGCGACCTTGCGCAGCTTCAGCGGGAACTCGATGTTCTGCCCCACGGTGCGGTGCGGAAACAGCGCCAGCGACTGGAACACCATGCAGGTGGGGCGCTTGTTCGCGGGCACCTCGTCGATGCGCCGGTCGCGCAACCAGATCGAGCCCTCGGTCGGCTCGTCCATCCCCACCAGCAGGCGGATCAGGGTGGTCTTGCCGCTGCCCGAGGGGCCGACGATGGCCAGGAACTCGCCGTCGCGGACGTTCAGGTTGATGCCATGCAGCGCAGTGAAATCGTTGAACCGCTTGGTGAGCGCGTTGATCCGCAGGATCGGGATATCGCTCATGGTGCCTCTTGTTCTTTGTTCTGGGAATGCCGGAGACCCCGCGCGCGAAGGTGACGCGCGCGGGGTTCAGGGGACGGAGCGCTTACGAGCGGCGCGCGGCGGTGTAGATTTCCATGAGCCGGTCGTAGTCGGCGACCACGTCGTACTCGACCGAGTTGGCCATTTCCTCTTCGAGGCTGTCCCACTGGATCGCGTCGAGCTCGTCCTCGTCCCACTGCGCGAAGACGTCCGGGTCGCCCATCTGCGCCACCGGGTTGTAGGTGCCCTCGGCGAAGCCCACGGCCTTGCAGATCTCGGGCTTCTGCACGAACTCGAGGAAGTCCTCGGCCAGCGGCGAGACCTGCGGGTTGTTGACGACCGAGGTGAGCTCGATCCAAACCACGCCGCCCTTGCCGTTGATCGGGCCGGACTTCGGCGTGATCGCCCGCACGTTGGTCAGACCGTCGAGACGCGCCGGCGACGCGGTATAGGTGCCACCGGTGAAATAGGCGTCGATCTCGCCGTTGATGAGCGCGGTGTTCATCGCCACGAGATCGTCGGTCATCAGCTTGGCGCCCGAGAAGATCTGCTTGGCCACCTCTTCGAACTTCGAGAACCCGGCCTCGTCGAGCTTCTCGAACGGGTTCAGGTCCCCGGTGATGCACATGTGCATGAGGTTCCAGTTGTCGTAGGTCAGCACGCCGTAACGCCCCGCCATCGCCGGATCGAGGAAGATCTTCCAGCCCTCGTCTTCCGCCATCTCGCGGCTGATCTTGTCGGTGTTCACCACGAAGGAGAACGGCCCGTAGCGCTGCGGCATGCCGATCAGCTCGTCCTCGGGCGAGAAGGCCAGCGGGTAGGCAGGGTTCGAGAACTCCGGCGCCATCTTCTCGAAATACGGCAGGAAGCGCTCCTTGTTGAGCGGCTTGATGAGACCCTCGGGCAGCAGCTGCCCCCGCGCCCACGGCTGGTTGAGGTTGATGAGATCCCAGACGTTGACCTCGCCCGCGCGCAGCTTGTTGATCATGTCGGGATCGGAGGTGCCGCTTTCGGCGCGCACGGTGGCGCCGGGGTTCAGATCGCGGAACGGGCCGAGCACGTCGTCGGTGTTGTAGCCTTCCCAGCACAGGATGTTCAGCTCGTTCTCGCGGGCGGCACGGGCGCCGCGCGGCAGAAGCGACGAGGCCCCGGCGGCCCCAAGACCGGCGGTGAAGGCACGGCGTGTCAGGTTCATGGAATATCCTCTCTGTTGGCGCGAACCGGTCTCGCCGGCCCGTCATGTCCGCCTTGCGGCGTTGTTCGGGAAATGCCGATTTTGTGGCATCTGACATCAGTGATTCCGGCCGATGTGGGTTCGAGCAAGCAAAAATGTTGCAAGACGAAGATTTCCAACCTAGCAAAAAGGGAAGTTGCAAAGAAAAAGGGCACGAGATGGCTGGATTGTATGACGAGGGCTTCGTCGAGCGCCTGCGGCAGGGAGTCGTGGGGCTTGCTGACCAATGGGGATTGAGCGCGGCGGCGCAGGTGCGCCTGCTGACGCTCTCGGAGAATGCCACCTTCATCGCCGAGGACCCGGCCCGCGACGCGCCGATCATCCTGCGGGTGCATCGCCCGGCCTATCACACCAAGGCCGAGATCGAATCCGAGCTGTCGTGGATCAACGCACTGCGCGAGAGCGGCGCGGTCGACACGCCGGAACCGCTGCTGGTGAAGGACGGCACGCATATCGCCTCGTTCGAGGACGGCGCCGAGACCCGCCACGTGGTCGGCTTCAGCTACATGTCAGGCCATGAGCCCGAGGCCAGCGAGGGGCTCGCGGCGGGCTTCGAGATCCTCGGCGCGATCTCGGCCCGGCTGCATTCCCACGTGCGCGACTGGACCCCGCCCGAGGGCTTCGTGCGCAAGACCTGGAACTTCCGCACCGCCTTTGGCCCGGAACCGCTCTGGGGCGACTGGCGCGCGGCGCTCGGGCTGACACCGGACCAGCAGGCGGTGCTGGAACGGCTCTGCGAGGTGCTCGAGGCCAAGCTGGACGCCTACGGCGACGGCCCCGACCGCTTCGGTCTGGTGCACGCCGACCTGCGGCTCGCGAACCTTCTGGAAGACGGCGACCGGCTCGGCGTGATCGACTTCGACGACTGCGGCTTCTCGTATTTCATCTACGATTTCGCCGCCGCGATCTCGTTCCTCGAGACCGAATCCTACATTCCCGCCCTGCAGCAGGCCTGGGTGAAGGGTTACCGCTCGGTGGCGCCGCTCGACGACGCGCATGTGGCGATGATCCCCACCTTCATCATGTTCCGCCGACTGCTGCTGACCGCCTGGATCGCCAGCCACGCCGAGACCGAAACCGCCGCCGAGGCCGGCCACGCCGCCTATACCGAGGGCACCGTCGCACTGGCCGAGGCCTATCTCGCGGAGCACGACGCATGAGCCAGGTCCGGCAGATCCTCGACATGAACGCCTTCGACATCTCGCAGGGCGGCGCCGACGGCGCGGTGGCGCGTCGGCTCGACAACCTCGGCGCGGCCTCGGTGCTGTTCTACCGCGAGCCGATCGAGATGGTCGCGGCGGAGGGCGCCTGGATGGTGGCCAAGGATGGCACCCGTTATCTCGATTTCTACAACAACGTGCCCTCGGTCGGTCATTCGCACCCGAAGGTGGTCGAGGCCGTCACCCGCCAGATCGGCACGCTCAACACCAACATGCGCTACCTCGTGCCGGTGGTCGACGACTACCTCGAGGCGCTCAAGGCAAAGTTGCCCGACCCGCTGTCGAACGTGGTGCTGACCTGCTCGGGCAGCGAGGCCAACGATCTTGCCATGCGGGTGGCGCGACGGGCGACCGGCGGCCAGGGCTTCATCGTCACCGAGACCGCCTATCACGGCAACACCTCGCTGGTGACCGAGGCCTCGCCCTCGGCCCTGAAGCGCGGCGGCCTGCCCGACTACGTCGTCTCGGTGCCCGCGCCCGGCCATGCGGCCTATGGCAGCGACATCGCCGGCGGCTTCAAGGCGGCGGTCGAGGCGGCGATGGCGGAGCTCGAGCACCGCGGCCTGAAGGTCGCGGCCTTCATGGCGGATTCGATCTTCTCGTCGGACGGCATCTTCGCCGACCCGCCGGGCTTCCTGCGCCCCGCCGTCGAGGCGGTGCAGGCGCGCGGCGGGCTCTACATCGCCGACGAGGTGCAGCCCGGCTTCGCGCGCAGCGGCACCGCCTTCTGGGGTTTCGAGCGTCACGGCATCGCGCCCGACATCGTCACCATGGGCAAGCCCATGGGCAACGGCTTCCCGATGGCCGGCATGGCGGCACGGCCCGCGCATCTCGCGGCCTTCTGCGAGGACGTCGGCTATTTCAACACCTTCGGCGGCAACCCGGTGGCCGCCGCCGCCGGGCTCGCGGTGCTCCGGGTCATCGAGGAAGAGGGCCTGCAGGAGCATGCGCGCATCGTCGGCGCGCACCTGAAAGCAGGGCTGGAAGAGGTTGCCGCGGGGGCGCCGCGGGTGGCCGAGATCCGCGGCTCCGGGCTGTTCGTCGGCGTCGACCTCTGCGAGACCGATGCCCCGGACCGTCCCGACGCGGGCTTCACGCTGCGGGTGATCGACGCCATGCGCGAAAGCGGCGTCCTGATCGGTGCGGCCGGCCGCTACGGCGCGACGCTCAAGGTGCGCCCGCCTCTCTGCCTCAGCATCGAGGAAGCAGACCGCTTCATCGCGGCCTTCGACAAGGCGGTCCGAATCTAGCAGGGCCCTGCGGGCTGGTCCGTCGGTGGAACACCGTGGGGCGGGTTTTCCAAACCCACCGCCCGCTCAGACCGACACCAGCCGCAGCTCGACCCCGGCCACCTGCAGGGCCCGCGCCAGCGGCCCCTGCGGGCGGGCGTCGCTCACAAGAACGTCGACATCGGTCCAGTCCGAGTAGCGCGCCGTCGCCATGCGGTCGAACTTGGAGTGATCCGCCAGCACCATGTGGCGGGCGCTCTGGCGCAGCATCGTGGCGTAGACGTCTCCGGCCTCCATCAGCGCGTCCGAGGGCCCCAGCGGCGAGATCGCGCTTGCGCCCGTCACCGACCAGTCGGCCGAGTAGTCCGACAGGAAGCGCACCGTCTGCGCCCCGTGCAGCGCGCCCTCGCCCGAGTGGTAGACGCCCGGCGCCATGACGATCTGGATCGTCGGATTGAACGCCAGCGCCGTCGCCACGCTGAACGAATGCGCGATGACGGTGATGTTGTTCATCTCGAAGGCGATGCGCTTGGCAAGCTGCGTGGTCGTCGCGCCGGATCCGAGCATCAGCACGCGGGCGTCCGACAGCAGCGGCACAGCCGCGCGCCCGATGGCCGCGCGCTCGTCGACCAGCGCCTTGTGGCGCTCCGACAGCACCGGCTCCATCGGCTGGCGCAGCATCGCGCCGCCGTAGGTCCGGCTGATGAGATCCTGCGCCGCCAGTTCCTCGAGATCGCGCCGGATCGTCTCCGTCGTCACCTCTAGCACCTCCGCCAGCCGGCTCACGCGCATCGTCGGCGTGACCGAGAGCTGGTCGAGGATCGCCTTGTGGCGCCTGTCCTTCTTGCGCGACATGAAGTCCCCTGCCCCGACGCCGCGGGATGCGGACGCTCCGCACGATCCAAGCAGAGCCTCCGCGCGCGTTCAAGTCCTGCCGCGGCGCGTCGGGAGCACTGGTGCGACCCGCGTCAGCCCAGCGCCTTGGCGAGCTTGTCGAGATGCGACGCGACCAGCGCCTGCGCGGCCTCGGCGGTCTCGGCCTCGGCGTAGCAGCGGCATTCGGGGGCGTTGCCCGACGGGCGCAGGTGCACGACGCGGCCGCCCTCGAAGCTCACCCGCAGGCCGTCGGTGGTGTCGAACCCGGTCTCGTCGCCGGTGCCGGTGAAGAAATGCGCCCGGGCGGCGCGATCCTCGGTGAGCCGCGCGATGAACGCCTTCGACGTCTCGGTCGGGATGCCCGCGACCCGGTCGGCGGCGGTGAAGCGCGGCGGCAGCCCGGCGGCGAGCTCGGCCAGCCCCTGCCCCGCGGCCTTCGCGGCGGCGAGCGGGGCGAGGATCGGCAGCAGGCAGTCGCGGGTCATCAGCGGCGCGAGCGGGCCCGCCGGCCCCTCGGCCGCGAAGCCAAGCAGGAAGCCGCCGTTCGCCTCGTAGCCCACGACGCGCGCCGCCGGGTCGTCCGCGAGCGCGGCCTCCATCGCGGCGATGACGAAGGGCGAGCCGATCCGCGTGAGCGTGACCGTGTCGAACTCGGGCATTTCCGAGATCAGGCTGTTCGAGGACACCGGGGTGCAGACCACCTTGGCCCCCAGCGAGCGCGCGGTCAGCGCGCCCAGCACGTCGCCCGGCACCACGCGGCCCGTCGCGTCGGCGACCATCGGACGGTCGGCGTCCCCATCGGTCGAGATCACCGCGTCGAGCCCGTGCTCCCGGCACCAGCCCGCGAGCATGCCCCGCGTCTCGGGGTCGAGCGCCTCGGTATCGACGGGAATGAAAGTCTCTGACCGGGCAAGCGCGACGGGATCGCCGCCAAGCGCCGTGACCACCTCCATCATCGTGTCCCGCGCCACCGAACTGTGCTGGTAGACGCCGATGCGCAGCCCCGCCAGCGCCCCGGGACCGAAGGCCCTGGCGTAGCGCGCGGCGTAACCTGCCGCCGCTTCGCCGCCGTCGGTCACGGCGCCGCGCGAGGCCTCGGCCGGCGCACGACCGAGATTGCCGGAGATGGCCTCCTCGTCGGCCTTGGCGATCTCGCCGCCCGGGACGTAGAACTTGAGACCGTTGCGGTCGGCAGGGATGTGGCTGCCGGTGACCATGATGGCAGCATGCCCCGCGCCCATCGACGACAGCGCCAGCGCCGGGGTCGGCACCACGCCGCAATCCACCACGTCGAGCCCCTCGGCGGCGACCGTGTCGATCACCACGGCGGCGATCTCGGGCGAGGACGGGCGCAGGTCGCGGCCCACGTGCACCGCGCCGCCATGCGGACAGGCCGCGAGGAAAGCACGCGTGTAATCCGCCACGAGCTCGGCGGTCAGCTCGGTGACGAGCCCCCGCAGGCCACTGGTTCCAAACTTCGGAGCCATCTCGAATTCCCTTCAAAAACGCCCTGTAGGCCAATTCCAGACGAGTTATTGCCCAGCGTTCGGACGATCACAACCCTGCCGCGAACGCTGCCGGTTGGCTGAGACCGGAACTGCCCACCGGCCGGTCATGTGGCGCGCCGGTCCCGCAAAGGTCCATCCCGAGGGCGCCGCTCATCCCGCTTCCGGCCCCTCGGACAGGATGACCATGACCCGCGCCTCCTTGCCCGGCGCGAGGGCCTGAAGCCCGGCAAGCGCCGCCGCCCCGCTCGGGGTCGAGGCCATGTCCGCGCCGTGCAGAAGCGCGACCGCCTGTGCCGCCGCGTCATCGGAGACGGTCAGGAAGGCATCGGCATCGCGGCGCAATGTCTCGAAGGCCAGCAGCGAGGCGTCCTTGCAGTCGAGCCGCCCCATGGTCGAGGCCGGCCCTTGCCCGGGGGTCAGACCACCCGCCCGCACGCTCTCCAGCATGCATGGCGCGGCCTCGGGTTCGACCACGACGATCTCGGGCTGCACCTCCCAGAAGCGCCGGACGTGTGCCGCCACCGCCGCCGCCAGCCCGCCGACCCCGGCCTGAAGCACCACGTGGGTCGGCCATGCGCCGCCGTCCGCGAAGCTCCGGCGGCATTCCTCGGCAAGCACGGTGTAGCCCTCCATGATCAGCGCGGGCGCCTCGATGTAGCCCGGCCAGGAGCCGTCGGCGAGATGGATCCAGCCGTTCTCCTCCGCGAGCCGCATTGCCTCGGCAATGCTGTCCTCGTAGGAGCCCGCGACGCGGATCACCTCGGCCCCGGCGGCGCGGATGCGGTCGGCGAAGCTCTCGGGCACCGAGGCCGCGAGCACGATCTTCGCACCGGCATGGAATACCCGCGCCCCGGCGGCGACCGACAGGCCGTGGTTGCCGGCGCTGGCAGTGATGAAGGTCATCTGCGCCGCAACCGCCCGCGCCTCGGGCGTCATCGGGTCGTGCCCGCCGGCGCGGTCGAGGATCATCTGCACGACGGCGAAGGCGCCGCCGAGTGCCTTGAAGCTGCCAAGCCCCATCCGCGTGCTCTCGTCCTTGATCCAGAGCCGCGCCACACCCAGCGTATCGGCAAGCGCCGCCGCGTCGCTCAGCGGGGTCGGTGCATAGGCCGGGCAATCGGCCAGCAGGGCAAGCGGACGCTCGGCGCTGGCGCGGAACCCGTCGTGTCGCTCGGCGCTGCGGCCCTCTGCGTTCGCATGAAACATGGTCGTCTGCCCCCTTCCCTGCGCCCGGCGGTACGCCGGGCCTTGTCGCCTCGCCACAACTCTGGCCTCATTGCCCGAGGAATGCACCCCCTGCCCGCCGCTTTCGCGGGCCGCCGGACGGAGACGCAGGATGCCGCTCGCAGGCCCCTTCCCGCTCATGGAATACCAGGACCGCTGCCGCCGCGTGCAAACGGCGATGGTCGAGAGCGGGCTCGCGGCGCTTCTGCTCACCTCCGAGCCCGACGTGCGCTATGTCTCGGGCTTCCTCACGCGGTTCTGGGAAAGCCCGACGCGGCCATGGTTCGTCATCCTGCCCGCCTCGGGCAAGCCCGTCGCGATCATCCCCGCCATCGGAGCGCCGCTCATGGCGCGCGGCTGGATCGAGGACATCCGGACGTGGGACGCCCCCGACTACCGCGACGACGGCGTGTCGCTGCTGACCGAGGCCTTGCGCGCGCTGGTCCCGCCGGGCGGGCGGATCGGCGTGCCCATCGGCCGCGAGTCGGTGATGCGGATGCCACTTGCCGACTGGGACCGGGTCCGCGCGAACCTTGGCGACCGGGGCTGCGAAGATGCGTCGGACCTGCTGCGCCGCCTGCAGGGGCGCAAGTCCGCCGCCGAGATCGCGCTGATCCGCGAGGCCTGCGCCATCGGCGGGCGCGCGTTCGACCGGGTGCCGGACATCCTGCGGCCGGGCGTGACGCTTTCGGAGGTGTTTCGCCGCTTCCAGATTCTGTTGCTCGAAGAAGGCGCCGACTGGGTGTCCTATCTTGCCGGTGGTGCCGGGCCCGGCGGCTACGGCGACGTGATTTCGCCCGCCGATGCGCGCCCGCTGCGGCAAGGCGACCTGCTGATGCTCGACACCGGCGCGGTGCGGCAGGGCTACTTCTGCGACTTCGACCGCAACTGGTCGCTCGGGCCGGCCTCTGCCGAGTTGCGGGAGGCGCACCGCGTGCTGCATGACGTGACCGAAGCAGCCTTCGATGTCGCCAGACCGGGCGCAACGGCGCGCGACCTGCACGCGGCGATGGCCCCGATCCTGACCGCGCGGGCCGGCGCGCCGGTGCCGGGGCGGCTGGGGCACGGGCTGGGCATGCGGCTGACCGAGCCGCCCTCGCTGATCCCCGACGACGACACCGAGCTGGTGCCCGGCATGGTTCTGACGCTCGAGCCGTCGCTGCCGCTCGGGCCCGGCCGGATGATGGTCCACGAGGAAAACATCGTCATCGGCGCAGGCGGCGCGGAGTGGCTCACCCCGCGCGCGCCGCGCGATCTGCCGGAACTTGGCTGGCGCGACTGAGACGCCCCGTTGCCCAGTCAGTCGCCGCCGGGCAGGCTCGGTGTCGCCTCGTCCGCCTCGAGCGCGGGGTCGGCGACCGTGTTGTCCTTCAGCATGACGCCCGAGAGCTTGCGCTCGAACGCTTCCTGCATGAGGTAGCCCGCGCGATAGGCCGCCTCGCGGAACGACAGGCCGCCCTCGCGGATGTTCGAGATGCAGTTGCGGTCGGCGTCGGTGCTGCCCGGCCCCGGTGCCCATGTCAGGTAGAGCCCGAGACTGTCGGCAGCGGAGAGGCCCGGGCGCTCGCCGATCAGCATGATGACACACCGTGCGCCAAGCTGCTCGGCCACCTCGTCGCCGATGGCCACGCGGCCCTGCAGCGCGACCACGGTCGGGGCCAGCGTGAGGCCCGCGCGTTCCACATGCGGCAGGAAGGCCTTGAGGAACGGTGGCGCCGACTGCTGCACTGCAAGCGCCGACAACCCGTCGGCGATGACGATGGCGACGTCGGGGGCCGTGCCCGGCGCGAGCGCGGCGAGGCGTTCGGCGTCTTCCGGCGCGAGCTTGCGTCCGAGATCGGGCCGCCGCAGGTATTCCGAGCGGTCCGAGACGCGGCTTTTCACGGTCACCGTCTCGAGCGACAGCGCCGCGAGATCGGCCTCGAGCGCGGCCATATCCAGCTCGGAATGAACGGCGGTGCGGGCGGCGGCATGGGCGGCCTGGAACTCGAGCTGACGCGCGACCGGCAGCGAGACACCGGAGCGGCCCAGCGCGATGCGGGCATTGGTGAAGCGGCGCAGGTCCTTCCACAGGTCGCGGTCGGGACGCTCGGGCGTTGCGGGCGTATCGGTCATGTCGCCTCCGGCAGGTGACGGGATTTCGAAAGGGTCCGGGGCGGCACCGGCGTGGGGGTGAACCGACCGTCATCGGGCAGGATGCCGGTGCGGTCGAGCCATGCCTCGAACTCGGGCGCGGGCCGCAGCCCCAGCACCCGGCGCGCGTAGAGCGCATCGTGGAACGAGGTCGTCTGGTAGTTCAGCATCACGTCATCCGAGCCGGGAATGCCCATGATATAGTTGATGCCGGCCGCGCCCAGCAGCGTCAGGAGCTGGTCCATGTCGTTCTGGTCCGCCTCCATGTGGTTGGTATAGCAGATGTCGCAGCCCATCGGCAGGCCGAGCAGCTTGGCGCAGAAATGGTCCTCGAGCCCGGCGCGGATCACCTGCCGCCCGTCGAACAGGTATTCCGGCCCGATGAAGCCCACCACCGTGTTGACCAGAAGCGGCTCGTAGGCGCGGGCGACGGCATAGGCCCGAGCCTCGAGGGTCTGCTGGTCGACGTCGTGATGCGCGTTCGCCGACAGGCAGGAGCCCTGCCCGGTCTCGAAATACATCACGTTGTCGCCCAGCGTGCCGCGCTTCAGGCCGCGCGTTGCGTCGAGCGCCTCCTGCAGCAGCGCAAGGTTGAAGCCGAACGAACGGTTGGTGGCCTCGGTCCCGGCGACCGACTGGAAGGTCAGGTCGACCGGCGCCCCGGCCTCGATGGCGGCGATCGAGGTGGTGACGTGGCTCAGCACGCAGGACTGCGTGGGAATGTCGTTCTCCGAGATCAGCTCGTCGAGCATGTGCAGCAGCGTCGTCACGGCGGCGGTGTTATCCGAGGCCGGGTTGATGCCGATCACCGCATCGCCCGAGCCGTACATCAGCCCGTCGAAGATCGAGGCCGCGACCCCCTTCACGTCATCGGTGGCGTGGTTCGGCTGCAGACGTGTCGACATCCGCCCCTCGAGCCCGATGGTATCGCGGAACTTGGTCACCACGCGGCACTTGCGGGCGACAAGGATGAGATCCTGCACCCGGCAGAGCTTCGAGACCGCCGCGACCATCTCGGGCGTGAAGCCGGGCGACGCGGCGGCGAGCGCGGCGCTGTCGGCGGCATCGGACACCAGCCAGTCGCGCAGGTCGCCCACGGTCATATGCGCGAAGGGCGCGAAAGCCGCGGCGTCATGAGTGTCGATGATGAGCCGCGTGACCTCGTCGGTCTCGTAGGGCACTAGCGCCTCGGTGAGGAACTGCTTCAGCGGCACGTCGGAGAGCGCGAGCTGCGCCGCGACCCGTTCGACATCGGTGGCCGCGGCGATACCCGCGAGCTCGTCGCCCGAGCGCAGCGGCGTCGCCCGCGCCATCAGCGTCTTGAGATCATCGAAGCGGAAGGTCTCTCCGCCGATCGAAGTGCGAAAACCGGACATGTGGCTCCTGTCCCTGTTCAATTTGTCTGCCGGGTCCCCCGGCACTTGTGCGACGCCGCGCCGGCACCCGCAGTCTTGCACGATCCAGGCGTGCGCGGGAGCCTTCGAAGGACATCGGCCTCGAACGGGCGCGGACAGGCATATGACGCATGCGCCGCTCCGCGCCCGGTCTGGCAGCCCCAGACTGGGCAGAACACGCCGGAAGACAAGAAATTTCGTGGATATGAACACGCAAAACGACCGAACGGTCATAATTTGCACGAAATATGTGCCGTTTTGATGCGTGAGTCGCGACTCGCGCCGCATCAGGAAGGAAATATGCCGGGCCTGCATCGAAACGAGCCGCAAAAAGATGCGCCAATTGCACATTATTGCGGCGAAAAGATGCACGGCCGGGTGAGCTTTTCTCAACTATCTGTGAAAATTCGACAATCTTCCTGATGCGCGGCGATCCGCCACAGCGCGCTTCGCGGGGCGCAGGTCTAGGTCGCTCGCCGCAACATCCGCGTCCCGGACTGCCCGCGCTCTCCCACTCCTCCTCCCGCGCCCGCAGCCTGTCGGACAAGAAAGAGGCATGCACTTGTTACGCTACAGAAATCTGCTGCTGGCCGCGGCGGGCGCCCTCACGCTCTCCGGCTGCCAGTACGACGTTCTCTCTCCCTCCGGCTGGGTCGGCGACCAGCAGCGCGACCTGCTGATCATCTCGACACTGCTCATGCTGATCGTGATCATCCCGGTGCTGATCATGGCGGTGTATTTCCCGCTGAAGTACCGCGCCGACCGCGCCGATACCTCGGACTATGACCCCGGCTTCGAGCATTCGAACAAGCTCGAGGCGGTGGTCTGGGGCGTTCCGATCCTGATCGTGATCGCGCTTGGCTGGTACACCTACGTCTACACCCATCGGCTCGACCCCTATCGCGCGCTCGACCATCTCGACGCCGGCGCGCCGGTCGAGGTGCAGGCGGTGTCGCTCGACTGGAAATGGCTGTTCATCTACCCCGAGCTGGGCGTCGCCTCGGTCAACGAGCTGGCGATCCCCGAGGGCCGCCCGGTCAACTTCAGCCTGACCTCGTCGACGGTGATGAACACCCTGTCGATCCCCGCGCTCGGCGGCATGGTCTACTCGATGGCCGGGATGGAGACCAAGCTCCACCTCATCGCCGACAGCGAGGGCACCTTCCCGGGCCGCTCGGCGCATTACTCGGGGCCGGGCTTCGCCGGGATGACCTTCGACGCGCTGGCGATGAATGACGCTGATTTCGACGCCTGGGTCGCCGCACGCCGCGAAGCCGAGCCGCTGGACAGCGACAGCTACCTCGAACTCGAGGAGCCGTCGATGAACGCGCCGGTGCAATACTACGGCTCGGTCGAGGACGGACTTTTCGACCGCATCGTCGGCCTCTGCGTCGAGGACGGCAAGGTCTGCATGGGCGAGATGATGATGCAGGACAAGATGGGCGGCGGTGGCCTCGAGGGCATCGGCAACGTCGGGGCCTACAGCCACGACCGCGCGCGCACCATCGACGGCTTCGGCAACGCGATCGACCTGCCGCCGCTGGAGGGCGACGGCGCCGAGCATGGCACCAATCACGAGACCGAGGGCCACGAGGCCCAGGACGCCCACGCACCCGAGACCCACGACGAGGCCTCGCTCACCGAGACCGATTTGCAGCACGCCCTCCCCGGCAAGCCGCAGATGGAGGCAATGACACATGGCAACTGAATCCGTTTCCCCGACCGAGACGTTCTCGCCGATCTTCGGCCGTCTCACGCTTGACTGGATTCCCTTCCAGGAACCGATCCTGATCGGGACCTTCGCCGGCGTGGCCCTTGGCGGGCTGGTGGTCTTCGCGCTGATGACCTACTTCCGGCTCTGGGGCACGCTCTGGAACAACTGGGTCGTCACCGTCGACCACAAGAAGATCGGCATCATGTACATGGTGCTGGCCTTCGTGATGATGGTCCGCGGCTTCGCCGACGCGCTGATGATGCGCGCCCAGCAGGCGATGGCCGCCGGCGGCGCCGAGGGCTACCTGCCACCGCACCACTATGACCAGGTCTTCACCGCGCACGGCGTGATCATGATCTTCTTCGTGGCGATGCCCTTCGTCACCGGCTTCATGAACTACGTGATGCCGCTGCAGATCGGCGCGCGCGACGTGGCCTTCCCGTTCCTGAACAACTTCTCGTTCTGGATGACGGTCGCAGGCGCGCTGCTGGTGAACATCTCGCTGTTCATCGGCGAGTTCGCCCGCGTCGGCTGGCTGGCCTTCCCGCCGCTGTCGGGGTCGAGCTTCAGCCACGGACCCGGCATGGACTACTACCTGTGGGCGCTGCAGATCGCGGGTGTCGGCACGACGCTCTCGGGCATCAACCTGATCGCCACCACGCTGAAGATGCGGGCCAAGGGCATGAAGCTCATGGACATGCCGATCTTCACCTGGACCGCGCTCATCACCAACGTGCTGATCGTCGCCGCCTTCCCGGTGCTGACCGCGACCCTCGCACTGCTCACGCTCGACCGTTACCTCGATTTCCGCTTCTTCACGAACGACTTCGGCGGCAACGCGATGATGTACATCAACCTGATCTGGATCTGGGGTCACCCCGAGGTCTACATCCTCATCATCCCCTGCTTCGGCATCATCTCCGAGGTCGTCTCGACGTTCTCGGGCAAGCCGATCTTCGGCTACCGCACGATGGTCTGGGCCACCGCCTGCATCATGGTGCTGAGCTTCGTGGTGTGGCTGCACCACTTCTTCACCATGGGATCGGGCGCCAACGTCAACACCTTCTTCGGCATCACCACGATGATCATCGCGGTGCCGACGGGCGTGAAGATCTTCAACTGGCTGTTCACGATGTACAAGGGCCGCGTCCGGCTCGAGGTGCCCATGTACTGGGCCATCGGCTTCCTCGTGACATTCACGATCGGCGGCATGTCGGGCGTGCTTCTGGCGGTGCCCCCGGTGGACTTCCAGCTGCACAACACGCTGTTCCTGATCGCGCACTTCCACAACGTGATCATCGGCGGCGTGGTCTTCGCGGTCTACGCGGGCGTCACCTACTGGTGGCCCAAGGCCTTCGGCTTCAGGCTCGACGACAAGTGGGGCAAGCGCGCCTTCTGGGGCTGGTTCATCGGCTTCTACGTCGCCTTCATGCCGCTCTACGCGCTCGGCCTGATGGGTGTGACCCGTCGGATGAACAGCTACCCCGATGCCGGCTGGCAGCCCTACTTCATCGTCGCCGCAATCGGCGCCGTGATCATCCTCTTCGGCATCCTGTCGACGTTCATGTCGTTCTACGTCTCCATCGTGAACCGCAAGGCGCTGGCCGTGGGCGACGACCCGTGGGATGCGCGGACGCTGGAATGGGCAACGCAGTCGCCGCCGGCGCCCTACAACTTCCCCGAGGAGATCGAGGTCGTCGGACGCGAGGCGTTCTGGCACATGAAGAAGACCGGCTTCCGCTGGTCGGGCCATTACCAGCCGATCCACATGCCCAAGGGCACCGCGACCGGCGTCGTGCTCTCGGCGGTCGCGCTGGTCTTCGGCTTCGCGATGGTCTGGTACATCTGGTGGCTGGCACTCGCGACCTTCCTCGCGATGCTCGCCATCGGGATCGGCCACACCTTCAACTACAATCGCGACTATTACATCCCCGCCGATGAGGTGACCGCGACCGAAACGAAAGGAGCCCTCGCATGAGCGTTTCCGAAGCCGACCTTCACGGCACTCGCGGCGCGGTCCACCACGCCCGTGAGGACCACGGGACCGAGCACGCCCACCATCCGAGCCCGACACCCATCGGGTTCTGGATCTACCTGATGAGCGACTGCATCATCTTCGGTGCACTCTTCGCGACCTACGCGGTGCTCGGCGGCAACTATGCCGGCGGGCCCGCCCCGGTCGACCTGTTCGAGCCCGGCTTCGTCGCGGTCGAGACCGCGCTGCTGCTGATCTCGTCGGTGACCTTCGGGCTGGCGATGCTGCGCGCCGACAAGCAGGACCGCGGCGGCGTGCTGCTGTGGCTCGGCATCACCGGGCTGTTCGGCGCCGGGTTCATCGGGATGGAGATCTACGAGTTCAACCACCTGATCCACCTCGGCGCGGGGCCGGACCGCTCGGCCTTCCTGTCGTCGTTCTTCGCGCTGGTCGGCACCCACGGCCTGCACGTCACCGGCGGCCTGATCTGGCTTGTCACGCTGATGGTGCAGATCCGGATGCACGGTCTGATCGGTGCCAACATGCAGCGTCTGACCACGCTGTCGATGTTCTGGCACTTCCTCGACCTGATCTGGATCGGCGTCTTTTCCTTCGTCTACCTCGTGAGGCTCGTCTGATGTCCGCAGACCACCACAACGCAGAACACGCAGGCCACGGCACCATGGGCCAGCTGATGACCGGCTTCGGCCTCGCGGCGCTGCTCACCATCATCCCCTTCGGCCTGGTCATGGCCGAGGTCGACATGAGCCGCACCACGCTGGTCGGCATCATCATGGGGCTCGGCGCCGTGCAGATCCTCGTGCACCTCGTCTTCTTCCTGCACGTCAACCGCAGCGGCGAGGAGGGCTGGACCCTCTCGGCCACGATCTTTTCGGTCATCATTTTGGTGATCGTTCTGGCCGGCTCGCTCTGGGTCATGCACAACATGAACGAGAACATGATGCCGAGCCACGAGATGGACCGGCAGATCGAACAGATGAAGAGCCTGCAATCGCAGCAGGGCTGACCGCCCGCTTCACGCACCACCTGCCGGGGCCCTGCGGGGCCCCGGTGTCGTTTCAGGGGAACCCTACCGATGTCACATCCCGTCCGCTGGCCCCGCCTCGCCATCGCCACCCTGCTCGCGGCCATCGGTCTCGCGGGGTTCCTGAGCCTCGGCATCTGGCAGGTGCAGCGCCTGCACTGGAAGCTCGACCTGATCGAGCGCGTCGATGCCCGCGTGACCGCCGACCCCGTGCCGGCCCCCGGCCCCGCCGACTGGCCCGAGATCACCCGCGAGGATGACGAATACACCCGCGTGCGCCTGAGCGGGGAATACCTCCACGACGAGGAGGTGCTCATCTACACCCCCTCGGATTTCGGCCCCGCCGACTGGGTGCTGACACCGCTGCACCGCGACGACGGCAGCATCGTGATGGTCAACCGCGGCGTCGTCCCGCAGCGGCAGGGCGAGCCCGCCGCCTTCGACCGCCCCGAAGGCAAGGTCAGCGTGACCGGCCTGCTGCGCCTGTCCGAGGACGAGGGGTGGCTCTTTTCCCGCGACAACAACCCCGCCGAGCAGAAATGGTATCGCCGCGACATCGGGTCGATCACCGAGACCAAGGGCTTCGAGCAGGCGGCCCCCTATTTCGTCGATGCGGAGATGACCGACGCCGAGGGTTGGCCACGCGGCGGGCAGACTGTCGTGAAATTCCGCAATGCCCATCTGAGCTACGCACTCACGTGGTTTGCGCTGGCAGCTCTCGTGGCCGCCGGCTACGGGCTGCTGCTGTGGCAGGAAGTCCGCCGGAAATGAACCGGAACCACGCCGAATAAGGCATTGGTATGTCTTATGTTTTCCGACCGAAGGATCACGCAGGATTGCGGCCCGCGGTCCCGGGGCCACCCCGCGCGGACCAGTGGCACGGATAAAAAACTTCTGTCACGGCAAAAAAACTTTGAATTGGACCTGACCCGGAGAAAGCGTCTCAGAATTGTGACACGCGTACCGATGCGCACTCACAGCCGAGGGATGCTCCGCCGCGATGCACAGCCACCCGCAGCCAACGCCAGAAGGCCGCCCCGCCTCAGACCGACAGCGACGACAGCAGCCGCGGCATCAGGTCGAGGTGACGGCGAATGATCGCGACGGCGCGGGCCTCGTCATGGGCCGCGAGCGCGTCGATCATCTCGCGATGTTCTTCCTCGATCACGTCGGTCTTGCCGATCCCCTGCTGAAGCGACAGCATCGCAACCCGCGACAGCGGCGCCTGCAGGCCGTCGAACACCTTGACCAGCACCGTGTTTCCCGCCGCCGCGACCAGCGCCTGGTGAAACAGGCGGTTGATCTCGACGCAGCCCAGAAGATCGCTCGCCGGGGTCGCCTCGTGCAGGTCGCACAGTTCGGTCAGTTCCGGCGGCAGCGGCCGGGCCTCGGCACAGATCTTCTGCGCCGCGTGAACCTCGACCATGAGCCGGACCTCGTGCAGGTCGCGCAATTCGTCGGCAGAGAGCGGCAGCACCATCGCACCGCGCCGCGGGTGCAGCTCGAGATACCCCTCGGCGGCCAGCCGGTTCAGCGCCTCGCGCACCGGCGTGCGCGACACGCCGGTCAGCTCGCAGGCCATGGCTTCTTCGATGAAACCGCCCGGCGTGAAAGCCCCCTTGAGAATGCTCGCCCGGATCCCGTCATAGGCCCGTTCGCGCGCCGACAGCACTTTTCTTTCGCGCTGATCGCCCGAACCAACGATTTTATGACCGATCATTCATCAAATCCTTACATTTTCGTTCAGATCGACCAGTCTGACCGTAAGCTGGGCTGGACAGAATCGAATCTCTCTTCTTGTATACATGACGTACACGCCGAAAGGACAAGGTTGGAATGATGGACGGATCGCAGGGCGTGGAGCCCGGTAACACCTGGCGCGTCGGCGTCGACTCCGGGGGCACCTTCACCGATGTCTGCATGTTCGACGAAGCCAGCGGGCGGATCGCCGTCTGGAAGGTTTCCTCCACCCCGGACGACCCGTCGCGCGGGATCGCCCAGGGTGTCGAGGAAGGAATGACCGAACGTGCAGGCGGCGGGTCCGATCCCGCGGCCGCCATCGCCTATCTCGGTCACGGCACCACCGTCGCGACCAATGCGCTCATCACCCATCGCGGCGCCCGCGTCGGCCTCATCACCACAGGCGGTTTCCGCGACCTGCTCGAGATCGGCCGCCAGAAGCGCCCAGACCTCTACGACCTCTTCGCCGAGAAGCCGCAGACGCTGGTCCCGCGCGAACTGCGCTTCGAACTGGCCGAGCGGATGCTGCGCACCGGCGAGATCGACACCCCGCTCGACGAGGACGCGGTGCGCGCCGCCGCCCGCGCCATGAAGGAGGCCGGCGTCGAAGCGGTCGCCATCTGCTTCCTCTATGCCTTCGTGAACCCCGTGCATGAGCAGGCCGCGCGCCGCATCGTCGAAGAGGAGATGCCCGGCGCCTTCATCTGTGCCAGCCACGAGATCGCGCCGGAGTTCCGCGAGTTCGAACGGCTCTCGACCGCGACGGTCAATGCCTACCTCGGGCCGATCATGCACCGCTACATCTCGCGGCTCACCCCGCGCCTGCAGGACCTCGGCCTGCCCGTCGCGCCGCACCTGACGCAGTCCAACGGCGGCGTCGTGCGCTTCGAGGTCGCGGCGGAAACGCCGGTCCGCGCGGTGCTGTCGGGCCCCTCGACCGGCGTGGTCGCGGCGCAGGCAATCGGTCAGGCCTCGGGCTATGACGACATCATCACCTTCGACATGGGCGGCACCTCCTCCGACGTGGCGCTGATGGCCGGCGGCGAGACCACCCAGACCAACGAGAGCATCGTGCACGGCTACCCGATCAAGGCGCCGATGCTCGACATCCACACCGTCGGCGCCGGCGGCGGCTCGATCGCGCAGATCGACAGCGGCGGCCTGCTCAAGGTCGGCCCCGAAAGCGCCGGCGCCGATCCCGGCCCGGTCTGCTACGGGCGCGGTGCGACCGAACCCACGGTCACCGATGCCAACATCGTGCTGCAGGTGCTGAACCCGGTCGAGATCCTCGACGGACGCATGAAGGTGCACCGCGATCTCGCCGTCGAGGCCATCGGCAAGATGGCGGAAAAGCTCGGCATGGAAACCATGGACGTGGCGCAGGGCATCATCTCGGTGGTGACCGCCAACATGGCCAAGGCGATCCGGGTGATCTCGGTCCAGCGCGGCCACGATCCGCGCAACTATGCGCTCATGGCCTTTGGCGGCGCGGGGCCCCTGCACGCGGTGCGGCTTGCGCAGGAACTGGGGATGTCCTCGGTCATCATCCCGCGCAACCCGGGCATCCTCTGCGCCATGGGGCTGCTGCTCACCGACCTGCGCGCCGATTTCTCGACCACGCAGCTCACCCCGCTCGAGGCGGGCAACCTCGACACCATCGCCGACGCCATGGCCAAGGTCGAGGCCGAGGCCGGCGCCTGGTTCGAGCACGAGGCCATCCCCGCCGACAAGCGGATGCTCACCCGCCGCGTCGACATGCGCTACGACGGACAGAACTACGAGCTGTCCATCGCCCTGCCCGACGGCCCCGTGACCGCCGAAACGCTCGACGCGCTCAAGCAGGGGTTCACGCAGGCGCACGAGCGCATGTACGGCTTCGCCGTGCCCGAGGAACGCATCCTCTGCGTCACCTTCCGCGCCGAGGCGATGGGGCTGGTGAAGAAGGCAGAGCTGACCGCGCGCCCGCTGGGCGAGGCCGATTCCTCGGCCGCGATCATCGGCAAGCGCGACGTCTGGTATCCCGAGACCGGCGCCTTCACCGAGACAACGCTTTACGCCCGCGACCGGCTGCTGCCCGGCAACGTCTTCGAAGGGCCCGCCATCGTCGAGCAGATGGACACCACGACGCTGATCCCGCCGGGCGTGACCGCCCGCGTGGACACCATCGACAACCTTATTCTGGAGCTTTCCCGATGACCGCCCGGACCACCACTCACGCGCTCGACCCGATCACGGTCGAGGTCATCGGCGCGGCGCTCTCTTCGATCGTCGAGGAAACCGGCGAGGCACTCGTGCGCGCCTCCTACTCGACCAACATCAAGGAGCGCCGCGACTGTTCGACGGCCCTGTTCGACCGGCAGGGCCGCACCCTCTGCCAGGCCGAACACATCCCGATCCACCTCGGCAGCTTCCTCGACTTCATCCCGATGCTGCTCAGGGATCACGACGAGAAGGACCTGCGCCCCGGCGATGTCTTCGTCGGCAACGACGCCTACCGCGGCGGCGGCACCCACCTGCCCGACATCGTGCTCGCCGAGCCGATCTTCGTCGCGGACGAACTGGTCGCCTGGACGGTGAACCTCGCTCACCACTCGGATTTCGTCGACCGCGCCCATGCCCACATCTACCAGGAAGGGCTGCGCATCCCGCCGATCCGGCTCTACAAGGCGGGCGAGTTGCAGAAGGACGTGCAGGAGCTGATCCTGCTGAACTGCCAGGTCCCGCGCGAGCGGCTGTCGGACCTGCGCGCGCAGATGGCGGCGAACCGCGTCGGCGTGCAGCGATTCCAGGAGCTTTGCGCCCGGCACGGGGTCGAGACGGTGCTGGCCTCGGGCGAGGCGCTGCTCGACTACGCCGAGCGCAAGATGCGCGCCGGGATCGCCGCCCTGCCCGACGGTTCCTGGCGCTTCGAGGATGTGTTCGACAACCTCGACTTCGACACGCCGATCCCCTTCGCGGTCACGGTCACGGTCAGCGGCGACGAGCTGGCACTCGACTTCGAGGCGCCCGAGCAGATCCGCGCGCCGATCAACATGACCCGCACCGCGCTGCTCGCCACGGTCTACTACATCGTCAAGTCGGTGATCGACCCGACCGTGCTGCCCAACGCCGGCCTTGCCCGGCCGCTGACGGTGCGCGCACCCGAGGGCTCGATCCTCAACTGCAAGCATCCTGCCGCGGTGAACGGGCGGGTGCAGACCTGCCAGCGGGTCGCCGACCTGATCCTCGGCGCGCTCGCCCAGGCGGTCCCGGAGCGGGTCTCGGCCTGCACCAACTCGGCCTGCTCGGTCGCGGTGTTCTCGGGCACCCGCCAGAGCGGCCCGGACGCCGGCACCTACTGGGTCTACCTCGAGACCATCGGCGGCGGCGGCGGAGCCCGTCCGAACGCCGACGGGCTCGACGGCATCCACGTCCACGCCACCAACACCTCGAACCTGCCGGTCGAGGCGCTCGAGGGGGAATACCCCCTGATCCTCGAGCGTTACGAGCTGGTCGACGGCTCGGGCGGCGCCGGCAGGCACCGGGGCGGCATGGGCCTGCGCCGGGTCTACCGCGCCACCGAGGAATGCATGGTGCACGTCGACGTGTCGCGCAACATGTCCCGGTCGTGGGGCCTGCAGGGCGGTGGCGAAGGCGGCAACGGCAGCTTCGCGACGAGCCCCGAGAGCGGCACCTTCGAACGCGGCTACGGCACCCTGCGGGCCGGTGAATGGCTCGAAGTCGTCACTCCCGGCGGCGGCGGCTACGGCGCGCCCGAAGAGCGCAGCGAAAGCGACCGGCCGACGTCGATCGCCGCCGAGTGAACATACCTGATCAAAAGGGCCGAAAAGAGCCCGCCACAACCGACAAGGAGACTGAAAAATGACCACCAAGATGAACCGCCGCGGCTTTCTCGCCACCTCCGGCGCGGCCGCGGGTGCGCTGACGTTCCTCGGAACCAAGGGTGCCTTCGCCCAGAATGGCGGCACCCTGCGTTTCGGCCTTTCGGCCTATCCGCCGAGCCTGGACGTCTGGGCCTCGAACGGCACCGCTGCCGGCACCATCAAGCTTCTGTGCCACCGCGGGCTGCTGAGCTACGACAAGGACGGCGTCATGCAGGGCGAACTGGCCGAGAGCTGGGACGTGGCCGACGACGGCACCTGGACCTTCAAGCTGCGTGACGCCATGTGGCACGACGGCACCCCGGTCACCGCCGAAGACGTCGCCTGGACAGTGACCGAGGCGCAGAAGCCCGACTCTGCCGCCTACCTGCAGGGTCAGCTCTCCACCATCACCTCGGTCGAGACGCCCGACGAGAAGACCGTCGTGATGAAGACCGACGAGCCGCAGGCGGTGCTGCCGGGCTGGTTCGCGCACTACAACATGTCGATCATGAAGACCGGCTCCGAGCGCGACAGCCTGATGGGCGCGGGTCCGTTCAAGCTCGTGTCGATGGATCGCGGCGTGTCGATCTCGGTCGAGGCCAACCCCGACTACTACAAGGAAGGCCTGCCCAAGGTCGCCGGCATCGACGCGATCGTCTACGCCGACGAGAACCTCCGCGTGGCGGCGCTGGAAGCCGGTGACGTCGACATCGTCGAATACGTGCCGTGGCAGGCGATGGCACAGGTCGGCGAGAACGACGACCTGCAGCTCGACACGACCTTCGGTCCGTTCATGTACCTGACCTTCAACGCCACAAAGCCGCCGTTCGACAACCCGCTCGTCCGCCGCGCCATCGGTCACGCCATCAAGCGCGAGGACATCGCCGCCGCCGCCTTCTACGAGCGCGGCGCGCCGCTCGAGCACCTGCCGATCGCCGATGCCTCGGCCTTCTACAACGCCGACCTTGCCAACTCGTGGAACTACGACCCCGAGAAGGCGCAGTCGCTGCTTGCCGAGGCTGGCTACCCGGACGGCTTCGACTGCACGATGCTGTCGACCGCGCAATACGGGATGCACCAGTCGACCGCCGAGGTCTGCCAGGCCTACCTGTCGATGATCGGGGTCAACGTCACGCTCGACCTGCCGGAATGGTCGACCCGCGTGAAGAAGGGCAACGAGGGCACCTTCGATCTGGCCGTGATGGGCACCGCCGCCGACAACAACGACCCCGACGGCCTGTCCAACGTGCTCGACGGCTCGCTGCCGCCCAGCTACGCGCGCAGCTACGGCATGGAGACCCCGAAGATCTCGGAGCTTTTCGCCAAGGGCCGTGCCAGCTTCGACACCGAGGAGCGCAAGGCGATCTACAAGGAACTCGAGCAGGTCGCCATCGAGGAAGCCCCGATCATGGGCCTGTGCTGGCGTGAACAGGGCTACGGCCTTGCCGGCAACGTCAGCGGTTTCTCCAACCTGCCCGGTCAGCTGACCTTCTACTCGGGCTTCACGCTCGAAGAAGCGATGCTCGGCTGAGCTAGGCGCAAGCAAGACCCATGTTGAGATATATCGCTTTCAGAAGCCTCGTCGCCCTGTTCCTTGTCTGGGTCGTCGTCTCGGTCGTGTTCCTGCTCCTGCACCTCATCCCCGGTGATCCGGCGGAGTTGTTGCTGAGCACCGGGAACGTCGCGGCCGATCCGGCGGCTGTCGCCGCACTGCGCGAACAGATGGGTCTGAACGATCCGATCTGGCAGCAGTATCTCGACCATATGGCCGGTGTCCTCACCGGCGATCTCGGCGCGTCGTTCCGCGACGGCGCGCCGGTGAGCGAACAGATCGCGCAGCGCCTGCCCCGCACGCTCGAGGTGATCCTCGCCGCCGCCATCATCGCGACCGGCATCGGCGTGCCCCTGGGCACCTATGCCGCCATCCGCGCCGACGGCAAGGCCGACGCCACGATCTCGTTCTTCGCCTCCGCCGCGCTCTCGACCCCGGTGTTCGTGGTCGGCTCGGTGGTGATCCTGATCTTCGCGCAGGAGCTGCAATGGCTGCCTGCCGGGGGCTTCGTGCCCTTCTCGGAAGATCCCGTCGAACACATCAAACTCTTGCTGATGCCCGCCTGCACCGTGGCGCTGACGCTGCTCGCGGTCATCACCCGCATGAGCCGCGCCTCGGTGCTCGAGGTCCTCCAGCGCGATTACGTGCGCACCGCCCGGGCCAAGGGGCTCAAGCGCACGCCGATCCTGCGGCGCCACGTGGTGCGCAACGCGCTGATCCCGGTGCTGACCGTGCTGGGCCTCGAGATGGGCACCCTGATCGGAGGCACCGTCCTGGTGGAATTCGTCTTCAACTGGCCCGGTCTGTCGGGCTACCTCGTCTCGGCCGTCGACGCGCGGGACTACCCCGAAGTGGTGGGCATCGTTATGACGATCTCGATCCTCTTCGTGTTCCTCAACCTCGTGGTCGACGTGGTGAACGCCATCCTCGATCCCCGCATTTCGCTGGTGCGCTGACATGAGCCGGTCGACACGCAAGCTGATCCTGCCCGGCGCCATCGTCGTGCTGATCGTCGCCGCCGTGGTGCTCGCCCCGGTCCTGCCGCTGCAGGACGTGCGCGCCATGGACATTCCCAACCGCTTCGCCGGCCCCTCGGGCGCCCACTGGCTCGGCCAGGACGAGTTCGGCCGCGATGTGCTCTCGCGGCTCATCTGGGGCGGTCGCGCTTCGCTCTTCATCGCGGTGGGCTCGGCCATCTTCGCCGCCATCGCGGGCACGACGCTCGGGCTGCTCGGCGGCTACTTCCGTGGCGTCGTCGAGCTGTTCACCGTGCGCGCTGCCGAGATCATCCTGTGCCTGCCGCCGCTTCTGCTGGCGCTACTGGTGGTGACCATCCTCGGCGCCGGCACGTGGCCGCTGATCCTCGCGCTCACCATCCTCTACACGCCGAATTACGCCCGCGTGGTCTATGCGGCGACGCAGCAGGTGCGCGGGCTCGACTTCGTCACCGCGCAGCGCGCCATGGGCACCCACCCTCTCAAGATCCTGGTGCGGACGATCCTGCCCAACGTGCTGCCGCCGCTGCTGGTACAGATGTCACTGGTCGTGGCTTCGGCCATGGTCATCGAGAGCGGGCTGTCGTTCCTCGGTCTCGGCGTCGTGCCGCCCACGCCGTCCTGGGGCCTGATGATCCGCGCCGCGCGCGGGGCCATGGAGGTCGCGCCGCTGCTGCTGGTCTGGCCGTCGCTGGCGCTGGCCGGGACGATCCTGACCTTCAACCTGCTCTGCGACCGGCTGCAGTCGGCGCTCGATCCGCGGGCGGTCACCGCCGGCGGCGCGCTCTGGCTGCGGCCCCGCTCGAAGGAGGCAAAGGCCTCCGCCCCCGCACCGCAGGCCGAGGCGGACGCCCCGCTGCTGCAGATCGACGACATGTCGATCGCGGTCAACGACCTCGAGCTGGTGCGCCGCGTTTCGCTGACCGTGCGCCAGGGCGAGACCGTGGCGCTCGTCGGGGAATCCGGTTCGGGCAAGACCCTCACCGGCCTTGCGATGACCGGCCTGCTGCCCGACATGCTGCGGGTCACCGGCGGCAGCGCCATGTTCCACCGCCGCGACGGCAGCGCCATCGACCTTGCCAAGCTCGACGAGGAAGGCATTCGGACGCTTCGCGGCGACGAGGTGTCGATGGTGTTCCAGGACGCCGCAGCGTCGCTCAACCCGGTGCTGCGCATCGGCGAACAGGTGGCCGAGGCGATCCAGGCGCATCACGCGCTCGACGGCACGGCCCTGCAGGCCCGCGTGGTCGACCTGCTCCGCCACGTCGGCATCCCCGACCCCGAGCGCCGCGCCCGCGCCTATCCGCACGAGTTGTCGGGCGGCCAGCGCCAGCGCGCGATGATCGCCGTTGCAGTGGCCAACAGTCCGCGGCTGCTGATCGCCGACGAGCCCACCACGGCACTCGACCCGACGATCCAGGCGCAGATCCTGCAGCTCTTCGCGCAGCTCAAGGAAGACCAGCCCGAGATGGGCCTGATCTTCGTGACCCACGACCTTGCCGTCGTCGCCGAGATCGCCGACCGCGTGACGGTGATGTACGCGGGCGAGGTCGTCGAGGAAGGCCCGGTCTCCGAGGTCTTCGAGCGCCCGCGCCACCCCTACACCGCCGCGCTGATCTCCTCGGTGCCCGAGGGCGGCGCCGAGCGGCTGACCGCGATCCCCGGCGCCGTGCCCTCGCCGCACCAGATGCCGACCGGCTGCCGCTTCGCGCCGCGCTGCGGCTTCGCGACCGACCAGTGCCGCGAGCGGGTCCCGCGCGCCGAGCATCCCGCCCCCGACCGGGTCACCCGCTGCCACCGCTGGGAGAACGTCACATGAGCGAACAGACAGACACCACGCAGCCGCTCGTCGTGGCCGACCATCTCGGCCGCAACTATCCGATGCGCCAGGGCCTGCTCGGCCGCCAGCACGACATATGGGCGGTGCGCGACGTGAGCCTGACCATTGCCAGGGGCGAGACCGTCGGCATCGTCGGCGAGTCCGGCTGCGGCAAGTCCACGCTGGGCCGCATGATGATGGGGCTCGAGTCTCCCACCACCGGGACCATGACCTTCGAGGGCCGCGACCTGACCGGCCTGTCGAGCGCCGAGCGCCGCAAGCTGTCGCAGCGGATGCAGATGGTCTTCCAGGACCCGTTCGGCTCGCTCGATCCGCGCCGCTCCATCGGTGCGCAGATCGCCGACGGCCTGCGCACGCACAACATCGTGCCCACCTCCGAGGTAAAGGCCGAGGTGGCCCGGCTGCTCGAACAGGTCGGCCTTCCCGCCTCGGCGGCGCAGCGCCGCCCGCACGAGTTCTCGGGTGGCCAGCGGCAGCGGATCGCGGTGGCCCGGGCGCTCTCGACGAAGCCCGACTTCATCGTCGCCGACGAACCGGTCTCGGCGCTCGACGTGTCGATCCAGGCGCAGGTGGTGAACCTGCTGATGGACCTGCGCCGCGACCTCGACCTCGCGATGCTGTTCATCAGCCACGACCTGCACGTGGTGCGCCACCTCTGCACCCGGATCGCAGTGATGTATCTTGGCCGCGTGGTCGAGGAAGGCCCGGCGGAAAAGGTCTTCGGCACGCCCGCGCACCCCTACACGCGGGCGTTGCTGGCGGCGACGCCCTCGCTGCACCCCAAGGACCCCGAGGACTCAAGCCGCGTGCTGCCCGGCGAACTTCCGAGCCCGGCGAACCCGCCCTCGGGCTGCCCGTTCCGCACCCGCTGCCCGATCGCCGAAGAGGCCTGCGCCAGCGCCGTGCCGCCGCTCGACCCGGTGGGCGACAACTGGCGCGCGGCCTGCATCAAGGCCGGCCCGCTCACCCGGGAGGCCGCCGCATGACCGAGGCGCCCGTCGCCATGATCACCGGCGCCAACCGTGGCATCGGCGCCGCCATCGCCGAGGCGCTGGCCACGCGCGGCTACCGGCTGTCGCTGGGCCTGCGGGACCCGTCGACGCTGCCCGACAGCCTTGCCACGCATGACCCGCTCGTGGTGCCCTACGACGCCGCGAAGCCCGAGGCCGCGCGCGCCTTCGTCGAGGCCACCGAGGCGCAGTTCGGCCGGATCGACGCGCTGGTGAACAACGCCGGCATCGCCGGGCCGCTCGAACTGATGCCGGAGGAGCCGCAGGCCGACGACGAGATGGAAGAGGTGCTCGACGCGCTTCTGTCGATCAACGTCAAGGCACCCTTCCGGCTGACCCGCGCCGCGCTGCCCGCGCTGTGCCGCTCGGGGACCGGCCGGGTCGTGGTGCTCGCCTCGCTTTCGGGGCAGCGGGTGCTGGGGCTCAACGCCGGCTACCAGATGACCAAGCACGCGGCCATCGCGCTGTCGCATGCCGCCCGCCGGGCCGGCTGGGACCACGGGGTGCGCGCCTGCGCCGTCTGCCCGGGGTTCGTCGCCACCGACCTGACGCTGCGCCACGACGAGCTGCCGCGTCACGAGATCACCCAGCCCGAAGACCTTGCCCGCCTCGTCGCCGAGGTGGTGACCCTGCCCAACACGGCAACGGTCTCGGAGCTGAACGTCAACTGGCGCTACGAACCGGGGCTGTGATGAGACCTTTCGTTGAAACCCTCGAAGGCGACCCCTCGCTTCCCGGCGAGGTCGACATCGTCGTCATCGGCGGCGGCATCGTCGGTTGCTCGGCCGCGCTTCGGGCCGCCGAGCTGGGGCACCGGGTGGCGCTCGTGGAAAAGGGCCGCATCGCCGGCGAGCAGTCGAGCCGCAACTGGGGCTGGGTGCGCCGGATGGGCCGCGACGTCGCCGAGTACCCGCTGGGCATAGAGAGCCTGCGGATCTGGGACACACTGGCCCAGCGGCTCGGCCACGAGACCGGCTTCCGCCGCTCCGGCATCGTCTACACCGCGCACACCGACGCCGAGATGGCATGGATCGAGAAAGTCGCCGCGGACGCCGACCGCTTCGGCATCGGCGCGCAGCGGCTGACCCGCGCGCAGCTGGCAGAGCGTTTCCCCGGCGCTTCCCTGCCGGCGCGCGCGGGACTTTTCACCGAGGACGACGGCCGCGCCGAGCCCTCGCTTGCGGCGCCCGCCATCGCCCGGGGTGCCCGCGTCAAGGGCGCGAAGATCCTCACCGGCTGCGCGGTGCGCAGCATCGAGACGTCGGCGGGCGCGGTCTCGGGGGTGGTCACCGAACGGGGCACGATCCGCTGCCGCTCGGTGATCCTCGCCGGCGGCGCTTGGTCGCGGCTCTTCCTCGGCAATCTGGGGATCGACCTGCCACAGCTGCGGGTGCGCGGCTCGGTGCTGCGCACGGCGCCGCTCAAGGGCGGCCCGGCGCATGCGCTCGGCAACGGCGACTTCGGCATCCGCCCGAGGCTCGACGGGGGCTACACGATCTCGCGCCGGGGCCGCGCCAGGGTGCAGATCACGCCCGACAGCTTCCGGCTGCTGACGAAATTCCTGCCCGCCCTTCGCAAGAACCGGGGCGAGCTGGCGCTGACCGTCGACCGCGGCATGTGGGACGGCCTGACTACCGCCCGCCGCTGGGCCGACGATGCCGTCACCCCCTTCGAACGCTGCCGGGTGCTCGACCCCGAGCCCCGCGAGGCCGAACTCGCGCGGACCATGCGCGCCGTCGAAGCCGCGTTCCCCGCCTTCAAGGACGCAAGGATCGCGCAGAAGTGGGGCGGCATCATCGATGTGACCCCGGACGCGGTGCCGGTCATCGGCCCCGCCGCGCAGATCCCCGGCCTCACCCTAGCCACCGGGTTCTCGGGCCACGGCTTCGGCATCGGACCGGCCGCCGGACAGCTTGCCGTGGAGCTTGCCACCGGCGCGGCGCCGCTCGTCGATCCGACCCCGTTCCGGGCCGACCGCTTCGGCACCATGCCCGCAACCGCGCAGGCCGCGGAATGACCGGGCGCGGCGAAAATTTTCTCTATCGGTCGGACAGCCGAATGAATTGGACGCACCCCGCGTCACTCCGGTTCACTCGGACCCGACCGCTCACGACTGACAAGGACCAGACCAGATGATCGAAAAGATCCGTATCGCCGAGCTGACCTCGGAAGAAGCCCGCCAGGAACTCACCTCCGAGGCCGTCGTGCTGCTGCCCATGGGCTCGCTCGAGGACCAGGGCATCCACGCGCCGATGGGTGACTACATGGCAGCCGACCTGATGGCGATGGAGATCGCCAAGACCGCCCGCGAGGACGGCGTGCCGACCTTCGTGGCCCCGGTCATTCCGTTCGGCGGCAAGGACTACTTCGAGTCGAGCCACGGCGGCATCTCGATCAGCCATGCCACGCTCTGCGGCATCCTCGACGACATGTTCGGCTGCCTCGAGCGTCACGGCATTCGCAAGCTGATGATCGTCAACGGCCACGGCGGCAACGTGCCCGCGATCACCGAGGTCGCGCTGCGCTGGCGCCAGAAGGCGGGGCTCTTCATCCCGTCGATGTATCTCTGGCAGGTGGCCTACGGCGAGCTTCCCGCGCTCATCGGCGCCGACAAGGCCAGGGCGAGCTCTGGCCACGGCGGCGATCCGCTGACCTCGGTCGGCCTGCATTTCTACCCCGACCTGATCCGGCAGGACCTCGTCAAGCCCGCCCCCACCGGCAGCACGATCAAGGGCATGGACATCGGCGGCTTCTCCTCGGTCGTCTACGACGGCGCGAAGATCCAGGCCCCCATCGAAGCGCTCGAGGCGACCGAGACCGGTGCCTACGGCTGCGATCCGACCCTGTGCTCGGCCGAGACCGGCGACGTGCTGGTCAAGCGCCTTGCCGCCATCGGTGCCGGGCTGGTGCGCGACCATGTCGCCAAGGGCCTGCACGACTAAGCCTACAACCAGAACCGGCATCGGCCGGCAAACCCCAACCAACACGGAGTATCCGACATGAATGTCAAAACCGTATTCGGCCTTGCCACGGGCCTCGCCATGCTGCTGGGCTCCACCGCCTACGCGGAAACCACCTGGAAGATGGCCACCAAGATGCCGGTGGACAGCCCCGAGGGACAGGTCTTCGAGAAGTTCGCCGAGCTGACCGAGGAATACACCGACGGCGAACTCAAGATCACCGTCTATCCCAACGAGCAGCTCGGCAAGGAGAACGCCGTTCTCGAGCAACTGCAGGCGAACATCGTGCAGATCTACGCCGAGGGCTACAGCTACATGAAGAAGTGGGAACCGGCGCTTGACTGGACCACGCCCGCCTTCGCCTTCGACGATTTCGACCACTGGGTCCGTTTCATGAACTCGGACCTCGTGAAAGGCTGGTTCGACAACGCCGCCGAAGCTTCGGGCGTGCGCCCGCTGGGCGATCCGACGCGCGTGCTGCGCGGCCCCTTCCGGGTAACCGTGTCGAACGTGCCGCTCGAGACCGCTGCGGACTACGATGGCCTCAAGCTGCGCATGCACGAGAGCAAGAGCGCCATCGAGACCTGGGACGCCATCGGCGCCGAGGTGATCACCCTGCCCTGGACCGAGGTCTACCAGTCGATCTCGAAGGGCATCGTGCAGGCCGTGAACTCGCCCATCGCGCTGGTCGAATCCATGCGCTTCAACGAGGTCGCTCCCTACATCACCCGCATGGACGAATACTGGCAGTCCGTGGGTTTCATGGTCAACGAGGATGCACTGAACGCGCTTGACGAGGAGACCCGTGCCGGGCTGCTCAAGGCCTATGACGAGGCCGGCGCAATGTCGCAGGATCTGATGTTCTCGGTTGCGGACGCAAGCATCGAACGCATGGTCGAGGATGGCGCCACCTACACCGTCATCGACACCGCGCCGCTGGTCGACACGATGCGCGCCTACTACGAGGAACAGGCCGCCGAGGGCAACCTGCCGGACGGTCTTCTCGAGACCATCGACGAGACCCGGGCCGCTTCGCAGTGACACCCGAAGACTACATGCCGGAGGGCCCGCTTCAGCGGGCCCTCAACCGGATCGACCGGTTGAACTGGACACTGGGCGGGGCCTTCCTCTGGATCTCCAACATCTGTCTTCTGGCGATGCTGGCCCTGACCACCGCGACGATCATCCTGCGCCCGCTGGGCCTTGCGGCCTACTGGATCTGGCCCTGGACCATGGTGTTCTTCATCTGGCTCAGCTTCTTCGGCTTCTTCGCGCTCTACGCGCGCCTCAAGGACGTGCGCGTCGACTTCGTGGCCGAGCGGCTCGGCCCGGCCGGCATGGTCGTGACCCGCGTCGTCTCGGATGCGGCGACCCTCGTCGTCACCGGCGTGCTGCTGATGGAGGTGCCGACCGTCATCGCGACGTCGACGGGCATCTACGACGGCGCCACGCTGCCCACCGGCGTCGAGCTGCCGCGTCTCGCGCTTTCGTTCCCGCTGTTCGTCTCGACGGCCCTCGTGGCGCTGACCGCCATCCTCGACATCGTGAAGCTGGCGGCGGGCATGCCCGAGAACGTCACCGACCATCACCCGGAGCTGTAACCCATGGCCTGGATCCTCTTCGGCACATTCATCGCACTGATCCTGATGCGCGTGCCCATCTCGATCGCCATCGGCACCGCCACGGTGCTGACCTTCCTCACCTCCGATTTCTCATCGGCGATGCAGATCATTCCCCAGCAGATGCTCGAGGGCGTGAACAAGGCCTCGCTGACCGCCGTGCCGTTCTTCATCATGGCCGGCAACCTGATGAACGCCACCGGCGTGACCGAGCGCATCTTCGCATTCGCCAATGCCCTCGTCGGCCACCTGAAAGCCGGTCTCGCGCAGGTGAACATCCTGTCGTCGATGATCTTCGCGGGCATCTCGGGCGCCGCCGTGGCGGACTGCGCGGGCCTTGGCGCCATCGAGATCAAGGCGATGCGCGAACGCGGCTACAAGTCCGACTTCGCCGCTGCCATCACCGTCGCCTCGTCGGTCATCGGGCCGCTCATCCCGCCGTCGATCGGGCTCGTGCTCTACGCTTTCCTTGCCCAGCAGTCGATCGAGCGGATGTTCCTTGCCGGGCTGGTGCCGGGCATCCTCGTCGGCCTGTCGCTGATGCTCTACGTCCGCTTCCGCGCCCAGTTCGAGGAATTCCCGACGCAGCCCCGCGCCACCCCGCGCGAGATCGCGGGCTCCGCCAAGCATGGCTTCCTCGCACTGGTCGCTCCGGCGATCATCCTCGGCTCGATCATGTTCGGCTTCGTCACCGCCACCGAGGCGGGTGTGCTGGCCTGCATCTACTGCATCATCATCGGCCTGTGGTACAAGGAGCTGACCTTCCGCGCCTTCGTCGCGGCGCTGTCGGACACCGCCATGATGACCGCGGTCATCATGATCATCATCGCCTTCTCCATCGCCATGGGCTGGCTGCTTGCGATCGACCAGACTCCGCAGAAGCTGGCGGATTTCACCTTTGCGCTGACCGAGGACAAGAACGTGTTCCTCGCGCTGCTGCTGGTGTTCATCATCCTCGTCGGCTGCGTGGTCGAGGGCGTGCCCGCCAAGCTGATCCTCGTGCCGACGCTGCTGCCGCTGATCGACGCCTACGGCATCGACCGGGTTCACTTCGGCATCATCATCCAGCTCGGCCTGCTGATGGGCATTGCGACGCCGCCCATGGGCATCGGCCTCTACATCGTCGCCGAGGTCGGCCGCGTCCGCTTCGAGAAGGTGACGATGGCCGTGCTGCCTATGCTGATACCGCTTCTCGCGGTGCTGCTCCTGCTCACCTACGTGCCCCAGACGGTCACGTTCCTGCCCGACCTCATCCTCGGGCCCCAAAACTAAGAGAACCAACATGTCCAACCTGACCTACAAGCTGAACCCGATGCCCGCGCCGATCCCGCAGGAGAAGCTCGACCGGCTCGCGAAACTCGAGACCGCGACCATCGGCCACTTCTACCACTACGGCTTTGCCGCCCCCGCGATCCAGCCTGTGCTGCCCGGCAAGGTCGTGGCGGCCACCGTCGCGACGCTGGCGATCCCCGGGCTCGACAGCACGCTGCTGCACCACTGCCTCAGCCAGTGCGGGCCGGGCTACTTCCTTGCCGTCGACCGTCTGGGCGATACGAAATACGCCTGCTGGGGTGGCGGCGTGACCCGCATGGCGGCAATGATCGGACTCGAGGGCGGCTGCGTCGACGGCCCGCACACCGACACCGCGGAGATCAAGGAGCAGGACTTCGCCATGTGGTCGCGCGGCCCCTCTCCCGTCACCACCCGGCTCTACAACACCGGCGGCGGCTTCAACGTGCCGGTCTCGATCGGCGGCGCGGCGGTGCTCCCGGGTTACGCGGTGCTTGCGGATGAGAGCGGCGTGCTCTTCATCGCCCCCGAGGATCTCGACGAGGTCATCGCCGAAGGCGAGCTGAAGACCGAGCGCGGCCAGGTGAACGAAGCCAAGATCACCGGCGGGCTGCACCTCGGCGAGATGTCCGGCGCGACCAAGATGGTCGAAGCCAAGACCAAGGGCTGACGCTCAGCGCGTCACGAACGAGGCATACTTCTCATGGCCTGCACACCAGTTCCGCGCCGCCTCGCGCGCGAGATCGAGCACCGCGCCCACCTGCTTGCGGCGGGCCCGGTTGACATGGGTGCAGGCCACCTCGAGCGCGGGGATCGGTTCGGTCGCGGGTATCTCGACCAGCCGGCCCTGCGCGATGTCCCTTTCGAGCGGCGTCAGCGCCAGCGCGGACGCGCCGTAGCCCTGACGCAGCATCTCGCAGATCGTGGCGAGCGAATTGCCGTAATGGCGGGCCGCCGGGCGCTCGCGCATCTCGTCGACGTATTGCGCCACCGGATTGAACAGCGGCGAGGTCTTCGGGTAGAGCACCAGCGGCAGCGTGCGCAGATCCTCGGGCGTCATCGGCAGATCGCGCCCGGCGATCACGTCTGGCCGCGCCACCCAGCCGACCGTGTAGCGCACTGCGAAGTCACTGTCGGGCGCGCGGTCACCGCTGGCGGTGAAGGCCGCGTCGAGCGTCCCCGAGGCGATGAAACCGCGCAGCTGCATGTCGGAGCCGGCGTAGATGTCGAGCAGCAGATCGGGGTCGGCCTCGGCCACCGCGTCGCGCAGCAGCGGCCCGAAGGTGAAGGCCGCCATGCCGGCAAGTCCGATCGACAGCCGCCGCTTCCGCTTGTCCTGCAGCCGGCCCATCATCGCCTCTCGCAGGTTCAGGAACTGGACCGCGAATTCGGCAACCTCGATGCCCTGGTCGGTCAGCGCGAAGCTTGCCGCCTCGCGGTCGATCAGCGTCTTCCCGAGATCCTTCTCGAGCGACTGGATCCGGGCCGAGACCGCCGGTTGCGTCAGCGACAGGAACTCTGCCGTCTGGCGGTAGTTTCGCAGCTGGCTCAGCCAGTAGAACGCCTCGAGCTGCTTGAAATTCATAAGAAATCCCCAATGACAGAAGACTCAAAGGAGCGAAAATGACCGTCGCCGTCTATCTCCCCCTCGAAGACAAGACCCAGTGGTGGGTGGACATGCTGGCCGATCTCCTGCCGGGCTGGACGGTCAAGGCGCTCGACGCCGTGACCGACCCGTCCGACGTGCACTACGCCGTCGTCTGGCGTCCGCGCACCGGTGACATCGCCAAGTTCCCCAATCTCAAGGCCGTGGTCTCCATCGGCGCGGGCATCGACCACGTTCTCGCCGACGAAGAGCTGCCCGGCGACGTGCCGATCATCCGCACCGTCGGCGACGACCTGACCCAGCGGATGCGCGAGTACGTGGCGCTGCACGTGCTGCGCCATCACCGCGACATGCCGCGCCAGCTCCAGGCGCAGGCCGAGGTCGACTGGCACGCCATCGTGGTGCCCGTCGCCCCCAACCGCACCATCGGTGTGATGGGTCTCGGCAACCTCGGCGCGGCCGCCGCGCAGACGCTTTCGGCGCTCGGCTTCCACACCCGTGGCTGGTCGAAATCGGAAAAGCAGATCGAGGGTGTCGAGACCTTCGCAGGCGCCGACACGATGGACGCCTTCCTCGACGGTTGCGAGATCCTCGTGAACCTGCTGCCGCTCACCGACCAGACACGCGGCATCCTGAACGCGGACCTCTTCGCCAAGCTCGCCCCGGGCGCCTGCCTCGTCAACTGCGCGCGCGGCCCGCATCTCGTCGACGAGGACCTTCTCGCGGCGCTCGAAAGCGGCCAGATCAAGCAGGCGACGCTCGACGTCTTCCACCAGGAGCCGCTGCCGGCGGACAACCCGTTCTGGACCCACCCGGCGATCACCGTGACGCCGCACGTCGCGTCGCAGATCGACGCGCAGACCGGCGGCCGGATCATCGCCGCGAACCTCAAGACTTTCGAGGAAACCGGCACCTGCGCTGACGTGGCCGACGCCAAGCGCGGCTACTGACCCCGCTGCGGCTGTTTCTGCCGCAGTGCCGAGAACCGAAAGCGCCGGGCCGGAGCCCGGCGCTTTTTCGTGTCGATAGGGTCGAAGACGCCGGCGCGAGGCCGGGTCAGGCATGCTGCCCGCCGTTCACGTCGATCGAGGCGCCGTTCACGTAGGACGCCTGTTCCGAACAGAGGAACAGCACGACGCGGGCCACCTCGTCGGGTTTGCCGAGCCGGCGCAGCGGGATCAGCGAGAGCATTTCCTCGGTGCCCGGCGACAGGATCTCGGTTTCGATCTCGCCCGGCGTCACCATGTTCACGCGCACACCGCGCGGCCCCAGTTCGGCCGCCGCCTCGCGGGTGAGCGCCTCGAGCGCCGCCTTCGAGCAGGCATAGGCCGTGCCGGCGAACGGGTGCACCCGCTTGCCGACGATCGAGCCCACGTTGACCACCGCGCCCTTGCCGGCCTCGAGCTCGGGCAGCAGGTCGCGCATCAGCGCCGCCGGCCCCACGAGGTTGACGCCAAGCACCTGGCTCCAGACCTCGTCCGAACTCTGGGCGACCCCGAGCCGTGCGCCGTCTTCGCCCTTGGGCGAGATGCCGGCGTTGTTGACGATGGCATGCAGACCGCTCTCGCCCAGCGTTTCGCGCACGCGCTCGACCAGGTCCTGCCGGGCCGAGGCGTCCGACAGGTCACCCTGGAAATGGTCGGTCGAACCGGCGTGCCAGGGGCAGCGCGCATCGAAGGCGGTGCGGGACACCGTCAGCACGCGCCAGCCCGCGGCCTGGAACACCTTGACCGTCGCATGGCCGATCCCGCGGCTCGCCCCGGTCAGGAGCAATGTCTTCTGAGTCATGTCGGTCTCCGTTTCGTGACCCCGGAGGGCCCCGGGTTCACCCGTATCAGATGTGGAACGAGATGCCGGAGGCTGCAAGTCCGCCGCCCATCGCCGACACCGTGCCGTCGGCCCGCCAGCAGGCCGCGCCGGTCATCGCCCCGCCCTCTTCGAAGGCGATGAGGTTCATCCCGCCACCGATGTGCGGCACCAGTTTCACCTCGTGGCCCTTGGCCTCGAGCGCAGCCTTGTGGTGCGCGTAATCGGGCTCGAGCTCGACATGCGCACCCTCGGTCCAGATCCGCGGAGCTTCCACCGCCTGCTGCGGGCTCATGCCGTGGTCGATCATGTTGACGATCGACTGCATGGCCGAGGGGAAGATCCGGACCGCGCCGGGAAGCCCCAGCGCGAAGCGCGGGCGGCCGTCCTTGAGCACGATCATCGGCGCCATCGAGGTCGGCACCCGCTTGCCCGGCATGATCGACAGCGCCTTCCCCGGATGCGGATCGAAGTTGTACATGTAGTTGTTGGGGATGATCCCGGTGCCGGGCACCATGAAACGCGCCCCGAACAGCCCGTTGATCGTATGCGTCGCCGAGACGATGCGCCCGTCCTCGTCGGCCACGGTGATATGCGTGGTGTTGTTGCTCTCGTAGCCCGGCGGCACCGGGGTCGCGCCGCCGACATCACGCAGGCGCGCGCGGCAGTCTTCGGCGTAGCCCTTCGAGATCAGCTTCTCGACGGGGATGTCGACGAAATCCGGATCGCCCGACGCCGCGCGCCGGTCTTCGAAGCCCACGCGGATGACCTCGGCCAGCAGGTGCAGCTTCTCGGGATTGTCGAAGCCCATGCCGGCAAGATCGTAGCCTTCGAGGATGTTGAGCATCTGCGCGACATGCACCCCCGAGGAGGCCGGCGGCGGCGGGCCGACGATGTCGTGGCCCCGGTAGCTGCCGAAGATCGCCTCGCGCTCGCGCGCGGTATAGGAGGTGAGATCTTCCATCGACACCGCGCCCGCGTCCTCGCCACCGGTCGCGAGCCGTTCGACCAGCGCCTGCCCAAGCGCACCGCCGTGCAGCGCCTCGGCACCTTCGCGGGCGATGAGCTTCAGGCTCTCGGCGTAATCCGCCTGCACCAGCCGGTGACCCGGCTTCGCCGGGCTGCCGTCCGGCAGGAAGATCGACGAGATCACCGGGTCCATCGCCATGTCCTCGGCGTGACGCTCGATGTTGGACGACAGGTATTCCGTCACCGGGAAGCCGCCCGCCGCGAGCCGGATGGCGGGTGCGATGACGTCGGCGAAGGGCAGCGCGCCGTGGGCCGCGTGCATCTTGCACCACCCTCGCAGGTTGCCCGGCACCGCCACCGCCGACGGCCCGACGAGGTTCCGGCGGCCCGCAGTTTCCATGTAGTCCGGAAGCCGGTCCGAGACGGGCGTGAACATGTCCGGTGTCGCGGCGGCCCCTGCCTGCGAGAGACAGTCATATACGGTGTGCGTGCCGTCCGGCAGCCGAAGGTGCGAGACACCGCCGCCCGCGATGCCGACCATCATCGGCTCCACCACGGTCAGGGTCAGCAGCGCGGCCACCGCCGCATCGACGGCATTGCCGCCGAAAGCGAGCATCTCGTGGCCCGCGGCGGAACCGAGCGGGTGGTTGGTCACCACCACCCCCTTCGAGCCCCGCGCGGGCGATTTGCGGCAGGTGAACGGCAGCGGCGTTTCGGACGTCATCGGAACCTCTCTGGTGGCGGAAGCATGGCCCCGGCCCGGGACTCTGGCGCCGAACACGCAACGCGCGGCGCCTTGGCGGGGCGGAAGACCCTGGGATGTGGTTTCGGGCAAAGTAGAGGCGCAAATTTCAAAGGTCACGCAAAATCTGCGTCGAAATGACTTGGAGCAGCCTCAGACAGGAGATATTGCCCTATCCGCCTGACATATCCGGGCAACATCCGACGTACGCCTCGGCGTAAAACGACACCGGGGGCACGAGAATAGAGCAGGCTGCAAGAATTTTCGCTCAAATTTTAGGCGAAAACGGGCAATTAGCCCGGATCCAGACGCCGCCAACATGAAAAATCCAAAATTTTATGACTGAACGGTCGCATTTTTACGATGACTCGGTCATTAATGTTTTCGCAGAACGAACAACCAGGGACGGGAATCATCCCCTCTCGCACGACCGGACCGCAACAGGAGACAGGACAACATGACCCTTTCGCACCCCCTCAAGAGCTTTGCCGTCGCAGCCTGCTTCGGCGCCGTGCTCGGCGCCCCCGCCATGGCGCGCGACATCAAGATCGGTCACTTCGGGGCCCCCGGCACGCCCTTCGACGAAGGCGTCCAGTATTTCGCGCAGCAGGTCGAGGAACTCTCGGGCGGCGACTACACCGTCACCAACTTCCCCTCCGGCCAGCTCGGTAACGAGGCCCAGCAGATCGGCGCGCTTCAGGGTGGCCTGCAGGAGATGCTGATCACCTCCTCGACCAACCTCATCAAGTACAACGAGCGCTTCCAGCTCATCGACCTGCCCTTCGCCTTCGAGGATGACGCCGCCACCGACAAGGTGCTGCTCGGCGAGGTCGGCAAGGAGATGCTCGCCGGTCTCGACGGTTCGGGCATGAAGGGCCTGACGTTCATCGACAACGGCTTCCGCGACCTGTCGAACTCGGAGCACCCGATCGAGACGCTGGCCGATTTCGAGGGCCTGAGCTTCCGCGTCATCGGCGCACCGGTGTTCATCAACACCTTCGAGGCACTCGGCACCAACCCCGTGCCGATGCCGTTCCCCGAGGTCTACACCGCGCTGGAAACCGGCACGGTCGACGGCCAGGACAACCCGCTGCTGACCGTACGCGACGTGAACTTCTACGAGGTGCAGGACTACCTGACCACGTCGAAGCACGCCTACTCGGCGCTGGTCATGCTGATCTCGCAGCCGTTCTGGAACAGCCTCTCCGACGAGGACAAGGCCATGCTGCAGGAAGCCGCCGACAAGACCGCCGTCGAGAACCGCAAGATCATGCGCGCGGCCGTTGCCGAGGCGAAGGAGTTCCTTGCCAGCGAAGAAGGCGGCATGACCATCTCCGAGTTCACCCCCGAGGCCCGTGCCGAGATCCGCGACGCGGTGGCACCGGTCACCGAGGAACTCGTCACCGACTCGATCCGTCCGCTCTATGACGAGATGCAGGCCGCGCTCGCCGAGGACTGATCGACCCCGGGGACCGGTGCCCGCTCCCTGCGCCGGTCCCCATCCTGTTTCTACCGAAGGTATCCCGAATGCCCGTTCTCCGCATGGCCGAAAAGCTGCTCGAAGCGATGGTGGCACTGCTGCTCTTCGCGCTCGTGGCGATGGTCTTCACCAATGTGATGCTCCGCTTCTTCATGAATTCCGGCATTGTCGTGACGGAGGAGGTGTCGCGCATCGTGCTCAGCATCCTGATCCTGAGCGGTGCCGTGCTGGCCCTGATCCAGCAGCGCCACATTGCCATGACGCTGGTCGTCGACCGGCTGCCCGAGACCGCGAAGAAGGTGGTCGTCGCCGTGACCGGCGCGGTGATGCTCTACGGCAACTGGCTGCTCGCCAAGGGTGCGTGGATGCAGGCCACGCTGAACTTCTCGTCGTCCTACCCGATCTCGGGCCTGCCGATGGCCACCATCTACGTCGCCGCCACGCTTGCGGGCGCCGCGCTCGCGCTGGTCGTGGCCGCGCGCATGGTGCTGATCCTCGCGGGCCGGATGCCCGCCGACCGTTTCTTCCAGGCCGCCTCGGCCGACATCGCCGAATGAGCCGCGCATGACTTTTGTCGTTTTCCTTACCGTCCTGATCCTCGGCATCGTGCTGGGCCTGCCCATCGCCTGGGCGCTCATCGCCTGCGGCATCGCGCTGATGCTGCACCTCGATTACTTCAACGCTCAGATCATCGCGCAGAACATGATCCTCGGGACAGACAACTTCATCCTTCTGGCGATCCCGTTCTTCATCCTCGCGGGCGAACTGATGAACAGGGGCGGCCTGTCGCGCCGCATCATCGAGGTCGCCATGGCCGCCTTCGGCCATGTCTCCGGCGGCCTGGGCTACGTCGCCATCTGCGCCTCGCTGATCATGGCCTCGCTCTCGGGCTCGGCCATCGCCGACAGCGCCGCGC
Source organism: Salipiger sp. D13 (assembly GCF_003703915.1). Taxonomy (NCBI): domain Bacteria; kingdom Pseudomonadati; phylum Pseudomonadota; class Alphaproteobacteria; order Rhodobacterales; family Roseobacteraceae; genus Salipiger; species Salipiger sp. D13. Next base: position 693,668 of record NZ_ML112590.1, read on the forward strand.
TGGCCGCGATCCTGATCCCGATGATGAAGCTCGGCAACTACCCCGAGGGCTCCTCGGGTGGCCTGCTCGCCGCGGGTGGCGTCATTGCCCCGGTGATCCCACCGTCGATCGCGCTGGTGGTCTTCGGCGCCATCGCCAACGTCTCGATCTCGGGACTGTTCATGGCGGCCATCGTCCCGGGCACCCTCATGGCGCTGTCGCTGGTGCTGGCCTGGCGCTTCGTGTCGCGCGGCGGCGGCTTCCAGACGCTCGAACGCAAGAGCCGCGCCGAGGTCCTGCGGGCCCTCTGGGTCGCGCTGCCGGCGCTGGTGCTGCCCGTCGTCGTCATCGGCGGCCTGCGCATCGGCATATTCACCCCCACCGAGGCCGCGGTGATCGCCGCCGTCTACGCGATGCTGGTCGGCGCCTTCGTCTACGGGGAACTGACGCTTCGCAGCTTCTACGAGGGGCTGGTCGAGGCCGGCAAGACCTCGGCGGTGGTGATGTTCCTCATCGGCACCTCGATGGTCTCGGCATGGCTCATCACGATCGCCAACCTGCCGACGCAGGTGATCGCCTTCCTCGAGCCGTTCATGGACAGCCCGCAGATGCTCGTCGGCATGATCGTCGTGCTCACGCTGCTGCTTGGCATGGTGCTGGACTTCACGCCGCTGAGCCTGATCCTGATGCCCATCGTGATCCCGCTCGGCAAGGCGGCGGGCATCGACCTGGTCTACTTCGGTGTGGTCTTCACCATCGCGGGCGCGCTGGGGATGCTGACACCGCCGGTGGGCAACGTGCTCAACGTGGTCGCGGGGGTCGGCAAGGTGCGGCTCGACCGCATCATGGTTGGCGTGCTGCCGTTCCTCTTCGCCGAGATCGCGGTGCTGGCACTGCTGGTGATCTTCCCGCAGATCGTCACCCTGCCGCTGGAGCTGCTGCGCTAGGCGACCACCGACGCCGCATGGCCCGCACTCCCGGGCGGTCCATGCACCCCGGCGCGGCGTCTCTCCCCCGTCGCGTCACTGCGCCGTCCCGCCCACCGGGACGGCGCTTTTTTGTGTGCGGGCCGTCGTAGGGTGGGTTTTCAACCCACCGCCCACGCGCCGTCGCCGCCTACGCCACACACGAAAAAAGGGGCGGCACCGGTTCGGCACCGCCCCGTTCGGGCATTCTCTCGTGTGGTCGGGGTTCTACCCCAACGGCTCGCGCCACCCCCGCGCCCGCGACACCGCCTCCGCGAAGCGGGCCAGCCGCCCGGCGCGGTCGCACTCCCGGGGCATGATCTCGGCGCGCGCCGCGGGCGCCGGCAGGTCCGTGCCGAGCCCCAGCGCCGCAAGCTGTGCCGCGCCGAAGGCCGTGAGCTCCTCGGTTCCCGGCAGCACGATGGTCGCGCCGGTCACGTCGGCGAGGAACTGGCAGAGATAGGCCGAGCGCGTGAGCCCTCCGTCCATCGAGACGCGCTCCACCGGTCGACCCTGCCCCATCCGGGCAATGACCTCGGCGGCGCGCAGCGCCACGCCCTCGATCAGCGCCTGCGCCATGTCTGCGCGGGTGGTGGCTCCGGTCATGCCGATGAAGAGCCCGGCGGCCGAGCCGTCCCAATGCGGCGCGGCAAGCCCCGCCAGTGCCGGAACGAAGGCGAGACCCCGGTCGATGGCCGCCTCCGCCTCGAAGGCAGAAAGCGCCTCGGGCGCATCCAGCAGCCCGATCCGCAGCGCCCATTCCACCGCGGCGCCGGCGGCATGAACCCCGCCGTCGAGCGCATAGGTGGTGCGCGCACCGACCTGCCAGGCAACCGTGGGCAGGAGCCCGCTGTCGCCTGCGTCGGGCACGGTCTCGCCGCTGATCGCAAGGGCAAAGGCGCCGGTGCCGAAGGTGATCTTGGCGTCGCCGGGCGCCCGGCAGCCGTGCCCGTAGAGCGCCGCCTGCTGGTCGACCACCGCGGCGGTCACCGGCACCCCGCCGATGCTGCCGAAGTCCGACACCGTCGGCCGGATCTCGGGAAGGCAGTCCATCGGCACGCCGAAAAGCGCGCAAAGCTCCGGATCCCAGCGCCCGGTCTCGAGCGACATCAGCGACGTGCGCGAGGCCGTGGTGACATCGGTCAGGCAGCGGCCCGTCAGGGACTGGAGGAAGAATGCATCCGTCGTGCCGAGCCGAAGGCGGCCGGCCTCGTGCGCGGCGCCCACCTCGGGGCACTCCTCCAGCAGCCAGGCGAGCTTGGACGCCGAGAAATACGGATCGAGCGGCAACCCCGCCCGGCGGCGCACCTCGGCCTCGTGATCCGCCATGGCGGCCAGACGCGCCTCGGTGCGCCGGTCCTGCCAGACGATCACCGGCGACAGCGGTTCGCCGGTCTCGGCGTCCCAGGCGAGACAGCTTTCGCCCTGGTTCGAGAGCGCGATGGCCTCCACCGGTCCGGCGGCGGCAATCACCGCGCGCAGGTTCGCGAGCAGCTCGTGCGGGTCGTGCTCGACCCGGTCGGCCTTCGGGAAATGCTGGGCGTGGCGCACCGCGTGCACGATCTCGCACGCCCCGGTCTCGTCCGCGACGAGCCCCCGGGTCGAGGTGGTGCCCTGGTCGAGCGCGAGGATCCGCATGGTCTAGCCGTCCTGCTCCAGTTCGAGACGAAGATCGCCCGCCAGCGCGGCGGCGTCCAGTGCCGGCACCGCAAGACGGATCGGCTGTTCGGGGTAGCTGCGCACCGAGCGCACGGCGACTTCGCGCCCCCCGGCATCGCGAAGCACGATCCGGCCGTGGGCAGCGCCCTCGGCGCGGATGTTCATCACGAAGGCGCCCTGCCCCGAGGCAACCCGCTGCGGCACCGCGTAGCGCAGCCCGGCGCCCGGCAGAATGCGGACGCCCTCGGGTGTCGCGGCCTCGCACGCGAAATCCGCGACCAGCGCCTGCGCGGCCCGGCGGCCCTCGGCCCAGCATTGCCCGGCGGTCTCCACCGGGTGCAGCACGTTGCCGGCAACGAAGACATGCGGGTCCGAGCTGCGCCCGCTGGCGTCGATCTCGGGGCCCAGCGTGCGGCTGTCGAGCGCAAGCCCGCTGGAGCGCGCAAGCGTCGCCTCCGGCGTGAAGCGCCCGGAGAAGACGATGCCGTCGCAGGCAAGGCGCCGTTCCTGTCCCGCGCGGTCGCGCAGCACCAGCGCCTCGACACGGGCCTTGCCCTCGATCGAGAGCAGCTCCGCGCCGGTCAGCACCGGAACCCCCAGCAGCTTGCAGAGCATCATGTTGATGCGCCGGGTCTGCGGCCGGGTCCGTGTCTCGACCATCGTGACGGGTCGGATGCCGTGGCGCCGACAGGTCAGCAGCGCCGAGAGCGAGACCAGCTCGCTGCCGACGATGACCGGCCGCGCAAAGGGCGTCTTGCCCTCGAGGTAGACGAAGCTCTGCAACGCGGCGGTGTTCATCACGCCGACCGGGCGCATCCCGGGCGCCAGTCGCTGCGCCCGCGTGCGCTCGCGGTTGCCGGTGGCCACGAGGATGCGCCGCGCGGTCAGCGTCTCGGCCCCCTCGGTCGTTGCCAGTTCGAGCACACCGCCCGGACGGATCGCCGTTGCCGTGCACCGGGTGCGGATCTCGACCCCGGCGGCCTCGGCGGTCGCCACGAGCCGGCGGGCGTAAGCCGGGCCGCTCAGCACCCGGCGGAATTCGCGCATCCCGAACGGCGGGTGCCCGCAGTGGCGCGGAATGCCGCCCGCCTGCTCGAAGCGCTCCAGCACGACGACCCGCGCCACGCCCTGTTTCTTCAGCTCGACCGCTGCGGACAGCCCGGCGGGGCCGGCGCCCACGATGGCGACATCGTATTGCACGCTCATTCCGCATCCTCCGGCAGGATCGGCGCCCTCAGGCGTCCCTCCGACAGGCTCGCGATGCGCGCGAGACAGTTGAACCCCTGGCAGCGTCCCATGGCGCAACGGGTGCGTCGTCGCAGCCCGCCGAAATCGCCGGGCGGCAGCGGGCTGTCGAGCGCCGCGCGGATCTCGCGTTCGGTCACCATCTCGCAATGGCAGACGATGCCGTCATGTCCCGGGCGCTGCCAGTCACGCGGCAGATGCTCGGCGAGGGTCGGCATCTGCGGCTGCGGCGGGGTCTCGACCGGTACCGCGCTGGCCGCGTTCTGCTGCTGCCAGAGCCGGAAGACATGCCGCGCGATCCCCAGCGCGCCGGTGAGCCCGGTCGAGCGGATGCCGCCGGCGCAGTAGTAGCCAAGCTCGGCGCGGGCATGCACCCGGTATTCCTTGCGGTCGCTGGCGGGACGCAGCCCGGCATAGACCGCCGTCACCGGCATGCCCTCCAGCGCGGGAACGAGGTCGACCGCCTTGGCGATCAACGCCTCGAGTTCCGGGCGGGTGACGTCGGGACGGTCGCGTGCCTCCTGCTCCTCGGCGGTCGGTCCGACCAGGAGATTGCCGTAGATCGTGCGCGTCAGCACCACGCCCTTGGTGCGGTCGTTCGGCACCGGCAGCAGGATCGTCTTCAGGAACGCCGAAGCTGCCTTGTCGAAGACCACGAACTGGCCCTTGCGGGGGCGGATCTCGAAGCTTTCCTCGCCGGTGAACATCGCCTCGACCCGGTCACCGTAGAGACCGGCACAGTTGACCACGGTGCGCGCGGCAACGGGGCCCGCGGCGGTGTCGAGATGCCATGTGTCGCCGTCGTGACGTGCTGCTCGCAGGGCGGCGTTGAAATGGAACTCCGCCCCGAGCATCTGCGCCTGTGTCGCGTAGGCAAGCGGCGCCGACCACGGGTCGATCAGGTGCTCGCGCGGAACAAGCAGCGCCGCCCGGACGCGGTCCGACAGGTTCGGCTCGCGCGCGAGCACGGCCTCGCGCGGGATGATGGCGGTGTCGGTGACGCCATTCTCCTGCGCCTGTGCGAGCAGCGTCGGCAGGCGCGCCTCTTCGTCTTCGGTCCAGGCGGCGACCATCGCCCCGGTTTCAAGCACCGGCAGGTTCATCGCCTCGCGGATCTGCATGTATTCGTCGTAGGCTTCCTGCATGCAGGCCAGCTCGAGCGACCCCGGGGGCGCGTCGAATCCGGTGTGCAGGATCGCGCTGTTGGCCTTGGATGCGCCCGACAGGATATCGGGCGCTGCCTCGATCACCGCCACGCGCGCGCCTTCCAGCGCGAACCGCCTCGCCATGGCACAGCCGACGACGCCCGCCCCGATGACCGCGACATCCGCTACACTCGTATTACCACCCAAGAGGAGTCTCCGTTCTTCGTAATCCCGGTCAGGCACCAGCCCCCGGATTTATCCTGAACGTGCACCTTTTTGACCGAGTCCACAATATTAACCCGCCTTATTTCCACAATCCTGTTGCGAGCGGTCAGCGTTTGCGCGTTTTTTCGGCAAATCCTTGATGACAGGAGGGGGGCAGAGCCAGCGACAGGGCGGCAAGGAGCAAAGGACCGGGGGCCGTGCAGGAGCCCCGGAAGACACGATGAGGACACCTCCCCGCCCGGTCACGCGCCCATCGCGGGGCGGATCGTTCAGGCCTCGTCGGCGACGATGATCTCGACTCCGGCCGCGCGCAGGGAGGCGGCGAACTCTTCCGGCGGCTCGCGATCGGTGACAAGCCGGTCGATCTGCGACAGCTCCGCCACCTCGAACACGCCCGCCTGGTCCAGCTTGCTGTGATCGGCCAGCACGGTGACCTTGCCCGCACGGGCAACCATGGCGCGGGCCAGTTCCGTCTCGCGCAGGTCGAAGTCCATGATCTCGCCACGCGTCATGCCGCCGATGGTCAGCACCGCGTGCTGCGCCTTGAACTGCCGAAGCTGCTCGATGGCAAGCGCGCCGAGGGTCTCGCGGCCTTCGGCGGCGATCTCGCCGCCCAGCAGGTAGAGCCGGTGCTGCCCCTCGGGCCGCGCCAGAAGCCCCGCGATCTCGGGCGAATTGGTGATGACCGTCAGCCCGCGCCGGCGTGCGAGCGCCCGCGCAAAGGCAATGGTGGTCGATCCGGTGTCGACGAAGATCACCGCGCCCTCTTCGAAGAGCCCGGCGGCACAGCGTCCGATGGCGGCCTTCTCGGCGGTGCGCATCGCCATGCGCGCGTCGAAGGGCCCCTCGATCAGCCCCGTGTCGGCACCGTTCGAGGCCTTGCGCGCGCCACCGTGAAACTTGCGGATCAGCCCGGCGGCATCGAGCTCGTTCAGGTCGCGCCGGATGGTCTCGCGCGAGGTTTCGAATTGCTCGGAAAGCGCATCCACGTGCACCTCGCCCAGCTCGTCGACAAGCTGGACAATCGTTTCGCGGCGGGCGGCGGGTTTCATGCCACTTCCTTTCTGCAATCGGATAAGATCAATCCACAGGATTGACGGATCGGTCACTCGGCGCGCCCGTTCCGGCATCTTGAAGGAACTCCGCGGGGGCTGCAACGGAAATGCCCGCCGAAGCCCCTGTCGTTGACCCGGGATCACCCGGATCGGGCCCTTCGCTGCCCCTTCCCCGTGCAGACAGCTCCCTCATGCGCTTCCGGGCGCCCGGCTCAGAGGTCGATCAGCACGGATTTCGTGCGGCGGTTCGCAAGATAGGCCTCACGGCCGAGGTCCTTGCCGAGTCCACTCGCCTTCCATCCGCCGGTCGGCAGGATGTGGTCGCGGGTGCGGCCGTAGCGGTTGACCCAGACGGTGCCGGCCTCGAGCCGCCGCGTCAGACGCAGCGCGCGACTGACGTCGCTGGTGAAGAGCCCGGCGGCAAGCCCGTAGGTCTCGTGCGCGGCAAGCTGCATCGCCTCGTCCTCGGTCCGGAAGGTCTGGAAGGTGGCGACGGGGCCGAAGATCTCCTCGGTCACGGCGGGGCTGTCCTGCGTCACCCCCGAAATCAGCGTCGGCTGGTAGTAGCTGCCCGGCGTCTCGAAGGGCGCGCCGCCGCAGAGGATCTCGCCGCCCTGCGCCTTCGCGGCCTGCACGATCCCGTCGATCCGGCGCAGCTGCTTGTCCGAGATGATCGGCGAGAAACCGGCCTGATCGGCCAGCGTGTCGGTGGGCGCGTATGTGGAGAAACGCGCGCGCAACCGCTCGGCCAGCGCGTCGGCGATGCTTTCCTCGACAAGGATGCGCGACCCCGCCACGCAGAACTGCCCGGCGTTGGGCATGATCCCGGTCTCGAGGCTCTTTGCCGCGACATCGAGGTCGGCATCCGCGAAGACCACCATCGGGCTCTTGCCGCCAAGCTCGAGCGTCATCGGCTTGATGCCGGTGCGGGCGATGTTCTCCATGATCGCGCCGCCGGCCCGGGTGGAGCCGGTGAAAGAGACCTTGTCGATGCCCCGGTGCCCGGTGATCGCTGTGCCCGTGGTCGGCCCGTCGCCCAGCACCACGTTGACGAGCCCGGCAGGGATGCCCGCCTCGACCGCCAGTTCGGCGAGGCGCAGCGTCGTGTAGGGTGTCATCTCCGAGGGCTTGAGCACGATCGCGTTGCCCGCCGCAAGCGCCGGCCCGAGTTTCCAGGCCGCCATGGAGATCGGAAAGTTCCACGGCGTGATCGCGCCCACGACGCCATAGGGATGGTCCGAGATGAAGCCGAACTGCGCGTCAGAGGTCGGCACCAGCGTGCCCGCCTCCTTGTCGGCGAACTCGGCAAAGAAACGGATCTGCTCGGCGCTGACCAGAACGTCGCCGGTCCGGGCCAGTGCCGCCGGGCGCGACGAACAGATTGCTTCGAGCCGTGCCAGCTCCTCGGCGTTCTCCTCGATCAGCGCGGCCCATGCGTGCATCGCGCGCAGCCGGTCGCGCGGCGTGAGCCCGGCCCAGCCCGACGTCGCCAGCGCCTCGCGCGCAGAGCGCACGGCAGCATCGACCAGCTCGGCATCGGCGCAGGGAATGGCGCCGATCCGGGCACCCGTGGACGGCGAGATGACCTCGATGGCGTCGGGACCGGAGACATACCGCCCGCCGATGTAATGCCCCTTTGGCAGCTGGATTTCGTGGTCGGACATGAGGCACCTCCGGTTGAGCGTTGCACAAGGAACGGGCGGCCCCTCCGCCAGATGCCGACTGAACGGCCGTTCGCACGGGAACCGGCAGGCTCATGGCCCGATCCCGCGGCGCATACTGCCGGTTCGGGCGCCACTTGCAACCGCGCAGCCTGTCTGACCGATCTTTTCGGCCTTCCACCCGCCGACATGCCTGCGCGCGGGGCAGCCGGTCAGCAGAGGTGCCGCCCCAGCGCAAGGATCATCTCGACCGCGCCGGCCAGCTCGTCCTCGCGCAGATATTCCTCGGGCCGGTGTGCGCGACCGATGTCGCCCGGGCCGCAGACGATGGCGGGAACCCCCGCCTGCTGGAACAGCCCCGCCTCGGTGCCGAACGAGACCGCAGCCTGCGGCGCGTTGCCCGACAGTTCGGCAGCGAGCGTGGCCAGCGGATGCCCGGGATCGAGCGCCAGCGCAGGGTAGGACGAGAGCCATTCCACGGAAACATCCGATGCCGTCGCCACCGGATCGAGCAGCGCGCGTGGATCGGCTCCCGGGATGGCACGCGCCTCGATCCTGGCCTCGGCATGGTCGGGGATGATGTTGAGGGCCTGCCCGCCCTCGACGGTGCCGATCTGAAGCGTCGACCATGGCGGCGCGAACCGGTCGTCCTGCGGGCCGTGCACCAGCGCCTCGGCCTGCGCGGCGGCGGCGGTGAGCGCCGGCAGCAGCGCATGGATCGCGTTCACCCCCAGATCCGGACGCGAGCTGTGCCCCGCCTGCCCCTCGGCCACCAGCCTCAGCGCCGCCTTGCCCTTGTGGCCCAGCACCGGGACGAGCCCCGTCGGCTCGCCGACGATGCAGCCGAGCGGCGGGGCGCAAAGGTCGGGCAGCCGCGACAGGAGGTGCGGCACGCCGCGGCAGCCGAGCTCCTCGTCATAGGACAGCGCGATATGAACCGGCGCGGCGAGCGGCATGGCCGCAAGCTGCGGCGCCGCCGCCAGCACCGCCGCGTCGAAGCCCTTCATGTCGCAGGCGCCGCGACCGATCAGGCGGCCACCCTCTCGCCGCAGCACGAACGGATCGCCCTGCCAGCCGGGCTCCTGCGCCGGAACCACGTCGACATGCCCTGACAGCACGTAGCCCGGCAGGTTCGGATCGCCGATGGTGGCGAAGAGGTTGAAGCGGTCGCCCTCGGGGCCGGGCAGCAGCGTCACCTTCGCTCCCTGCGCCTCGAGGTAATCCCGCACCCACCCGATGAGGGGCGCGTTTCCGGTCCCCGCAACGGTGGGAAAGCCCACCAGCCGTTCCAGTAGTCCGATCGCCTCGGTCACGCGCCTGTCTCCCTCTGCACCGGATGCATGATTACGCATCGGTGCCGGGTTTCCCGGGGCAGCGCAAGAGAGCCGCCCCGCGCGGGCGCGAGGCAGCGACAGGACCGACCCGTCAGTGACTGGTGCCGCTGGGCCTCGCATGCTGGTCGAGCGGCGTCCGGGGAAAGCGGAAAAGCCCGCCTGGCGTTGCCTCGTGCCGCTGGAACCCGTGGCGGTTGTAGAACGCCTCGAGCGCCGCGCGGTCGAGCCCCTGGTCGCCGAAGGGATCGTGGCGCAGCTCGATACCGAGCCCGACCTCGTCGGCGGCCTCGACCAGCCGGCGCAGGATGGCGTGGGCGATGCCCCTGCCGCGGTAGGCCGGCGCGACCCAGATCCCGCTGAGCATGAAGCGGCGGTTCACCAGCCCGTGCTCGAGATAGGCAACGTCGTCCTCGGTGTTGCGGTAATAGGTCCGCTCTCCGGTCTCGCCTTGCGTGGCGTGCAGATCCGGAACGTGGCGCAACGCCTCAAGTACCCGGTCATACTTGCGCTCGGCCTGGCTGCGGGCCCGCTTGATGCCGCTGTCGATCTCCGAGGTCAGCTCGGGATGCCGCGCCTCGCAATAGGATCTCATCCCGTTCTGGAGCGCCAGCGCAACGAAGGCGCGCAGGTCGCTTTCCAGGCGTGCGTTCTCGGCCCTGAGGGCCTCGAGCTGCGACGGCAGAGGGTGCTGCGCATAAAGCTCGGTCTCGTCGGTGTGATGCATGGTCTCCTCCCCAGCGGCTTTACTATAGCGGAAGTTCGCGGTGTGCCCAGACCGCTGCGCCGATTTTCGCCGCTCCGCCCCGCGCCACCGGGTCGCGGCCAGCGCACGACGGCCGGACCGCAGCCCATAACTCCCGGTCATGGCTTGCCCAAGCATTGCTATTTGCCTTGCCGCGCCGTTCACCGCTTAATTCACCGCATTCGAAGCGCGCTGCCCGCGCCCGGGCGGCGAACCGGTGGAGCACCACTCACCGCATCCCGGCAGAGGCATGACCGGGCGCCGGAGGAACGCGCAGACCGCAGGAGACTTGATCGCATGTATCGTATCGGCTTCGACGTGGGCGGCACCTTCACCGACTTCACGGCGCTCGAGACCGGAAGCGGCGAGGCCATCCACTTCAAGACCTCCTCGACCCCGCACGACCCGTCCGAGGCCATCGAGACCGGTCTGCGCCACTACGTCGAAGAGCTGGGCATCGCCCCCGAGGCTTTCGAGTTCGTCGGCCATGGCACCACGGTTGCCACCAACATGGTGATCGAGCGCCGGGGCGTGCCCACGGGGCTCATCACCACGAGGGGCGCACGCGACGTGCTCGAGATCGGGCGCCAAACCCGCCCGCATCTCTACGACTACGCGGTGACCAAGCCCGATCCGCTGGTCGAGCGCTACATGGCCCTCGAGGTGACGGAGCGTCTCGACGCCGACGGCCGGGTTCTGCGGCCTCTCGACGAGGCCGAGGTGCGGGCCGCCGCCGAGACCCTGCGCGATGCCGGCGCGCAGGCGGTCGCGGTCTGCTTCCTCCATGCCTATCGCGACGGGCGGCACGAACGCCGCGCCGCCGAGATCGTCCGCGAGGTCCTGCCGGACGCCTACGTGTCGATCTCTTCCGAGGTGCTGCCGGAATTCCGCGAGTTCGAGCGGTTCTCGACCACCGTCATCAACGCCTATGTCGGCCCGCGCATGGACCGCTACCTCGAAAGGTTCCTGCAACGCCTCTCCGATCTCGACATCGCGAGCGCGCCGCGCACGATCCACTCGAACGGCGGGCTGATGTCTGTGGACACCGTGCGCAGCTTTCCCGTCCGCACCTGCCTCAGCGGACCCGCCGCCGGCGTCGTGGGCGCGGCCAAGGTGGCGGGCGTCTCGGGGCATCCGAACATCGTGACCTTCGACGTTGGCGGCACCTCGACCGACGTGTCGCTGGTCGAGCAAGGGCGCCCGGCCTTCACCACCTCGCGGCTGGTGGCCGACTACCCGGTGCGCTGCCCGATGCTCGACATCAACGTGATCGGGGCCGGCGGCGGGTCTATCGCCGCGCTCGACGACGCCGGCGCGCTCAAGGTCGGGCCGAGGTCCGCCGGCGCGCACCCTGGCCCCGTGGCCTACGGACAGGGCGGGACCGAACCCACCACGACCGATGCCAACCTCGTGCTCGGACGGCTCGCCTCCGACACGCTGCTGTCGGGCCGGATGCAGGTCGACAAGGACGCCGCGCGCGACGTCATCGCGGCACGCATTGCCGAGCCGCTCGGCCTGACCGTCGAGGAGGCCGCGCTCGGCATCCTGCGTATCGCGGTTGCCAACATGGGCCGGGCGATCCGTGCGGTGTCGACCGAAAAGGGCCATCGGCTGCAGGATTTCGCGCTTTTCGCCTATGGCGGCGCGGGGCCACTGCACGCCCCCGCCGTGGCCGTCGAGACCGGCATCAGGACGGTGCTGGTGCCCGCCCAGCCGGGCACCATGTGCGCGCGCGGCATCCTGCTGTCGGACGTGGGCTTCGATTTCGTCCGCACCGGCGTCTCGACCGCCCGGCCGGACCGCTGGGCCGGGATCGGCGCGGCGTTCGCCGAAATGCGGCGGGACGGCACCGCGTGGCTCGAGAACGAAGGCGTGCCCGAGGATCGCCGCGCCATGCAATACGTCATCGACGCCCGCTACGACGGGCAGAACCACGAGGTGCAGGTGCCGCTCGATGCGCCCGACGCAGGCTTCGATGCCTTCATGGACGGCTTCCGCGCCGCGCACCGGCAGGAATACGGCTACGACATCGCGGATCGCGCGGTCGAGATCGTGAACCTGCGGCTTTCGGTCAGCGGCGCCTCGGGTGCGGAGCCCGAGACGGGATACAGCCCGCAGGACGGCGACCCGGTGCTCGGCGCGCGTCAGGTCTATTTCGATGGCGGCTGGTACGAGACGGTGATCTACGACCGCGCGCGGCTTCCGGTCGGACCTTTCGTCGAAGGCCCCGCCATCATCCAGGAAATGTCCTCGACCACCATCGTGGAGCCCGGCCAGCGGCTGCGCGTCGACGGGTCGGGCACGATGATCATCGAGGTATGACGCCATGACCGAGACCGGCACACCCGCCCTCTCCGACCCGATCGCCATGGAGGTCTTCACCAACCGCCTGCTCGCGGTCGCCGACGAGATCGGCACCTCGATGATCCGCGCGTCGTTCTCCTCGAACATCAAGGAACGCAAGGACTGCTCGGTGGCGCTGTTCTCGGCCGACGGACGGCTGATCGCGCAGGCCAGCCACATCCCTTTGCACCTCGGCTCGCTCATGGGATCGGTCGGCGCGGTGCTGGAGGCCTACCCCGCCGAGCGCATGGCCGAAGGCGATGTCTTCATCTGCAACGACCCCTACGCGGCCGGCGGCACCCACACGCCCGACATTTCGGTGGTCACGCCGGTCTTCGCTGGCGGGCAGCTGCGCTACTTCACCGCCAACATCGGCCACCATTCGGACGTGGGCGGCACGGTGCCCGGCTCGATCCACGGCGGCGCCACCTCGATCTTCGAGGAAGGTCTGCGCCTGCCGGTGATGAAGCTATTCCGCGCCGGCGTGCTCGACGAGGACCTGCTGCGGATGATCTCGCTGAACTCGCGCTCCGCCGAGGAGCGCTGGCTCGACATCAAGGTCCAGGCGGCAGCGAACGAGCGCGGCGCCCGGCTGATGCGCGAGCTGGCCCAAACGCTGGGCGCCGACAAGGTCGACGCGCTGGTCGAGGACCTGTTCGCCTACACCGCGCAACGCCTGCGCAACCGCATCGCCGAGATGCAGGACGGCACCGCGAGCTTCCGGTCGAGCATCGAGAGCGACGGCGTCGGCCCGGTCGAGGTGCCGATCCAGGCCAATGTGACCGTGCGCGGCGACCGGCTGATCGTGGATTTCGAAGGCACCGGTCCGCAGGCTCGCGGTGGTCTGAACGTCGTGGCCTCAGCGCTCAATGCCTCGGTCTACTACGTGGTGAAGACGCTGCTCGATCCCTACCTGCTGCCGAACTCGGGCATGTTCGACGGGGTCGAGATTTCCGCCCCCGAGGGCAGCATCCTGAACCCGCGTCCGCCCGCCGCGACCGGGGCGCGCTCGATCACCTGCAACAAGGTGGTGCGCGCGCTGATCGGCGCCTTCTCGCAGCTGCTGCCCGAGGATCGCGGACAGGCCGCCGGGCAGGACATCGTGCCGGTCATGGTGTTCTCGGGCAAGCGGCGCGGGCGCGACGAGGGCTATGTCTACCTCGAATCCATCGGCGGCGGCGCGGGGGCCCGGGCGCTCGGCAACGGCATGGACGGGGTGCACGTGCATATCACCAACTCGTCGAACCTGCCGATCGAGCCGCTCGAGATCGAATACGACCTGCGGGTCGACGAATACGCGCTGGTCGATGACAGCTCCGGCGCCGGGCGCTATCGCGGGGGCATGGGGCTGGCGCGGCAGATCTCGGCCCCGAACGGCGGCGTCACATTCACCGCGCGCTCGGACGGCCACCGCGACGGCCCGCCCGGCACCAAGGGCGGCACCCCGGGCCGCCCGGCCAAGCTTCTTAAGAACGCCGGCACCGATCACGCCGAGGAGCTGAGCCCCATGGTCGCCAACCTCGCGCTCGGCCCCGGCGAGACCGTGCGGCTGGAAACCCCCGGCGGCGGCGGTTTCGGAGACCCGTCGCAACGCGATCCGGCGGCCCTGGCCCGCGACCTGCGCGACGGCCGGATCAGCCACGCCCGTGCGGTGGACCTCTACGGCGCCGAGATGGTGGCCCGGGCGCGGCCCGGCGACTGACCCTCCGGCGATGACGCGCCGCTCTCAGCCCGGAATGCCGTGCTGCTTGCTCGCGCCCGTGTGGGCAATGTCGATCTCGGCGCCCAGCGCCTCGAGTCCGCGCAGGATGCTCTCGAGCAGGCCGTTCTCGTCGCCCCGCATGCCCTCCTCGAGCGCGACGCCGGTCTCGCTCGCGTCATAAGCCCAGCGGCGCAGGATCTCGATCTTCTGCGCGGTCGTGAGCTGCGCATCCTCCAGCACCTCGGCGGGCGCGGCATAGACGGCTCCCGGGTCGGTCATTGCCCTTTGCAGGATTGCGTTGTCCTTCTGCATCCCATGTCTCCTCCTCGGTCCCGGCCGGCTGGCACCCACACCGTCCATGCGCCTGACCCTTGCGCCCCGTCGTCCTGACCTTTTCCTGTCCGGCCACAAATCAGAAGAAGCGGGCGGCAGGCGCGATCCGCGATGAGTTGCAGGCCACAGACGAAGCGCGCCGATGACCGCGACTTCACCAAGGGCGCCATACCGACACCTTTGGCGAAAAATTCCGTCGCACTGACCTGATAGCATGCCGGCGCCGGCGCGGCCTTGACCGCCGTCAACGGCGTGCAGCGCGCCCCCGGTCTACCACGGCAGCGGCGCACCGCCCTCGGTCGAACGGCGCGACGCCACCCCGGACGCGGGCGCATCCGTCGCCTGCCGCCGCGACAGGACATCTGCAAGCACGAGGTAGGACGAGGCGACATGGCTGCGCATCAGCCGGCGGGTGGCCTCGGCATCCTGCGCAAGGATGGCCTCCGTGATCGCCCGGTGTTCGGCCCGCGAGGTCGCCAGCCGGCCCGCGTCGGAATGGAAGTTCGCGGCGCGCCAGGCGAGCGTGCGCAGGCTCATCTCGTCGAGCGTCGCCGCGAGGATCGCGTTGCGCGCGCCGGTCTTGATCGCATCGTGAAAGCGCGCGTTGATCGCCCCGTAGGCGTCGGGGTCGTCGCAGGCGTGACCCTCGGCCAGGATGCTCTGAAGCTGGCGCCGCTCGATCTCGCTCATCCGGTGGGCGGCCAGTGCGGCAAGCGCGCTCTCGACCTCGCCCGAGGCCTCGAAGAGCTCGGACAGGTCCTCGGGGGCCATCTTGCGCACGACGAAGGCCCGCCGGGCGCCACGTTCGGCGAGATCGGCCTGCGCCAGCCGGTGCAGCGCCTCGCGCACCGGGGTCCGCGAGACCCCGAACTGTTCGGCCAGCGCCTGCTCGACGAGCGGCTCGCCCGGCACCATTCGCCCCGCGACGATACGGTCAAGAAGCGTCCGGAAGATGGTTTCTGCTGCACGATTGGTCACTGGTCGTCCGCCTTCGCGTTAGAGTGCACTTTACGCTTGCATATGTATACATGTCTCAACAAGCTGAATTCATAAATGCGCCGAACAATGGGGAGAGATCGGTGCAAAACGCCTCGTTTCCAGGCCGGGGCGGGCGAGATCGGGGCAAACCCGGCCGCCGCGAAAGCCACTGGGCAAGTTGAAGAAAAAGGGAGGAGACAATGCCAACAGGAGAGAGAACACATGACGGAGATCGACCACAAGAAGGTCCTGGCCGAGCGCCTGTCCGCGAGATTCGGACGCCGTGCCGTCCTCAAGGGGATTGGTGCAGGCATCCTGACCGCATCCGCCGCCGGCGGCGTGCCGAACATCGCGCGCGCGCAGCAGAGCGGTCACATCAAGATCGCCTCGATCAAGGTGATCGACACGCTGGACCCGCATTTCACCGGGTTCCTGTCCGCCATCCAGATCATCAACAACATTCATAACGGCCTGCTCAAGATCGCCTACGACGGCGAGAACGTGACCTTCGAGCCGGACCTTGCCGAAACCTGGGACCTCGAGGACGACAAGACCCACGTCTTCAAGCTGCGCGAAGGGGTGAAGTTCCACGACGGCACCGACTGTGACGCCGAGGCGGTCAAGTTCTCGCTTCTGCGCGTCAAGGAAGGCGAACCCAAGTCGCCGCACGCCTGGAAGCTGGCGCTGCTCGACGACATCGAGATCGTCGACCCGCTGACCCTCCGGCTCAAGTTCTCGCAGCCCTACGCCTTCCTGCCGGTGGCGCTGAACGGCTCCACGGGCCGCGCGGGCACCATCGTCAGCCCCACCGCCGCGCAGAAATACGGCACCGACTACGGCCGCAACCCGGTCGGCACCGGTCCGTTCAAGTTCGTCTCCTGGCGCGAGAACGACGCCATCGAGCTCGAGGCCAACACCGAGTATTTCGAGCCCGGCCTGCCGAAGCTCGAAAGGGTCACCTTCGTGCTGATGAACGAGGCATCGACCGCGCTCGCCGCGCTGATGGCCGGCCAGATCGACGGCATGACCGACTGCCCCATGCAGCTCGTGGACCAGGTCGAGGCCTTCCCGAACGCCACGCTCTACGGCGAGATCGAGGGCAACTACACCTTCGTCGGCATGAACTGCCGCCGGGCGCCCTTCGACGACATCAACCTGCGCCGCGCGGTGGCATGGGCGCTCGACCGCGACGCGATCGTGAAGCAGGCGTATTTCGGCCGGGCCCAGCAGGCCTACACGCCGATCTCGCCGCCGATGACCAAGTTCTTCGACCCCGACATCGCGAGCTCGGGCCGTGGCCAGTGGTTCGACCTCGAGAAGGCCAAGGAGTTCCGCGCCAAGGCCGCCAACCAGGGCGAGATCGAGGCCACCTACATGATGGCCGAGCGCGGCCCGGTCGGCACCCGCATCGCGCAGACCGTGGCACCGATGCTGGCGCAGATCGGCATCAAGGCCAATCTCGAGCTGATCGAGCCCGCCGCCTGGGTCAAGCGCCGCAACGCGGGCGACTTCGACTTCTACGACTTCAAGTGGGTCGCCGACCTCGACCCCGACGAGACGCTCTACCCCGAGTTCCGCTCGGACGGGGCGTGGAACTTCTGCGGCTGGCAGAACACCGAGTTCGACGACCTCTGCGCGCAGGCGCAGGTGGTGCTCGACACCGAGCCCCGCAAGGAGCTCTACTACAAGGCCGAGGATCTGCTCATGGATGAGGCACCGATCGCCATCATGGCGCACATGCCGATCTACAAGGTCTTCGCGAACAAGGTGAAGGGCTTCCAGTACATCCCCGCCGACCTCGTGAACCTGCACACCGTGAGCATCGCCTGATGCTCAAACAGGCACTGGGAAAGATCGCGCAGACGCTGGTCGTCCTGATCGTCGTCTCGGTGGCCACCTTCGGACTTCTGAAGCTGGCGCCGGGCGACCCGATCCAGATCATGCTGGGCTCGGAATACTCGCAGGAGGCCTACGAGTCGCTCACCGCCGAGCTCGGGCTCGACCGACCCTTCCTCGTCCAGTACGCGGACTGGGCGGTCAGCTTCGTGCAGGGCGACTGGGGCACCTCCTACGTCGCGCGCAACGACATCTTTACCTATGCCGTCAAGGAGGCGCTGCCCGTCACGCTGACGCTCGCCTCCTTCTCCCTGGCCTTCGCGATCCTCATCGGCGTGCCGCTCGGCGTGCTGTCGGCGGTCAAGAAGGACACCGCGTTCGACGCGGGTGCGGCGGTGCTGGCCCTGACCGGCACCGCCTTCCCGTCGTTCCTGCTCGGCATCCTGCTGATCTGGTTCTTCGCGGTGAAGCTGGGGCTGTTTCCGGTCATGGGATATGTCTCGCCATGGCAGGATTTCTGGACCGGCATATACCACATGATCCTGCCCGGACTGACGCTTTCGACCTACTTCATCGCGATGATCACCCGCCTGACCCGGGCGACGCTGATCGAGGTGATGGAGCAGCCCTACATTGCCGCCGCCCGCGCCCGCGGCGAGCCCGCCTGGCGCGTCATCTGGGTGCACGGCGTGCGCAACATCGCCATGCCGCTGGTCACCATCCTCGGGCTGCAGCTCGGCGTGCTGCTGCAGGGCACCGTGCTGACCGAAACGGTCTTCAACCTGCCCGGCATCGGCCAGATGCTCACCGCCGCCGTGCTCGGCCGGGAATACATGGTCGTGCAGGCAGGCGTGATGATGACCGCCACCCTCTTCATCGGAGTGAACCTTCTCGTGGATCTCTCCTATCCCTTCCTCGATCCGCGGCTGAGGACCAAGAAATGAGCGCAGAGACCACCGAGGCGCCCACCACGCTGCCGCCCTCCGAGCCGCCCGCGAAGCCGAAGACCGGACGCAAGTCGATCTTCCTGCGGCGGCCCTTCTTCACCATCGCGCTGATCGTCACGGCGGCCTATGTCATCGCCGCGATCTTCGCCCCCTTCGTGGCACCCTACGACCCGGTCGCGCAGGACATGAACGCCATGATGCAACCGCCCACCGGGGCGCATCCGATGGGCACCGACAGCTACGGGCAGGACATCCTGAGCCGGGTGATCTACGGCGCCCGCTACGCGCTGGTGATCGGCATCTTCTCGGTGCTGATCGGGGCCGTCGGCGGGCTGGTCATCGGCCTTGCCGCCGGGCTCTCGGGCGGCTGGCTGGAATGGGCGCTGATGCGGCTCATCGACAGCATCCTCGCCCTGCCCTCGCTGATCCTCGCGGTGGCCTTCATCGCCATCCTCGGACAGGGCGTGGACAAGGTGGTGATCGCCGTGGGCCTGTCGATGATCGGCCCCTTCTCGCGCACCGTGCGCGCCGATGTCATGCAGGTGCGCGTGCAACTCTTCGTCGAGGCCGCGCAGCTCATGTCGATCCCCTACTTCAAGGTGATCTGGCGCCACATCCTGCCGAACGTGATCTTCCCGCTCGCGGTGCAGGTGACGATCCGCATCTCCGAGGCGATCCTCGTCTCGTCCTCGCTGTCGTTCCTCGGCATCGGCGTGACACCGCCCACCCCCGACTGGGGCCTGATGATCGCCGAGGGCCGCGCCTTCGTGAGCTTCGCCGCGTGGATGTCGGCCATGCCCGGCTTCGCGCTCGCGCTGCTTCTCATCGCGCTGTCGATCGTCGGTGACGGCATCCGCGAGGAATTCGACCCCAAGCTGCGGAGGTCCGCATGAAGGACACCGTTTCCCCTCCAGTCCTGACCCTCTCCGATCTCACCGTGCATCGCGGGGCCGCGAAGATCCTCGACCGGGTGAGCCTGTCGCTCGCCCAGGGCGAGACACTGGCACTCGTCGGCGAGAGCGGCGCCGGCAAGTCAACCATCGCCACGGCAATCATGCGGCTGCTCGGCGACGCGAAGGTCGAGGGCACCGCCGAGCTCGAGGGCGCGGGCGACCTGCTCGCCCTGCCCGAGAAGCAGATGGTCAGGCTGCGCGGCCGCCGCCTGTCGATGATCTTCCAGGACGCGGGGTCGGCGCTCAACCCGGCCTATACCGTGGGGCGGCAGCTGGTCACCGTGCTGCGCCGCAACCTCGGGCTGTCGAAGGCCGAGGCGCGGACCCGCGCGGTCGAGCTCTTCACCTCGGTCGGCATCAACGATCCCGAGGGCCGGCTTTCGGCCTATCCGCACCAGCTGTCGGGGGGCATGCAGCAACGGGTGATGGTCGCCATCGCGCTGGCCGGCAACCCCGACCTGCTGCTCGCGGACGAGCCCACCTCGGCGCTCGACGTGACGATCCAGGCGCAGATCGTGCGGCTGATCCTGCAACAGACCCGTGCCCGGGGGGCCAGCTGCATCTTCGTGCTGCACGACCTCGCGCTTGCCAGCCAGGCCTGCGACCGGATCGTCGTGCTCTACGCCGGGCAGGTGGTCGAGGCCGGCCCCGCCCGCGACGTGCTCGAACGCCACCGCCACCCCTACACGCAGCAGCTCAAGTCCTGCGTGCTCGAGATCGGCACCGAGGAGCTGAACGCGCCCGAGGGCACCGTACCGCCGCACGACCAGATGCCGAAGGGCTGCCGCTTCGCCACCCGCTGCCCGCGCGCGCTGTCGCGCTGCGCCCACGAGGCGCCGCCGCTCACGCCAGCCGCGCCCGAGGCGACAAGCCCGCTTTCCCACCATTTTGCCTGCTGGAACCCCGAATGATCATGGGACAGAAACACCCCCGCCCCGAGACCTCCGGCCAGCCCGCGCCGCCGGTCTTCGAACTGATCGAGGTCGAACAGGTCTTCCCGGTGCCCAAGCCCGGCCGCGGCCTGTTCAGCCGCGACACCGTCGGACTGCGCGCGCTCGACGGCGTGCGCCTGCGCGTCCCGCAGGGCGCCTCGCTGGCGCTCGTCGGCGAAAGCGGCTCGGGCAAGTCGACGCTCCTGCGGGTTCTGCTCGGGCTCGACGCGCCCAGCGGCGGCCGCGCGCTCTACCGTGGCAAGCCGATCCGCGAGGCCCGCGCCCGGGGCACCGGCTTCGCCCGCGACGTGGCGATGGTCTACCAGGACGCGCGCGGCTCGCTCGATCCGCGCATGACCGTGGGCCAGCTCATCGCCGAGCCGCTGCGCCATTTCGGCATCGTGCCGCCGGCCGAGGAGCAGGCCCGCGTGGCCCAGCTCATCGACCGTGTGGGCCTGCCGACCGACGCCGCCGCGCGCTACCCCTCGGGGCTGTCCGGCGGGCAGGTCCGGCGGGTCGCAATCGCCCGCGCACTGGCCTCCGAACCCTCGGTGCTCGTGGCCGACGAGGCGGTCTCGGGGCTCGACGTTTCCACGCAGGCGCAGCTTCTGACGCTGCTGCGCGGGCTGCAGCGCGACATGGGGCTGACGCTGGTCTTCATCACCCACGACCTCGGCGTTGCGAGCTATCTCTGCGAGGAGATCGCCATCATGTATCTCGGCCGCATCGTCGAGACCGGCCCGACCGACGCGGTGCTCAACCAGCCGGCGCACCCCTACTCGGCCGCGCTGCGCGCCGCCGCGCCGCGCTTCTTCGAGGCCATTCCCGAGCCGCTGCCCGGCGAGATCCCCAGCCCGCTCGACCTGCCGCAGGGCTGCCGGTTCTCCACCCGCTGCCCCGCCGCCCGCGACGATTGCCGCCTGCGCGACCCGCAGCTCGGCACGCGCGGCGCCGACCGCGCCGTCGCCTGCCTGCACCCGCTCGACGCGCCTGACCTCGACGCTGCGTCATCGGCGGCGGAGATCGCCTGACGGAAAATCTGGAAGTCGGCCCGATGGACGTGCTGCATCTCGTGGCAGCACTGCACGCGCGCCTTGGCATCGCCATTCCCGAGGCGGAATACCAAGCAGATCGAAACGCCCGACAAGGCGACCGCCGACCTCGCACGGCGGCTTTCGGAGGGCTAACCCTTCAGACAAGAAACGGCGGGCCCCGCAGGACCCGCCGTCATTTTCATCCGGCACGTATCGCCGCGCGACGTTTACTTCGCGGCGGCCTTCGAGGCCGTCTTCGTGGCTGTGTCGGTCGCGACCGATGCCATGCCGGCGAATTTGCCACCGGAATCCTTCGCGACATCCGCGAAGGCTTCGGTCGCACGCTGCGCCAGCTGCATCTGGGCCTGCGCGAAGTCGCTGAACGCCTGACCGTAGTCGGTCGGGGTCGCGCGGGCGGTCGAGAGCTTGCGAACGTTGTCGAAGGTCTCGGTTGCCGAACCGGCCATGATCTCGGTGGTCTTCGCGGCCGCGTCAGCCGCAACCCCGGTCATCTGCTCGTTGATGTCGGCCATGCGCTTGAAGCCATCCTCGAGCGCCTTGTTATCCATCATGTTGGGCATCTGGCCAAAAATCTTGGTGAAATCGGTTTGCTTGGTCATCGTATTCTCCTTTCGGGCGCCGTTTCAGGCGGTCTCATCATCTGACACAGAACATGATTGCTGCAGCGCAGCATTTCAACCCCCCTTGTTTCCCGCGTGAGTCCGACGCAGCGGAGTGACCTCGTTCGTGGGCCGGTCCCTGGCCCGGGGCACACGGGGCTCGCCCCTGGGGTACGGGCCGCCGCGTGCCCGGATTTGAGGCATCGGCTACCCGGCTATCAGCCACGCCTCGACGCTTCGAAGCACGGAAGAGCCCAGCTGCATGATCCTACGCATTCACCGATCGAACAGCAGATCACTCGATTTATCCCGTCGCGCGCCAGATTTTCGCAGAGGTGCCCTTGCCCCGTAGACATTGTTGCGGATTTAGAACAAATGATCGCTGAACAAATCGTGCGAAAACAACGCTTTCAAATAAGACGGTTGCAACCTAGTGTGGAAGCCGAAGATCAGGATTCCACCCAGTGCTGCATATGTATGATTACCAGCTTGAACCTCTGGCCGAAACGGATGCGTCGCCGGTCAAGGTCGTCGTCGCCGACGACGACGCGCTTCAGCGAGCGTATATCTCTGCGATCCTGAAAAAACTAGGGTATGAAGCGCATGAAGCCGCGGATGGCAGAGATGCGCTCAGGATGATGCACGACCTGTCGGCAAAGGTGCTCGTGTGCGATCTCGACATGCCCGGCATGAACGGTCACGAGCTGGCGCGCAAGATACGCCAGACCGAAGATGATCATTACATTCATATCCTTATGGTCACCGGCCAGAATCAGCGGCACGAGCGGGAACGCGCGCTTGAGGCGGGCGTCGACGACTTCATGGCAAAGCCGCTCGATACCGCGAGCCTGACCGCCCGCATCCGCTCGGCCGGACGGCTGCTGCGCCACGAGCAGCTGCTGACCGAACGCAGCCGAGTGCTCGCCGAGGCGAAGGAGCGCATCGAGGACGATCTACGGACGGCGGCCGACGCCCAGCGCCGGCTGCTGCCTCCGGCGCATCAGCAGGTCAAAGGCTGCCGCTTCCATTCGGCCTTTACGCCGTCGAACATCCTGTCCGGCGACATGTACGGCTATTTCCAGGTCAGCGACAATCACACGGGCTTCTACGCCATCGACGTGGCCGGGCACGGCGTTCACGCGTCGCTCATGTCGGTGGCGGTGGGGCACCTGCTGACCGCCGAGCACTTCGGCGAACGTGCCTTCGACGATAGCGGCCGCCCCAATCCGGCGGCGTTGGCCGGCTCGCTCAACAGGCGCTTCTACCGTGACGACGGCACCGAGTATTTCACCATGTTCTGCGGGCTCATCGAGCACGATACCGACACGCTGCACTACTGCCAGGCGGGCTATCCGTCCCCCTACCTGCTGTCGCGGGACGGCACTGCTCGCAAGATCGGGAACGGCGGCTTTCCGGTCGGCCTGCTGTCGGGTGTGAGCTTCGAAAGCCATAGCACGCATTTCCCGAAAGACGCCTGCCTCGCGCTCTGCTCGGACGGGGCCATGGAAGCCGAGAACCGCGACGGGCTCCCCTTCGACGAGGAGCGCGTGGAAGCCGCCCTCACCGCTTCCGCCGCACGGCCCGAAGCAATTCCCGACCGCATCGTCGACGCGCTCGACCACTGGCGCGAGGGCCGCACGCTGGATGACGACCTGACCGTGCTTGTCTGTGAAAGGACCCCAGAACAATGATCAAGACCACCGTTCACGATGACCTCGGCATCTGCGTGGTGAACCCCGCCGTGGAACGGCTCACCGCCGCCAATGCCACGCAGTTCAAGGAAGAGGCGCTTGCCCTGATCGAGCAGAAGCACGACCGGCTGGTCATCGACCTCGGCGGCGTGAGCTTCGTGGATTCGTCCGGAATCGGCGCGCTCGTGGGGCTTCTGAAGCGCCTCGGCAACCGCGGCGAGGTCGTGGTCTGCAGCCTGCAGGGCAGCGTCAGCCAGATGTTCCGGATCACCCGGATGGACCGCGTCTTCAGCGCCTACCCCGATGTCGACGCGGCGATCAAGGCGCTCGAGGAGCGGGTCTGATGCCGATCGTCCTAGAGATGCAGCCAAGTCTTGACCGGATCGACCCGCTGGTTCTCTCCCTCAAGAAGGAATTCGAGAACCTGCTGTCCGAGGAGAAGCTCGGGTCGATGGAGATCGCGCTTGCCGAGGCTTTGGCCAACGCCGTGACGCATGGAACCTCCGCCGGGCAGAGCGAACCGATCCGTGTCACGGCCTCGGACAGCGCTGCCGGTGTCACCGTCGAGATCGTCGACGCGGGCAAGCAGGTGCCGCGCGAGCTCTACGAGAACGTCGCCGCGCTCGAGGATGTCGACCCCCTGGCGGAGAACGGGCGCGGGCTGCCGCTGATCCGGTTCCTGACCGACGATCTCGTGTTCGAGCACCGTGACGGCCAGAACAGGCTCCAGCTTCTATTCGCGCGCGACCCTTCGGCCTGATGCGGCGGGCCGGGCCTCATCCATGCGGCTATCCCGAAGATCCCGTCGGAGCGGCCGGAAAGACGCATTGCCAGCCGATGCCGCCGGGTGGACACCGCGCGCTCGGCCCCGGCCCCCTACTTGCTTCCATCGTCAACAGCTCCAAGCAGAGAACCACCGGACCCCAGGCATGACCCTGACAAGATCCCACCTTTTCGCATCCGTGCTTCCGGCCTTTCTGGTCCTGGCAGGCGCCCCGCAGCCCGCGATGTCGCAGGACGGGCCGCAATCCTCCGGCACCGGGCTCGATGCCCCCGTTTCCGAACTGCTGCCGCCGGCGGAAGGCACCGCACAGGAGCCGGACGGAGGGCATTTCGGTCGTAACGGTCCGCTCACCCCCCGCGAGATGGACATGGCCCGCACCGCATGGAGCTACTTCGTCGAGAGCTACCAGCCTGAAACCGGTCTCGTGAACGCGGTGGGCTCCTATCCCTCGACGACTCTGTGGGACACGGCGTCCTACATCAGCGGGCTGGTCGCGGCCTACGAGCTCGACATCATCGACAAGCGCGAGTTCGACACCCGCGCGACCAAGCTGATCGCCACGCTGCGCAACCTCGACCTGTTCCGTGGCGAGGCCCCGAACAAGGTCTACAACACCGAGACCGGCGCCAAGGTGAACTATGCCAACCAGCCCGGAGAGGTCGGCTTCTCGGTGCTCGACATGGGGCGGATGCTGGTCTGGCTGCGCATTCTCAAGGAGCGCTACCCCTATCTCGCCAACGGCGTCGACAACATCCCGCTGCGCTGGAACTACTGCAACATCGTCGAAGACGACGGCCGGCTGTTCGGCTCGATCGTGAACGGCGCCGGCGAGACCCGCTACGTGCAGGAGGGCCGTCTCGGCTACGAGGAATACGCCGCCAAGGGCTTCGCGCTCTGGGGGTTCGACGTCTCGGGCGCCTTCGACCCCGCGCCGCTCGACTACTACGAGATCTACGATGTGGAGGTGCCCTACGACGGCCGCGACCCGCGCATCTTCCACAACCAGAACTACGTGCTGACCGAGAGCTACCTGCTCGACGGCCTCGAGCTCGGCTGGGACCTGCCGCGCAACGACCCCGACGGTCCCGGCATCGCGACGCAGGGCTGGCGGGCGGAATTCGCGCACCGCATCTTTCTTGTCCAGCAGCGCCGCTTCGAGGCCACCGGCATCATCACCGCGCGCTCCGAGCATCAGGTCGAGGGCAAGCCCTACTTCGTCTACGATTCCATCTTTGCCGACGGCTACGCCTGGAACACGCTCGACCCGAGCGACGTCTACCAGCCCGACCGCGCGGCGGTGGCCTCGAAAGCGGCCATAGGCATGTGGGCGCTGTGGGACGTGCCCTACACCGACCTGCTGTTCGAGACCGTGGCCGACCTGTCCGAACCCGAGGGCGGCTTCTACGAGGGGCTCTACGAGAACGGCAACGGCTACATCCCGCTGCAGACCGCCAACAACAACGGCATCATCCTCGCGGCGCTGCTCTACAAGGTCGAGGGTCCGATCCTCGACTACCTGAACGAGAACACCAGCTTCTGGGACATGGCCTACGGCGAGACGGACATCCGCAAGAACCGCTGCCTGCCGCAGCCCATGGTCGTCGAGGCGAGCTGCGACTGCGAGGAGCTGCCGCAGCCCGAACCCGCGGTGCCGTGGAGCGAATTCAAGTACTGCCGGCCGCTGCAACGCGAAGAGGGGATCGCCGCGACCGAATGCCGGCCCGAGGTCCAGAGCTTCGCCAAACCCGAGCCGCGGGTCGTCCTGCCCAAGACCTGCCGGTCACCCTGGGGGCAATAAGCCATGAACGCACAGCCCGGATCGCGACTTCACTGGTTCGACGCGAACCGCGTCTGCGCCGCCATCGGCGTGGTGCTGATCCACGTCACGGTGGATTTTGCCGGTCGGCCCTTTCCCGACGCCACCGAGGGCGCGCGTGTCTTCCCGGTGCTGCTGCGCTCGATCGGCGAGTTCTCGGGCTCGGAGATGTTCTTCTTCTTCTCGCTGTTCCTGATGGCGATGCGGGTGGACCGGAAGCGCCCCGGCTACCGCGAGGCGATCTTCGTGCAGGCCGAACGCCTGCTGATCCCCTTCGCCTTCTGGACCGTGTTCTACGCGATCTTCCGGCTGTTGAAGGCCGATACCTTCGGCTACGCGCCGCAATATCTCGAGCAGCTCGGTGAGCTGCGCACGTGGATTGCCTACTTCCTGCTCGGCAAGGGGCAATACCACCTGCATTTCCTGCCGACGCTCTTCGCGATCTTCCTGTTCTTCCCGGTCATGCGGATCGCCATGCGCTACCCGATCCTCGGGGTAATGCTCTTCGCGACGCTCGGAGCGATGGACCACGTGCAGCGGTTCCTCTGGAGCATCGACATCGACCCGCTCACGCGTGACTACTACGTGCGGATCACCAAGGTCTGGGGCTACGTCGGCTACGGCTTTGCCGCCTTCGCCATCTACTCGCTGTGGCGCGACGGCATTCCGCGCGGCGAGTCCAAGCTGATCCGGCGCGGCGCATTCTACTTCGCCTCGATGGCCTACATCGCGACCGTGCCGTTCTTCGGCGGGGCGATCCTCACCGGCGACTGGGGCGTGCGCACGGGCTGGGACTACTACGGTCACTTGCTGATGCCGCTGTTCATCTTCTGCCTCTTCATGGGGGGGCAGTTCGGCAAGTGGTCTCCGGCGTGGTCGGACAAGGCGAAATACACCTTCGGTGTCTACCTGGTGCACCCCATCTTCATCGACCTCTTCGACGTCTTCATGTTCAGGACCGGCCTGTCCGGGCTGATCTCGCCCACGGTGCTGGTGCTGCTGCGCCTCGCCTTCGTGCTCCCGGCCTCCTTCGGCCTGTCGATGCTCTTAGAGCGCACGCGATCGCTTGCCTGGACCATCGGCCTCGGCCCGGCGCCCTGGACCTGGAGCCGGGTGGACCCGGCAAAGCAGGGATAAGGAGCCCCATGGACGACTACTTCCGCGCCTTCGAGGACCGCCGCCCGCCCGAGCCGCTGCCCTACTCGCCCCGACGCGAGATGCTCTGGCAGTTCCTTGCGACGATCGCCCTGGTGGTCGGTGCATGGTACATCGGCTGGCGCTGGCTGCATTCGCTCAACCCCGATGCGATGTGGTTCGCGATCCCGCTCGTGGTGTCCGAGACCGCCGCCTACATCGGGCTGCTGCTCTTCGTCTACAATCTCTGGAAGGACCAGCCGGTCACCGTGCCCGAGGCCCCGGCGGTCATCGAGGACGTGGATCCGAACACGCCCGATCCCGGTCGGCCGATCAACGTCGACATCCTCTTTGCCACCTACAACGAGGACCCCGAGCTCGTCCGGCTGGGCATCCGGGATTCCCGCGCGCTCGACTATCCGTACGAGATCAACGTGCAGATCCACGTGCTCGACGATGGCAAGCGCCCCGAGATGCGCGCCGTGGCCGAGGAAGAAGGCATCGGCTACATCACACGCGAGACCAACGAAGGCTTCAAGGCCGGCAACCTGCGCAACGCGATGGAGCGGACCTCAGGCGATTTCATCGTCATCTGCGACGCCGACACCCGGCCCTTCCCGACGCTACTGGCCCGCACGCTGGGATACTTCCGCGATCCCAAGATGGCCTGGGTGCAGACGCCGCAGTGGTTCTACGACCTGCCCGAGGGCGAGCGGCTGACCGACGTTCTGAGCCGCCGCATGGGACGGGTCGGGCACGGCATCGGCCGCGCGCTGGAAAAGGTGCTGGGCGAAACCCGCGTCGGTGCAGATCCGTACGTAAACGATCCGCAGATGTTCTACGACGTGATCCAGCGCCGCCGGAACCGGGCCAACGCGTCGTTCTGCTGCGGGGCCGGCTCGATCCACCGCCGCGAGGCGGTGATGGAGGCCGCACTGCGCAGCTTCGGCGAGGCGGTCGAGAAACGCGTGATCGCCGCCGAGGAAGAGATCACGCTGGAAAGCCGCGAGCGCCGCGTCGACCCTGAACTGCTCGAAGCCATCCGCACCGAGGCCGTCACCGCCGAGGTGCTGACGCCCTACCGCTTCCACGTCTCCGAGGACATCTACACCTCGATCGTGCTGCATTCCGACCGCGAGCGCGGCTGGAAGTCCTACCAGCACCCCTATGTCGAGTCGAAGATGCTCTCGCCGCAGGACTTCCTGACCTGGACCATCCAGCGCTTCAAGTACGCGGGTGGCAGCCTCGACATCATGGTCAACGACAACGCGATGTTCCGTTCGGGCCTCACGCTGCCGCAACGGCTGATGTATGGCGCGACCTTCTATTCCTACCTCGGCGCGCTGTGGAACGTGATCTTCCTGTTCGCGCCGGTGATCTACCTGTTCTCGGGCGTGGCGCCGGTGTCGGCCTACTCGAACGACTTCTTCGTGCACGTGGTGCCGTTTCTCGTCAGCCTCGAACTGGCGATGATGGTCGGCACCTGGGGCATCTCGGGCTACGCGGCCAAGGCCAGCTACCTGTCGTTCTTCCCGCTCGGCCTGC
The DNA here is from genome assembly GCF_003703915.1 of Salipiger sp. D13. NCBI lineage: Bacteria > Pseudomonadati > Pseudomonadota > Alphaproteobacteria > Rhodobacterales > Roseobacteraceae > Salipiger > Salipiger sp. D13. The sequence continues at coordinate 722,326 of NZ_ML112590.1, forward strand.
GGGCGATCTGGACCGTGCTGCGCGGCGAGAAGATCTCGTTCCCGGTCACGCCGAAGGTCCGCCAGTCGGGCAATTTCCTCAAGCTCGTCCGCCCGCAGCTGGCGGTCCTGGTGCTGACCGCTACCGGCGTGCTCTGGGGGCTCGGCGCGGTCATCGCGGGCAACACCCCCCACACGCTGACCGGGGTCGTCACCAACGGGCTCTGGGGCATCAACAACTGTGCGGCGATGGCCGGCATCATCTATGCCGCGCTCTGGCAGCCGCCTGAATCCACCGAATCCAAGGAGGAGACGCAGCGATGAGCTTCCGCACGAACCTCGTCCGCGCGCGCGGGCATATCGTGTTCCTCGTGGCACTCGTGATCGGGCTGCTGCTCGTGCTCTGGCTCGAGACACTGGGCGATCCGCCCGATCCGAACGCCCAATCCGAAGGACCCGACCTCATGCAGACCTTCGACGAGATTGAACCGCTGCCGCTTGCCGTCCGCGGCGAAAGCAGCGGGGACGACCTCGAGAGCGCCCGCATCGCCTGGACCTACTTCGAGAACAACACCATCGAGGAAACCGGGCTGGTGAACTCGGTCGACAAGTACCCCTCGACGACGATGTGGGAAACCGGCTCGTATATCGTGGCCGTGCTCTCGGCGGAGCGGCTCGGCCTGATCGACAGCGAGGCCGCCGAGGCCCGCCTGTCGAAGATGCTCGACAGTCTCCGGGAGCTGCGCCTGTTCCAGGACACCCTGCCGAACAAGGCCTACAACACCCGCACGCTCGAACTGGTGGACTATGCCAACCAGCCGTCCGAGCTGGGGCTGGGCTGGTCGGCGCTGGACGTGGCGCGCATCGTCGCGACGCTCGGGCTGATCGAACGCAACCACCCCGCGCTTGCGCCGCAGGTCGAGGCGCTGCTCGACACCTGGTCGCTCGACAGCATGGTGCAGGACGGCGAGCTTTACGGCACCAACGTCGTCGCGGGCGAGGTCCAGCTGAACCAGGAGGGCCGCGTCGGCTACGAGCAATACGCGGCCAAGGCGATGATGCTGTTCGGCTACGACGTGTATCGCGCCTACGAGGTCCGCAACGACCTGATGGTCCAGATGGTCGAAGGCCAGCCGATCCCCGTGGACACGCGGCTTCATCGCGGCACGACGCCGGCTTTCGTCGTGAGCGAGCCCTACCTCTTCGACGGGCTCGAGTTCGGCTTCGACGCCCGCTCGCATCGCTTCGCGACGGCGATCTACCGCGCGCAGGAAGCCCGCTACGAAGACACCGGCATCCTGACGGCAGTGACCGAAAGCCACCTGAGCGAGGCGCCCTACTTTTCCTATTCCAGCGTCTGGGGCGGCGGGTCGCCATGGGCCGTGATGACCTTCCAGGGCGAGCGGATCGACAGCCGTCGGACGATCGCGACCAAGGCCGCCTTCGGCTGGGATGCGCTTTTCGGCACCGAGTATACTCAGACCCTCGTGGATGCCCTGAAGGACACGGCCGACCCCGAGAAGGGATGGCCCGAGGGGATCTACGAGCAGAGCGGCGAGGTCAACGGCTCGACGACCGCCAACACCAACGCGGTGGTGCTGGCCGCCCTCGCCTTCAAGGCGGGCGGTCCGCTGATGCGGAAGGTCGAGGAATGAGATCCGCCGCGCTGCTGATACTGGCCACGCTTCCCCTGCCCTGCTTCGGGCAGCAGGCGCCCTGTGTCGGCAGCGGCTTCGACCTGCCCCTGCCCGGAGCAAGCGCGGTCGAGCGCCGGTCCGCCGACGTGCCCTCGGCGCGCTATGCCGGCATCTGGCAGGAAGGCCGCGTCGCCGGCTACGTCTACCAGCTCTCGAGCGACCTCTCCGCGATGCTGGCCCCAACGCGCAATGCCCCGGACTGGCAGATCACCGTGATGTGCGACGCCACCGAGGACCGGTGCGATCAGACCCGGGTCGGCGCCGTTCCCGACGCGGCCCTGCCGGTCGCGGACATGCTCGGACAATGCCTGCTCGGCCGGGACGTCTCCGCGCCGGCGGCACAAGGTGGCGCAATGCTCGGACTGCCGCCCGACGCCGGGGTGACCGACACGGACCGCATCGTCGACTCGAACGCGGCGCTTGCCACCGGAGCAGGCGCCGAAGGTGCGCGCGGCGGCGGTTCTGGCGTGTCGCCCGAGCGCGCGCAACAGTGTGCCGAGGCCGCAGCGATGGGAACCGCCGCCCCGGTGCAGGCGCTGCAGACGCTGCTGGCCGCAGGCGGTTTCGACCCGGGCCCTGCCGACGGCGTGATGGGCGCCCGCACACGCTCGGCCATGGTCGAGGCCCTGGGCCCGTCGGCCGACGACCTCTCGGCGCGGAACGCGTTCGCGGCGCTCAGCGGCCGGCTTTGCGGGGAGTAGCGGAACCATGCGATCGGAGATGCTCGGTCTCAGTCTCGGCGTCGCGAGCTGTTTTGCCGCATATGCGGTAGACGCGCAGGCGGCGGCGGATCCGTCGTTCGGAAGGTTGGACTTTCCGTCGACCGTGGCGCCGCTGAACGCGCAGAGCCCGGCCGGCGTGCCCGACTGGTGGCAGGCCGCACCGGGCCCCGACGCGGTCGACACGCTCGACCCCGCCGTCCCCGGCGCCGAGGAAGTGCTTGAAGACACGCCCAACAGCTTCGCCTGGTCGCGCTACCAGGTCGGCACCGTCGGCGGCTGGAGCTACAGGCTCTTCCCCGATGGCTCGGCCTTCATCCTGCCCGACGATCCGCGTGCGGTCGCCGACTACATCCTGAAATGCACCACCGGTGTCTCCTGCGATATCCTGACGGCGGAAACGGTGGTCGAAACCATTCCGGCAACCGGCGCGCCGAAACCCGAGCTTCCGGACGGGATCGACGGGCTCGGCCTCGCCCGCTATCTCGCACGCTGGGTGCTTGCCGGCACCGGAACACCGCCGCAGGCGGCGGCCCCGCCGCCCGAGCAAGACACGACCGGACCGGAGCCCGTGGAAACCACCGAAGCGCCGTCGGCATCGCCCGTGCCCCCAACCGTGCCAGCATCGACCACCACGAGCGCCGCACCAAGCGGAAACGCCACCTGCGTGCAGCCCGATCCGTTCTATCCCGACGCCTGCCGCGCTGCTGCCACGCCCCCGGCCGCAGCGGCACCGGCCTCCGCCCCCGCGCGACAACCCGTGCAGCCCTCCGCGCCCGAAGACGAACGCATGACCCTTGCCGAACGCTTCCGGCTGTCCTGTTCGGTGAGCAGCGGCGCGACGCTGCAATATGCCGACGACGAGGACCAGCACACCCGCTACGGCAAGCTCAAGGTCTCGCTCGGCTGCTACGCCCGCCTGTCCGAGAAGTTGTCGATGCAGGCAAGCGTCATCAGCTACCCGATCAAGGGCCAGCAGGCGCCTTGGGACCCGGATTTCACCTATTCCTTCACCTATAAGGTCACCGACAGGATCAGCCTGAACTACTCGAACTACTCCGCGCGTTTCTCGGGCGGCGACAGCAATTTCGTCTCCTCGATCCTCAAGGGCAGCCTGCGCGGATACTACAAGCTTCCCGACCTTCCCATCGGCGAGACGCGCAAGGCGGCCTGTTCGGTCGGGATCGGCCTGCCCGACCCGCGCGAGCATTCGCTGACGCTCGGCTGCTCGATGGGTGTGACGGACAAGCTCCGGGTCGGCCTGACCGGCTACGCCTACCCGAAGGGCGTGCAGGAACCGTGGAATCCCGACTACACCTATACCGCGAGCTACCAGGTCAATGACCGCATTCAGGTCAGCTACGCGAACTACAGCAACAACCGCCTGCCGTGGAACCGGGCCGACACGCCGGGGCCGGGCCCGCTCGGCGGCAGCGTGACCGTGTCCTACAAGCTGAAGTTCTGAGACGATGAAACGACACCGGATCGCAGCGCTCGTGACCGCCTCTACCCTGCTCCTGTCGCTGGCGCTGCCCGCGATGACCAACGCAGAGGTGCGCTTCGACAACGCCGTGGGCAGCGACACGCTCGGGCGCCCGGTCCGCTACGCGCTCTACCTGCCGCCCGGCTACGACGAGGACAGCCGGGACTACCCTATCGTCTACCTCCTGCACGGCGGCGGCACCGGCCAGCCGGCGGACTGGTTCACCCTTGCCGGGATCGACCAGCTTTTCGACCGGCTCATCACCGAGGGCGAGATCCGGCCCTTCATTGCCGTCGCCCCCGACGGGCGCCGGGACGAGAGCAACGCGGTCGCAACCTATTTCCTCGACGATGCCGACGCGGAAACCCGCTGGGAGACGATGTTCTTCGACGATTTCATCCCGGCGGTCGAGACCCGCTACCGGGCGCTCGGCGGTGGCGAGGCCCGGGCGGCGCTCGGCATCTCCATGGGCGCAGTCGCCGCGACGGTCTACCAGCTGCACGCGCCTTCGCGCTTCGCGGGGATCGCCGCGCTGAGCCCGGCGTTTCGCAGCGACACGCAGCTTCTCGGGCTGTCGCCCGACGCCTATCGCAGCCGCTACGGCGGGCTTCTCGGAGAAGGGCTCGAAGGCGACGCCCGGCTCAACGACGCGTGGGAGGCCCTGCGCCCGGAAACCCTTGTCGCGCAGACGGACGGCGCGCGCTTCCGGCGGGTGCCACGGTTCTACTTCGACATCGGCGCCGACGATCCGTTTTTCGAGGGCGCGGCAGACCTGCACCTGTCCCTGCGCGACGCCGGAATTCTGCACCGCTTCCGTGTCACCGAAGGCGGACACGACTGGCCGTTCTGGCGCGGCGCGCTGGAAGACGCCGTCCTGCACCTCGACGCCGTGCTCACCCGCGACTACGGCGAGTGATGCCGCCGCCTCAGGGGTGAACCGAGGTAAAGAAGTGACACTTCGCCACGCTGTGCCGATGTATTTGCAGATGCCAATAATTTGACACAATCGAATCACAATTCCTCTATATGTATCGGCCCGCAGACAAACAACCTCTCCGGGAATACATAGGTGAACACACACTCCTCCCGAGGCCACTTCCATGCCTCGCTCGTCGCACGCGCGTCCAGGTTCGATACGCTCACGGAAACACCGCTCGATATCAGCGACGACCCGGCCTCGGCCGAACTCACGACATTCTACGCGACCTCCGCTGCAATGAGCTATGCCGGCCCCTCTCAGACGATCACGATCGACGGGGCCGACTACGTTCTGACCTTCGGCGACGAATTCAACGGCTCGACGGTCTCTTTCTGGAACGGCTACGGCAACGGCGGCCTCTGGGCCACGTCCTTTTCGCCGCATCTCGACGATACCCGGTCGATCACCTCGAACAACGAGCTTCAGTACTACATCGACCCGGACATGAGCGGTCTGCCGAACCCGTTCACCGTCGATCAGGGCGTGCTCACGATCAACGCGTCCGAACTCGATGCCACGCAGCGCCAGCTTGCCGACGGCTACGACTACGGCTCGGGGATGCTGTCGACCGAGATGACCTTCGACGTGAGCTCGGGCTACATCGAGATCAGCGCCGACGTGCCCGACGAACAGGGCTTCTGGAGCGCGTTCTGGATGCTGCCCGCCGACGGCGACTGGTCCTCGGAGATCGACATCTTCGAGATCCTCGGTGGCACCGCCGACACGATCCATACCAATGTCTGGACCGATGGCACGCCCGATGCCGCCTATCTCACCGGGACCGATGCCGCCGATGGCTTCCACACCTACGGGCTGTTCTGGGACGCAGATTCGATCCAGTGGTTCTATGACGGCGAGCTGATCCGCGAGACCGCGAACACCATCACGGAAGAGATGTTCCTCATCATCAACCTCGCCGTCGGCGGCTGGGCCGGCGACCCCGACGGCACCACCGATTTCGGCGACGGGCTGAGCATCGACTACGTGCATGTCTACGAGCTTGAGACGGACCCGAACCGGAACCCCGCAATGCAGGGCGACACCTTCGTGCCTGCCGATCCCGACGTCGGCACGACGCAGACGGAGGTCATCAACGGCTCGCGCTGGGGCGACGTTATCGACGCGCAGGCCGGGGACGATACCGTCTACGGCGACGGCGGCGACGACATCCTGTCCGGCGGCACCGGCGCCGACCGGCTCTTCGGGCAGGCCGGCGACGACAGCCTGTCCGGCGGCGCGGGCAACGACCATCTCATCGGCGGTGCCGGCGAGGACCGGCTCGACGGCGGCGCGGGCACCGACCACATGTGGGGCGGCTCCTACGGCGCGGACGGCAGCCGGGACACCTTTGTCTTCTCGGCCGGCAGCGGCGCCGATTACGTGCACGATTTCGAGGTGGCCTTCGATCTCATCGACCTCACCTTCTACGGTGTCGACTGGAGCACGGTGCAATCCGCGCTCTCCGATCAGAGCTGGGCGACGCGGCTCGACCTCGCCGCGCTCGGCGGCTCGGCCGGCGACGCGGTCTACCTCGCCAACGTGGCGCTGGCGGACCTGACCAGCGACAACTTCCTGACGTCCGACCTCATCGCCTGACGACATGAATCCGCCGGGCCCCCTGAGAGGGCCCGGCACAGGCCGGCTGCCGGTCCGGGGGCCGGCACTGCCAGCCCGCTCGCCCCTTTCCCGGCCGCTATCGGCCGTGCCCTCCTGCCGCATCGGACACGCGAGCGCATGAGGTCCTTGCTGACTGTCGTCTCCGCATCTGGCGGAGCTTTATCTTCCTCGCCAGAAACACGGCACAGATCCGCGAAATCGCAGGGGTTGCCATCGGGTGACCGGCAGGCTGGAGGCGGCGGCCTCCTTTTTGCTCTGCACGAGTGCGACCGGCAGGCCGATCCGAACCAATGCCCCTTCCTGGCGGAACGGTGCGGATCGGGTCACGAGCGCCTCGCAGGATTTCTTGTCCGCGCCCGTGCCAGCGGCGGAATTTTCGCGTTACATCTGCCCCTCTTCACACGGCTGTTACCTGAAGGGTGTTTCAGGCGCTTGTCCGCGCAAGCGACCGACCCCCGATTTCCGTGCTCAGAGGATTCCCATGAAGACGACCGTTTCCGTTTCGGCCCTGGCGCTCTTCGCTGCCACCGGCGCCATCGCGCAAGATCTTCCGCAGGCCGAAAGCCAGTGGTTCACCGATGGCCAGAGCGCCGTTCAGGCCATGATCGACCGTCAGCCCAACACCAACACCGCCAAGAACATCATCGTTCTCGTGGCGGACGGCAACGGCGTCGGCACCAACTACATCACGCGCCTGTTCGATGGTCAGCAGAAAGGCATGCTGGGCGAAGAGAACGTGCTGCCCTACGAGACCCCCGACTGGTCGTCGGCGCTCATCAAGACCTACAACATCAACGCCCAGACCCCGGACTCGGCCCCGACGGCGGGCGCGATGAACACCGGCGTGAAGCAGCGTTTCAACCTCATCAACCTCGGCGGCGACGCGATCCACGACGACTGCTCGACCGTTGATGGCAACGAGCTGACCACCTTTGGCGAGATCGTCACCGGCATGGACAAGTCGGTCGGCTTCGTCTCGACCGCGCGCGTCACCCACGCAACGCCGGCCGCGGTCTACTCCAAGACCGCCAACCGCAACTGGGAAGACAGCGTCCCGGAAGAGTGCGACGGCATCCAGACCGACATCGCGACGCAGCTCATCGACCAGATGGAAGCGGGCATGATTGACTTCGCCATGGGCGGCGGTCGTCGTCACTTCGTGCCCGAAGGCGTCGAGACCGACGAGGGCGGCTCGGGCCGTCGCGCCGACGGCGTGAACCTGATCGACCGCGCCACCGGCCTTGGCGCCCAGTACGCCTGGAACACCGAGACCTTCAACGCGCTCACCAACGACTCCCCGGTGCTGGCGCTGTTCAACGACAGCCACATGGAATACGAGGCCGACCGCGCCGATGACGACGAGCCCTCGCTCGCCGACATGACGAAGAAGGCCATCGAGTTCCTGTCGCAGAACGAGAACGGCTACTACCTCGAGATCGAGGCCGGCCGCGTCGACCACGCCAACCACGCCGGCAACGCCGCCCGCGTCGTGCGCGACGGCGTCGCCTACGCCGAGGCCGTGGCCATGGCCGACGAGCTGACCGATGACGAGGACACGCTGATCATCGTCACCGCCGACCACGAGCACGCGCTGGCGCTCAACGGCTACTGCGGCCGCGGCTCGGACATCATGGGCCTGTGCTACGACGTCGCCCAGCGCGGCGACAAGCACTCGGACGATCTGGTGCTCGGCTCGGACGGCAAGCCCTTCACCATCGTCGGCTACCTGAACGGCGCGGGCTCGGTGCTCGTCGAGCAGGAAGACGGCACCTATGCCGCCCCGGAGGGCCGCCCCGAGATCACCCAGGATGACGCGACCGACCTCGACTACGTGCAGCAGGCACTGGTCCCCAAGTCGTCGGAAAGCCACTCGGGCGAGGACGTCGCAGTCTACGCCAAGGGGCCCTGGGCGCACCTCTTCGACAGCACGCTCGAGCAGAACGTGATCTTCCACGTGATGCATCACGCCGTCACCGCCAAGTGATCTCGCATGAATGATCAACGCAGGGGGCCCCGTTGGTGCGGGCCCCCTGCCCCGTTCGGGGCGGCGGCCCCGGACTGCTCCAGAAGACCCGGGAGACCGACATGCAGACCAGACGAACCTTCCTGATCGCAGGACTTGCCGCGCCGATGCTGGCGCGCCGCGGACGTGCGGCGGACGACACGCTTCGCCTGCGCGAGCTCTACGAGCGTCGCGGCACCGGACTGTCCGAGCTTGCCGCCAAGCTCGTCGGTCAGCGCATCTCCGTCGACGGCTTCATGGCGCCGCCGCTCAAGGCCGAAAGCCGCTTCTTCGTGCTGACCAAGATGCCGATGGCGGTCTGCCCCTTCTGCGAGTCCGAGGCCGAGTGGCCCAACGACATCCTCGCCGTCTACACCAAGCGGATCGTCGACGTCTCGCCGTTCAACGTGAAGATCACCACCACCGGCGTGCTCGAGACCGGCGCCTACCGCGACCCCGACACCGGGTTCGTCAGCATGGTCCGGCTGACCGACGCAAGCTACGGCTGACCGCAACCATGGGACTCTCGCTTTCCGTCCGTGCGCTGGAGGTGACCAGCGACCGCAACCGTCGCCTCCTCTCGGTTCCCGCACTGGAGGCGCCCGCCGGCGCGCTCATAGGCGTGCGCGGCGCATCCGGGGCCGGGAAATCCACGCTGCTCTACGCGCTGGCCGGGCTGCTCGAACGCGCCAGCGGCAGCGTGCGCTGGGGCGACACGGACCTCCTGTCGCTCGCTCCCGAGCGCCGGGCCGGCTTTCGCGCCGGGCAGATCGGCATGATCTTCCAGGATTTCCTGCTGTTCGAGGAACTCGACGCGCTCGCCAACGCCTCGGTCACGGCGCTCTTTCGCAAGCGCCCCGAGCGCGCGGCGTTGCGCACCCGCTCGGCCGAGCGGCTGTCCCGGCTGGGGCTGGACGCCGGGGCGCGCAGCGTCGCGAGCTTTTCCGGCGGCGAGCGCCAGCGGGTCGCCATAGCCCGTGCCATGGCCGCCGAGGCCCCGATCCTGCTGGCGGACGAACCCACCGCCAGCCTTGACCGCGCTGCCGCCGACCGGCTGATCGAGGACCTCGTCGCCATGACCCGCGAGACCGGCACGACGCTGGTGGCGGTCAGCCACGACATGCATCTGATCGCGCGCATGGACCGGGTCCTGACGGTGACCGACGGCGCGCTTTCCGCGGACGAGGTGCCGGCATGAGCGCGCTCTGGGCCGAGCTTCCCGTGCTGGCGCAGGACATCCTCCGGACCCTGCTTCTGCTCCTGCCCGCGCTGGTCGTGGGCCTCCTGACCCTGCGCGGCTATGCGCCCTGGCCGCTGGTGCGCGCGATCCTCTGGCGGTTCCGCTGGCCGGCGGCAATGTTCGTGCTGCTGATCGCCATTTCGGTCGGCATGGGCATCGGCCTGCTGGCACAGGAACGCGGGCTGCGGCGCGGCACCGCGCAGGCGGCCGACAAGTTCGATCTCGTGGTCGCCGCCCCTGGAAGCGAGCTGACCGCGATGTTCGCCGCCGTCTACCTGCAACCCTCGGACATGCCCCTGCTCTCGGGCGAGGTGTATGACGAGATCGCGGACCACGAGGATGTCTCGATCGCCGCCCCGCTTGCCTTCGGCGACAGCTACGGCACCGCTCCGTTGGTGGGCACAACCGCCGCGTTCCTGCGCTACCTCTCCGATGACCGCATCACGGGCCGGATGTGGCAGACCAGCGCGGAGGCGGTTATCGGCGCGCTCGTCCCGCTCGAAACCGGAGACCATTTCACCCCCGCCCATGGGGAAGGTGACGCCGCCGAGCACGACGCCCACGGCGATGCGGAACTCACCGTGGTCGGCCGGATGGCTCCAACCGGCACACCCTGGGACCGCGCCATTCTCGTGCCGGTCGAGACGGTCTGGGAGGTGCATGGGCTGGCCAATGGCCACGCACCGGAGCGCGCCGGGCAGATCGGTCCGCCGTTCGATCCGGCCTATTTCCCCGGCACGCCGGTGATCGTGACCCATTCCGAGGAGCTCTGGGCCAACTACGCCCTGCGGTCCGAGTTCACCCGCGATGCCGAGACGATGGCCTTCTTCCCCGGCACGGTGCTGTCGACCCTTTTCCGCGTGATGGGCGACGTCCGGCAGGCCATGTCGCTGATGGCCCTGGTGACGCAGGTCCTTGTCGCCGCGAGCGTGCTGCTCGGGCTGTTCATCCTGTCTCGCCTGTTCCGCCGGCAGATCGCGCTGCTGCGCGCGCTCGGGGCGCCGGCACGTTTCATCTTCGCCGTGGTCTGGTCCTTCGGCGCCACGCTGCTGCTGGCGGGCGCCGTGCTCGGGCTCGGCACCGGGCTCGGCGCCGCGGCGCTGCTTTCGCGCGTGGTCACCTCACGAACCGACATTCTCGTGAACGCCACGCTTGGCTGGACCGAAATCCACTTCCTCGCCGGTTTCGTCAGCACGACCCTGCTGCTATCGCTCATCCCAGCGGCGGTGGTCCTGCGGCAGCCCGTGGTGGCCGGGCTCCGAGCCTGAGAGGGGCTTCTGCCTGAGCGCTTCGCCACCACGGTTCCCTTTCCATGAAACCACGCCGCGATACCTTCGTTGGGACTGTGAACAGTTTGCGTCCCGTGGCTGATGCCTGCTCGATAGATGCGCTGACCTGAAGAACGGGCCGGAAGCAGGCTTGGGACCGCGAGCTTCGAAGGCCGGACGGGTCAGCCACCTCGGTAGCGGCTCGTTGTTCAGGCCAGGCGGGCTGCCGCCCGCGCAACCAGGAAGACGGAAGGACACGTCATGCCCGACATGGAACCCGCTTCACCTCCGATGATCGAGACCGGAGCCGAGGCCGCCGAGCCCTGGTGGCATCGCGCTACGGGCTACCAGATCTACCCGCGCAGCTTTGCCGACAGCAACGGCGACGGCATGGGCGATATCCCCGGCATCATCTCGAAGCTGGATCACCTCGCCGATCTCGGGATCGGCTTCATCTGGCTGTCGCCCGTCTACGCCTCTCCCATGGTCGACAACGGCTACGACATCTCGGACTACCGGGACATCGCCGACGAGTTCGGAACGCTTGAGGATATGGACCGGCTGATCGCCGAGGCGAAGGCGCGCGGCATCCGGATCGTCATGGATCTCGTGGTCAATCACTCCTCTGCGTTGCACGGATGGTTCCAGGCGGCACGTGCGTCGAGGGAAGTGCCGGAACACGCCTACTATATCTGGCGAGATCCGGCTGCGGACGGTGGCCCTCCCGATTCCACCGCCGCGGCCTTCGGCGGCTCCGCCTGGACCTACGTGCCGGAGGTGGGACAGTATTACTTCCACTATTTCAGCCCCGCGCAGCCTGACCTGAACTGGCAAAATCCGGCGCTTCGCGAAGAAGTATATGACATGATGCGCTGGTGGCTCGACCGGGGCATCGCCGGCTTTCGCATGGATGTCATCAGCCTGATCGGCAAGGATGTGGACGAACGTCTTTACGAAGAAGGCCCCTATCTCCACACGTTCCTGCAGGAGATGCACCGCGAGGTCCTTGCCGGACGCGACGTCCTGACCATCGGTGAAAGCTGGTCGGTGTCGATCGAGACCGGCCTGCTCTATTGCGGGCGCGACCGGCAGGAACTCGACATGGTGTTCGAGTTCAGCCACATCCGCGAAGGCTGGCACCCCGAGCTCGGCAAGTTCGCGCCCAAGCCCTTCGACCTTGTGGCGTTCAAGCACGCGCTCTTTTCATGGCAGGAGCTGACGCGGGAAGACGGATGGAACGCGCTGTTCCTGTCGAACCACGACCTGCCGCGACAGGTCTCGTTTTACGCCGATGACACCACTCACCGCCGTGCCGCCGCACGGACCTTGGCAACCGTTCTGCATCTGCTCAAGGGAACGCCGTTTGTCTACCAAGGCGAGGAAATCGGCATGACCAACGCTCAGTTCGAGCGTATCGACCAGTATCGGGACCTCGAGACCCTGAACCATTTCCAGGAGCAGATCGTTCAGGGCGTCCCGCCCGAGGTTTTCCTCGAAGGCGCAAACCGCAACAGCCGAGACCATTCCAGAACCCCGATGCAGTGGTCTTCCGCGCCCCATGGCGGCTTCACCTCGGGAACGCCCTGGATCGAGGTGAACCCGAACCACACGACCGTGAATGTGGAGAGCGACAAGGGCCACCCGCAGAGCGTGTTCTCACATTACCGGCGGCTGATCGCTCTGCGACGGGAAAGCGAACTTGTGGCATTCGGACGCACCGAGCAGGTGTTTCCCGAGGACCCGGATGTGCTTGCCTACGAGCGGCGGCTCGGAGACGAACGGCTTTTCGTGATCGCGAACTTCTCGGGATGCGAACAACTTCGCGATCTGCCTGCGGAGTTCACGGGTGCCGGCCACTGCATCGCGTGGTCGCACGAGCCGCGCGAAGACGTTCCGGCGGCGCTGACGCTGGCGCCATACGAAAGCTTTGCCTGGATCCTCAAGTGATCCCGTCACCGGCGCCTTTCTGCCGGTATCGACCCTCATCCTCGCGGGTTCCGGGGCACTTACCGCCCCTGCCGTTTCCGCGAGGAACAGGGCGGCTGCAAGGGCTCCGCGGAGCGCAATGAAACTCCTATAGGTTGTGCGCGTTGAGCCACCACAAATCCAAGGCGTCGCGCTGATCCGAAATGGACGATGAGCAACGTCCTGTGCCGTTGGGGGAATTCGCACGGACCACCCCATTCGCAGAGGCGTTCGGCCACCGTTGACAAGGCCGCCTTCAGACGCTGCGCCCCCGAAGGAGTGGTAACATCATGCAAGCGTGCCTGTGCCTCAATGTCGGCTCATCAAGCCTCAAGGCTGCGGCCTACCCTCCGGGCCGACAGAGCAGAACCCCTGCCTTCAGAGCGTCGCATGATGCGTCGGTCGAGGACTGTCTGAACGTCGATGGCATCGACGAAGCGATGCCGGTCGAAGGGGACGACTACGGACGAACGGCCCTGAGATTGCTGGAGATCGCCAAGACCCGGCTGAATGCCCCGGTGGCAGTGGTCCACCGAGTGGTGCATGGCGGCAATATCTCCGGCGCCCCCGTGGAGATCACGCCCGAGATCGTCGCGCGGCTGGAGGAGGTCACGCCCCTGGCACCCCTGCACCAGCCTGCGAACCTGGCACCGGTGACCGCGATCTCGGCCGAGCGCCCCGACGTCCGCCAGCTTGCGTGTTTCGACACCTCATTTCACGAAACCATCCCCGAGGTGGCCCGCAGGCTGCCGCTCCCCGAAAGCGCCGGAGGCGGACGGTTGCGGCGTTACGGGTTTCACGGGCTCTCGCATGCCTCGGCGGCGCGCCGCCTCGCTGCAGAAGGACTGCGCCGGATGGTCGTGCTGCACCTTGGAGGTGGATCATCGGTCACTGCCATAGACGAGGGCGAAAGCATCGATACGACAATGAGCGCGACGCCCCTTGCCGGCCCGATGATGACCACACGGTCCGGCTCGATCGACCCCGGGGCACTGATCTGGCTGCTGCGCGACGGTCACGATCTCGATCAGCTTGAACGCATGCTCTGGTCGGACTCCGGGCTCAAGGGAGTGTCGGGAATAAGCAATGACCTGCGCGACCTGATCGGCCACGGATCGCCCGACGCTGCCTTGGCAGTTGACATGTACTGTGCCGACCTGGTGCGCCACGTGGGTGCCATGGCAGCGCGGCTTGGCGGCATGGACGGTCTTGTCTTCACCGGAGGTGCGGGCGCCGGCCAGCCTCTGATCAGGGAACGGGTTGCCGAGGCTTTCCGTTGGTCAGGTGTCGTGGTGGACCCGCAAGCCAACCGGATCATCGACGAACAAAGCGTCAGCGACACGGGCAGCCGCATCTCCGCCTCGGAGAGCGCCGTGCCCATCTGGGTTCTGCCGGTAGACGAGGAAACCCAGATGGCAATCGAAACCGAGCATGCCAGAGAGGAAAGCCCATGACCGGACTTGAAACCACGGATGCATGGTGGCGCGCCGCCAACTATCTTTCCGCCGGACAGATCTACCTTATGGATAACCCCCTGCTGCGGCAGCCGCTTGCCCCCGAGCATGTCAAGCCGCGCCTGCTGGGGCACTGGGGGACCACGCCCGGTCTGAACTTCATTCACGCCCACCTGAACCGGCTCATCCGCGAGCGGGATCTGGAGATGCTGACGATCACCGGACCCGGTCACGGCGGCCCTGCTCCGGTTGCGAATGCCTGGCTCGAGGGCAGCTATACCGAGCGCTATCCGGATGTCGACTGGTCTGAGCGCGGTATGCAACGGCTCTTCCGGCAGTTCTCTTTTCCCGGGGGCATCCCAAGCCACGCGGCCCCCGAGACCCCCGGCTCGATGCACGAAGGGGGCGAGCTGGGCTATTCCCTCTCCCACGCCCACGGGGCCGCATTCGACAACCCGGAACTCACGGTGGCCTGCGTGATCGGTGACGGTGAGGCCGAGACCGGCGCGCTGGCGGCATCCTGGCAGTCGGTAAAGTTCGTAAATCCAGATCGTGACGGGGCCGTGCTGCCGATCCTTCATCTGAATGGATGGAAGATCGCGGGGCCGACCGTGTTGGGGCGGATGCACGATCAGGATCTGCAATCGTGGTTCGGCGCAATGGGCTATGCACCGCTCTTCGTCAGCGGTGACGATCCTGCCCGCATGCATGAAGCGATGGCTGCGGCGCTTGACGAGGCCGCCGACCGACTGGCCGAGATCAGGAAGAATGTTCCGCTCGAACCGCAATGGCCGCTCATCATCCTGCGCAGCCCCAAAGGCTGGACCGGGCCGCAAAGCGTGGGCGGCGAGCCTGTCGAGGGCACCTTCAGATCGCACCAGGTGCCGCTGAAGGGTGTGCGCGAAGATCCGGACCGGCTTCGCCAGCTCGAAGCATGGATGAAGAGCTACCGCCCCGACGAACTCTTCGACGAGGGGGCGCCGAATACGATGCTTCGGGCCGGCATCCCCGCAACGGACCGTCGCATGACGGCAAGCGCTGTCGCCGAAGGGCGCCGGACCCGTCCGCTCGACCTCCCGGAAACCGGCGCGCACGAGGTCGACGTGTCCTCGCCCGGCTCGAGCGTGGCCAGCGCCACGGGTCAGCTGGGTGGCTGGCTGCGCGAGGTTTTCCGCGACAATCCCGGTCGCTTCCGGCTCTTCGGGCCGGACGAGACGGAATCCAACAAGCTCGACGCTGTCTTCGACGAAACGGATCGACGGGCGACCGGAGAGGTGCACGAGGCCGACGAGAATGTCTCCGCCGACGGTCGTGTCCTCGAGGTGCTGAGTGAACACCTGTGCCAGGGCTGGATGGAGGGATACACCCTCAGCGGGCGCCACGGGCTGTTCACGAGCTACGAGGCGTTCATCCATATCGTGGACTCGATGTTCAACCAGCACGCAAAGTGGTTGCGCACGACCCGCCGCATCGACTGGCGGCCGGAAGTGCCGTCTTTCACCTATCTCCTGACCAGCCATGTATGGCGACAGGATCACAACGGCTTCTCGCATCAGGATCCCGGTTTCCTCGACGTCGTGTCGCAGAAGCCCGGTGACATGATCGGTATCTACCTGCCGCCCGATGCAAACACCCTGCTGGCCGTTGCGGCGCAGTCTCTTGGCAGTACCGATCGGATCAACGTGATCGTCGCCGGAAAGCAGCCGGAGCCGCAGTGGTTCGACGCTGAAGCCGCCAGCGCGCATCTCGCGCGTGGCGCAGGGCCGCTGCCCGGGCACGACGATGCCGATCCGGACGTGGTGCTGGCCTGTGCGGGCGACGTTCCGACGATGGAAGCGGCGGCCGCAGCGCAACTGATCCGCGCCCATTCCGATCTTCGTGTCAGGGTCGTCAACGTTCTCGACCTGATGGCACTGCAATCCCCCGATCGGCATGGCCATGGCCTGTCGGACGCGGACTTCACGGCGACCTTCGGCGTGGACTGCCCCGTGGTCTTCGCGTTCCACGGCTATCCTGGCCTGATCCACCGCCTGACCTACCGCCGGCCCAACCACGACAACTTCCATGTCCACGGCTTCCAGGAAGAGGGAACGACCACCACGCCTTTCGACATGACGGTAATGAACGGGCTGGACCGCTATCACCTTGCGCTCGCCGCAGACCGCTGGACCGGCGGTCATGCACGGTCTCTCGGGAAACTCTGCGAAGACGCCCTGCAAAGGCATGAGACCCACGTGCAGGAGACCGGCGAGGACCTGCCGGAGATACGGGACTGGAGATGGGCTGCCTGACCCGCCTGTCTGGTCAGCAACGACGCGGTGCGCCGCCGGCGGAAAACCGGTGCGGCACATCGCTCGCCGCGATGCCCCGGCACCATCGACGAAGGAGGAAGCACGATGTCCAGCGCAGCGACCATTCCGCAGGCCAGAGGTCCGGACCACACGGCCGCGTTTCTTTGCGAGGGCTATCACTACGCCCCTCGCCGCTTCGAACAAATGAACACGGATGCCTTCACGACCCGGATCATGCTGCGCCCGGTCACCTGCGTTCGAGGGCCCGAAGCCGTGGAGATGTTCTATGAAGCGGGCCGCATGACGCGCCGTGGGGCCATGCCCTCCACCGTTGTCGCGCTGCTTCAGGACAAGGGCAGCGTTCAGACGCTCGACGGGCATGCTCATCGCGTGCGCAAGGAAATGTTCCTCGACATGATGGATGCCATGAGGCTGGACGAAGCAAGGCGATTGTTCCGGGAGGAATGGCGTGCCGCGGTCAGCGGCTGGCAAGGACGCGAGATCGTTCTCGATGAAGAGCTCGACGTCATGATGACACGCCTGGCCATGCGCTGGTGCGGCATCGATCCTGCCACGCAGGATGTCGAGCGGCGCGCGACCGAACTCGCCACGATGTATCGGGCGGCCGGCAAGCTCGGGCCCGCATACCTGCGAGCCCGAGCGCTTCGCCGCCGTTCCGAGCGCTGGGCAAGGCATCTCGTTCGTGATGCTCGTGCCCAAGCCAAAGCATCGGGCGTGCTCGGCACGCTGGCCGGGCATCGCGACGCCGACGGTGCCCTCATGAGCGAAGAGGTTGCGGCGGTCGAGCTTCTGAACGTGTTGCGGCCCATCGTGGCAGTCGGGCGCTACGTCCTCTTCGCCGCGCACGCAATGCATCTTCACGGCGCCGGCGACGCAGGCGAAGAGGCCGACAGAGCGTTCGCCGAGGAAGTCCGGCGCCTCTACCCGTTCTTTCCGATGATCGGCGGTCGCGTCCTTGAGCCCTTCGACTGGCACGGCGCCCGGTTCGATCGCGGTGACTGGCTCCTGCTTGACCTGCACGGCACCAACCACGATCCATCTGCATGGAGCAAGCCGGAGGCCTTCCGCCCCGAGCGTCATCTGGGTTTCGTCTCTCAACCCGAGGCCATGGTGCCACAAGGGGGCGGAAGCTACCTTCAAAACCACCGGTGCCCGGGAGAATGGCTTTCGGTGGCAATACTCACCGAGGCCGTTTCCCAGCTAAGGCTTTCGGACCGAAGCGTTCCCGAGCAGGATCTGTCGCTTCCCGCGAGTGAGTTCCCCCCCGTGCCCCGCGAAGGGCTGAGGATGTCGGTAGCCCCACCCGCTCCGTCGGGGCCCGCTTGAGCGCGCCAGCCTCTTCGCGGGGACCCGGCATTCTTCTGCGGTGACGGGAACCTTCCTGCGAAAGCGGAAGTTGCGCAAACAAGCAGACTGCAACGGGAGAGTGTCCCATGAACCGTTTCGAAGACTGCAAGGCAATCGTGACCGGGGCCGGCTCGGGTATCGGGCTGGCAACCGCCAAGCGCTTCGCCGAGGAAGGGGCCGACGTCTGCCTCATCGACAGGGTCTGGTCGGAAGAGGCAGCGGAAGCGATGGACCCCGGGAAATGCCATCGGATCACCTGCGATGTCTCCGATCGCCACGCGGTGACGGAAGCTGTAGACGACGCAATCGGGCGGATGGGCGGACTCGATATCGTCGTCAACAGCGCGGGCTACCCCGTCACCGATCTCGACAACGAGATGTCCGACGCGACGTGGCGTGCACATTTCGAAGCCGATGTTCACGGCACGCACTACGTGTGCGAAGCGGCACGGCCCGCTCTTGAAAGCCAGGGCGGCGCCATCGTGAACGTGGCATCCGTGGCCGGGCTCGGCGGTGACAGCGCGATGGAAGCCTACGACGCGGCCAAGGGCGCGGCCGTGCGCCTGACCAACGCGCTGGCAATCGATCTCGCGCCGCTCGATGTGCGCGTCAACGCCGTCTGCCCGACCCTGACACGAACGGCGATGAGCAGATCGGTCGAGGAGCAGCCCGAGAAGCTCGAGGCGTTCCGTGCGGCAATTCCAATGGGCCGCATCGGCGAAGCGGAAGAGGTCGCCGCAGCAATCCTGTTCCTCGCTTCGCGGGAAGCGAGCTTCATCACCGGCGTGGCCCTCGCGGTCGACGGTGGCGTGACCGCTGGCAACGGGCAACCGCATCTGGCCTGAGCGGGGCTGCGCCCGGTTCACGTCTTCGGAACGCCTCGGAACAAGGTTCCTCCCCTCTGGTTGAGGAAACAGACAACCATCCATTGCCGTCTCCGCCATGACGGATGGCGACATCTGCAAAGGAGGATCCATGTCACAGGAAACGAAGCAGGCCGAGAAGACCGAAAAGACCGTCTTTTCCGAATTCGCCGAGCCAAGCCGCCCGGGCGGCTACGAAGGGGTTCGCCAACCCATCGAAGTCGGTGACCCGGCGTCTGTCCCGGCTGACGGCGCTCGACCAGCCGACGATGAACTGAAGCAAGCCGTCTCGAGGGCGCTGCAATCCGACGGGCGCCTCGAAGGCCAGAACATCGAAACACGGTCTTCCGCTGGCAACGTCGAACTCACCGGTCGGGTGGAACTGGAATTCCAGAGAACGCTCGCCGCTGCCATCGCAGCTGCGGTGCCCGGCACTCTGAGCGTCAAGAACCAGCTCAAGGTCGCGGAAATCTGACAGTCCAGGCGGAGGGCGTGGTCAAGCTGCCATGCCCTCCGCCCTCCGCCGTCTGCGGCTGGAAGGGATCTGCTATCCCTGCGCCACTTTTCGCAAGACGACACCCGACAGCGAGCCGAGCGTCAGGCTATCCCCTTCAACCTCGGAGTGGCCGCAGCTGAACGCTGCCTGCAGGTTCGGCTCCGAAAGCGGAAGAGATACCTGCTTCAGGCCGAAATTCAGGTAGACGAAAAGCGCCTCTCCGGCGTGTTCACGACATACGCCGATGACCCCATCAGGCATATCCGGAAGCACGCGTTCAGCTGCGATACGCAGCATCGGGACGCTGCGACGCCAGGCGAGTAGCTCGCGCGTGAAGTGCAGGACCGAGTCCGGATCATCTTCCTGCACGTCGACCGCGCTTTCCCGCTGGCTGTCCCGCGCCCGCTTCCAGGGCGTGTCTGCATCCGAGAAGCCGGCATTGAGCGTCTCCGACTTCCAAGGCAGCGGGCAACGCACACCGTCCCGGCCCTCGAAGTCGGGCCACAGCGCCCTCGCCCACGGGTCGGTGATTTCGCCCGCGCTCAGGTCCGGCTGCTCGAGCCCAAGTTCATCCCCCTGAAAAAGGATCATGCCTCCGGCCAGCGTCGCCTGAAGGAAGAGCAGCAGCTTCGCAGCCTCCTGCGAGCGCCCCTCGGCGCACGCGCTTGGCATCAGGTTGCTTACTGCACGCGGAGAGTCGTGATTGGTGAAGACGTTCAGGCTTGTCCCGGGAACGAGGTAACGCGACCGGATATCGATCAACTTGCGCCATTCGCGGACGGTGTCGGCCCGGTTGATCAGGTCGAAGTCGTAGACCGCGTGCAACCTGTCGTCGCCCACCGTGTATTTCGGTGCCAGCCGAGAACTGTCGACATCCGCAAGCTCCCCGATCAGGACCCTCTCGGGCTCGTATTCGTCCGCCACCCTCCGGAAATGGTGCAGCAACGGGAGCGCTCGCGGAACATCGCGGTCAAAGAGGTGCATCTGGCCGCCGAAGGGATTGTTCGGACCGCCTCCCAAGGAAGGGTTCTCACCCGCTATGGCAGCCGGGTTCGAGCGCAGGGCCGCGTCGAAGGAGAGGCACTGCACCGCGTCCACACGGAATCCGTCGACGCCGAGGTCGAGCCAGAAACGCATGACGTCGAGCATCGCCGCCAGCACTTCCTGATTGGCGAGGTTGAGCGCAGGCTGGCTGCGCAGGAACGGGCGATAGCAATATTGCGCACGTCTCGGTTCCCACCTCCAGGCCCGGCCGCCGAACGAACTGAGCCAATTGTTCGGAGGGCCACCGTCGGGTGCAGGATCCGCCCAGACATACCAGTCCGCCTTGTCGTTATCGCGCGAGCTGGCGCTCTCGATGAACCAGGGATGCTGATCCGAACTGTGCCCCATGACAAGATCAAGCAGGATTTTCAATCCGGCATCATGACACTTATCGATAAGGATCTTGAGATCATCAACGGTTCCGAAGATCGGATCTATATCCTTGAAATCGCTTATGTCGTAGCCGTTGTCATCCTGTGGCGAGGCATAGGGCGGCGCCAGCCAGATCCCGTCGACACCAAGCCCGGCGAGGTAGTCCAGCTTCTCGGTGATACCGTTGATGTCTCCGAGCCCATCCCCTGAAGCGTCATTGAACGAGCGGATATAGATTTCGTAGAAAACGGCACCGCGCCACCACTCCGGTGGATCCGGCGGCGCTTCGAGATGAGCAATCGCGTAGGCGAGTTGGGCGTCTCCCTCCTGTCCGGACATGCGAAGTCTCCAACTGAGAAGTGATTGTATATGCTGACCAAACAACCCTGAACTGCGCAGGGTTCCCCCTCGACACGCAGTCATCCGTTCATGGCCCCGGGAAAAGACCGGTCTCACGGTGGGTGGCCTTTCCAGCCCGCCGGGATCTTCGGGCAGCTCAGCGATGATGCCCCGCGTCTACACGAACAAAGCAGGTGGCCTTGTGGCCACCTGCTCGCCGTCTTGGTTTCAGGCCCGGTCAGCCCGGGCGCTGTTGGGGAAGGCCCCTCAGGCGGCGATGGCGATCGCCTTGGCATTGACGAACTCGCGCATCCCGAAACCACCGTGTTCGCGACCATAGCCGGAGTCCTTCACGCCACCGAAAGGCATCTCCGGCGTGGCAAGGTTGAAGTGGTTGATGAACACCATGCCGGTGTCGAAATGTGTCCGGGCCAGTTCGGTGGCACGGGCTTCGTCCTTCGAGAAGATGCCACCGCCCAGGCCGAAGCGGCTGTCGTTGGCGATACGCATTGCGTCCTCGTCGTCCTCCGCCCGGATCACCGAGGCCACCGGACCGAAGAGTTCCTCGTCATAGGCCGGCTGGCCCGGCTTCACGTCGGTCAGCACGGTCGCGGGATAGTAGTAACCCTGGCCGCCCGGCAGGCTGCCACCGCAGGCGATGCGAGCCCCCTTGTCGACGCTGTCGCGCACCTGCTGATGAAGGGTGTCCCGCAGATCTCCGCGCGCCATGGGACCAAGCCCGGTCTCCTCGTCGTTCGGATTGCCCGCAACGACCTTGGACATCGCATCGACGTAGCGCTCCACGAAGGCGTCGTAGACGGCATCGGTCACGATGAACCGCTTGGCGTTCACGCAGGTCTCGCCGTTGTTGTAGATGCGGCCTGCCACGCAGGTCTTCACCGCGAGGTCGAGGTCCGCGTCCTCGAGCACGAGGTAGGCATCGTTCGAACCGAGCTCGAGCACCGTCTTCTTGAGATGCTCGCCCGCGGTCTTCGCGATGATGCTGCCGCCCGAGGCGCTGCCGGTCATCGTGACGCCACGCACCAGCTCGTGCGCGATCAGCTTGTCCGACTGGTCGTGGTCGATGGTCATGACGGTGAAGAGATTTTTCGGAAGGCCGGCGGATTCGTAGATCTCGCGCAGCAGCAGCCCGCTACCGGTGCAGTTTGCCGCGTGCTTCAGCAGCACACCGTTGCCGGCCATCAGATTGGCGATCGAATAGCGGACGGCCTGATAGGCCGGGAAGTTCCACGGCTGGATCCCGTAGATGACGCCGACCGGCGAATAGGTGATGATGCCCTGGCGCCCGTCCTGAAGCGAGCGATGCTCGTCGGCAAGCACCTCCGGCCCCTGCTTCGCAGTCCATTCACAGATCGCGGCGCAAAGATCGACCTCGTCGCGGCTGTCACCGATCAGCTTGCCGACCTCATCCGTCATGAGCTGTGCCAGCTCCTCCTTGCGCGAGGAAAGCTGCTGCCCGATCCGGGCGATGATCTCGGCACGGCGCGTCGCGGGCGTCAGGCGCCACTCGTCAAATGCGTCATGGCAGGCCTTCAGTGCCTCGAACATCTGGTCGTCGTTCATACGTTCGTATCGGGCAAGTTCGGTCTCGGTCGCGGGATTCACGGTGGTGATCGTGCGGTCGGTCATGAGACGTCCTTTCTCACTTCAAGATGTCTTTCTCACGGCGAACGTCATCCGCCCCCGTTGCAGTTCCTGAAGTGGCGACACCTTCCCGTGAGGCGCCGGGAGATCATCGGTCCCATTACCAATGGATTTCTTGCCGTCGCGCAGACGCACCCCTTGCGGGACCTTGCGTGCCAGAGCCTCGGCACCCGTGGTCTTCTGGCCCGATATCTTCAAACACGAAAACACGCACGACGGTGTTCAGGGCAGTGAAAAAAGGGGGATACGAGCCAATTCCGAAACCATGGGACATCGGTTTTCCGGATTTGGCGGAGGCTCAGGGATTCGAACCCTGGGGACGCTCTCACGCCCAACGGTTTTCAAGACCGCCGCATTCGACCACTCTGCCAAGCCTCCGTCACGTTCCTCTAGCCGTGCTCACGCGATTCTGAAAGATGGCGTCGCGAGGAAAGCTGCCGATCCGGCCGAAGCAGGCTTTTCTTGCCAGTGACGAACCGCTAAGCTTTCGGCCACATGTCGCCGACCGGGCGGCAGGAGGCAGAGACGGGCGCCGATCCGGGGCGGGAAGATCCCGGCAGGCGCACGGAACGTCCGGCACCAACGAACCGGACGACGACAGGGCAAGGTCATCTCGACCCTGAGGGACAGGTAAGGGGCACATCATGGGCAGCAAGATTTCTCTGCGGTGGGGCACGACTGCGCGCGGCGCGGTTCTGCTGACGAGCGCGCTGGCGCTCACCGCCTGCGACGGAGCGCAGATGCCGGGCTTCCTTCAATCAAAGGACAAGACGGTCGTCGCAGACGACGGCACCGTGTCGCGCAGCGGCGGCACCGTCGAGCGCGACATCGAGGCACCCGAGGTCTTCCATGCGACAGAGGCCGGCCTCTGGGACGGGCGGCCCTCGCTGGGCGGTGTCTGGGTCGCGCACCCGGACGTGAAAGAGCCCGAACGCGTCATCATCCGCAACCAGCAGAACGGCCAGTTCGTCATCGGCGCATTGTTCCGCCGCGAACGCGAAACGCCCGGGCCCCGGCTGCAGGTGTCTTCGGATGCCGCGGCCGCGCTGGAAATGCTCGCCGGCGCGCCGACCAACCTCGACGTGATCGCGCTGCGGCGCGAGGAGGTCGAGGCAGACCCGACGACCGCCGCGAGCGCAGCGCCCGCTACCGAGGCGACCGCCATACCACGGGCCGAAGAAATCAGCGAAGGCACGCTCGATCCGGTCGCAGGCGCCGCGGCGGCCGCCATCGATGCAGCCCCCGCCCCTTCCGCGCAGGCCCCCGCGGCCGCGACTGCGCCCCCGCCGGCCGAGACCCGCCCTGCCCCGGCTGCGGCCCCGAAACCGGCCTCCTCGCTCGACAAGCCCTATATCCAGATCGGCATCTTCAGCGTCGAACAGAACGCGAAGAACACCGCCACCTCGATGCGGCAGGCGGGCATGGTGCCGACGATCCGCAAGCAGACCAGCTCGGGCAAGACCTTCTGGCGCGTGATCGTGGGCCCCGCCCAGAACGCCTCGGAACGCGCGGCGCTGCTGGAGAAGATCAAGGCGACGGGCTTCACCGACGCCTACGCCGTGACCAACTGAGACCCCTGCCCCGCCGGCCCCGGGGCGCCATGGACCAAGGAGCCCTCCGATGATCCGCACCCGTTCCCTGCGCCACCTGCTCGCGGCGGCCTCCGCCGTGGCGGTCATGGCGAGCCAGGCTGCCGCTTTTGACACCAGCGCGCGTGCCGCCTTCGTGCTCGACTACACCACCGGCACCGTGCTCATGGCGAAGAACGCCGACGAGGCGCTGCCGCCCGCGTCGATGTCGAAGCTGATGACGCTCTACATGGCGTTCGAGGCGATCCACGACGGCCGCCTCACGCTCGACGAGCGGCTGCCGGTGAGCGAGCACGCGATGTCCTACGGCGGCTCGACGATGTTTCTCAACACCACCGACCGGGTGAAGGTCGAGGACCTGCTGCGCGGCATCATCGTGCTGTCGGGCAACGACGCCTGCGCGGTGATCGCCGAGGCGCTTTCGCCGGACGGCACCGAGAAGGGCTTCGCGGAGCTGATGACCCGTCGTGCGCAGCAGCTCGGCATGACCAACTCGACCTTTGCCAACGCCAGCGGCTGGCCCGCCCCGGGGCACCGCATGTCGATGCGCGATCTGACGCTGCTGGCCTCGCACATCATCTCCGACTTCCCCGAGTTCTACGAGATCTTCGGCGAGCGGACCTTTGCCTTCGACGGCCGCGCGCCGTCGAACGTGAACAACCGCAACCCGCTGCTGCGGCTCGACATCGGCGCCGACGGCCTGAAGACCGGCCACACCTCCGAGGCCGGCTACGGTCTTGTGGGCTCGGCCAAGCAGGATGACCGGCGGGTGATCTTCGCGATCACCGGGCTCGACAGCGAACGCGGCCGCGCCGAGGAAGCGGAATCGATCGTCAACTGGGCCTTCCGCCAGTTCGCCGAGCGCACGCTGGTCGAACAGGACCGCGAGGTGGCCCGGGCCGATGTCTGGCTCGGCGCTCAGGACAGCGTCGGGCTGGTCTCGAAGGAAGACATCCGCCTGCTGGTGCCGGTCACTCCCGGCACGCGGCTCGATGCCGAGGTCGTCTACACCGGTCCGCTCAAGGCACCGATCACCGAGGGCCAGCAGCTCGCCGAGCTGATCATCCGCCCCGAGGGCCTGCCCGAGCATCGCGTGCCGCTGTTCGCCGCCAACGCGGTGGCCGGTGGCGGCTTCACCAAGCGGATGATGACCGTAAGCAAGGTGCTCTTCGACCGCCTGCAGGAGCAGCCCGCCGGGGAGGCGATGTGACCGACAGCAAGGGGCTGTTCATCAGCTTCGAGGGCATCGACGGCTCCGGAAAATCGACACAGGCGCGGCTGCTCGCAGAGCGGCTGCGCGCGAAGGGGCGCGAGGTCGTCCTGACGCGCGAGCCCGGCGGCTCGCCCGGCGCGGAGGAGATCCGCGCGCTCGTCCTGCAGGGCGACCCGGACCGCTGGTCCGCCGAGACCGAGCTTCTGCTCTTCACCGCGGCCCGCCGCGATCATCTCGAACGCACCATCGCCCCCGCGCTCGCGCGTGGCGCCACGGTGATCTGCGACCGCTTCGCCGATTCCACCCGCATGTATCAGGGCCTCTCGCGCGGCGATCTGCGGGCCGTGGTCGACCAGCTGCACGAGCTGATGATCGGCGTCGAGCCCGACCTCACCCTGCTCATCGACATGGAACCGCGCGCCGCGCTCACGCGGGCCAAGGCCCGTGCCACCGCCGAGGAGCGGTTCGAGGACTTCGGCCTCGACCTTCAGGTGCGGATGCGCGAGGGCTTCCTGTCGCTCGCCCGCGAATTCCCCGACAGGTTCCGCGTCATCGACGGTGACACGTCGCCGGAAGCGGTGGCGCAGGAGGTGGATGCCGCGCTACAAGCGCCGGCATGAGCGACAGCGAGATTCCCCAGCCGGACAAGGTCGAGGGTGCGCCGCACCCCCGCGAAACCGTGCGCCTCTTCGGGCAGGACAAGGCCGAGCAGGATTTCCTCGCGGCCTACAATGCCGGGCGGCTGCACCACGGCTGGCTGCTGACCGGGCCCAAGGGGCTGGGCAAGGCGACGCTCGCGTGGCGCATCGCGCGCTTCCTGCTGGCGACGCCCGAGCCCTCCGACGACGGGCTGTTCGGCGCGCCGCCACCGCCCGACACGCTCGAGATTTCGCCCGATCACCCGGTTGCGCACAGGGTGCAGGCGCTGTCCGATCCCGGCCTTTTCCTGCTGCGGCGGGCGTGGGACGACAAGGCCAAGCGTCACAAGACCCAGCTGACCGTCGACGAGGTGCGCCGACTGAAGAACTTCTTCAGCCTGTCCTCGGCCGAGGGCGGACGCCGGGTCGTGATCGTCGATTGCATGGACGAGCTGAACGTCAGCGCCGCCAACGCCATCCTCAAGCTGCTCGAGGAACCGCCCGCCCGCACCACGATGCTGCTGATCGCGCACCAGCCCTCACGGCTGCTGCCGACGATCCGGTCGCGCTGCCGCGAACTGCGGCTTGCCCCGCTGGATGCCGAGGACATGGCGCGCGCGCTCGGACAGGCCGGGGCCGAGGTCGCGACCGAGGACGCGCAGGCGCTCGCGGCGCTGTCCTCTGGGTCGGTGGGCGCGGCGATCCGGTTGCTCAACTTCGACGGGCTGGCGCTTTATGCGCAGATCGTCCGGCTGCTCGACACCCTGCCCCGGCTCGACCGGGCGGGTGCCATCGCGCTTGGCGAGAGCGTCGCCGGCAAGACCAACGAGCCGCGGCTCGAACTGCTGCTGACGCTGATGGACACGCTGCTCGGGCGCCTTGCCCGAACCGGCGTCATGGGCACCCCGCCGATGCCCGAGGCGGCCCCGGGCGAGGCCGCGATGCTGTCACGGCTCGCCCCCGATGCGGCAAGCGGGCGCGCCTGGGCGGAAATCGCGCAGCAGGCCGGTGACCGGGCCCGCCATGCCCGCGCCGTGAACGTCGACCCGGCGGCGCTGGTGCTCGACATGATCCTGCAGCTGCGAAAGGTCGCCTGAGGCCGCCGCCAGCCGGCATCGACCTCCGTCGCGACGACAGCCCCCTATATATAATGTGTGAGCGCTAGCGGTGCGTGCACTGGGCTGCCTGCCAAAAGGCGTGCACTGGGCTGCCTGCCAAAAGCAAAAAAGCGGCGCCTCGTGAGAGGTGCCGCTTTCATTGTTCAACACTGAACCATCCGTCTGTTCAGCCTTTAAACGATACCGCCCGCGATGAAGCGATCCGCGAGCTGAGCGTAAGCCTCGGCCATGGCACCGTCGCCGAGCGCGACCGGGGTTCCGGCGTCGCCCATCAGGCGGGTGTCGAGATCCACCGGCAGCTGCGCAAGAACCGGAAGGTTCAGCCGCTCGGCTTCCGCCGCGACGCCGCCATGCCCGAAAATATGCGCCTCGTGGCCGCAGCTCGGGCAGACGAAGGTCGACATGTTCTCGATCAGGCCCAGCACCGGCACCTTCAGCGTATCGAACGCATCGAGCGCCTTGCGGGCATCCAGAAGCGCCACGTCCTGCGGGGTCGAGACCACGATGGCGCCGGTCAGTTCGGATTTCTGGCCGAGCGACAGCTGCACGTCCCCGGTGCCCGGCGGCAGGTCGATGAGCAGCACGTCGAGCTCGCCCCACTCGACCTGCATCAGCATCTGCTGCAGCGCCCCCATCAGCATCGGCCCGCGCCAGACGACGGCCTTGTCCTCGGGCAGCATGAAGCCGATCGACATGAGCGTGATGCCATGCGCCTGCAGCGGGATGATGGTCTTGCCGTCGGGGCTGGCCGGACGTTTCGAGGTGCCGAACATGCGCGGCTGCGAGGGGCCGTGGATGTCGGCGTCGAGCAGGCCGACCTTCTTGCCGGCCCGGGCCAGCGCCACCGCGAGGTTCGACGACACCGTCGACTTGCCGACACCGCCCTTGCCCGAGCCGATGGCGATCATCGATTTCACGCCCGGCGGATTCATCCGGCCCTCCTGCGGCGTGGGGTGACCACCGACCTTCAACGAGGGCGCGGGCTTCGGTTTGGCCTCGGCCGTGGGCGCCGTGAGCGCCGCGCTGACCGAGCGGATGCCCGGAAGCGCCGAGACGGCGCGTTCCGCGGCCTGCCGCAGCGGCTCCATCTGGCGCGCGGTTTCCGGATTCGGCGCCTCGATCACGAAGCGCACGGCGCCGCCGTCGACGGTCAACGCTCGAATCATGTCGCGCGAAATCAGGTCGCCGCCGTCGGGCAGCGGAAGCCGCGCGAGCTGCGCCTTCACCGCCTCAATTGTACCGCTCATTCCTTTTCCTTTCCATTTGCGCAACCCGACGTAGGGTCACCTTGCACTCCGCGCAATGCTCGAACACATACTGCCCAATCTTTGTGCTTAACGCCTTGGTTTCGCTTGTCTATGGCCCAGCAGAACCATGCACCTTCCGCATAGCGGCTTTGAGGTCAGACGGGATTGTGCACTTGCAGCATTTACCCCAGATTGAGGTCAACAACGGAACGACATACCGAACAGGCTAGCAATCCAGATGGCTTACGCAACCGACCACACCGCAAACGTCCAGGCAGGCAACGCCGGCTTCTTCTCCGGCATCGTCGCATCGCTTCGCGAGCGCAATGCCCGCCGCCGCCTCTTCAAGGAAACGGTGAGCGAACTGTCCGGTCTCAGCAACCGCGAACTGAGCGACCTCGGGCTGAGCCGCTCGATGATCCGCCGGATCGCATGGCAGGCCGCCTACGAGGCCTGACACACGATTTCAACTCGACGGGCTCTCTCCTCCTCCCTGAGCCCCAGAGTTCCGGCGGCGGCCTCTCTCCTCCTCCCTGAGGTCGCCGCCAACAAGACAAGGGGCGCAATGCCCTGACCTTCGAAGCCCCCTCTCCTCCTCCCTGGGGCGTTTCGATAGAGCGGCGGTGCCTCTCCTCCTCCCTGGCACCGTCGCAACCCCACAACCGGGCGCAACGCCCAAGACCTTCGGAGCCCCCTCTCCTCCTCCCTGGGGCGTTTCGATAGCGCGACGGTGCCTCTCCTCCTCCCTGGCACCGTCGCAACCCTACAACCGGGCGCAACGCCCGAGACCTTCGGAGCCCCCTCTTCTCCTCCCTGGGGCGTTTCGATAGCGCGGCGGTCTCTCTCCTCCTCCCTGAGACCGTCGCACCCCTACAACGGCCGCGAGGCCGACAGTTTCTGAAGCCCATCTCCTCCTCCCTTGGGTCTTCGGAATATCGACGGCGGTGCCCTCTCCTCCTCCCTGGGCGCCGCCGTTTTTCTTTTGTCCGACAGGATCGATCTTGGGGCTCTGCCCCGCCCGCGCGGTGCCCGCGCGGACTCCCCGGGATATTTCCGGCCAGAAGATGCGCGCGCTCGCCCCCGGCCCGGCGCGCGGCGAGGCTTCCCCTTTGCGCCGCCTTTCGTTAGACGAGGCGGGACAGAGAATGCAGGCACGGGAAGCAGACCCATGGCGATGGAAAAGACCTTTGACGCGGCCGCCGCGGAGGCACGGATCTACGAGGCGTGGGAGCAGTCGGGCGCCTTCAAGGCGGGCGCGAACGCGTCGCGCGACGACACCTTCTGCATCATGATCCCGCCGCCCAACGTGACGGGCAGCCTGCACATGGGGCACGCGTTCAACAACACGCTGCAGGACATCCTGGTGCGCTGGCACCGGATGCGCGGCTTCGACACGCTCTGGCAGCCCGGGCAGGACCACGCCGGCATCGCCACGCAGATGGTGGTCGAGCGCAAGCTGGCGCAGGAACAGCAGCCTTCGCGCCGCGAGATGGGCCGCGAGGCGTTCCTTGCCAAGGTCTGGGAGTGGAAGCAGGAATCCGGCGGCACGATCATCAACCAGCTTAAGCGCCTTGGCGCCTCCTGCGACTGGTCGCGAAACGCCTTCACCATGTCCGGCGCCGAAGGGGCGCCCGCGGGCGAAGAGGGCAACTTCCACGATGCCGTCATCAAGGTCTTCGTCGACATGTACGAGAAGGGCCTGATCTACCGCGGCAAGCGGCTGGTGAACTGGGACCCGCACTTCGAGACGGCGATCTCGGATCTCGAGGTCGAGAACCTCGAGGTGCCGGGCCACATGTGGCACTTCAAGTACCCGCTGGCGGGCGGCGCCACCTACACCTACGTCGAGAAGGACGAGGACGGCACCGTGCTCTTCGAGGAGGAGCGCGACTACATCTCGATCGCCACCACCCGCCCCGAGACCATGCTGGGCGACGGCGCGGTCGCCGTGCACCCCTCCGACGCGCGCTACGCGCCGATCGTCGGCCAGCTCTGCGAGATCCCGGTGGGCCCGAAGGAGCACCGCCGCCTGATCCCGATCATCACCGACGAGTATCCCGATCCCGACTTCGGCTCGGGCGCGGTGAAGATTACCGGCGCGCATGACTTCAACGACTACCAGGTCGCGAAGCGCGGCGGCATCCCGATGTACCGCCTGATGGACACGCGCGGCGCCATGCGCGACGACGGCAAGCCCTACGCGGAGTGCGCCGAGATCGCCCAACAGGTCGCCCGCGGCGAGCTGAAGCTCGACGAGCACGAGGCCGACGGCCTGAACCTGGTTCCCGACCACCTGCGCGGTCTCGACCGTTTCGAGGCCCGCGAAGCGGTGGTGCGGGAGATCACCGAGGAAGGTCTGGCGGTGATGACCGAGGTGACCGACCCGCGGCTCGGCAAGGCCGCCGCGAAGGCGCCGGTCGCGCCCGAGGAAGGCGGCGAGGCCCGCGACGAGGCCGACAACTGGGTGCCACTGGTCGAGGCCAAGGCGATCATGCAGCCCTTCGGCGACCGCTCGAAGGTGGTGATCGAACCGATGCTCACCGACCAGTGGTTCGTCGACACCGCCAAGATCGTCGGGCCCGCGCTCGACGCGGTGCGCGACGGCCGGGTGCGGATCATGCCCGAGAGCGGCGAGAAGACCTATTTCCACTGGCTCGAGAACATCGAGCCCTGGTGCATCTCGCGCCAGCTCTGGTGGGGCCACCAGATCCCGGTCTGGCACACGCCCGGCTTCGGAGACGAGTGGCGCAGCTTCTGCGCGCCCACCGAGGAGGAGGCGCTGAAGAAGATGCACGCCTTCTTCGGCGACGACGCCGAGTTCCTCATGGTCGAGGATGCCGCTGCCGCCGAGGACATGATCGCCGACCTGTTGTCGCAGGGCACCGACTACACCGGCGTCGACCAGCGCCGCCGCGCGCAGGCGATCCCGGTCTTCCGCGACCCCGATGTGCTGGATACCTGGTTCTCGTCGGGCCTCTGGCCGATCGGGACGCTGGGCTGGCCCGAGGACACGCCGGAGCTGGCGAAGTACTTCCCCACCGACGTGCTCGTCACCGGGCAGGACATCCTGTTCTTCTGGGTCGCCCGGATGATGATGATGCAGCTTGCCGTGGTCGACGAGGTGCCGTTCCGCGACGTCTACCTGCACGGGCTGGTGCGTGACGCCAAGGGCAAGAAGATGTCGAAGTCGCTCGGCAACGTGGTCGACCCGCTCGAGATCATCGACGAGTATGGCGCCGACGCGCTGCGCTTCACCAACGCGGCCATGGCCTCGCTCGGCGGGGTGCTGAAGCTCGACATGCAGCGCATCGCCGGCTACCGCAACTTCGGCACCAAGCTCTGGAACGCCGCCCGTTTTGCCGAGATGAACGGCGCAGTGGGGCTCGGCGGCGATATCCCGCAGCCGCAGGCGACGGTGAACAAGTGGATCCTCGGCGAGACGGCCCGGGTGCGCGAGACCGTCGATGCGGCGCTTGCCGACTACCGCTTCAACGACGCGGCGCTTGGGCTCTACGCCTATGTCTGGGGGGTCGTCTGCGACTGGTATGTCGAGTTCTCGAAGCCGCTCCTGCAGGGCGAGGACGAGGCCGCGCAACGCGAAACGCAGGCCACGATGTCCTGGGTGATCGACCAGTGCCTCATCATGCTGCATCCGATCATGCCCTACATCACCGAAGAGCTCTGGGGCACGCTGGGCGACCGGTCGAAGATGCTGGTGCATGGCGACTGGCCGACCTACTCCACCGACGCGCTGCTCGACGAGGCCGCCGACGCCGAGATGCGCTGGGTGATCTCGCTGATCGAAGGCGTGCGTTCGGCACGGGCCCAGATGGGCGTTCCCGTGGGTCTCTACGTGCCGGTGCTGGTGACCGAGATCGACGCGGCCGGGCAGTCCGCCTGGGACAACAACGAGGCGCTGATCAAGCGGCTTGCACGTCTCGAGAGCCTGACGAAGGTCGACAGCTTCCCCAAGGGCTGCGTCACCGTGCCCGTGGGCGGCGCGACCTTCGGGCTGCCGCTCGCCGACATCATCGACGTCGCCGCCGAGAAGGCGCGGCTCGAGAAGAACATCGGCAAGCTCGCCAAGGAACTCGGCGGCCTGCGCGGACGCCTCAAGAACCCCAAGTTCGTCGAGAGCGCTCCCGACGAGGTCGTCGAGGAAACCCGCGCCAACCTCGCGGCCCGCGAGGAGGAGGAGGCGAAGCTGAAAGAGGCGCTGCGGCGGCTCGAAGAGATCGGCTGAGGCCGGTCCCTGCCCCTGTCATCGTCCGGGGTGGGTTGGAACGACCCACCCTACGGGCGACTGTGTTCGCCCCTTGGGCGCAGGCGCCCGCTCCCTTGATCCTTCGCAGGGCGGGTTTCAACCCACCGCCCCTGCCGTCATCAGGTGACATGCTTGGTCGGGCCGACCGCGCATGCCCTGCACATGAGAGCAGGGGCGCGCCTACGCGGCCCCACCAGTCCTCTCGTGAGGGGTCGGTCAGGCGCGCCAGAACCGCACGGTGAAGAGCGTGAAGACCGCCATGACCTCGAGCCGGCCGGTCAGCATGGCGAAGGCCAGCATCCACTTAGCGGTATCGTTGATCTCGGCGAAGTTGCCGGCGGGGCCGATCATGTCACCAAGCCCCGGACCCACGTTGGCCAGCGCCGTCGCCGCGCCGGAAAGCGAGGTGATGAAGTCGAGCCCGGTCATCCCCAGCCCCACCGACAGCACCCCGAGCGAGACGACGAAGAAGCCGAAGAAGCTCAGCACCGATGAGAGCGTGTCGTCGTCCACCGGGCGGCCTTCGAAACGCGGCGTGAAGACCCCGTGCGGGGCGCGGATCCGGCGCAACTGCACCCGGATCGACGCGAAGAGGATCTGGTAGCGGAAGATCTTCACCGAGCAGGCGGTCGAGCCGGCGCAGCCGCCGATGAGCCCGATGAAGAAGAACAGCGTCACCAGGAACGAGCCCCACCCCATGTAATCCACCGAGGCGTAGCCGGTGCCGGTGATGATCGACGTGATGTTGAACAGCCCCTCGCGCACCGCCTGCTCGGGGTCGTGCGGGAACTGGATCATCAGCGCGCCGGCGACGATCAGCAAGAGCACCGCGATCACGCCGAAGAAGCTCAGCACCTGCGTGTCGCGCCACAGAGCCCGGTAGTTGCCGTTCAGCATCTGCACGTACCGCACGAAGGGCAACGCCGCCGAGACCATGAAGAACGACGCCACGTATTCCGCCGGCCCCGAGAAAGTACCGAAGCTTGCGTCGTAGTTGGCGAAGCCGCC
This sequence comes from Salipiger sp. D13, assembly GCF_003703915.1. NCBI lineage: Bacteria > Pseudomonadati > Pseudomonadota > Alphaproteobacteria > Rhodobacterales > Roseobacteraceae > Salipiger > Salipiger sp. D13. The sequence continues at coordinate 756,243 of NZ_ML112590.1, forward strand.
GGTCGACAGGGTCGTGAGAGCATGCACCACGGCGTCGAACAGGCTCATACCGCACATCAGGTACGCGGCGACGCAGGCGATGGTCAGGCCGACGTAGATCTTCGAGATGGCCGAGGCGATCTCGGTCGCGCGCGGCAGGATCTTTCCCATGGTCTCGAAGGCCTCTGAGCGGAAGACCTGCATGCCGCCCACCCGCAGCTCGGGGAGGAAGACCATGGCGACGACGATGATGCCGACCCCGCCGAGCCACTGCAGGATACCGCGCCAGAGCAGCAGCCCTCTCGGCAGCTCGTCAAGCCCGCTGAAAACCGTCGAGCCTGTGGTTGTCAGCCCCGACATGGCCTCGAAATAGGCATCGGTGAAACTGGCCTCGGTGGCACCGAACATGAAGGGCAACCCGCCGAAGATCGGCAGCGCCGCCCAGACGCCGACCGTCAGGAGGAAGGTCTGCTGCAAAGTCAGGCGCTCGGGGACCGCGTTGGCGCAGGACAGCGCAACAAGCCCGCCGGTCAGAAGCGTGACGATGCCGGTCTCGAGGAAGACATGCCACTCGCCCCGCCCTTCGGCGATATCCACGAGCATCGGCAGGAACATGGTGGCGCCGAGGGTGGCGACCAGCAGGCCGATCACATAGGCGACGGGTCGGACATCGAACATGGCGCAGCGTTGGCTTGCCGGCGGGCGGCTGTCAAGCGAGCCCGGCGTCAAAGGCCGCGCGATGGAAATCCCCTCGGACGCTGATGCTTTTGCGCCGCTCAGACAGCGAGGATGTCGCGGAAGACATGCGGGAGGATGTCGTCTCGGGTCAGCCCCATGCGCGCGAGCTGGTCGTCACTTTTCATCTCGAGCGAAATGATCTGCTGCATGCGGGCGCGCTGCAGGCCGTAGGGGTTCACCCCGAGGCCGAGGCCCGTGAAGAACAGGTCGATCTTCTGCCTCAGCGAGGATCGCCCCGTGGCGATCTGGACGTTGCACGTGCTCATCTGGAAATCTCCTGCGGTCGCCCGGTTCCGGTGTCCTCCCGGAAGAAGACTTAGGCGGCGGGGTAAAGCTTTCCTGAATCCGCCGATCACGAATTGCTGCAGCGCAGCGACATGCAAAAGAAATGCGCCGCCCAGGTGGGCGGCGCATCGTTTCCCGGCAGGCTGTGAGGGATCAGCCGACGTGGAAAAGGCTTGCGAAGAGCTTGGGGTCGAGGCTTTCGTTCGCGAATGTCGTGCCCTCCGTCAGCACTGACACCGCATCATGCGAATGCAGGCTTTCCTGGTGGCTGGCGAGCACGCGGTAGTCCCCGATCCGCGGATCCGCCTGAAGCTGGCCGGCGAAAAGCCGGGCCGCGTCCTCGACGAAGATCGGGTTGGCGGCGTTGAGTTCGGCAAAGGCCTGCTCATCCTCGCGCTTGACCATCACCTGCGTCTCGGTCGCGACGGCCTTGCGGCAGAGGTCGATCAGGTCCTCGAACCAGAGGCAGCCGTCCTCGGTCAGTTCTACCGAGACCCGCGCCACGGACCGCTGCGAATGCGGCGTGGCCAGCTGGCCGCGCTCGCGGCGGGCGTGCTCGGAAAGCTCCAGCGAGCACGGGCAGGTCGAGCTGTAGACGTAATCGAGGTGCAGGATCTTGCGGCGCACCCCGGCGGTCTCGACGAGTTCGAGCGCGATGTCGTAATACTGGTAGCCCGAGAGCCCCGAGCGCAGGCTCTGCATCATCATCGGGAACGACAGGCGCATCTGGATGCGCGCATCGAAGCTGCCAAGGTCGGTCTTGTAGTCGTCGAGCGCCGCCTCGATCACCTCGAAGGAAAAGGTCTTTTCCGCGTGGGCGTAGAAGCTGCGCATGATGCGCGACATGTTGATGCCCTTCTTGCCCGCGTCGAGGCTCACCGTGCCGGTGACCGAGGTCTCGAGCGTGAGGTCGCCGTTGTCGCGGCTGCGATACCGGATCGGCAGGCGGAAGTTCGAGATCCCGACGTGCTGGATCGCCCGGTCCTCGCCCTTGATGAGAGACGCAGGCCCGTTCTGCAGGTCGGGCAGCGTATCGCGATAAGCCTCGTCGACGCTGAAGCCGTGAGGGTAATCGCGGGACAGCTCGGGGTAGACCACACCGTCGCGCAGCGCGGCGATGGCAGGATCGAGCGCGTCGATTTCGCCATCCTGTGCGGTGTCGGCGAAACGGCGCAGGAGCGCCAGAGCCTCGGCGGCTTCCTCGCGGCTGGGTTTGCGGTCGATTTCCGGCGTGTGCACGTTCATTGCGGGCTTTCTCAAGAGGCTAGTCAGCGACAGGGCAGATGTAGTTTCCGCCACGTCGCATTTCCATTTTTTTCGATCCCCACGGAACTGCACGAGAGTGTGAACCGTTCCGTGACTGCGGCACGACCATTACGCCGCGTCCAGGGCCTGCAGAATGTCGGACACGAGGTCCTCGGTCGCTTCGATGCCGACGGACAGTCGCATCAGCCCGTCGGAAATGCCCAGACCCGCACGCTGCTCGGGGCTCAGCCGCTGGTGCGTCGTCGTCGCCGGATGGGTGGCGATCGATTTCGCATCACCGAGGTTGTTCGAGATCAGGATGATCTCGAGCGCGTTGCAGAAGCGGAACGCCGCCTCCTTTCCGCCCTCGATTTCGAACGCCACCATCGTGCCGCCTGCCCCGCCAAGCTGGCGCTGTGCCAGTTCGTGCTGCGGATGGCTCACAAGCCCCGGGTAACTCACCCGGGTTACCTTGTGATGGCCGGTCACCGCCTCGGCGATGGCCCGGGCCGAGGTCGACTGGGCGCGCACCCTCAGGTCCATGGTCTCGATGCCCTTGAGCATGATCCACGCGGTGAAGGGGCTCATCGAGCCGCCGGTGTGCTTCATGTAGGGCTCGACCGTCTTGCGGATGAACTCGCGGCTGCCGAGGATCACCCCGCCAAGCGCGCGGCCCTGGCCGTCGATGTGCTTCGTCGCGGAATAGACCACGACATCGGCCCCCTGCGCGATGGCATTCGAGTACACCGGGGTCGAGAACACGTTATCGACGATCACCGTCGCGCCGGCCGCATGGGCAAGGGTCGAGACCGCCTCGATGTCGACCATTTCGAGCGTCGGGTTCGACATGCTCTCGAAGAACACCGCCTTGGCGCCGGAAGCGAGCGCCTCCTTCCACTGGTCGAGGTCGGCACCGTCCACGAGAACGACCTCGATGCCGAAACGTGGCAGGATTTCCTCGACGATGTAGAGGCACGACCCGAAGAGCGCGCGGGCCGAGACCACCCGATCACCCGCCTTGAGCATGGAGAACAGCGCGCCGTTCACCGCCGCCATGCCGGAGGCCGTTGCAAAGGCATCCTCGGCGCCCTCGAACAGCGCGATGCGCTCTTCGAACATGGCCACCGTCGGGTTGCCGTAGCGCGCGTAGATGTATTCGTCCGGGCCCGCCCCGAGGAACCGCGCCTCGGCCTGCTCGGCGCTGTCGTAGGCAAACCCCTGGGTGAGAAAGATCGCTTCGCTGAGCTCGCCCCACTGGCTACGCTTGGTGCCGCCGTGAACCGCCTGCGTGCGTCGTCCCTTCGTCGTCATTCCTGTTCCCTCCGCGGCCCCCTGCGCCGCAATTGAAAAAAGCCCCAGCCGCGGTCAAGCGAAAGGGGCTTTCGTTCGACCTCTTTAGCGGCATGTTTAACGTGGCCCGCAATCCGGTAACAAAGCGCCACGAAAGGCGAATACGCCGCTCCTGCTCCTGCGTCAAGCGGCACTCTCGTATAGGTGGCGTGCAGGCGTGAATTTCACTTGAATGTCACACCCGGCAGCCCCGCCGCCATCGGCGCGTCACGATGGGCTGTTGTCATCCCCGGGCCGTCTGTCCCATCTTGGGACGGATTGCTCAGACGGATGGATCATGGACGGATTTCTTTTTCAGGCCTCGGTGTACCTTGCTGCCGCGGTGATCGCGGTACCGATCGCCGCCCGACTCGGGCTTGGCTCGGTGCTGGGCTACCTGCTGGCGGGGATTGTCATCGGGCCGGTGTTTCACCTTGTCTCGGCCACCGACGACCTGCGCCACTTCGCCGAGTTCGGCGTGGTGATGATGCTCTTCATCATCGGGCTCGAACTGGAACCGCGCGCGCTGTGGGACATGCGTCACCGGCTCGTGGGACTCGGCGGCTCGCAGATCGTGCTGACGATGCTGGCGGTGATGGCAGGCGCGATGCTTCTCGGGCTTGGCTGGGCGCCGGCGCTTGCCTGCGGCATGGTCTTCGCGCTGTCGTCCACCGCGATCGTGCTGCAGACCCTGAGCGAAAAGGGCCTCATGCAATCGACCGGCGGCCGGTCGGCGTTCTCGGTGCTGCTCACGCAGGACATCGCGGTCATTCCCATGCTGATCGTGCTGCCCCTGCTGGCGGTCCAGAGCACCGCCGAACTTGCCGCCGACGGCTCGATCCGCCGAACGGCGCAGGAAGAAGACGTGCACCACGGCCTGTCGCTGGTCGAGGGCCTGCCCGGCTGGGGCGTCGCGCTGGTCACGCTGGCGGCGGTCGCATTGATCATCGTCGCGGGCATCTACGGCGCGCGTCCGCTGTTCCGCCACATCAACTCTGCCCGCCTGCCCGAGATGTTCACGGCGGTCGCGCTGCTGATCGTCGTGGGCATCGCCTTCCTGATGGAGATGGTGGGCCTTTCGCCTGCCCTCGGCACCTTCCTTGCCGGCGTGGTGCTGGCAAACTCTGAATTCCGCCACCAGCTCGAGTCGGACATCGAGCCGTTCAAGGGGCTGCTGCTCGGGCTGTTCTTCATCACCGTCGGCGCCGGGATCGACATCTCGGCCTTCATGCGCGAACCCATGACGATCCTGGGCCTGGCGCTGGGGCTGATCCTGCTCAAGGGCGCGATCCTCTACGGGCTGTCGCGCATGTTCAAGCTGCGCACGCGGGGGCGCTGGCTGTTCACCTTGTCGCTGGCACAGGCAGGGGAATTCGGCTTCGTGCTGATCTCCTTCGCGCTGCAGCTCAACATCTTCACGCAGGCGCTCGGACAGCGCCTGCTGCTGGTGGTGGCGCTCTCGATGCTGATCACCCCGCTGCTTTTCATCCTCTTCGACTACGTCTCCAACCGGATCGTTGAATCGCGCGAGGCGCAACCCGAAGAGCAGATCGAGCCCGAGGGATCGATCATCATCGCCGGCATCGGCCGCTTCGGGCAGATCGTGAACCGCCTTGTCCAGAGCTCGGGCTACAAGACCGTGGTGATCGACCACGACATGAAGACCATCGAACTGATGCGGCGCTTCGGCTTCCGGGGGTTCTTCGGCGACCCCACCCGCCCCGAGCTGCTGCACGCGGCGGGAATCAAGGACGCCAAGGTGCTGGTCGCCGGGCTCGATGATCCAAAGGCCACGACGAAGCTCGTGCGCTTCGCCCGCCGGATGCGAGAGGACCTGTTCATCGTCGCCCGCGCACACGACCGCACCCATGTCTACGAACTCTACCAGGCGGGGGCCGACAAGATCGTGCGCGAGATGTTCGACAGCTCGCTGCGGGCCGGTCGCTACGTTCTGGAAGAGATCGGCATGTCGGACTACGAGGCCGCCATCGCGCAGGAGACCTTCTATCACCACGACCGGGAAACCGTGCGCGAGCTGGCGCAGCTTTGGGATCCGAACGTGCCCTCGGCCGAGAACGAGGCCTATGTGAAACGCGCCCGCGAGCTCGAGAAGGAACTCGAGACCGCGCTTTACACGGCGCTTTCCGAAAAGCGCAACGACGCCGCCTGAGGCCCCGCGCGGGCGGTGGCTTGCCACCCGAAGGCACCGCACGGCGGCCCTGACACAACGAAAAAGCGGACCCGAGGGCCCGCTTTTCCAAACAGTTCCGATGTCGCCGCGATCAGGCGGCGCGCAGGCCCAGCACTTCGTCGACCTGGCGTGCGGCCGACACCTCGTCGCCGCCGCTCACGGCGGCCACTTCGCGGGTCAGGCGCTCGAGCGCGGCTTCGTAGAGCTGACGCTCGGAGTAGCTCTGCTCGCGCTGGTCGTCGGCGCGGTGAAGGTCGCGCACGACCTCGGCGATGGCGATCAGGTCGCCGGAGTTGATCTTCTGCTCATACTCCTGCGCGCGGCGCGACCACATGGCGCGCTTCACCTTGGCCTTGCCCTTGAGCGTCTTCATCGCCTGGCTCACCACGTCGGGCGAGCTGAGCGAGCGCATCCCGACCTCGGTCGCCTTGTGGGTGGGCACCCGCAGGGTCATCTTGTCCTTCTCGAAGGAAATCACGAACAGTTCCAGCTTCATGCCGGCGACTTCCTGCTCCTCGATCGACATGATCTGGCCGACACCATGGGCAGGGTAGACCACGTAGTCGTTGGGGCGGAATTCGTTTTTCTTGGTCTTGGTCATACAACAGGGTCCTCAGCAGCCACACCGCTCACACACGGACAACAAAAGCGGACGGAGATGCGGCACATCCCGTTCGCTTCGACAACACGCGTCCTAGATCAATCATCCGGGTGCAGACAGGCCCGGCCATGTGTTTGCGGCATTCTCATTGAGCCAGATCATAGCACAAAAATGCGCCACTTCCCAGATTCTCGAGAAAAGGGAAATATCCCTTTCAAGTCAATCGCTTGAAAGGGATGGCAGGCGCTAACATCCGAAAAACGGATGCTGACGCGCGAATCAGGCCTCAGCCGCCCTCGCCCGGGGCTTCCGAGAAGTACTTGTCGAGCTTGCCCGGCTCGCCATCACGTTCCTCTGCCTCGGGCAGCGGATCCTTCTTGGTGATGATGACCGGCCACATCTCGGAGTATTTCCGGTTGAACTCGACCCATTTCTCCATGTCCGGTTCGGTATCCGGGCGGATGGCGTCGGCGGGGCATTCGGGCTCGCACACACCGCAGTCGATGCACTCGTCGGGATGAATCACCAGCGCGTTCTCGCCCTCGTAGAAACAGTCCACCGGGCATACCTCGACACAGTCGGTGTATTTGCAGGCAATGCAGTTGTCAGTGACCACATAAGTCATGGCAGTTCATCCGTGAGCGTCTTGCGTTTAGGGTTAGCTAGACCACGTTGCGGGATCATTCAAGCACATCCCGCTGCCGATCGAGCATGCGTCTGTCGCGCTTCGTCGGCCGTCCGCCCCTCTCGTAGCGCGGCACCGAGGGTGCCGGAGCGGCGTCGCTCTCCGGCGCTTTGGGCGGATCGAGATCCTCATAAAGCGCCTGCGCCTCCGGCGCCGGTCCGCGCCGTTCGCCAAGGGCGACGACGCGGATCACCCGCACCTGTCGCCCCTGCGCAAAGGTCAGAACGTCGCCCGGGGCAACGCCGTAGGCGGGCTTGGCCACCTTCAGCGTGTTCACCCGGACGCCGCCCGACACGATCTTGGCGGCAAGGCTCCGCGTCTTGAAGAAGCGGGCCTGCCACAACCACTTGTCGATCCGGAGCTTGGCCGCGCCGTCCGACACTTACGACTTGTTCTTCAGGCCCATGAGAGCCGCCGCGAAGGGGTTGTCGGGGTCGATCTTGTCTTCCTTGCGGGGACGCGACTCGTAGTTCTTGGCCTTGCCGCCGCCCTGGGGCTTCCCACCCTTGGCCTTGCGCGGTCCGCCCTTGCCCTGGGGCTTTCCGCCCTTGCCGCGCGGCGCGCCCTTCTGGCCGTCGCGCTCGCGACGGTTGCCGCCACCGCGATTGCGGTTGCCGACCCAGACGAAGGTATAGAAGACCTCGGTCTCGGGCCCGGCGAGCGCGGCGTCGGGCGCCTCGCCCGGCAGGATCTCTTCCTCGGGGGTCTCGGCGATGTTGTCGTCGACCTGTTCAGGCTGCGGGTCTTCGTTGACCGGAGCAAAACCCTCGTCGTCGATGCTCTCGGTGCCGGAGATCACGTCGGCGGGCGCGGGCTCGTCGGCGGGATCGGGCATCGCGGCGGGGGTCGTTTCCTCTTCGCGCGCGGCATCCATGACCGGCTCGCCCTCACCCGGCTCTGCGGTGGGCTCGGAGGTTTCGGTCACGACCTGGTCTGCGGTGCGCACCTTCTCGCGCTCACCCTTTTCGGCACGATAACCAAGACCCTGCATCAGATCGGCGAATTGCTCGAGCGTCATGCCGGTGATCGACAGCATGTCTGCGTTGGCCTCGAAGCCACCCCGGCTGTCCTGCGGGCGCAGGAGGTCCGCCAACCGCTCGAGCATGTCGATGCGGATCGCACGCTCGCCCGCCGGGCGATAGCCCGAGAGCGTGTAGTGCTGCATCGGCACGTCGCGCATGTTCGGCACGGTCACCAGCCCCGGCGGCGGCGCCTCGGGGAAGGTGTCGAGATCGTTGAACAGCGACCACAGCACCAGCCGCAGCCGGGTCGGCGCGGGCTTCAGAAGAAGCGGCATGAAGATCGTGTATTGACCGAACCGCAGGCCGTGCTTCCGCAGCGCGCCGCGCGCGTCCTGGTCGAGCTGCTTGACCTCGTCGGCAACGAGGCTGCGCGGCAGGATGCCCAGCGCCTCGACCATGCGGAAGGCGAAGCCACGGGCAAGCCCGGTCAGCGTCTCGTCGCGCTGCAGGTTCATCAGCGGCTCGAAGAGCGCTGCGATCTTGCGGTCGATGAAATGCTGCAGGCGGCGCTCGACCTTCTGCTGGACTTCCGGACCGGCGATATCGTCCACGAAGGCCACCACGCGCGGCTTCAGCGGATCGTCGCCCTTGGCGAGCTTGCCCACGGCCTGCTCACCCCACATCAGACCACCCTGCTCGGTGAAGTCGATCTCGGTATCCGGTGCATTGTAGAACCGGTCCGCCCGCAGGTGGAAGTGCGGCGCCAGCGCCTGCAGCGACGCCTGCTTCAGCGCCTTCGCTTCCTGCCCCGTCGCGCCCTGGTCCTGGCGGAACCGGAACCCTTCCAGCCGACCGACGAATTCGCCTTCGACGGTCACTTCACCCTTGTCGTTCACCTCGGCCAAAAGGGCCTCCTTCTGCTTCAACCGGCGAAGCAGCACTGATGTCCGCCGGTCAACAAATCTCTGCGTCAGGCGCGCGTGGAGCGCGTCGGACAATGCGTCTTCTACAGCGCGGGTCGCGTCGCGCCAATGGCTTTCGTCGTCGACCCAGCCCTTCCGCTGGGCCACATAGGTCCACGTGCGGATATAGGCCAGCCGTTTCGACAGGGTGTCAATGTCCCCGTCGGTCCGGTCGATCCGCTTCACCTGCCGTGCGAGGAAATCCGCCGGGATCGTGCCGCGCTCGTGCAGGTGCTTGAAGATAACCTGCAACAGGCCCGCATGTTCCGCATGACTTATGCCACGGAAGTCGGGAATGCGGCAGACGTCCCACAATAGCTGCACCGACCGCGGGTTCGAGGCCCGTGCCTGCACCTCGCCGTCGTCGCCGAGCGACTTCAGCGCCTTGAGGTCGTCGGCCTCGCGGGCCTTGGTGAGCCACTCGTCCTGCGGCGCCTGCTCGAGCGAGATGGCAAGCGCGTCGATCGAGCCGAAGCGCAGCTCGGGGTTGCGCCAGTTCAGTTTCCGGATCGGCGTGAAGCTGTGCGAGGTGATCGCCTCGACCCACTCGTCGGGGATCTGCCCGGCATCACCGGTCGTGCCGAAGGTGCCCGGGCGCATCCCCCGCCCCGCGCGCCCTGCGATCTGCGCCAGTTCATTCGGCTGCAGCGGCCGCATCCGGCGCCCATCGAACTTCGTGAGCGAGGAAAACGCCACGTGGTCGATGTCGAGGTTGAGCCCCATGCCGATGGCATCGGTGGCGACGAGGTAGTCGACCTCGCCGTTCTGGTAGAGCTCGACCTGCGCGTTGCGGGTGCGCGGGCTGAGCGCCCCCATGACCACGGCGGCACCGCCCTTGGTGCGGCGGATCAGCTCGGCGATGGCATAGACGTTGTCGACCGAGAAGCCGACGATGGCCGAGCGCGCGGGCATCCGGCTGATCTTCTTCGAGCCGAGATAGCCAAGCTGGCTCATGCGCTCGCGGCGGATGAACTCGACGCCCCGCACCAGCTGCGAGATCGGCCCGCGCATGGTGTCGGACCCCATGAAGAGCGTCTCGTGCAGGCCCCGCATCCGCAGCAGCCGGTCGGTGAAGACATGGCCGCGCTCGGGATCGGCGCAGAGCTGGATCTCGTCGATGGCCACGAAGTCGCAGCCCATCCCCTCGGGCATGGCCTCGACGGTGCACACCCAGTACTGGGCGCGCGGCGGAACGATCCGTTCCTCGCCGGTGATGAGCGCCACGACGGACGGGCCGCGCGCGGCCACGATCTTGTCGTATACCTCGCGCGCAAGCAGGCGCAGCGGCAGGCCGATCATGCCTGTCCTGTGGCCGAGCATCCGTTCGATGGCGTAGTGGGTCTTGCCTGTGTTGGTCGGGCCAAGAACGGCCGCGATCCGTGCGCGTTGGGGCATGGTGCCGCCCTGTTCCTTCCCTCAGATGCTCAGATCTCGGTGCCCTGCACCCGGCCGGACAGCCGTTCGAGCGCTTCGGTCACCTGTTCATCGAACGGTCTGAGTTCAAGTACCTGCGTATAGGCATCATACGCAAGCGCATCGTTCCCGAGCTGTTCGTGCACCGATCCGACGCCGCGCAGGGCCCCGAAATGCTGGGGATTGAGCGCCAGCGCGTGTTCGAGCGCATCCATCGACGGCCCGATCATCTCGGCCTGGTAGTAGGCCAGCGCCAGCGTGTGCCAGCCCTCGGCAAACTCGGGCGCGTGGTCGGTGAGCGCGGTGAGATGCTCGATCGCCGCGCCGGTATCGTTGATTTCGAGCGCGTCGCGACCACGTTTCAGCAGCAGGTCCATCGCCGCAGATCCGGACTTGGACCACTCCATGAACAGCGCCTTCTCGATGCGCTGCGCCTGCGCCTCGTTCTGCGCGGAGCCAAGCTCCTCGAGCAGGTCGCCGGCGCCATCCTGCGCAACCGCGGCGAGAGGTAAGGAAAACATGACTACGGCCGAAAGTGCCGCCACGATATATTTGCTCTTGTCTCGACGCATGCTCATAGCTTCCGAGTGTAACCCGATGATGCTGGATTGCCAGCACAGGTTTTCGTGAAGGAAGGACAACGAATGAGCGATATCGTGAATGCGGCGGTCGAGGCGCTGAACAAGAGGCTGGACGGGCAGGGATTCGACGGCGTGGCCAAGTTCGTGATCGAGGGCGAAGGCAATATCGTCATCGACGAGAACGGCGCGCACGCGGGCGACGAGCCGGCAGATGTGACGCTGACGGCGAACACCGACACCTTCCAGCAGATTCTCGAGGGCGATCTGAACCCGACGTCCGCCTTCATGTCGGGCCGGCTCGCCGTCGATGGCGACATGGGCGCGGCAATGCGTCTCGGAGGAGTTCTGTCCTGACATGATGATCGAGGCGCCCTTTCACGCGGAGCTTGCCGAAGGGCCGGCGGGCGCCCGTGCCTTCTGGATCAGCAGCACCGACAACCTGCGCCTGCGCGTGGCCCACTACCCCGGGCCCGCCGATGCCACGGGCACGGTGCTGATGTTCCCCGGCCGCACGGAATACGCCGAGAAATACGGGCGGGTCGCGGCCGACCTCGCCGATCTCGGGTTTCACACGCTGGCGATCGACTGGCGCGGCCAGGGGCTGGCCGACCGGATGCTCGAGGACCGGCGTGCCGGTCACGTGAACCTGTTCCGCGACTACCAGCACGACGTCGCGGCGATGCTCGCGGCGGCGGACCGGCTCGACCTGCCCCGCCCGCTCTACATGATCGCGCATTCGATGGGCGCCGGCATCGGCCTGCGCGCCCTGATCGAGGGGCTGCCGGTGGCCGCCGCCGGCTTCACCGGCCCGATGTGGGGCATCCGGCTCGCGGCGGCGCTGCGGCCCGCCGCTTGGGCGCTTGGCTGGAGCAGCGCGCGCTTCGGGCTGGGACACATGTATGCACCCTCGACCGGCCCCGCGAGCTACGTCGCAACCGCGCTTTTCGACGGCAACCTGCTGACCCGGGATCGCGACGGGTGGGCCTACATGCAACGGCAGGTGAACGAGATCCCCGAGCTGCAGCTCGGCGGTCCCTCGATGCGCTGGCTGCACGAGGCACTCGGCGAATGCCTCGCGCTGGCCCGCCTGCCCGCGCCGCAGGTGCCGGCGGTGACCTTCGTCGGCAGCAACGAGCGCATCGTCGACGTGCCGCGCATCGCGAGCCGCATGGCCGCCTGGCCCGGCGGTGCGCTCGAGACGATCCGCGACGGCGAGCACGAGGTGCTCATGGAAGACGCGGTGACCCGCGGCCGGATCCTCAGCCGCATGGCGAGCGTCTTCGAAGAGGCCCGCACCGATGCCGGGCGGCAGTCGATGATCGCCTGATCTGGCCCCGCGCCGCGCCGGCGCTAGCTTGCCCGGCATGAACGGACCGGTCCTGAGCTTCACCGACAGGGGCATCTACTGCCCGGCGGGCGATTTCCACATCGACCCCTGGCGCCCGGTCGACCGGGCGCTCATCACCCACGGCCATGCCGATCACGCCCGCCCCGGACACCGCGCCTATCTCGCCACCGAGGCAGCGGCGCCGGTGATCCGCCACCGGCTGGGCGACATCGCGCTCGACACCATCCGCTTCGGCGAGGAACGCCGCATCGGCGGCGCCACGGTCAGCTTTCACCCGGCAGGCCACATCCCCGGCTCGGCGCAGGTGCGGGTCGAGGTCGGCGGCGAGGTCTGGGTCGTCTCGGGCGACTACAAGACCACGCCGGACGGGCTGTGCGAGACCTTCGAGCCGGTGCGCTGCCACGCCTTCGTGACCGAATGCACCTTCGGCCTGCCGGTCTTCACCTGGCGGCCGCAGGCCGAGATCGCGCGCGAGATCAACGACTGGTGGGCGCGCTGCGCGGCCGAGGGGCGCCCCGCGATCCTCGGGGCCTATTCGCTGGGCAAGGCGCAGCGGCTGCTCGCGCTGCTCGACCCCGGGATAGGCCCGATCCTGACCCATGGCGCGGTCGAGAACACCAACGCGGTGCTGCGCGCGCAGGGCTACGCGCTGCCCGAGACCCACCACGTCACGCCCGAACTCGACCTCAAGGCGCATCCCGGCGCCATGGTCATCGCCCCGCCCTCGGCGCTCGGCAGCAAGTGGTCGCGGCGCTTCCGCAACGCCTCGACCGGCGTCGCCTCGGGGTGGATGCGGCTGCGCGGGGTGCGCCGGCGGCGCGGCGCCGACCGGGGCTTCGTGCTGTCGGACCACGCCGACTGGAGCGAACTGCACGCGGCCATCGAGGCCACCGGCGCGGAAAGGATCTTCGCGACGCATGGTTACACCGAGATCTTCGCCCGCTGGCTGAGCAGCCGGGGCTATGACGCCGAGGTCGTGCCGACCGAGTTCGGCGGTGACGAAGACGCCATCGACGCGGCGGAGGACGCCGCATGAGGGCCTTCGCCGAGCTGTTCATGGCCATCGACCAGACCACCAAGACCACGGTGAAGACCGAGGCCCTCGCCCGCTATTTCGAGACCGCCCCAGACGACGACCGGCTCTGGACCATCGCGCTGTTCTCGGGCCGCCGGCCGAAGCGCGCGGTGAACACCACCCAGCTGCGCGAATGGGCTGCCGAGCGCGCCGGGCTGCCGCTCTGGCTGGTCGAGGAAAGCTACCCGATCGTTGGCGATCTCGCCGAGACCATCGCGCTCATCCTGCCGCCGCCCACCGAGGTGGCCGAGCCGTCGCTCTCGAGCCTGCTCGAAGAGTTGCTCACCCTGCCCCGGCGCGACATCGAGGACCGCAAGGCGCGCATCCTCGCGCAGTGGGACAGGCTCGACGAGACCGGGCGGTTCCTATCCAACAAGCTGATCACCGGCGGCTTCCGCATCGGCGTGAGCCGCAAGCTGATGACCCGCGCGCTGGCCCTCGCCACCGGGCAGGACGAAGCGGCGCTGGCGCTGCGGCTGATGGGCGACTGGACGCCGCAGAGCACCACCTGGCACGACCTCGTGGAATCCCCCGACCCGCAGGAGGACGAAAGCCGTCCCTACCCGTTCTACCTTGCCTACCAGCTCGACGGCACGCCCGAGGACCTGGGGCCGCCCGACGACTGGCTGGCCGAGTGGAAATGGGACGGCATCCGCGGCCAGCTGATCCTGCGCGGCGGATCGCATCACGTCTGGTCGCGCGGCGAAGAGCTGACGACCGACCGCTTCCCCGAACTGGCCCGCGCCACGGATTTCCTTGCACCCGGCCATGTCTTCGACGGCGAGATCGTCGCCTGGGACGGCAGCCAGCCGATGCCCTTCAACACGCTGCAGCAGCGCATCGGGCGCAAGACCGTGCCGAAGAAGCTCCTGCGCGAGGCCCCGGTGGTGCTGCTTGCCTACGATTTGCTCGAAGCGGGGGGCGAAGACCTGCGCGACGCCCCCTTCTCCGAGCGCCGCGCCCGGCTCGATGCGCTGCTCGCCAATCTGCCCGACGATGCGCCGGTGCGTCGCTCGCCCAGCCTTGCCTTCGACAGCTGGGAAGCGCTTGCCGAGACCCGCGCCACAGCCCGCGAGCGCCGCGCCGAGGGCGTCATGCTGAAGCGCCTCGACGCGCCCTACCTCTCGGGGCGCAAGAAGGGCGACTGGTGGAAGTGGAAGCTCGACCCGCTGAGCGTCGACGCGGTGATGATCTACGCCCAGCAGGGCCACGGCCGGCGGGCCAACCTGTTCACCGACTTCACCTTTGCCGCCTGGAACGGCAACGAGCTCGTGCCCTTCACCAAGGCCTACTCCGGCCTGACCGACGCCGAGTTCGACCGCATCACCAACTGGGTGCGGCGCAACACGCTGCAGCGCTTCGGCCCGGTGCGGCAGGTGCGCCCCGAGCTGGTCTTCGAGATCGCCTTCGAGGGCATCCAGCCCAGCCCGCGCCACAAGTCGGGGCTGTCGCTGCGGTTTCCGCGCATGGCGCGCTGGCGCCACGACAAGCCCGCGCAGGAGGCCAATACGCTCGACGACCTGCGCGCGCTGCTCGAGGCCTACGGCTGAGGCTCAGCCGCAGGAGCCCTCAAGGCCGACCATGCCGTTGCCGACCCCGGTGACGGTCACGGTGCAGGCGGCGTCGCCCGCGGTGACGTCGATGCTCTCGCCCGTGCCGACCATCTGCGTCCGCACCCCGTTTACCGCGATGCGCGCGCCCGAGCCGTCCGAGGCAAGCCCCGAGACGAAGACCCGCAGCTGGCCATCGGCAAGCCTTGCGACCTCGCCGGCGCGGACACCGTCCTCGGGTGCCTCGGATGACGCGGCACTGTCGCCCTCGCCCTGCATCTCTTCGCTTTCCGTGCCAGCGCTGCCGCAGTCGGAACCGAGCGTCACACGTCCGTCCTCGAGCCCCATCACCGCCACGGTGCAGGTTCCGCCGCCCATGCTCACCCGCGTCGAGCCCCCGGCCCCGAGCGCCGCCATCTGCCGGTTCACCATCAGCCGCACTGCGCCGCCCTGCGGATCAAGCCGCGAGACGAACGCCCGCACGTCGCCATCGGCGAACAGCGCCGTCTCGCCGACGCCCAGCGGGTCGGTGATCGTCATGCCCTCGGCGCTGGCCCCCGCGCCGCCGCCGTTCTTCGAGGCAACCGCTGCCGCCGCGAGCTGCGCCGCCTCCTGCATCCCGCCGGAAAGATCGGCCAGAGCGCTCTGCATGGCGCGCGCCTGCGCCTCGGCCCCCGCGGCCACCTCGTCGAGCCTCGCCTGCATGTCCGAATGCATCGACTCGAGCTGGTCCTTGAGCGCCGCCGCCATCTCTGCGCCGCTGCCGGAACTTTCCGACATCGCGGACTCGAGCGCCGCGATCCGGTCGGACAGCCCGGCCAGCGCCTCCTGCTGCGCGGTGGCAGCGCTGGCCACGCTTTCCTGCGCCGGCGCCATTGCCTGCGACACCGCATCGCCGATCTTGCTGCCGTTGGTGGCGCTGCCGATGGCGATGCCGCCAAGGAACCCGAGCACGATCCCAGCGGCCCCGAACAGAATTGGTTTTTGCGACATATCCCTTCCTCCCTTGAAATCACTTTCACACGGTCGCCCCTCCCCAGAGCGCGCCACCTACAGCTTATCCGGCCCGGCCCGCAGGGCGAGCGCTTTTTGCGGAAAGCGCCCCGGCCCGATCCCAAAGTCTGCATTGCCGGGCCCGGCTCACGCGCAATTTCCACGCCCCGCCATTGCCATTTCCGCGCCGCGCCCCCTATGTCATGGGACAGATTGAAGATGAGGAGCCCATGCTGACCGCCATTTCCCTTCCCCGCCCCGTACTCGATGCAAACGCGACCGCCGGAGGCCGCGACCTGGGCGACCTGCCGGAGTGGGATCTCAGCGACCTCTACCCGTCGCAGGACGCCCCCGAACTGAAGCGCGACCTCGACTGGCTCGAAGACGCCTGCTCGCGCTTCGCACAGGACTACGAGGGCAAGCTCGACACGCTCGACGCCGCGGCGTTCCTCGAAATGGTCCAGCGCCACGAGAAGATCGAGACCGTCGGCGGGCGGCTGATGTCCTTTGCCGGGCTGCGCTACTACCAGAACACCACCGACGCGGAACGCGCCAAGTTCCTGTCGGACCTGCAGGAGAAGGTGACCAACTACACCACCCCGCTGGTCTTCTTCTCGCTCGAGCTCAACCGGATGGCCGACGACCGCTACGAGTCGCTCTTTGCCGCCAACGACGAGCTCGCGCGCTACAAGCCCGCCTTCGACCGGGTCCGCGCGATGAAGCCCTACCAGCTTTCGGATGAGCTCGAGCACTTCCTGCACGACCTCGGCGTGGTGGGCGACGCCTGGATGAAGCTCTTCGACGAGACCATCGCCGGCCTCGTGTTCACCATCGACGGCGAAGAGATGTCGATCGAATCCGCGCTCAACCAGCTGACCGAGCAGGACCGCGCCAAGCGCGAGGCCGCCGCCCGCGAGCTGGCCCGCGTGTTCACCGGCAACGTCCGCACCTTCGCCCGCGTCCACAACACGCAGGCCAAGGAAAAGGAAATCCTCGACCGCTGGCGGGGCATGCCCTCGGCGCAGATGGCGCGGCACCTGAGCAACGACGTCGAACCCGAGGTGGTGCAGGCGCTGCGCGACGCGGTGGTCGACGCCTACCCGCGCCTTTCGCACCGCTACTACGAGCTCAAGCGCAAGTGGCTCGGTCTCGACACCATGCAGGTCTGGGACCGCAACGCGCCCCTGCCGATGGAGACCGACCGGATCGTCGACTGGGACGAGGCCCGCGAGACGGTGATGAACGCCTACTCCGGCTTCGATCCGCGCATGTCCGAGATCGCCGAGCCCTTCTTCACCAAGGGCTGGATCGACGCGGGCGTGAAGCCGGGCAAGGCACCGGGCGCCTTCGCCCACCCGACCGTGACCGAGGTCCACCCCTACGTGATGCTCAACTACCTCGGCAAGCCGCGCGACGTGATGACGCTCGCCCATGAACTGGGCCACGGCGTGCACCAGGTGCTGGCCGCCGGCCAGGGCGAGATGCTGGCCTCGACGCCGCTGACACTGGCCGAGACCGCCTCGGTCTTCGGCGAGATGCTGACCTTCCGCCGCCTGCTCGACCACGCCAAGGACAAGCAGGAACGCAAGGTGCTGCTCGCCGGCAAGGTCGAGGACATGATCAACACGGTGGTGCGCCAGATCGCCTTCTACGACTTCGAGTGCAAGCTGCACGAGGCACGTCGGGGCGGAGAGCTCACGCCGGACGACATCAACGCGCTGTGGATGTCGGTGCAGGCCGAGAGCCTCGGGCCGGCATTCGAGTTCATGGAGGGCTACGAGACCTTCTGGGCCTACGTGCCGCACTTCGTGCATTCGCCCTTCTACGTCTACGCCTATGCCTTCGGCGACGGGCTGGTGAACGCGCTCTACGCGGTCTACGAGGAAAACCCCGACGGCTTCCAGGACAAGTATTTCGACATGCTCAAGGCGGGCGGCTCGAAACACCACAAGGCGCTGCTCGCCCCCTTCGGCCTCGACGCCACCGACCCGACCTTCTGGCAGAAGGGCCTGTCGATGATCGAAGGCTTCATCGACGAACTCGAGGCCATGGAGGAGTGACCTCCGGGCGTCTCACCGAGGCGGTCAGGTCCATCCTGGCCGCCCCGGCATGGACCAGCATCGCCCCTCACCCCATCCGCCTCGTGCACTGGCGGGAGGGGCCTGACCACCGCTTCGTGCCAGAGGGCTGGATCGCAGCCGTGCTGTCGGACCCGGGCCGAGTGAACCACCCGGCACACCACGCCACATCTGCCGAACTGCGGGCTCTCGAAGAGCTGCTCCTAAACAGCGGGCACGTCGCGCTGGGTTACGACTCGCCGCAGTTCGAACCGGTCTTCCGCATCTACGGCGACGCCATAGCCCGGCTGAAGGAAGAGCCGCGCGACGCGGTCGAGGCACGTCTCCGCGAATATCTCGAAACCAAGGGGGCCTCCTGGCGCTTCTGGGTTCACCCGGCAGACCTGCCGCCAGCCCCGGTCTGAGCGTGCGGATCGGCGGATCATGTCCCAGGGCGGCCACACGGCCTTGATCCAGGCACGCGCGGCCCCGACATCTGTCCGGCAGATCACCCGAGGACGAAAAGACCACGCATGCCCCCTTCTCTCCCTCCCCGGCAGGACCGGATGCGGCGCTTTCGCCACCGCATCAAGCGCATGCTCGTGCACGTCCGCCGCCGGGTGCCACCCGGGTTGCGGCTGCTGCTGGGCATCCTGCTGATCTGCGGCGGCATCCTCGGCTTCCTGCCGATCCTCGGCTTCTGGATGATCCCGCTCGGACTGGGCGTCGCGGCGCTCGACGTGGTGCCGATGTGGCGCGCCCTGCGGCGCAAGATCAGCCGGTCGGACCCGGGGGGCGACAAGAACCGCTGAGTCTCCGGCGGGTCAGGGATGGCCGCAAGGCCACCGCGCGGACGCGCGGCGCCGAAGGCGTCCTTGACGCGGCGGAGACTCGCCCCACCCTCGAACAGGCGCGCCGAGGGCAGACCTGCCCCTCGGACGCCTCTCGGCAAATCGGGCCAGCCACACAAACGGCATAGGGCTGGGGCAGGAAGGACCGCCCCGACCACCGGGCGCCAACCCGAGGCAAGGCCCCAGGCCGCCGCCGAGAGACCTGCGCGGGCGCTCCGCGCCCGCACCGCCAGATCACTTCAGCTGGGAATCCTTCGAGCCGCGCCGGTTGATGCCCCCGCGCGCCTTCTGCACGCCGTCGCGTTCCTGCTGGCAGTCGATGCAGAGCTTCACGCCCGGGATCGCCTGCCGGCGCTTCTCCGGAATGGGCTCATCGCATTCGGCGCAATGGGTCAGGCTCTCGCCCGTCGGGCCCTTGCGCGCCCGCATCCGCTGCAACTCGTCGGAAATCGACGCCTCGATCTGTTCACTCACCGCGCCGTCGCGGCTCCAGCCTCCGGCCATGGCACACCTCCTGATCGGGGAAACATAGGCACTGCGCGATCCCCTGACCAGTATATTGACTTCCGCAAAGTCATGCTACTTCACGCCATCAGGAGGACTCGTGATGATCCGCATTGTGCTTGCCCTGCTCGCCTTCGCCCTCGCCCTGCCCGTCATGGCGGCGCAGGCGTTCCGCTTCGACAGCATCGACGGCGGCAGTCTGTCGCTCGACCAGTGGCACGGGCAGCCGGTGCTGGTGGTCAACACCGCCTCGCGCTGCGGCTTCACCCCGCAGTTCGACGGTCTGCAGGCGCTCTACGATCGCTACCGCGACCGCGGACTGGTAGTGCTCACCGTCCCGTCGAACGACTTCCGGCAGGAGCTCGCCGACGAGGCCGCGGTCAAGGACTTCTGCGAGCTGAACTTCGACCTCGACATGCCGATGACGACGATCACCCGCGTCACCGGCACCGAGGCCCACCCGCTCTACCGCTGGCTCGACGCGCAGGGCTTCGCGCCAAGCTGGAACTTCAACAAGGCGCTCATCGGCCCCGATGGCAGCTTCATCGAGGGCTGGGGCGCGACCACGCGGCCGCTCTCTCAACCCATCGTCAGCCGCATCGAGGCGCTGCTCGACTGACCCGCGCAGTCACGCAGCGAGGTCAGGCCGTCTCGCGCGTCAGCGCTACGTAGATCTCGTCCTTCAGCAGGGCGCGCCGCTTGCGCATCTCGGTCAGAGCGAAATCATCCGTCGGCGCAACGTCGGTCTCCGCCCGGTGCACCTCGCGGTTGATGTCGTGATACTGCGCGGCGAGATGCGCGAAGTGCCGGTCGCGCGCCTTCAGTGCCGCGATGGTGTCGGCGTGATCCGGAAACTCCTGAAGCAGTTCGTGCGGGACGTGGGACATGCGGCCATTCCTTCGTGTTCATTGACTTTTCCGGAGTGAGAACCTCGCGGCGCCCCGCCCGGAAGAGCAATCTTGCACGGGCCGCAAGCGCCCACATTGACCGGGATCAAACCGATGCGCCAGGATCGCTCGAAGGTCAGCGCAGTGCCCGGCGCCAGCCTGCCGCCCGGGCCTCGGCTTCCGAGCAGAACCACCGCTCACCCTTGCCTTCGCTGATCCGCGTGGCTCCGTAGTTCTGTTGTCCCGGCATGTGGTAGATGCGCTCGCCGTCGCGGGCGATGTTGCCCTTGATCGTGCAGCCTGCGGGGGCATCCGCCCTGTTGACGGCCGCCCGCCCTGCCCGTGCGTCGGCGCGAAACGCCGCCGGCGACTGGACGCCTTCGCCATGCAGGCCCCGGCCCTCGACCGCCGCGCCCTTCTCGTCCAGATCGTAATCCCACGAGTAGGCGCGGTAGGCAAAGGCCATGCCCTCGCGCACCAGTGTCCGGCCGATGTCCTTGCCCGAGACGGTGCAGCGCGCCACGGACCGTCCGTAGCGGTCGGTGTCGAGCGTCTCGCAGCTGGCCTCGCGCCCCTCGTAGCGGCTGCGCACCTCGCGCGTCACCCATGCGCCGCAGCCCCACATCGGCACACCGTCGCCGCCGCACATCTGCGCGCTCTCCGGCGCGTCGATGCCGTGCAGGCGCACCCGCACACCGCCCACGTCGAGCGTGTCTCCATCGACCACGCGGACGCGACCCGACGGGTCCGCCATCGCGGTCGTGGCAGCGATCATTGCGATTGCAACAAGGGGGATGGCGGCGAGGCGACGTCTGAACATGCATCGCATGTCGCGCCGCCGCATCAGGGCCGCAAGCCCGTTCGTTAAGAAAAGTTAATTATTTCTGAATACTGCCGAAGAGCGCGCGGGATTGCCGCTCGAGAGGCGCTCGCACCCGGTGCCGGCTCAGATCTCGAGCGTGCCCAACACCCGGTTCTGCGGCAGCCGCGCCACCTCGAGGCCACCCTCGGTGCGGCGCAGGTTGTAGCCGTAGCCGCGCATGCGGAAACGCCACTCTGCCTCCGACAGCACCTTGCGGCGCTCGCTCAGCAGGAAATCACGCACGTCGTTCAGATCGTCGGTCAGCTTGGTCTCGGCAAACATCTTTCTACTCTCCATTAAGCTATGAACTGCAGACAGGCTGCGGGCGAAATGGGGCAGAACTGCGCTGCGACCGAGGATTTTTCGGGATCTGGAAACGCTGCGTTTCCCCGCTCAGGACTGGGCTTCCGGCCCACGCGGCGCGACCTTCCGCTTAAGCATCGCCTCGCGCCAGGTGATGAAGAGCACGGCCCCCATGATGACCGTGCCGCCCGCAACGACCCAGAGGTCGACGCCTTCGCCGAAAAAGAGCGCGCCCACCAGCACCGACCAGACGAGCTGCAGGAAGGTCACCGGCTGCGTAACCGTCACCGGTGCCGCCGCGAAGGCCAGCGTCATCGCGTAATGGCCGCCGGTGGCGAAGCCCGCCACCGCGACGAGGATCGCGAGATCGCCCCAGGACGGCGTCACCCAGACCGCCATCGCGAAGGGAAACAGCCCCAGCGCCACCGAGATCGACAGCAGCACGACCACCGCCGCCGCGCTCATCTCGCCCGAGATGATCTTGGCGATGAGATAGGAGACCGAGAACAGCAGCGCCGTGCCGAGCATCGCGAAATGCCCCGGATCGAGTTCGCGGAAGCCGGGCCGCAGGATCAGCAGCGCCCCCGCGAGCGCCGCGCCGATGGCCATGATCCTCCGGATCGCCAGCCGTTCTCCAAGCACGAGGGCCGCGAGGATCGTGACGTAGACGGGGGTGAGGTAGTTCATCGCCGTGACCTCGGCGATCGGGATGCGGGTCATCGCGAAGAACCAGCAAAGCACCCCGCCGGTCTGGGCCACTCCGCGCAGCACGGTCAGACCGAGCTGGCGCCGCGACAACCGCAGCGCCGCCAGCTCGCGCCACGCGGGCAGCAGGATGAGCAGACCGAAGACGTAGCGCAGAAAGGCCGACTCGGCTGCCGGCACGCGCCCGGCCAGCAGTTTCACGAGCGCGGTGACAGCCACGAAGCACAGGCCCGTCACGACCATCCAAAGGGCCCCACGCAGGGGCGACGACACGTTTTCCGCAGGGGTTGCCATGGCCGGGACTGTTAGCCTGCGAACGGCCGTGCGCAAGCCGAAAAGCGGCTCGTGGCGCGCGCCGGCGTGGCTCAGCCGAATGCCAGCCGCGCCGCGATGGCCCACATGACAAGGCCGATGAGCAGGTCGAGCACGCGCCACGCCAGCGGTTTCTCGAACAGCGGCCCGAGCGCACGGGCGCCGTAGCCCAGCGAGAAGAAGAATAAGAAGGAGGCGATCATCGCACCTGCCGCAAAGGCGGCGCGCGGCTCGTATTGCGCCGACACCGCGCCGAGCAGCACTACCGTATCGAGATAGACATGCGGATTGAGCCAGGTGAAGGCGAGGCAGGTCAGGATCGCGGCCCGGCGGCTGCCGGCCGGGTCCGCCCCGCCCGCGCGGAGCGTCTCACCTCCGCGCCACGCCGCGAACAGGCTGCGCGCGCCATACCAGATCAGGAAGGCCGCCCCGAGCCAGCGCATCGCGGTCTCGAGCCCCGGGACCGCCGTGGTCAGGGCGCCGAACCCTGTGACCCCCAGCAGGATCAGCAGCGCGTCGGACAGGGCGCAGATCAGGCAGACCGTGAAGACATGCGACCGGAGCAGCCCCTGCCGCAGCACGAATGCGTTCTGCGCACCGATCGCCACGATGAGCGAAAGCCCGAGCGCGAAGCCTCCGAGTGCTGCCTGCATGTCGTTCCCCGTCCGATTGCCCGGAGACGCTGCTAGCATCGCGCGCCGGTGGTGCCCAGCCCGCGCGTCACGGTCCGACGGTCAATCGTCCGAGCGCTCGACCTCGTGCAGACCGGCGGCGACAAGGCCGCCAAGACACGCGAGGGCGGCAAAACCGGCAAGCGCCGCAACCGGGCCGATCCAGGCCAGCGCGCCGCCGAACGCCCCGGAGACAAGCAGCAACGCGCCGATCAGCGTGTTGGCAAGCGCCGCGTAGGAAGCACGGTCGGACTCGGGCGCCATGTCGACAAGATAGGTCGACCGCCCCTGCCGCACGCCGTGGTAGGCCACCATCAGCCCGAAGAGCAGCACCGGGGTGACCCAGATCGCCCCGCCGGCCCAGCCCGTGAGCCCCGCGAGGGCGGCAAGCGCCAGCGCGGCGGCTCCAGAGAAGCCGGACAGCATCAGCACGCGGCGCGACGAGCGGTCCGCAAGCCGGCCCCAGACGTAGGAGCTTGCGAAGGAGGCCGCAGCCGAGGCCAGCACCAGCGCGCCGAGTTTCTGCAACGCCCCCTCGCCGGTGTCGAGCAGCACGATGTAGGGCGGCGCGAGCGCGGTCGCGGTCAGCGCGCCGCGGGCATAGACGAAGCGGCGGAACTGCGGGTCATCGCGGAACGGGCGCAGGTCGATCGCCGGAGCGCTGCCGTCTTCTTCGGAGGGCGCTTCCTCGAGCCTCGAGAACAGCGCGCCGGCCGCGACCCAGAGCAGCGCCGCAAGCGCGACGGCGGCGGTCAGGGCCGAGGTGTTCTCGATCAGCCCGCTCATCAGCAGCAGCGCGAACAGGATGACCCCCGCCGAGGCGACCGAGGCTGCCGTGCCGGTCACGGCGCCCCGCCGGGTCTTCTGCACGGTCTTCCCGAGAACGTCCTTGTAGCTGACCGAGGAGGCCGCCCGCGACAGCGCCAGCATGGCGAGCAGCGCGCACATCGCGATGCCGGCCGCCCAGTCCTGCAAGGTCAGCGCCACGGCGACCATGCCGGCCGCGGCCACCCCCTGCCCCAGCGAGCCGATCACCCAGGCCCACTTGCGGTGGCGCATGGCTCGCACGCGCCCCGCCAGCAGCATCTGCGGCAACAGCGCCCCGGCCTCGCGGATGGGCACCAGCAGCCCGACGAGCAGCGCCGGCGCGCCGAGCGCCTGCGCAAGCCACGCGAGCACGAGCTTGGGATTGATCAAACCATCGGCAAGCTTGGTCATCGAGAGGGACAGGACGTGGCGCAGACCGTTGCGCGCCTCTTCGGGGGGCA
Source organism: Salipiger sp. D13 (assembly GCF_003703915.1). Taxonomy (NCBI): domain Bacteria; kingdom Pseudomonadati; phylum Pseudomonadota; class Alphaproteobacteria; order Rhodobacterales; family Roseobacteraceae; genus Salipiger; species Salipiger sp. D13. The sequence continues at coordinate 780,600 of NZ_ML112590.1, forward strand.
GATCGCCTTCTGCCTCGCTCAGCGCCGCGAAGATGCGGCCCGCGCGCGTTCCGTCCATTGCCTGTTGCCTCGCATTCCGCTGGGTCGGCGCACAAACGCAGAAGGGCGCGGATTGGTTCCACGCCCCTGCGAAAAATTTGAAATTTCAGAACAACCGTTTCCGATTGCCCTGTCCGGCGTCACTCGCTCTCGGTGGGGGCCGCGTCCGCGCCCTCGGGAACGACGTTCACTTCCTCCGCGTCCTGCTGGACGGTCGCACCTTCGTCGACCTGCTCCACCTGTCCGGTGGAACCATCGACCTGCTCGGTTGCCTCGGTGGGTTCCTGACCCTCGGCGAAGACCCAGAACAGCCACACCACGAACAGGACCGCGACGAAACCGAGCCCGGCCCACATGCCCCAGAGCGGGCCGCGGTGTTGCTTTTCCTGTTTCTTGACGTTGGTATCGGGTGCCGACATCGTTCAACCTCCTAAAACGTGACAGGGGCGCGCTTGCTGCGCGGCGTCTGGGATTCTAACACGCACGCAACGGGCGTCGTTCCGGCGCCCTGCCAGACCGAAGGACGAGAGACATGGAAGACGCAAGCCCCCAGACGATTTATCTCAAGGATTACAAACCTTTCGGCTGGCAGGTCGCGGATGTTCACCTCACCGTGACGCTGGCGCCGAACGCCACCCGCGTAAAGACCCGCATCCATTTCGAACCAAACCCGAACGCCCCCGCGCAGGACTTCTTCCTGCACGGTGAAGAGCTGACACTGATCCGCGCCGCCATCGACGGGACCGAGGTCACACCCGAGGTCACGCCGCAGGGCCTGACCTGCACGGTGCCCGACGGGCCGTTCCTGTGGGAAAGCGACGTCGAGATCGCACCGGCCGAGAACACCGCTCTCGAGGGGCTCTACATGTCGAACGGCATGTATTGCACACAGTGCGAGGCCGAGGGCTTCCGCAAGATCACCTATTATCCCGACCGGCCCGACGTCATGGCCACCTTCACCGTCCGCATCGAGGGCGACGAGAAGGTGAAGCTTTCGAACGGCAACCCGACCGACAGCGGCGAAGGCTGGGCGGAATGGCACGACCCGTGGCCGAAGCCGGCCTACCTGTTCGCGCTGGTCGCGGGGGATCTCGTGAACCACCCCGGTGAGTTCACCACGATGTCCGGCAAGGACGTCGAGCTGAACATCTGGGTGCGCCCGGGCGACGAGGGCAAATGCGCCTTCGGGATGGAGGCGCTCAAGGCCTCGATGAAATGGGACGAAGAGATCTACGGCCGGGAATACGACCTCGACATCTTCAACATCGTCGCGGTCGATGATTTCAACATGGGCGCGATGGAGAACAAGGGGCTCAACATCTTCAACAGCTCCTGCGTGCTCGCCTCTCCCGAGACCTCGACCGACGCCAACTTCGAGCGCATCGAGGCGATCATCGCGCATGAGTATTTCCACAACTGGACCGGCAACCGCATCACCTGCCGCGACTGGTTCCAGCTGTGCCTGAAAGAAGGGCTGACGGTGTTCCGCGACAGCGAGTTCACCTCCGACATGCGCTCGGCCGAGGTCAAGCGGATCTCGGACGTGATCGACCTGCGCGCCCGCCAGTTCCCTGAGGACCAGGGCCCTCTGTCGCACCCGGTGCGGCCCGAGAGCTTCCAGGAAATCAACAACTTCTACACCGCCACCGTCTACGAGAAGGGCGCCGAGGTCATCGGTATGCTCAAGCGGCTGGTGGGCGAGGACGACTACGCCAAGGCGTTGGATCTCTACTTCGACCGCCACGACGGCGATGCCGCCACCATCGAGGACTGGCTGCGCGTCTTCGAGGAGGCAACGGGCCGCGACCTGTCGCAGTTCAAGCGCTGGTATTCGCAGTCGGGCACGCCGCACCTGAGCGTCACCGAGGACTATGCCGACGGAACCTACACGCTGACCTTCGCGCAGCACACGCCGCCGACGCCCGGGCAGGCCGAGAAGGCGCCGCAGGTGCTGCCGATCGCCGTTGGCCTGCTGAATCCCAACGGTGACGAGGTGGTCGGGACCACCGTGCTCGAGATGACCGAGGCCGAGCAGAGCTTCACCTTCGAGGGCCTGTCGTCGAAGCCGGTGCCCTCGATCCTGCGCGGTTTCTCTGCGCCGGTGGTGCTCGAGCGCGATAGCGCCCCGGACGAGAAGCGCTTCCTGCTGGCGCATGACAGCGACGCCTTCAACCGCTGGGAATCGAGCCGCGACCTGGCGCGTGCCTGTCTCTACGCGATGATCACCGAGGGCGACGGCCCCGACATGGCGTGGATCGACGCGCTGGAGCAGGTCATTCGCGACGACGCACTCGACCCGGCCTTCCGGGCGCTGATGCTGGCGCTGCCGACGCAGGCGGAACTGGCGCAGATGCTGCATGCCAAGGGCGTCACGCCAGACCCCGATGCGATCTACGCCGCGACGGAAACCCTGCGCAACGCCATGGCCGAGCGCTGGTCGGCGCTGCTGCCGGAGCTGTCCGGGCAAATGCGCGTCGATGACGACTACGCCCCCGATGCCGAGCAGTCCGGCAAGCGCGCGCTCGGCAACGTGGTTCTGTCCCTGCGCACCCGGCTCGACGGCGGGGCGGCGGCACAGGCGCAGTTCGACGCCGCCGACAACATGACGCTGCAACTGGGCGCGCTCAGCTGCCTGATCTCGGCCGGCGCCGAGGACAAGGCGCTCGCGGCGTTCGAGGCGCAATGGAAGAACGACCGGCTGGTGATGGACAAGTGGTTCGCGCTGCAGGTCGCAGCGACGGCACCGGAAAACGCCGCAGCCCGCGCCGAGGCGCTGACGAAGCGGCCCGACTTCGACTGGAAGAACCCCAACCGCTTCCGCGCGGTGATGGGCTCGCTGGCGATGAACCACGCGGGTTTCCACGCGAAGGACGGGCGCGGCTACCGGCTGCTGGCGGACTGGCTCATCAAGCTGGACGAGAAGAACCCGCAGACCACGGCACGGATGTGCTCGGTCTTCCAGACCTGGAAACGTTATGACACGGACCGGCAGGCAATGATGAAGGCCGAGCTTCAGCGCATCGCGGACCGGCCGGGCCTGTCGCGCGACGTGACCGAGATGGTCACGCGCCTGCTGTCGTGAAAGACCGTCCCGGCGCGGCACGGGCCACGCCGGGACGAACGCCTGCCGGCGCTCAGCCCGGCGTGCGCCCTACCCCGCGCATCGCTTCGATCTCGAGGAAGATGCGCTTGATCTCGGACCGGACCTCGGTGATCCGGTCCTGCACCCGTTCGACCGTCTCGAACAGCTCGGCAGAGGTGACGTCGGGGCGGAACTGCACCTCCATGTTCAGCAGCACCTGGCTCGGACCGACGTGCATCGTGAGCACATGCGACACGACGGTGATGGCCTCTTCGCCAAGGGCGATCTCGCGCACCTCCTCGATCACCTCCGGGACGGCGCTTCCACCCATCACGAGCGCGCGGGTCTCGTAGACCAGAAGCGCCGCCACGATGATGCCCAGCAGCGCGGCGGTATCCTCGGCCGCGACCACGAATACCGCCGGGTCCTTGCTGCGGCGGAAGGTGCGGAAGCCCCCCTCGCCCGGCTTGCGGGATTTCCAGAGCGGCTGCTCGATGGGCTCGGGGTTCATCATGTGCATGACGCCCTCGCAGACCGACAGACCGCCGCCGATGGTGAAGAGCAGCATCGCGACCACCAGCGACCAGAAGTAGAGTTCCTTGCCGTAGCCGAAGGGATGCGTGGCATTCGCGGGCTTGCGGCTGCGCTTCATGCCGAGCAGCAAAAGCCCCTCGTTGCCGGTGTCCACCACCGAGTGAAACGCTTCGGACAGCATCGAGGCGCCGCCGGTGAAGATCGCTGCGGTGAATTTCGCCACGGCGATCACGAAATTCGCGGCAAGTGCACCGTGGACGGTGACGGCGTTGCCGCCCGCATCATGCGCCATGATCTCGATCCTGCCGCTGTTGTCGGAGGGCGGCTGGCAGTCGGCGAGCCCATCGGAACAGGACCGTCGCGCGCAGGTCGCGCACCCGGGCCGACGTTACTGCCGAAATGGCGGTTCCCCGACGACCGCAGTTGCGCCGTCGCAGCCGCGCGGACATGAAAAAAGGGGGCGCCCGCCCCCTTTTTCCCTTCCAGATGTCTGCTCGCTGGTTCTTGTCTGACTGGATGTGCGTGCCGCAGCTCAGTCGATCATCCTGTCTGCCTGCGCGGCGGTCATGCCCGAGGTCGCGATGACCGGGTTGGCCATCGCCAGCTTCGGAACGATGGCGCCGTCGATGCTGTAAGCGATGACCCCGTCCGTCGTCGGCAGCACGGGGCGCGTCGTCCCGAGATCGGCCATCAGGCTCGGCTCGTTCCACGCATCGGGACGGGCCACCGGCTTGAGCGACCGCGGCAGGCCGGCGCAATAGGGCTGCTCGCGCGTCCAGGCGATCATGTCCTCGCGCTTCTTGCGGGAATGGAACGGGCCCCAGTCGGCGGCCACACCGCGCATGTTCTGGCTGACCACCCGGTCACGGGCCACGGTCCGCGCCATGATGCGCAGGCCGCACGACAGGTTCAGACGCGGATCCTTGAGCGCCGCGCCGCTGCCCGCCTGGCAGCCGTAGAGCCGCGCGGTCGAGGGCAGGATCTGCAGCAGGCCGTACCAGAGCCCGCCGCCACCGACGGCGGTCGGGCGGTAGGTGCTCTCGTGCTTGGCGAGCGTCGACACGAGGCCGAGCCAGAACGCCTCGCGGTCCTCGCGCCCGGCACTCGGGTAGGCGGGACACCAGGTCGAGATATCCTCGGGGACGATCTCGGGAAGCCGGTTGGCGGGCCCCCGCAGCGCGGAAAGCGCCGCGAGCGACCATTTGGACCGCCCCCCGGAGGTGCCCCAGCGGGCTTCGGGGATCACGGTGCGGCGCGCCTGCGGTCGCACCGACGCGGAGACCGCCTGTGCCGAGACCGCATCCGTCGAGAGACGGGGCGGCATCGGGGCCGGATCGGACCAGGCGGCACCTGCGACCAACATGGCCGCGCAGAGGGAAAAGAGACGTGGCAGCATGTCTGCAGATTTGCCATAGCGCCCTTGCACGGACAAGCGCAGGCATCCGCGCGGCCGGCAGCGGCGGGAACTTCGCGCGTCGCGCGGCGTTAACCCATTGGGATTCAATGCGGCAGACCGGCCCCATGGGTAAGCGGATTGCCGCCGCTTCTTCTTGAGCCTGCCCATATGGTGCCCGATTTGCCCCGCAGCGTCGGGCCATGACCGTTGCCTCGAAGATCCCCGGAATGATCCCTCTCGCCCGCGCCCTGTCCGTGCGGCTCGGGCCCCTGCCCGTCAGCTTTCCCGCCTATCTGCGACGCAAGCCCCGCGACCCGGCCCCTCGTGCCGACTGTCCTCGCAGGCTTCCCGCGCCGCGCGTCGACATCCCGGTGCGCGACACCTCTCCCGATGCGGCCGAACGCGGGAAACTGCGCACCCAAGGGCGCTACCTTGCCCGGCAGGACCGCTGGGAGACACTGGCGCGCGGCCTGCGCGAAGCCGATCTGGACCGCGCGGCCACCCCGGGAGGCAGCCCCGTGGCGCGCCTGCTGGCGCAGGGCGCCTGCTCCGACGCGCTCGACAGCGCGATGGCGGCGGTGGCGCGCAACGACGCGACCACGGCCCGCGCCATCCTGTTCACGCTGCACGACGCGATCGACGGTATCGAGACCGACCCCTGGCTGGCCTGCGCGCTTGCCTATGCGCATGTCGCGGTCGCCGACGCCTGGGCCGGCCAACCGGGCGTGCCCGATCCCACCCCGATGCGCCGGGACGCGCGGGCGCAGCACCTCGAAGCGGCGCAGCGCCTCGTCGCCCGTTTCGATCCGCTCGAACTCGACTCGCCCGCGCTTGCCGCGCTGCGCTGCGATCTGCTCGAGTTGCATGCGCGCCCCGCCGGCCGGGTGGCCGACGACTACGAGGATCTCATCGACCTCGACCCCGGCTGCCCCGACCACTTGCGCGCGCTCGGCCGTGACCTGCGCCCGAGGCGCTACGGCGACTGGGCCCGTCTCGACCACGAGGCCCGCCGCACCGCCGGGCGGACCTCGGACATCTGGGGCTTCGGCGGCTACAGCTGGGTGTGGCTCGACGCGCTCGCGGGCGGCGCGGCCGGCGCCTTTGCCCGCGTCGATGCCGACCTGTTCACCGAAGGGCTGCACGACATCCTCGCGGCGCGGCCCGACCAGCACACGGCCAACCTGCTCGCGGCCTACTGCGGGCTGACCCTTTCGGGCGCAGCAGATCCACGCTCGCCCCGGGCCCGCATCGCGGGCAACTTCGGCTGGATCGTGGAGGACCACCTGCGCGAGATTCACCCCGACCTCTGGGCCTGCGCGCGCCCCATCCCCGGCCGGGTCGACCGGGCCGAGATGCTGCGCCGCGGCAGGAGCCGAGCCATCTCGGCGCTGGCCGAGCATTTTGCTCCCCAGCTCGAGCTTGGGCGCAGCCTGCGCTTCACCGAAGACGGGATCGACCTCAGCCCCTCTCCCTGTGCCTCCTGCACCCTTGCCCCCTGTGGCGCTCTGGCGTATCCCCATCGCGAAACGCGAGACGAGGATACGCCATGCTTGACCTGAGCTACGAGGCCCCCAAACCCAAGGTCATCGCCGGGGCGAAATACGACTGGGAACTGGTGATCGGGATGGAGGTCCATGCCCAGGTCGCCTCCGAGGCCAAGCTGTTCTCGGGCGCCTCCACGAAGTTCGGCGCAGAGCCCAACTCCAACGTGTCCTTCGTGGACGCGGCGATGCCCGGCATGCTGCCGGTCATCAACGAGTATTGCGTCGAACAGGCGGTGCGCACCGGGCTCGGCCTGAAGGCCGAGATCAACCTGAAGTCGGCCTTCGACCGGAAGAACTACTTCTACCCCGACCTGCCGCAGGGCTACCAGATCAGCCAGCTCTACCATCCCATCGTGGGCGAAGGCGAGGTCATCGTCGACATGGAGCCGGGCATCGCCCGCCTCGTCCGGATCGAGCGCATCCACATCGAGCAGGACGCCGGCAAGTCGATCCACGACATGGACCCGAACATGTCCTTCGTCGACCTGAACCGCACCGGTGTCGCGCTGATGGAGATCGTGTCGCGCCCCGACATCCGCGGCCCCGAGGAGGCTGCCGCCTATGTCGCGAAGCTGCGCCAGATCCTGCGCTACCTCGGCACCTGCGACGGCAACATGCAGAACGGCAACCTGCGCGCCGACGTGAACGTGTCGGTCTGCCGCCCGGGCGACTACGAGAAATACCAGGAAACGCAGGATTTCGGCCATCTCGGCACGCGCTGCGAGATCAAGAACATGAACTCGATGCGCTTCATCCAGATGGCCATCGACTACGAGGCAAAGCGCCAGATCGCCATCCTCGAAGCCGGCGGCACGGTCGATCAGGAGACCCGGCTGTACGATCCGGACAAGAACGAGACGCGCTCCATGCGGTCCAAGGAAGAGGCGCACGACTACCGCTACTTCCCCGACCCCGACCTGCTGCCGCTCGAGATCGAACAGGCCTGGGTGGACGACATCGCCGCGAACCTGCCCGAGCTGCCCGACCAGAAGAAGGCCCGCTTCGTCAAGGACTTCGGCCTGTCGGAATACGATGCGAACGTGCTGACCGCCGATCTCGCCAACGCCGCCTACTTCGAGCAGGTGGTCACCGAGGCCGGGGACGGCAAGCTTGCCGCCAACTGGGTGATCAACGAGCTCTTCGGCCGGCTGAAGAAGGAAGGCCACGAGATCACCGAGAGCCCGGTCACGCCCTCGCAGCTCGCGGGCATCGTGCGGCTGATCAAGTCCGATGCCATCTCCGGCAAGATCGCCAAGGACCTCTTCGAGATCGTCTACACCGAAGGCGGCGAGCCCGAGCAGATCGTCGAAGAGCGCGGCATGAAGCAGGTGACCGACACCGGCGCCATCGAGACGGCCGTCGACGAGATCATCGCAGCGAACCCGGCGCAGGTCGAGAAGGCGAAGCAGAACCCCAAGCTCGCGGGCTGGTTCGTGGGCCAGGTGATGAAGGCCACCGGCGGCAAGGCCAACCCGAAGGCCGTGAACGAGATCGTGTCGAAGAAGCTCGCCCAGTAACGCCCCGGCAACGACACGGGCTTCGAGAATGAGAAACGCCCGGACGCAGACCGCGTCCGGGCGTTTCTTTTGTTCTGGCAAGGAAGAGCCGGCGGGGGGCCTACCCAAGATTTTTCGTCGAAAAATCTTGGGCGCAAAAATCTTCGCAGGAAGATTTTTCGGATCCGACCGCCGGGACGGGTCAGGCCGCCCGGCGCCGCGGACGCCGGCCGCGACCGCCGCCACCGGGCTTGGCCGAGGCGTTGCCCTTGAAGCCGCCCTTGCCCGGGCCACCACGACCGCGACCACCGCCGCCACCACCGCCACGGCGACGACGGGCACCGCCGGTCTCGAAGAGCTCTGCCGGGGCCTCGCCGCTGGCGACCGGAATGTCGATCTTCATCAGCTTCTGGATCTGGCGCAGCAGGTCAGCCTCGTCCGACGCACAGAAGGCAATCGCTTCGCCCTCGCGTCCCGCCCGCGCGGTGCGGCCGATGCGGTGGACGTAGTTGTCCGCCACCTCGGGCAGATCATAGTTCACCACGTAGGCGACGCCGGGGATGTCGATGCCGCGCGCTGCCACGTCGGTGGCCACGAGCACGTTGATGTCACCGTCACGGAACGCCTTGATGGCACGGTCGCGCTGGCCCTGGCTCTTGTTGCCGTGGATCGAGGCGGCGTTGAAGCCGTCGGCCACGAGCCCCTTCATCAGCCGCTCGGCACCGTGCTTGGTGCGCGAGAAGACCAGTGTGAGCGCGTCCATGTCGCGGCGCAGCACCTCGCGCAGCTTCGACGGCTTGTCGCCCTTCTCGACGAAATGCACCGACTGGGTGATCTTGTCGGCGGCCTTGCCCGGAGGCGACACCTGTACCCGGCGCGGGTTGCTGAGGTACGCGGCGCTCAGCTCTTCCATCTGCTTGGGCATGGTGGCCGAGAACAGCATGGTCTGGCGCGGCGTGCCGAGCTTGGGGGCGATCCGACGCAGCGCGTGGATGAAGCCCATGTCGAGCATCTGGTCGGCCTCGTCCAGCACCAGCTGGCGCACGGTCGACAGGTCCACCGCGCCCCGGTCCATCAGGTCGATGAGCCGGCCCGGCGTGGCGACAAGGATGTCGACGCCGCGCGACATGAAGTTGATCTGGCGGTTGATGGACTGCCCGCCGACCACGGTGCCGACGCGGAGCTTGGTGCCGTCGGTCAGCGCCTTGAGGCTCTCGGCGATCTGGTTGACCAGTTCGCGGGTCGGCGCGAGCACCAGCGCCTTGGCGGTCTTCGGCGCCGGCTTGCCGGGCTGCGCGAGCAGCGCGTCGATCAGCGGCAGGCCGAACGCCAGCGTCTTGCCGGTGCCGGTCTGCGCGAGGCCAAGCACGTCATGGCCTTCGAGCGCCAGCGGAATCGCCTGGTTCTGGATCGGGGTGGGTTCGGAGAAGCCGGCGCGCGACAGCGCCTCGTTGAGTGCCGGCGAAAGGCCGAGCATGTCGAAATCGAACAAGAGGTATCCTTTGTGAGACCGCGCCCCGTCGGGGTGCGCGGCAAGCGTGCCAGTCGCCCATGCGGCAGCCTGGCCAGGGTGCGGCGCGGCCTCGGGCTGCACGGGCGTCTCCCGCGGCAGCTGGCCGTCGCGTCTAGAACCCTGCGTGATGGGGAACCGGAAGTGGCAACGCTGATGTGCCGGAATGGATCGGGCCCCGGTCGGGCCTGTCCTCTGACACGGCTAGCTCACGCGGCAGCGCAGCGTTACCGTGTCAGATGAGGCATCCGCCGCCGAAAGTCAAGTCTCAGCCAACGAGGCCGGGGAAACCGAAGCCGCGTTCGAGCAGCTCGCCGGCCTCGAGGCAGATATCTTCGCGCCAGGGCGCGGCGACGAGCTGCACGCCCGAGGGCATGCCGTCCACCACGCCGGACGACACCGAGATCGCCGGTAGGCCGAGCAGCGGAATGGCGATCTGCGGCAGCTGGACCTCCCACAGGTGGGCGATCATGTCGTCACCCTCGAGATCCTGGTCCTGCCGGAACGGCAGTTCCGCACAGACCGGCATCAGCACCACCGGGTAGTCGGCGAGGAAGCCGCGCCAGGCCCGGATCAGCGCCGAGCGGCGCATGAAGACCTCGCCGAAGCGTTTCACGTCGATCGAGGCGGCGCGGTCGGCGTAGTGGCGCAGCAGCGCGATGGCGCCGGCGTCGCCTTCCTCTTCCGCCGCCTTCAGCTTGTCGGCGTGGCCGTCCGAGAGCCAGAGGTCGACCTGCAGTTCGACCGCCTCGCGCAGCTCTGGCACCTCGGCGGGTTCGTCGACCTCCCAGCCGGCGGCGCGGAACATCTCCGCCGCGCGGTCGAGGTCCGCCTCGATGCGCGGGTCGGTGGCGATGCCGCCGGGGCGTTTCACCAGCGCCACGCGGCGCCGGTAGCGCGGCCCCTCGAGCGGCACCGGCGCGCTCCAGGCGTCGTCATGCGCGTAACCCGCCATGCCCTCGAGCCCCAGGCGCAGGTCGTCGACGCGGCGCGCGAGCGGCCCCGAGACCGCCATGATCTGCGGCCCGATGCCCCGGTCAGGCGACGAGTGGTTGAACATCGGCACCCGCCCGAGCGTCGGGCGCAGCCCCTGCACGCCGCAGGCATAGGCCGGGTAGCGGATCGAGCCGGCGATATCCGTGCCATGGGCGACATGGCCCATGCCGGTGGCGATGGCGGCCCCTGCCCCGCCCGACGATCCGCCCGCCGTCAGCGCCGGGTTGTGCGGATTCTTCGTCTCGCCGTAGAAGCCGTTGGTGGTGAACCAGCGGTAGGAAAACGCCGGCGTGTTGGTGCGGCCGATGACGATTGCATCCTTCTCGCGCATGTGGCGCAGGAAGGGGCTGTCCTCGGTGGCCACCACGTCCTCGTAGATCCGGCAGGAATTGGTCGAGGCATAGCCCTTCTGGTCCGAGAGCACCTTGATCGTCACCGGCACGCCTGCAAGCGCGCCCACCGGCTTGCCCGAGGCGATGCGCGCGTCGAGCGCCTCGGCCTCGGCCAGCGCGTCGGCGCTGCAGTCCTGCACGATGGCGTTGACCTGCGGGTTCACCCGGGCGACGCGCTCGAGCGTCTGTCCGATCACCTCCACGGCGCTGACCTCTCCATGGCGGATGCGTGCGGCGAGTTCACGTGCGGAGACGCTGTTGGGATCGAAGGACATGGGACAGGACTTTCGGAAGAACGGAAGGGTGGATCAGTCGGAATAGGTGGCGAGCACCCGGTCGCGGATGCCGCGCACCACGTTGGCCGGCACCGGGATCGAGGCGATATGCGGGGTGACGAAGACCTTTGGATGGGTCCAGAGCGGATGCCCCTCGGGCAACGGCTCGGTCTCGAAGACGTCGACCGAGGCACCGGACAGGTGCCCGCTGTCGATCGCCGCGACAAGCGCGTCCTCGTCGACCTGGCCACCGCGCCCGATGTGGATGAGCGCGGCGCCTTGGGGCAGTTTCGCCAGCGTCTCGGCGCCGATCATGCCCTGCGTCTGCGGCGTGAGCGGCAGCACGTTGATGAGGATGTCGCTCTGGCCGAGGAAGGCGTCGAGTCCCTCCTCGGTGTAGTGGGTGACCCCCGGCTCGGGCTCGGGAGCACGGCGCGAATAGCTCGCCACCGGGTAGCCGAGGCCGGCAAGCCCCCGCGCGATAGCCCGCCCCATGAGGCCGAAGCCCATGACGCCGATGCGCTTGTCCAGCGGCGAGAGGCCGTAGAGCTTGCGCTCCCACGCCTGCCGCCCGCGCGCCTCCATCCAGGCCGCCATCTCGCGATGGTGCCAGAGCACGTGGAAGGCGCAGAACCCGGCCATCTGCTGCGCCTGGTCGGGATCCTCGACCCGGTGGATCGGCAGATCCGCCGGGCGCGAGGGACAGGCCTGGATCGCGTCGATGCCCGCCCCGATGGAGAAGACCGCGCGCATCTCGGGATAGGGCGAAAAGGCATCATCCGCCGGCAGGAAGGTGACCATGAAGCGCACGTCTTCGGGCCGGTCGATGTCTTCGGGCGCGCGCAGTTCCAGCTCCGGCGCGAGGTCCTCGAACAGGGGGATGTATCGGTCTGCAAGCTGCAGCCGGGTGTCATGGACGACGCCGAGAATGCGGGTCATGCGGTGGCGGCCCTCTGGCTGTCCCAATCGGCCCCCGGCACGGCGGCCAGCAGCTTGCGCGTATACTCCTGCTGCGGATCGAGGAAGATGTCGTGCACCGTCCCGATCTCGACGAGCTTTCCCTTCTGCATCACCGCGATGCGGTCGCAGAGCTGGGCCGCGACGCGCAGGTCGTGGGTGATGAACAGGATCGACAGCTCCATCTTCTGCCGCAGCTCGCGCAGCAGGTCGAGCACCTGCGCCTGGATCGACACGTCGAGCGCCGAGACCGCCTCGTCGGCGATGATCAGCTCCGGGTCCATGGCGAGCGCGCGGGCGATGCCGATGCGCTGGCGCTGACCGCCCGAGAACTCGTGCGGGAAGCGGGTCGCGGCGTCGGCCCCGAGGCCGACGATCTCGAGCAGCTCGCGAGCCCGGGCCTCGGCCTCCTTGCGCGGCACGCCGCGGGTGATCGGGCCGTCGGTGATCGCGCCAATGATACGCTGGCGGGGGTTGAGCGAGGCATAGGGGTCCTGGAAGATCATCTGGACCTTGTGGCGCTGCTTGCGCAGCTCCTCGTCCGAAAGCGCGGCAAGATCGGTGCCGCCGACCAGCACCTGGCCGCCGTCGGGCGTGACGAGGCGAACCGCCGTGCGACCGAGCGTCGACTTGCCCGAGCCGCTTTCGCCCACGAGCCCGAGGACCTCGCCCCGCGCCACGGTGAGCGAGACGTCGTCCACGGCCCGCACCTCGCGCGCTTCGCGGAAGAAGCCGCCGCCGGTGCGGTAGATCTTGCGCAGGCCCTTGATCTCGAGCGCCGGCGTCTCCGACAGCACCCGCCGCTCGGGCAGCGTGCCGGTCGGGATCGCGTCGAGCAGCCGCTTGGTGTAATCGTGCTGCGGCGCCTTCAGCACCGCCTCGGCGCTGCCGCGCTCGACGACGCGCCCCTCGCGCATGACGATCACCTGGTCGGCGATCTCGGCCACGACGCCGAAGTCGTGGGTGATGAACATCACCGCCATGCCGCGCTTTTCACGCAGGTCGAGGATCAGCTTGAGGATCTGCGCCTGCGTCGTCACGTCGAGCGCCGTCGTCGGCTCGTCGGCGATCAGAAGCTTCGGCTCGAGCGCCAGCGCCATGGCGATCATCGCCCGCTGCCGCTGCCCGCCCGACAGCTGGAACGGATAGGCGCGGATGATCTTCTCGGGATCGGGAAGCTGCACCTCGCGGATGAGGTCGAGTGCCTTCTCCCGGCGTTCCGCCTGGGTGAAGCGGTCATGCGCGGCAAAGACCTCGGCGATCTGGTCGCCGATCCGCATCAGCGGGTTGAGCGCGGTCATGGGTTCCTGGAAGATCATCGCGATCTCGGCGCCGCGCAGGGCCATCTTCTCGGTCTCGGGCAGCCGCAGGACGTCGCGTGCCTCGAACATGGCGCGGCCCGCCTTGACCGTCACGCCGGGGGGCAGAAGCCCCATCAGCGCGTTGGCGGTCATCGACTTGCCGGAGCCGCTTTCGCCCACGACGCAGAGGATCTCGCCCTTCTCGATGGCCATGCTGACGTCCTCGACCGCAAAGGGCCGGTCGGCGCCTTCGGGCAGGCCGATGGTCAGGTGCTCGATGGAAAGTGTCGTGCTCATGCCTTCCCCTTTCGCGACAGGTGCGGGTTCAGCGCGTCGTTCAGGCCCTCGCCGATGAGGTTGAGCGCCAGCACGGTGATGACGATGGCGATGCCCGGGAAGAAGCTCAGCCACCAGGCCGAGCGGATCACGGTGCGCGCCGCGCCGATCATGTAGCCCCAGCTCATGGTGTTCGGGTCGCCGAGACCGAGAAAGCTCAGCGAGCTTTCCAGCAGGATCGCCGTCGCCACCATCAGCGAGGCCATGACGATGATCGGCGACACGGTGTTGGGCAGCACCTGCCGCACGAGGATGTGCGGCTTCGACAGCCCGGCCAGCGTGGCGGCATCGACGAACTCGCGCTTGCGCACCGACATGACCTCGGCCCGCACGAGACGCGCCACCGGCGGCCACGAGACGATGGCGATGGCCAGCGTGATCGAGGCCAGCGTCGGCTCGAAGATCGCCACCAGCACGATGGCCAGCGCGAAATTGGGGATGGTCTGGAAGAATTCGGTGAAGCGCATCGCGCCCTCGTCGACATAGCCGCCGTAGAAGCCCGCCAGCGCCCCGAGCGGCACGCCGATCAGCAGCGCGACCAGCGTCGAGACCAGCCCCACCAGCAGCGACACCCGCGCGCCGTAGGCAAGCTGGGCGGCCACGTCACGGCCGAGCGTGTCGGTGCCGAGCGGCAGCCCATCGGTCGAGAACGGCGCGAGGAAGGGGCGCTGCACCATCTGCCACGGATCGTGGCTGAACAGCAGCGGCGCGAAGATGGCGATCAGGATCACCGCGAGCAGCAGCACCACGCCCACCATGGCGCCAAGGTTGGATCTGAAACGTTTCCACATGTCAGGCACGCGCTCCGATACGGGGATCGACGATCCGGTAGACGATGTCGGTCACGATATTGAAGAGGATGACCATGGCCGCCGAGACGAGGAACACGCCGAGAATGGTGTTGTAGTCGCGCGCGGCGAGGCTTTCGAACATGAGCCGGCCGATGCCGGGCCAGGCGAAGACGGTCTCGGTCAGCACCGCGCCGCCGACGAGCTGGCCCGCCTGCAGACCCGCGAGCGTGACCACCGGCAGGATGGCGTTCCGCAGGATGTGGCGCCGGCGGATGACCGGCCCCGACAGGCCCTTGGCCTTGGCGGTCTTGACGAAATCGGCGGTCGAGACCTCGAGCATCGAGGCCCGGGTCATCCGCATGTAGACCGCCATGAAGAACAGCCCGAGCGTCAGCGCCGGCAGGATGAGGTGCGCGAGGATGTCGAGCACCCGCTCGAAGCCGGTGTAGTTGGCGCCCACGGTCTCGTAGCCGAAGCCGGGCAGCCAGCCGAGCCAGACCGAGAACACCAGCACCGCCATCAGCGCGGCCCAGTAGAGCGGCGTCGCGTAGAACAGCAGCGCCAGCGTCGTGAGGGCGGAATCCGACGGCTTGCCGACCCGCGCCGCGGCCGCGACCCCCAGCGCGATGCCGCAGACCAGCGAGATGCCGAAGGCGGTGAGCGTGAGGATGAGCGTCGCAGGCAGCCGTTCGGCGATCAGGTCGATCACCGGGGCGCCCTGGCGGAAGGAATAGCCGAGGTCCAGCTGCACGATGCCGCCGACATACTTGGCAAGCTGCACGTAGAGCGGCTGGTCGAGCCCGAAGCGCTCGCGCAGCTGTTCGATCATCTGCTCGTCGGCGGCACCGGCCTCTCCCGCCAGCACCACCGCCGGATCACCCGGCGCCGCGTGCAGCAGGCAGAAGTTCAGGACCGCGATGGCAAGCAGCGTCATCACGGCCTTCACCAGCCGCGACAGGATTGTCGTGAATATGGTCATGGGTCCTCGTCGGATCAGGGTTCGCAAGGCGCCGCCCACGGGGACCGGCGGCACCTTGCATCGGGCCGGCCCACGCGGGAACCGGCCCGATCAGCGGATCACTTCTCGATCCAGGCGTTGCGCGGGCCATCGTTGACGCCGATGCCGGTCGTCACGAGGTCATGCACGTTGCAGCGGTAGATGGTCGGGAAGTCGAGCTCGAGCATCCACGCCACCGGCACGTCGTCGACGATTTCCTTCTGGATCTCGTCGTAGAGCGCCTGCCGCTCGTCGGTGTCGACCAGCGTCGCCGCCTTGAACCACTTCTCGTCGAGTTCGGGATTGTCGTAGCCCTCGACGTTGTTCCAGGGGCTGCCCTTCTTGATCCGGTCGGCGGTGTAGTTCCGCGACACGCCCAGCGCCGGGTCGCCATACTGGTAGAGGTAGGTGAAGGCGATGTCGTAGTCCCACTGCGACGTCTTCTCGTTCCAGCCGGCCACGTCGGCGCTGTCGATCTCGACCTCGATGCCGACCTCGCTGAGGTTCTGGCGCACGGCCTCGGCCCAGCGCTGCCAGGTCTCGCCGTAGGGCAGCGGCAGGATGGTGACGGGCTCGCCGTCATAGCCCATTTCCTCGAGAAGCGCCTTGGCCTTCTCGGGGTCGTGATCGTACATCGTCACGTCGTCCGAGTAGAAGTTGGTCTTGGACGACACCGGGCCCGTGGCGACGGTGCCGAAGCCGTTCCAGACGACATCCTTCATGAACTCGCGGTCCATGGCGTACATGATCGCCTGGCGGAAGCGCACGTCAGAGGTCGGACCTTCGCGGTTGTTCAGCCACATCCAGGCGTGCGGGGCGAAGAATTCCCAGCCCTCGCTGGTCGAGCAAACGCCCTCCATCTCGGTCAGGCGCGGGATGTCCCAGTTCTCGACCGAGCCGCCGGGCAGCACGTCGACTTCGCCGGTCTCGAAGGCCACCGCGCGCGACGCGGCATCCGGAATCACCCGGTAATAGACCTCGTCGAGATAGGGCAGACCATCGACGTAGTAGTCCTCGTTCTTGACGAGGTGGATGTAGCTGCCCTTGACCCATTCCTCGAACTTGAACGGACCGGTGCCGATCGGCGTCGCGTTCATCTCGTTGGTGGCGTAGTCGGTGCCCTCGTAGATGTGCTGCGGGATCATCGGCATGGTCGCCGCCTCGAACACCGAGATGAACGGGCCGAAGGGTTCCTTGAGCTTGAACTCGACGGTCAGGTCGTCGAGCGCGGTGACGCTCTCGACGTAGGCGAGCGAGGCACGCAGGCGGGCGTGGGTCTCGGGCAGGAAGGTGCCGGCCGAGAACACCACGTCATCGGCGGTGAAATCCTCGCCGTCGTGCCATTTCACGCCCTCGTGCAGCTTGAAGGTATAGGTCAGCCCGTCGTCCGAGATTTCCCAGCTCTCGGCAAGTCCGGGCATCGGCTCGAGGTCGGTGTTGTAGCGCAGCAGGCCCTCGTAGATGTCGCCCGCGACAAGCTGGGTCGGGCCGTTCTGCACCATGCCGAGCATCAGCCCCGGCGGCTCGGGCTGCACGACGATGTCGAGACGCCCGCCGGCTTCCTGGGCTGCGAGCGGCGCCGCGAGCGCGGCGGCGATCAGGAACGTGGTCGCTTTGAGATGTTTCATGGTTTTCCCTGTTTTACGTTGGTCCGGAACGGATCCGGTTGCGTTTGGCCCGTCTTGATGCGGGCTTGGGTTCGGTTGCCCCTTTGCGGAGCAGGACGGCGGTCAGCCCCTGTAGTCGGGGGCCACGACGTCGAGACGGCGCAGGAAAGCGTCCCATTCCGGGTCCGGCTTGCCGGCGACTTCCTGCGAATCGTAGGCCTTGTCGTACTGCCGCGCGGTATGTTCGGCGACCTCGTCCGAAAGCACCACCGGCGTGAGCCCCATGCCCAGCGCGGCGACCTGCGCCTTGCAGGAGCGCTCGAGGTTCAGTGCCAGCTTCACCGCCTCGGCCACCGAGCGGCCAAGCAGCAGCGTGCCGTGGTTGCGCAGCAGCATGACACGCTTGTCGCCAAGGTCCGCCACGATGCGCTCGCGCTCCTCGAGGTTCAGCGCGATGCCCTCGTAGTCGTGGAACGCGATGCGGCCGTGGAACTGTGCCGACCACTGGTTGAGCGGCAGCAGCCCCTCCTTGATCGAGGACACGGCGACGCCCGCCACGGTGTGCGTGTGCAGCACGCAGACGGCGTCGTGCCGGGCCATGTGCACGGCCGAATGGATGGTGAAGCCCGCCGCGTTGACGCCGGCGCCATAGGGATCGTCGACCACCGCCCCGGTCTCGTCGACCGTGACGAGGTTCTCTGCGGTCACCTCGTCAAAGCGCAGTCCGAAGGGGTTCAGCAGGAAACGCTTCTCGCCGCCGGGCCCGTCGGGCATCCGCGCCGAGATGTGGGTGTAGATGCTGTCATCCATCCCGTTGAGCGCAATCAGCCGGTAGGCCGCTGCCAGGTCGCGCCGCAGGTTGGCGATCGTGTCGGGTGTGGCACCGTCGGGCATCGGGAATCCCTCTTTCCTCGTCGTTGTGCCCAAAGAAAGGACAATCCTGCATCTTTGGTCAAGGAAATTGTCGACAATCGTCAAAACGACAATTAGCGTGACCAAAGATTGGACGAACAGACACCCCTGATGAGACACACCCAGGACACTGACGGATTCGAACCGCTCGACCGCGAGGGGCTGGTTCAGCGCGTGGTGCGCCGGCTGAGCAAGGCCATCGTTTCCGGCCAGCTTTCGCCCGGCGAACGCCTGTCCGAATCCGTGGTCGCCCGGCAGCTCGGCGTCAGCCGCGCCCCAGTGCGCGAAGCGGCCCGGCTGCTCGAGAATTCCGGCCTTGTCACCTACCAGCCGAACCGCGGCTTCTTCGTGCGGCGCTTCACCGCGCGCGAGCTCGACGACCTCTACGAGTTCCGGCTGGTGATCGAGACCGCGGCGCTGCGGCGGCTGATGCGGCAGGGGCTCGACGGGACCGACGCCGCGCTCGAACGCCAGATCGCCGAGATGCGGCGCGTGGCCGCCGACGGCTCGGACATGCTCACGCAGGTCGAGGCCGACATGGAGTTCCACCGGCTGCTCTGCCACGGCTCCGAGAACCCGCGCTTCCTGACGGTCTTCGAACAGATCGCCACCGAAACCGAGCTGTCGATCATGCTGATCGGGCGGCTCTACGACGATGCGCACCGGCTCGCGGAAACGCATGTCCCGATCCTCGAGGCGCTGCGCGGCGGCGACGAGGCCGAGGCGGTCGAAGCCCTGCGCTTTCATATCGACGTCGCGCGCGTGCTGGTCACGCAGCAGTTCCGCGACCTGGAAGATGGACCCTCCGAATGAAATGCTACTACGCCCCCGAGACCGACCTGCATGATCCGGTCTTCCGCCTGACCCACGGCAAGATCCTCCGCAACGCTGAGCAGGCCGAGCGCGCCAAGCTGCTGAAGGCCGGGCTCGACGAGCTGGGCCTTGCCACCGAGGAGCCGGCCGAAGCGCCGCGCGAGGCGCTCGAGGCAGTGCACACCCCCGCCTTCCTCGATTTCCTCGAAACCGCGTGGGACGAATGGCAGAAACTGCCCAACTGCGGCCCCGAGGTGGTGCCGAACGTCTTCCCGCAGCGCAGCTTCGCCACCTACCCCGACAGCGTCGTGGGCCGCGCGGGCTGGCACATGGGCGACACCTCGGCGCCGATCGGTCCGAAGACATGGATCGCCGCGCGCCGTGCCGCCGATTGCGCCATTGCCGCCGCCGACGCGGTGCTGGCCGGCGACCGCGCCGCCTATGCGCTCTGCCGGCCCGCCGGGCACCATACCTCGGCCGACATGGCCGCGGGCCACTGCATGATGAACAACTCCGCCATCGCCGCCGCGCGGCTGCGCCGGCAGCACGACCGGGTGGCGACGCTCGACATCGACGTGCACCACGGCAACGGCACGCAGGCGATCTTCTACGACCGCGACGACGTGCTGACCGTTTCGATCCACGCCGACCCGAGCAGCTACTACCCGTTCTTCGTGGGCTACGCGCATGAGACCGGCGAGGGCGCGGGCGAAGGTCA
Source organism: Salipiger sp. D13 (assembly GCF_003703915.1). NCBI lineage: Bacteria > Pseudomonadati > Pseudomonadota > Alphaproteobacteria > Rhodobacterales > Roseobacteraceae > Salipiger > Salipiger sp. D13. The sequence goes on from NZ_ML112590.1 coordinate 800,296, forward strand.
CAACCTCAACATCCCCCTGCCCCGCACCACCACCGACGATGCCTGGCTCGCCGCCGTGGCGCAGGGGCTCGAACGGATCGCCGCCTTCGAGCCGGGGGCGCTGCTGCTGAGCCTCGGGCTCGACGCGCACGAGAAGGACCCGCTCATGGGGATGCAGGTCAGCTGGGACGGCTTCCGCCGCGCCGGCCGGATGATCGCCGAGGCGGGCTATCCGACGGTGCTGGTGCAGGAAGGCGGCTACCTTTCCGAGGACCTGACCACCTCGCTCGTCTCCTTCATGGAAGGCTTCCGGGAGGGCACGGCATGAGCCTCTCGCCCGAGCTGACGCAGCAGATCCTCGACGCGGTCGAGGCCGGCTTCGAGGACCAGGTCGCCTTTACCGAGATCCTCGGCCGCTACCCCAGCACCCGTGGGCAGGAACACACCGCGCAGGATTTCCTGCACGATGCGCTGAAGGCGCGCGGCTACGCCATGGACCGCTGGGCCATCGAGGTCGACGAGATCGCCCACCACCCGGGCTTCTCACCGGTCGAGGTCGACTATTCCAACGCCATCAACGTTGTCGGCACCCTGCGCCCGCGCGAGGAAAAGGGCCGCAGCCTCGTGCTGAACGGTCATGTCGACGTGGTGCCCACGGGCCCGCTCGACATGTGGACCACGCCACCCTTCGAGCCTCGGCGCGACGGCGACTGGCTCTACGGTCGCGGCATCGCCGACATGAAGGCCGGCATCGCCGCCAACATCTTCGCGATCGACGCGCTGGCCCGGCTTGGCTACCGGCCCGCCGCCACCGTCTACCAGCAGTCGGTGGTCGAGGAGGAATGCACCGGCAACGGCGCGCTCGCGGCGCTTCTGCGGGGCTACAACGCCGATGCCGCGATCATCCCCGAACCCGAGGACGACATGCTCGTGCGCGCCAACACCGGCGTCATCTGGTTCCGCGTCCGGGTGCAGGGCGCCCCGGTGCACGTCCGCGAGGCCGGATCGGGCGCCAACGCCATCGAGGCCGCCTACGATCTCATCAAGGGTCTGCGCGAGCTCGAGACCGCGTGGAACGAGCGCAAGGGCGACCACCGCTATTTCGAGGACCTCGAGCACCCGATCAATTTCAACGTCGGAAAGATCGCCGGCGGCGACTGGGCCTCGTCGGTCCCGGCGTGGTGCGAGTTCGACTGCCGCATCGCGCTCTATCCCGGCATCAAGGCAGCGGACGCCGCGCGCGAGATCGAGGACCACCTGCGCCGGGTGTCGGAACGGATCCCGTTCCTTGCCAACAACCCGCCCGAGGTGATCTTCAACGGCTTCTTCGCCGAGGGCTACGTGCTCGAAGAAGGGTCCGACGCCGAGGAGACGCTCGCCCGGGCGCACATGTCGAGCTACACCAAGCCGCTCGAAAGCTTCGTGACGCCGGGCTACCTCGACGGCCGGGTCTTCGTGATCTACGGCGAAACGCCTTGCCTGGTCTACGGCCCCTACTCCGAGGCGATTCACGGCTTCGACGAGCGCGTCAGCCTGTCGTCGGTGAAGCGCGTGACCGGCACGATTGCCCTCTTTATCGCCGAATGGTGCGGTCTAGAGGAGATTTGATCAAATTTACCCCGTGACCTTGCCCCCGGCTTGATCCTACACTCACCGCCAAGACGGACTCACGAGTCCGCCCGGCACATTCCCTTACGTCACCCACGTCTTCCCGCAAGGGGACACAGCTACCGATACGGAGACAGAGATGAACCAGCGTCCGAATTCGCTTCATGCAGCGGACATCGCCTACACGATGCACCCCTACACCAACATGCGCGCGCACGAGGAAAAGGGCCCGATGATCATGGCCAAGGGCAACGGTGCCCGCGTCTATGACGTCGACGGCAAGGAATACATCGAGGCGCTGGCGGGCCTGTGGTCGGTCGCCGTGGGTTTCTCGGAAACCCGTCTGGCCGATGCCGCCTACGAGCAGCTCAAGCAGCTGCCCTACTACCACACCTTCGCGCACAAATCGCACGAGCCGTCGATCCGTCTGGCCGAGAAGCTCGTCGAGATGACCCCCGAAGGGCTGAACAAGGTGTTCTTCACCAACTCGGGCTCGGAAGCCAACGACACCGTCGTCAAGATGGTCTGGTTCCTCAACAACGGCCTCGGCCGCCCCGAGAAGAAGAAGTTCCTGTCGCGCAACAAGGCCTACCACGGCATCACCATCGCGTCGGGCTCGCTCACCGGTCTGCCGGCGAACCAGAAGGACTTCGACCTTCCGGCGATCCCGGTCACCCACCTGACCACGCCGCATTACTGGAAGTTCGCCGAAGAGGGCGAGACCGAAGAGCAGTTCACCGCACGCCTGCTGAAGGAACTTGAGGACACGATCATCGCCGAGGGCCCCGAGACCATCGGCGCCTTCATCGGCGAGCCCGTCATGGGCGCCGGCGGCGTGATGGTGCCGCCCGAGGGCTACTGGCCGGGCGTTGCCGAGATCTGCAAGAAGTATGACATCCTGCTGGTGGCCGACGAGGTCATCAACGGCTTCGGACGCACCGGCAAGCCCTTCGGCTGCGAGCGCTTCGGCTTCACCCCCGACATCCTCGTGACCTCGAAGCAGCTCACCTCGTCCTACATGCCGCTCGCGGCGATCGTGGTGAATGACAAGGTCTACGATGCCATCGCGGACAACACCGCCAAGCTCGGCACCTTCGGCCACGGCTTCACCGGCTCGGGCCACCCGGTCGCCTGCGCCGTCGGCCTCGAGAACCTGAAGATCATCGAAGAGAAGGATCTGATGGGCAACGCCGAGCGCCTCGAGCCGATGTTCCAGGAAGGTCTGCGCAAGTTCGCCGATCACCCGCTGGTGGGCGAAGTGCGCGGCGTCGGCCTCATTGCCGGCGTCGAGCTGGCGAAGAACCGCGAAACCCGCGAGGCATTCGAGCCTGCCGGCTCCATGGCGGCCAAGGTCACCGCGCTCTGCGCCGAAGAGGGCCTCATCGTCCGCAACGTCTACGAGACCGTGGCCTTCTGCCCGCCGCTGATCGTGACCGAGGAAGACATCGAGGCGATCCTCGCCCGCTTCGGCCGCGCCCTCGACCGCGCGCTCGACTGGGCCCGCGAGGAAGGCATGGTCTGAGCCACGCTCTCCTGACCTGATCGGACCGGCCCGGGTGAAAACGCCCGGGCCGGTTTTCATTTGTCCGGGCTTCGGGGCTGGCGTCCTGCGATCAGCAACTACGGCCCGCCACGCCTGAGCGTCGCGGCGGCCCTCGAGACCGCGCCGGGCCCCCGAGCCGCGTAGGGGTTAGCCCCCGCCGCGCATTACCTCACACGCCGGGCAGCGCCGCGATCCACGCTGAAATCGCCTCGCAGGCGGCGTCGAGATGATCGGCCTGCGTCCGGCCGGTCACTCTCTTGCGCGGCTTCAGGTCATGGTCGCCATCCTCGAGCCAGCACAGCGAGATCGCCTCCGACAGTGCGTAGTCCGCGACCTCGGCCTTTGTTCCGAAGGGGTCGCGCGTGCCCTGGCAAATCAGCGTTGGGCAGCGCAGTTCGTGCAGGTGCTCGGTGCGGAGCGTCTCGGGCTTTCCGGTGGGATGGAACGGGTAGCCGAGGCACAGAAGCCCCGCGACATCCCCGGACGCGAAGAGATCGTCGGCGATATGGCTCGCGACGCGCCCGCCCATGGACTTGCCGCCGATGACCAGCGGTCCCTGCCGCGACAGCGCCGCGATGGCGTCGCGGAACTCGTCCTCGAGCAACGTCACCTTCGGCGGCGGACGCTTCGGACCGCCTGCCCGCCGTGCCGCCATGTAGGCGAACTCGAAGCGGGCCACCCGCAGCCCGCGCGCCGCGAGCCCCTCGGCCATGGCGGACATGAAGGGCGTGTCCATCGCGGCCCCGGCGCCATGTGCCAGCAGCACCGTCACCCGTCCGGGTGCGTCGCCGTTCATCAAGATGTCGATCATTCGCCTCTCCCTGACGCTGACGGGTGCGGCGGACCGATGCGCCGAACCCTTTTCCGCTGACGGCGACCGGATCTTCTGCCGCCTCCGCAAAACACGAAGGGCGCCCGACGGGCGCCCTCTGGTCCGGTTGCGACTGTCCCGGGCAGGTTGCCCGTTTCGCGGCTCAGTGGGTCCAGGCGCCGCGACGGTCGACGGCGAAGTTCTCTGCGTAGCCACGGGCGCGGACGTTGGGCTTGCGCTTGTGCGGCGAGGCCACGATGGCGTCGATGCCGTGTTCCTTGGCATACTCAAGCGCCGCTTCCTTGCTCTCGAAGGTCATCCGCACCTGGCTCTGCGTGTCGGCGGAGGAGGTCCATCCCATCAGCGGGTCGATCTCGCGCGGCGCTTCGGGCGCAAACTCGAGAACCCAGTTTTTCGTTTTCGCCTGCCCCGAGGACATCGCCGTCTTGGCCGGCTGGTAAATCCGTGCGCGCATGGAATCCCTCCTGAAGATCAACCGCGTTATCCGGGATTTAGGGCGACAGGGCAAGAGATCAGCCGGCATTCGAGCGGATTTTGCCCGCCCGTCCGGAGCGGTTGGTGCAGGCAGGGCCGGTCGAGTCGCGGGTGCGGGGAGCGAGGGGTGGTCGATGCATCCGCGGCGCGGCGGGGCCAGCTGCCTGCCCCGTGAAGCTAACTCCCACATGCACCATTTCGCAATCGTCTTCTGGCCCCTGAGGCCGGCGCATGGAGCAGCGCACCGCCCCGCGGGCCACCACTGCCCGTTTCTCAGGCGCTCCCGGCCCTTTGCCGGGAGCTGATGGGGAAGCGCAGGTGTCAGGTGACCTCTTGAATCTCGGCGTCGTGACAACAACTGTTGCAGGCGCCTGCCCGAGGAATCTGCCCCATGCCATACGCCCATTCCGACAAGTCCCAGCCCGTGCTGCACGCCCCCGCGCCCGACGTGCGCGAGCGCGAGAAGCTCGAGGGCGGCAAGCGCTTCGTGATGCACACCGAGTTCAACGCGGCCGGTGACCAGCCCGCCGCCATCGCCGAGCTGTCCTCGGGGATCACCGGCGGCGAGCGCAACCAGGTGCTGCTGGGGGCGACGGGCACCGGCAAGACCTTCACCATGGCAAAGGTGATCGAGGAAACCCAGCGCCCGGCGATCATCCTCGCTCCGAACAAGACGCTGGCGGCGCAGCTCTACGGGGAGTTCAAGCACTTCTTCCCCGACAACTCGGTCGAGTATTTCGTCTCCTACTACGACTACTACCAGCCCGAGGCCTACGTGCCGCGCAGCGACACCTTCATCGAGAAGGAAAGCCAGATCAACGAGCAGATCGACCGGATGCGCCACTCGGCCACCCGCGCGCTGCTCGAACGCGACGACGTGATCATCGTGGCCTCGGTGTCCTGCATCTACGGCATCGGCTCGGTCGAAACCTACGGCGCCATGACCCAGGATCTGCACGCCGGCAAGGAATACGAGATGCGCAAGGTCATGGCCGACCTCGTGGCACAGCAGTATCGCCGCAACGACGCGGGCTTCCAGCGCGGCAGCTTCCGGGTGCGCGGCGACAGCCTCGAGATCTGGCCCGCGCACCTCGAGGACCGGGCGTGGCGGCTTTCGTTCTTCGGCGAAGAGCTCGAGAGTATCGACGAGTTCGATCCGCTCACCGGGCAGAAGACCGGCAGTTTCGACCGCATCCGCGTCTACGCGAACTCGCACTACGTGACACCGAAGCCGACGATGAATCAGGCGGTGATCAACATCAAGAAGGAGCTGCGCCAGCGGCTTGACCAGCTGGTGAGCGAGGGCAAGCTGCTCGAGGCACAGCGGCTCGAACAGCGCACCAACTTCGACATCGAGATGCTCGAGGCCACCGGCGTCTGCAACGGCATCGAGAACTACTCGCGCTACCTGACGGGCCGCGCGCCGGGCGAGCCGCCCCCCACGCTGTTCGAGTTCATTCCCGACAACGCCATCGTCTTCGCCGACGAGAGCCACGTCAGCGTGCCGCAGATCGGCGGCATGTACCGGGGCGACTACCGGCGCAAGTTCACGCTGGCCGAGCACGGCTTCCGCCTGCCCTCCTGCATGGACAACCGCCCCCTCAAGTTCGAGGAATGGGACGCGATGCGCCCGCAGTCGATCTTCGTCTCGGCGACGCCCGCCAACTGGGAACTCGAGGAGGCCGGCGGCGTCTTCACCGAACAGGTCATCCGGCCCACCGGGCTGCTCGACCCACAGGTCGAGATCCGGCCCGTGGAGATGCAGGTCGACGACCTGCTCGACGAGATCCGCAAGGTCTCGGCCGATGGCTATCGCACGCTCTGCACGGTGCTGACCAAGCGCATGGCCGAGGATCTGACCGAGTACCTGCACGAGCAGGGCATCAAGGTCCGCTACATGCACTCCGACATCGACACCATCGAGCGGATCGAGATCCTGCGCGACCTGCGGCTCGGGGCCTTCGACGTGCTGATCGGCATCAACCTGCTGCGCGAGGGTCTCGACATCCCCGAGTGCGGGCTGGTGGCCATTCTAGACGCCGACAAGGAGGGCTTCCTGCGCTCCGAGACCTCGCTGATCCAGACCATCGGGCGTGCTGCGCGGAACGCCGGGGGCCGGGTCATCATGTATGCGGACCGCATCACCGGCTCGATGGAACGCGCCATGGCCGAGACCGAGCGGCGCCGCGAGAAGCAGATCGCCTACAACGAGGCACACGGCATCACGCCCTCGACGATCAAGAAGAACGTCGAGGACATCCTCGCCGGGCTCTACCAGGGCGACGTGGACATGAACCGCGTCACCGCCACCATCGACGAGCAGCACCAGGGTTCGAACATGCAGGCGGTGCTCGAGGGGCTGCGGACCGACATGCGCAAGGCGGCTGAGAACCTCGAGTTCGAGGAAGCCGCCCGCCTGCGCGACGAGGTCAAGCGGCTCGAGGCGGTGGACCTCGCGGTGGCCGACGACCCGCTGGCACGCCAGCAGGCGGTCGAGAAGGCGTCGGAAGCGGCGGTCAAGGCCTCGGGCCGCTCCACCGCCGGCCGCCCGGGCCAGCGCGGCGGCAACGTGAAGCGACGGAAGAAGTAGGCTGCGCTGGACACGAAACCCTAGGCATCACTTGGCTTGAAGCGCAGCTTGGCAAATCGCCCTGGAAAATGCGCTTCGGCCTTGTTTCTCCAGTGGAACTCGACCAAAGCCTCCTGCCGAAGAAACCGTGCTGCATTGGCTACAACCTTTGCAGCATGTTGAGCTGAGACTCCTTGGTAAGAGATCCCTAGCTCCGGAACAAATTTGTAACCGTCATCGACCTTTTCACCTTCAACCATGTTTAGATCAAGAAGCGGCTTGGCTGCAGAAACTCCGTCAACTCGCGCAAGGACGAGTTCTACCGCAAGCCTCACCATACCGTCCCAAGTCTTAGTAATTGGCTCAGTCGACCCAATTCGTCCTGATATGAGCTTCACATGGACCAAGGGCGGAGCGTCATAAAAATCATATTCCTCTACACCACTCACGATCTCATGCGCTTCCACTATGGCCTCAGCATCAGATGCAGCCATGAAAGCATCCAATACCCTAGTGAGAACCGAGGCAGGCGTGTCAACAAAAGGCTCCGCCATTTTCTGAAGCCGCTCATAGTCGTTTTGCTCAATTTCAATGTGGGGCATCATCTTCTCCTACAAACTACCCATAAATTCATAAAAATGATATCTTCATAAATCAATAGATTATTGACGCCCCGCCAAACAAGAACCCCCTCCGCTGTTGCGAAGGGGGCCTGCGTGCCTTGCTCCGTGAGGGAAACGGATCAGCTGTCGTCTTCGGGCGGGTTCACGTCGATGGTCGGAACCTCCACTTCGGCTTCCTGCGTATCCACGTCGACATCGACGTCCGGGACCTCCACGGTCTCGGTCTCGGTGCCGGTCTCGATCGAGCCGACCTCGGCGTCGACCTCGGGCAGTTCGCCCTCTTCCACCGACACGTCCACGTCGGGAAGGCGGGTTTCGCCGCTCATGTCGAAGTCGACCATGTATGCACCGAAGCCGATGACGGCGATGGCGACAACACCAAGGGCAATTGCGGGTCCGGTTTTCATATCTCTAATCCTTTTCAACTGTTCAGCGATGTTTCTTCGATCGCTCACGATCTCGTAATCAGCCACTCAACACCGGATGATGCCCAAAAGTTCCGCACCCCATGCCGCAGCGCAGAAATTTCTCGGCGCACCAGCGTCGCACCTCCGCCCATCCCCTCGCACCGACAAGATTTTTCCGCACCGGCGGATTCCCCCACCCTGCAACCTGGCACTCCCCCTCCACGCGACGTCGGCACATTTTGCGCATGATCGAGCTTTCGCCGACCGTCTCTCATGGCTTCCCCCGGAGCGCGCGCGGCCGTCTCGCGGCAGGAGGGATCGCGGACGGCCCGGTCGTCGTGCCTTCACCGACGGCCGCGGGGAGACCGGGCAGAGCAATGGCACTGAGCTTGATCTCGAGGCCTACGACACCACAGCCTGAACCGCGATCCCCGCCCGACGCTGGCAGATCGCCGGCGTAATCAAGGGGCTGCGGATCACGGCGCGGCTGCTGCCCTGAAAGGGATCGACAGCGCCGCGTGCGGGTCTACACTTCAACCATGATCCGGCTTTCGATGATTCCCCTCTGCGCCCTCGTGCTTCTCGCGGCCTGCGCGACCCCGCAGGAGCGCTGCCTGCGCGACGCCGCCGCCCCGTGGCGCGAGGCGCTCGAGGAGCGCGCGCGCATCGCCCGGGACCTCGCACGTGGTTACACCTTCGAGACCGAGTTCGAGCGGGTCACCCGCTACCGGATCTGCCGTGCCAACAAGGACACGGTCTACCCCTGCTGGGAAACCGACATGCAGCCGGTGACGAAACGGGTTCCGGTCGATGCCGAAGCCCTGCAGGCCCGCGACGCGGAGCTGGCGCGCGCCCTGCCCGGGCTGCGCGCCACCGCCGAGCGAGACACGGCCCAGTGCCGCATCCTCTATCCCGAGACAGAAACCGCCCCCGAAGACGCGTGAGGCCGGCCTCTCGGCGGGCGTAGATCCGAAACGGCCAAGGCTCCGGCTCGGCCCAAAGCGCGGAGCGCATGCAAACACGCAGTCGAGATCCGATTTCCGGACCGCCGCCGCCCTCCTGACGCGCGCGACCCGACGCGCGGACGAGATGAGGCGGGCCAAGCGGGGCAAACGATCGGCCAGAAGCCGGAAAACGCCTGTCATATGTGCTTTACATCGGTGCGCTACCCCATGGGCGACCACTCTATCTTGCGGGGCTTGCCAGGTTAAGAACGCGAGATATAGTGATTTCAAGCTGGGGCGGGTCGTCCCGCTCTGGTGCTTGCGAACGAGCAGACAGAGCAGGGAACGAGTCATACAGATGGACGGCGACTTCAGAACACATTTCGTCAGGGAACCATCGGCGCTGAGACATCATCCGGCGCTGGTGCTGAACGCGGACTACCGGCCGCTTTCCTACTACCCGCTATCGCTGTGGCCCTGGCAGGAGGCGGTGAAAGCGGCCTTCCTCGACCGGGTCGACATAATTGCCGAATACGAGGAGGAGGTCAGGAGCCCCTCGATGACGCTGAAGATCCCCAGCGTCGTGGTGCTGAAAGATTACGTCAAACCGAGGAAGCGCGTGGCATTCACGCGCTTCAATCTTTTTCTGAGGGATGAATTCCGCTGCCAGTACTGCGGATCGAAGGGCGAGCTGACCTTCGATCACGTGGTCCCCCGCGCCGCGGGCGGCATCACCAGCTGGGAGAACGTCGTCGCCGCCTGCGCGCCGTGCAACCTGCGCAAGGGGTCGAAATCGTTGCGGCAGGCGAGCATGTCGCTGCGCAAGACGCCGCGCCAGCCCGGTGCCTCGGAGCTGATGAACACCGGCCGCAAGTTCCCGCCGAACCACCTGCACGACAGCTGGCTCGACTTCCTCTACTGGGACGCCGAGCTCGAGGCCTGACCCGGCGCGAGCCTTGCCTCGCAAGGCCCCCCGGCCTAAGCCCCGGAGCGGGCGCAGCGTCGCGCCCGGGAAAGGTGCCATGCTGCTCTACCACCTGCTCGTCTCGCTCTTCGCCGCGCTGGTGCTCGCGCGGCTCGCGCTCCGGCGCGACCGGTCCGGCCTGCGGCAGCGGCTTGCGCGCGGTCCCGCGACCGACACACCCCATATCTGGCTGCACGCGGCCTCGAACGGCGAACTGGCCTCGGCGCGGCCGGTGATCCGCGCCCTGCAGGTGGCGCGCCCGGATCTGCCCCTGATCGTCACCTGCAACTCCGAGACCGGCGTCGCGCTGGCGGAAAGCTGGGGGCTCGAGGCCCGGCTGGCGCCGCTCGACCTGCGGCGCGTGGCGCGGCGGATGCACCGGCGCTGGAACGTGCAGGCGCATATCGCGATGGAATCCGAGCTCTGGCCGCACCGGGTGCTGACCTGCCCCGGCCCGGTCTTCGTGCTGGGCGGTCGGCTGACCGAGAGCACCGCGCGCGGCTGGGGGCTCTTCGGCGGTCTGCAGGCGCGGCTGCTGCGCCGCGTGGCGCTGCTGTCGGCGCAGGACGCGGGCTCGCTCGAGCGCTACCGCGCCGCCGGGCTGCCGCCCGGGGCCGCCGGCCCCGTGGTCGATCTGAAAGCGCTCTACAGCCCTGAGACACGCCACGAGGCGGCGCTCGATGCGGCCTTCCCGCGTGAGACGACATGGCTCGCGGCCTCGACCCACGAGGGCGAGGAGGAGGTCGTGCTCGCCGCCCATCGCAGGGCGCTGGAACAGACGCCCGAGCTGCGCCTCATTCTCGCGCCGCGCCACCCGCGACGGGGCGACGAGATCGCGACGCTGATCCGCGACCATGGCCTGACCTGCGCCCGACGCAGCGCGGGCGAGGCCCCCGGCGGCGCGCAGGTCTACCTCGCCGACACGCTTGGCGAGATGGCGCTGCTCTACCCGCTGGCGGGCCGGGTGTTCATCGGCGGCACGCTGACAGATCGCGGCGGGCACACCCCCTATGAGCCGGCAGCCTATGGTGCGGCGCTTCTGCACGGCCCCGACGTCGCCAATTTCCACGCCCCCTTTGCGCGTCTCGACGACGCCGGCGCGGCGCTTCGGGTCGAGGATGCAGGGTCTCTCGCCGCCGGTTTGCTGCGGCTTGCGACCGAGACCGCACAACGCGAGACCGGCGCGGCGGCGCAGGCGCTTCTGCGCCCCGAGGCCGATGCCGCGACCCTTGTCGCCGCCATGTTGAAGCATCTCCAGCCGCGCTCTCAGAGCCATCGCAGCCCTGCGCAGGAGGGGGACGAAGCTTGATATTCCCCGGCAATTGACTAGGTAAAAGCCCAGACAGCCGGGCAAATCCGCATGATTCAATATTCTCTCAAATGTTCGAATGATCACCGCTTTGACAGCTGGTTCCAGTCCGCGAGCGCCTTCGACAAGCTGCAGTCTGCCGGCATGGTCAGCTGCGCCGTCTGCGGGGTGAGCGAGGTCGAAAAGGACCTCATGGCGCCCCGCGTAAGCGCCGGAAAGACCGAAGCGCCGAGCGCACCCGCCAAGCCCGATACCCCGCTTTCGGGCCCGGCTTCGCCGGCCGAGCAGGCGCTCAGGGAGTTGCGCGAGGCGGTCGAGAAAAACTCCGATTACGTCGGCCGCGACTTCGCCCGGGAGGCGCGCGCCATGCACAGCGGAGACGCGCCCAAGCGCTCGATCTGGGGCGAGGCGCGCGGCGAGGAGGCCCGCAAGCTTCTCGAGGACGGCGTGCCCGTCGCGCCCCTGCCCTTCCGTCCGACCCGAAAGAACAACTGATGCGCGTCCTGATCACCGGCGCAAACCGCGGCATCGGCGCGGCGCTGAGCCAGACGCTCGACGCGCGCGGCAACGAGGTCATCGGCACCGCCCGCGCGGCACAGGGCTGTGTTCCGCTCGACGTGACCCAGCCCAACCAGATCACTGCGCTGGCGCGGCAGCTGTCGGATGCGCCGCTCGACGCGCTGATCTGCAATTCCGGCGTCTTCCACGACAAGCACGAACGCCTCGACGACGGCTACCCGCCCGAGATGTGGGCGCAGGAGTTCGCGGTCAACGTGACCGGCGTCTTCCTTATGGTGCAGGCCTTCCTGCCGCACCTGCGCAAGGCACCGGCGCCCAAGGTGATGATCATCTCGTCGCAGCTCGGCAGCATGGCCCGCGCGACCGGCGGGAAATACATCTACCGTGCCTCGAAAGCGGCGGCGCTCAACCTTGGCCGCAACCTGTCGGTCGACCTCGCGCCGCAGGGCATCGCGGTAGGCATCTACCATCCCGGATGGGTGCGCACCGACATGGGCGGCAGCGATGGCGACCTCACCGCCGAAGAGGCCGCCTCGGGCCTCGCCGACCGGCTCGCGGCGCTGTCGCTCGACACCTCCGGCTGTTTCGAGACCTGGGATGGCCGCACCCATCCCGACTGAGCCCGGCGACTTCCCGGCAGCCTTCGCCCGGGCATGGGCCAGTCGCGAGGGCGCCGAGATCGCGGCGCTCTTCACCGAGGATGCGGATTTCGTCAACGTCACCGGCCTGTGGTGGACCGGGCGCGAGGCCATCGCCGCGCCGCATGACTACGCGCTCAAGAGTTTCTTCGCCGACACCGAGCTTCGCCCCGGCCGCACCGAGGTCCGGTCCATGGGCGAAGATGCGGCCGTGGTGCGCTGTCGCTTCACGCTCACGGGCCAGCGCCTGCCCCAGGGCGGAACCGCTGGGCCGCGCCAGACCATCCTGGTCTTCGTCCTGCGCCGCGACCCCGACGGCTGGCGCGCCGTGACCGCGCAGAACACCGACGTTGTTCCCGGCAAGGAAACCCACGTCAACGACGGCACGCTGCGGCCCGCCGACTATCGCGGCGGCTGAGAGCGCCGGCCACACCCGTCCGGCCTCGGCCCGCATGGCTCTTGCGCGACCCCCGCCCCCGGCGTAAACCGCGCCTGATTCAGACCACCCGCGGGGAGTCCCCATGCCCGTTCTCGTTATGAAATTCGGCGGCACCTCGGTTGCCACGACGGACCGCATCCGCCGTGCGGCCAAACGCGTGGGCGTCGAGGTGGCCAAGGGCTACGACGTGATCGTCATCGTCTCGGCCATGGCCGGCAAGACCAACGAGCTCGTGGGCTACGTCGAGGAAACCTCGCCGCTCTTCGACGCGCGTGAATACGATGCCGTCGTCAGCTCGGGCGAGAACATCACCGCCGGGCTCATGGCGCTGACGCTTCAGGAAATGGACGTGCCGGCGCGCAGCTGGCAGGGCTGGCAGGTGCCGCTGATGACCACCAGCCAGCACAGCTCGGCGCGCATCGTCGACATCCCGACCGACAACATCACCCGCAAGTTCGGCGAAGGCATGCGCGTGGCCGTGGTCGCGGGCTTCCAGGGTATCTCGCCCGAGGGCCGCATCACCACGCTCGGCCGCGGCGGCAGCGACACCACGGCCGTGGCCTTTGCCGCCGCCTTCGACGCGGAACGCTGCGACATCTACACCGACGTCGACGGCGTCTACACCACCGACCCGCGCATCTGCGACAAGGCCCGCAAGCTCGACCGCATCGCCTTCGAGGAAATGCTCGAGCTCGCCTCGCTCGGTGCCAAGGTGCTGCAGACCCGGTCGGTCGAACTCGCCATGCGCTACAACGTGAAGCTCCGGGTGCTCTCGAGCTTCGAGGAACAGTCCGACGAAGCCGGAACGCTCGTCTGCGACGAGGAGGAAATCATGGAACTGAACGTCGTTTCCGGGGTCGCCCATTCGCGCGACGAGGCCAAGATGACCCTGATCTCGGTCGCCGACCGTCCGGGCATCGCCGCCGCCATCTTCACGCCGCTCTCGGAGGCGGGCGTCAATGTCGACATGATCGTGCAGAACATCTCGGAAGAGGGCCGCACCGACATGACCTTCTCCTGCCCCACCAACCAGGTGGGCCGGGCCGAACAGGCGCTGAAGAAGGCGAAGGACTCGGGCGACATCAACTTCCACGATCTCGTGGCCGACACCGATGTCTGCAAGGTCTCGGTGGTGGGCATCGGGATGCGGTCGCACACCGGCGTCGCGGCAAAGATGTTCAAGGTGCTGTCGGACGAGGGCATCAACATCAAGGTCATCACCACCTCCGAGATCAAGATCTCGGTGCTGATCGACCGCAAGTACATGGAGCTGGCCGTGCAGGCGCTCCACGATGCCTTCGACCTCGAAAAGGCCTGACACCTCGGGGTGGGCAATCTGCCCACCCTCCCCTTCCCCGTGCCGTATTTTCGACGACGGAGAGGCCCGTGCGGGCCGGTGCGACATTCCTGAACATGCGGAATGCACACATCATTCACCCAGAGGTTGAGTTTTCTTAGCTCTTTCCCTATGGCCTTCATCTCGCCTATAGCTGGCGTGACCTCAGAGGGACTTGGCCGCTCCATGATCGACCGCTCCGAAAGTGAAAGCCGCAAGCTGCTGGTTCGGCTGCGAGATACCATGGCGGAAGAAGCCGCCGGGCAAGAGCGGCTCGACAAGATCACCCATCTGACCGCCGATTCCATGGGCACCGAGGTCTGTTCGATCTATCTCTTCCGCGACGAGGAAACGCTCGAGCTCTGCGCCACCGAGGGCCTCAAGCAGGAGGCCGTGCATCACACCCGCATGAAGCTCGGCGAGGGTCTCGTCGGCCGTGTCGCGCGGACCGGCAAGATGGTGAACACTGCCGACGCCCCGTCCGAGCGCGGCTTCCGCTACATGCCCGAGACCGGCGAAGAGGTGTTCTCGAGCTTCCTCGGCCTGCCGATCCAGCGCCTTGGCGAGAAGCTCGGCGTGCTGGTCGTGCAAACCAAGGACAAGCGCGAGTTCACGCCCGACGAGATCTACGCGCTCGAGGTGGTCGCCATGGTGCTGGCCGAGATGGCCGAGCTCGGCGCCTTCGTCGGCGAAGGCGCGGCGCTGAAGGCCCGGCACACGCAGGCGACGCTGATCCGCGGCATCACCGGTCAGGAAGGCACCGCCGAGGGCCACGTCTGGCTGCACGAGCCGCGCGTTGTCGTGACCAATCTCGTGACCGACGATCCCGAGCGCGAGCGCGACCGGCTGGAAGCCGCGGTCGAGCAGCTTCGGGTGAGCGTCGACGAGATGCTCGAAGGCGCCAGCGGCGAGCAGCTCGAGGTGCTCGAAGCCTACCGGATGTTCGCCAACTCCAAGGGCTGGCGCACCCGCATGGAAGAGGACATCGACCGGGGCCTTTCCGCCGAGGCCGCCGTCGAAAAGGAGCAATCCGTCGCCCGCGCCCGCATGGCGCAGGTCGCGGACCCCTACCTGCGCGAGCGGCTGCACGATCTCGACGACCTGTCGAACCGGCTGCTGCGCATCCTCACCGGTCAGGGCCGGGAAACCGGTGCCGAGATGCCTGCCGACCCGATCCTGATCGCCCGCAACATCGGTCCGGGCGAGCTTCTGGACTACGGACGCCGCCTCAAGGGGATCGTTCTCGAGGAAGGCTCGGTGGGCAGCCATGCCGCCGTGGTCGCCCGCGCACTGGCGATACCGCTGGTGATCCACGCCCGCCGGATCACCAACGAAGCGCTCAACGGAGATCACATCATGGTCGACGGCGACCAGGGCCTCGTGCACCTGCGGCCCGATGACAGCGTCGTCGGCGCCTTCCGCGACAAGATCGCGATGCAGGCGCAGGCCCAGGAACGCTACGCCTCGATCCGGGGCAAGCCCGCGGTGTCGCTCTGCGGCAAGCGCATCAACCTGCTGATGAACGCGGGCCTTCTGGCCGACCTGCCGTCGCTGCCCAGCTCCGGCGCCGAAGGCGTCGGTCTCTTCCGCACCGAGCTGCAGTTCCTGATCCGCAACCAGATGCCGCGCCGCACCGAGCTCGTCGAGGTCTACAAGCGGGTGATGGAGGCCGCCGGCGACAAGCCGGTGGTGTTCCGCACGCTCGACATCGGGTCGGACAAGGTGCTGCCCTACATGAAGCCCACCGACGAGCCGAACCCGGCGCTTGGCTGGCGCGCCATCCGCGTCGGCCTCGACAAGCCCGGCGTCATGCGGATGCAGCTGCAGGCGCTGCTGCGCGCCGCCGACGGGCGACCGCTCTCGGTGATGTTCCCCTTCGTCGCGCAATACGAGGAATTCAGCGCGGCGCGCGCCGAGGTGCTCAAGACCATCGCGATAGAGCGCAAGCTCGGCCACACGGTGCCCGACAAGGTGACCATCGGCACCATGCTCGAGACGCCGAGCCTCGCCTATGCCTCGAAGAAGTTCTTCGAGGACGTCGAGTTCATCTCGATCGGGGGCAACGACCTCAAGCAGTTCTTCTTCGCCGCCGATCGCGAGAACGAACGCGTGCGCCGCCGCTACGACACGCTCAACGTCAGTTTCCTGAGCTTTCTCGAGAACATCGTGCAGCGCTGCTCGGAATCGGGCACCCCGCTGAGCTTCTGCGGCGAAGACGCCGGACGGCCGATCGAGGCCGTCTGCCTTGCCGCCATCGGCCTGCACACGCTATCGATGCGGCCCGCTTCCATCGGGCCGGTGAAGAGCCTGATCATGCGCACCGATCTCGACGCGCTCTACGACGTGATCTGCGACGCCCGCGAGCGTGGCGAGCAATCGGTGCGCGCGTCGGTGATGGACTACCTGCGCTGGAACGGCTGACAGCCCGTCGCCTCCAGAGCATGCTTTCGGCAGGCGCGCGGGTGCCGCACGCGGTGGAGCAACGGCACTGGTTGTTCGGGTCCGAGGATGCTCTATTCTGCATGCCGTAGTATGCGGAAAGGACTCTCTCATGCTTCTCACCCTCCACCATGTCCAGCTTGCCATGCCCGAGGGGAAGGAAGACGACGCCATCGCATTCTACCATGGCATTCTCGGGCTGCCCGTCGTCGAAAAGCCCGATGCTTTGCGCCATCGCGGTGGCGTCTGGTTCGAGCGCGCCGGGCTGCGCGTACATCTGGGCGTGGAGAAACCGTTCTCACCGGCCCGCAAGGCGCACCCGGCTTTTCAGGTCGCAAGCCTGACCACCATGATCGCCGCGCTTGAGGCGGCCTCCTGGCCATGGCGTGAGGACATCGACCTGCCCGGCTTGCGCCGCCTCTATGTCGACGACCCGTTCAGCAAGCGGATCGAACTTCTCGAGCTCTCGCGGTCTGGGTGAACCCCGCGCAGCCCCTCCACAGGACACCCGACCTGCCGTGCAAAGGTCGCCCGACCGGGTGGAGAGAGGGCCCCGGCCGGGCGTCGTCTTGCTGCATGCGCGTCGCGCGCCCTTCTGGCAACGGACACATCCCGCACGTTTTGCGCGGGCATAGGCCTCATTCGAAACGGCGTTCGGTCCATGGCTGCCGACGGAGGCAAGCGTGGAGCCGGACGGGGCCAGGCGGCGGGCATTCCCCCGACCGCCTGTTGGTCATAGACGACCATTGGCAAAGAACAGGTTAACGCGGGGTCTGCATTTCTGCGCGAAGTGCCGCGACCAGCGTTTCGCGATCCTGCCCGGTGTCACGCGCAAGGCGCATCAGCCCGAAATGCACATGGGCCATCTGCTGGTAATAGCTGGTGTAGGCGTAGTTCGTCGCCGCCCCCGCCGCGGCGCCCAGCACCGGCACCGTCTGGGCCGCGAGCTTCTGGCCCAGCACCGTCGCGAGCTTCGGCGCAATCTTGCGAATGAGCCCGTGCACCGTGGCCCCGGTCAGCGTCAGCCGCGCCGACAGAAAGCCCATGTCCGCCCCGTCGTCGCGTTCGAGCGGCCCGGCAGCGGCGAAGACAGACAGGCATTCCTGCCGGATCTCGGTGCTGTCGGGATCGAAGCCGTGCTCGGCCGCGATCCCCTGGATGGCGCGCAGCAGCACCGTGGTCGTTACCGGGAGTTCCGCCAGCGCCGAGGGCAGACCGCCGACGCCGCCCGCCGCGCCCATCGCGGTGGCCAGCGCCGTGTTGAGCCAGCCCTTCTGGTCGGGCACCACGCCGCGCGACCCTGCCGCCGCGGCGAGCGCCGTCTCGAGCGCCCTCTGCGTCGCGATCTCGAGCCGGTCCTTCACCGGGTCCGGCAACCGTTCGAGCAGGTTCTCGGCGTGCCCGCCGACGATGTTGAGCACCTGCAGCCCGGCCCCGCCCGCGGCGCGGTAACGGCGCGCCAGTGCGGCGATCTCGGTCTGGGTGTCGATGGGGGCCAGCTCTGTTCCGGTCATCTCTCTTCCTCTCGGGTCCATGCAGGAAGAGATCGTCGTGCCGCGCGCGAAATCAAGCGCTGCGGGTGACCTCGCCCGTAACCTCGCCCCAGGCACCGGCCCTCAGCTCGAGCCCCAGAACCCGCTCCGGGTTGGTCGGAGGCGGCATCTCGACGCCCTCGAGCCGGTGGAACCCGAAGCGCTTGTAGTAGGGCTCGTCCCCCACCAGCAGCACCCGTGCCCATTCCAGCGCGCGGGCGCGTTCCAGCGTGTCGCGGATCAGCGCTGCGCCCAGCCCCTCGCCCTGCGCAGTGGGGTGCACGGCAACCGGCCCCAGCAGCAGCGCCTGCCATTGGCCGATACGCACCGGCCAGTAGCGGATCGCGCCGCCCAGGATGCCGGTCTCGTCGCGTGCGACACGGCACAGTTCGGCCACCGGCGCGATGTCCTCGCGCAGGCGGTAGGACGACAGCGCGGTGCGCCCCGGCGCGAAGCTGAGGTCGTAGAGTGCCTCGATCTCCCACCAGTCCCCCGGCTTTTCCTGTGACAGCGTGAACAGCGCCGCTTCTCCCGTGCAATCCGTGACCTCCGGGCTTATCACTTGTGGTGATACGCGCAAACACCTGAAGGGACAGCCATGTTCTATCGCCCCGAAGAGGGTCACGGCCTGCCGCACAACCCGTTCAATGCCATCGTCACGCCGCGCCCCATCGGCTGGATCTCGACGCGCGGCACCCTCGGCGACAACCTCGCGCCCTACAGCTTCTTCAACGCCGTCTCCTACGTGCCGCCACAGGTGATGTTCGCCTCGACCTCGGTCAAGGAAGACCGCGGCGACACCAAGGACACCGTGGCGCAGCTGCGCGAACACGGCGTGTTCTGCGTCAACATCGTCGAGGCGGCGATGCGCGACGCCATGAACCAGACCGGCGGGATGTGGGACGCCGGCACCGACGAGTTCGCGCTGGCCGGCATCGAAAAGGCCGAATGCGAAACCATCGATTGTCCCCGCGTCGCCGGCGCCCCTGCCGCGCTCGAGTGCAAGGTGGTCCAGATCGTGCGCCTGCCGGGCGCGGCGAATTTCGTTACCTTCGGCGAGGTCACCGGCGTGCACATGCGCGACGACTGCCTGCGTGGCGGGCGCTTCGACGTCACCACGTTCCAGCCGCTCGCCCGCATGGGCTACCGCGATTACGCGGTGGTCCGCGACGTCTTCGAGCTGAAGCGGCCCGGAGAGTGACAGGCCAGGCCGGGCGGGCTATGCTGGCCCGGCTTTCGATGGAGGAAACGATGGACCAGCCCCTTTGACGCCCTGACCTGTTCTCAGCGTATCCAAGGAGGCCCCATGCCCTTTTCACGGCCATTCGCCCTGCCCGACCCGGCCAGCATCCACCCCATCACCCTGCCCGACGGCACGCCCCACACCGGGACCGTGCATCTCGCGTCCGTGCTCGATCATCCATGCATCGAGGCCGGCGCCTGGAGCTATGCCTCGGACTTCGATCCGCCCCCGCCCGACGGCTGGACCGCGCGGCTGGCGCCTTACCTCTTTCCGTTCTCCCAGGAGGGGCTGCGCATCGGCCGGTTCTGCCAGATCGCCCACGGCGTGCGCTTCATCACCGCCTCGGCCAACCACGCCACGGCGGGGATCAGCAGCTTTCCCTTCATGGTCCACGATCCCGCGACCATGACCGATGCCCAGCCCGATCGGCGCGACACGGTGATCGGCCATGACGTCTGGCTCGGCTACGGCGCGCTGGTGTTGCCCGGCGCACGGATCGGCAACGGCGCGATCATCGGCGCAGGCGCCGTGGTACGCGGCACGGTGCCGGATTACGCCGTGGTCACGGGCAACCCGGCCACGGTCGTCCGGATGCGCTTCGACGCCGCGCAGGTCGCGCGGCTCAACGCGCTGGCGTGGTGGGACTGGCCGGCCGACCTCATCGCCCGCGCCCGCCCGGCGCTCGAGGCGGACGACCTCGACGCGCTTGCGGCCCTCGCCCCCTGAGTGACGGAACGGCCCGACCGGCGCCCCGCCCTCTGGTCTCACCAGCGGTGCCGATGGGCACCCCGACGCCAACCACCGCCAAGACGCGAAAAGGGCGCGCACCGCAAGGTGCGCGCCCCCGGGCGTCGCGGGCGAAGCCCGCGGCGCAATTCCTCGCTCCCGGCGCTCAGTGGCCGCCGAGAATGCCTGTCCGCACGTGGTAGTCCACGGCCAGCGCGTAATCCGGATCGTCGTCGGAATCGACCATCAGGTGCCCCGCCTTGGTCAGCAGCCGGTGGCAATCGCGCGACAGGTGACGCAGCTGCAGGCGCTTGCCCGCCGCCTCGTATTTCGCCGCCACGGCCTCGATCGCCTGCAGCGCCGACTGGTCGACCACCCGACTGTCGGCAAAGTCCACGATCACCGACTGCGGGTCGTTCGCCACGTCGAAGAGTTCCACGAAGCCCTCGGAGGAGCCGAAGAACAGCGGTCCCTGAATCTGGTAGACCTTCGCCCCCTCGGGGGTGACGTAGCTCTTGGCGTGGATTCGCCGCGCGTTGTTCCACGCATAGGCCAGCGCCGAGACGATCACGCCCACGACCACGGCGACCGCGAGATCCTCGTAGACCGTCACGACGGTCACCAGGATGATGACGAAGGCGTCGATCAGCGGCACCTTCCACAGGATGCGCAGCGAGTTCCACGCGAAGGTACCGATCACCACCATGAACATCACGCCCACCAGCGCCGCCAGCGGGATGAGCTCGATCAGCGGCGAGGCGAAGAGGATGAAGCTCAGCAGGAACAGCGCCGCGACGATGCCGGCGATGCGGGTGCGACCGCCGGACTTCACGTTGATCATCGACTGGCCGATCATCGCGCAGCCGCCCATGCCGCCGAAGAAGCCGGTGACGAAGTTCGCGAAGCCCTGCGCGATGCACTCCTGGCTCGCGCCACCGCGCTGGCCGGTCATCTCGCCCACGAGGTTCAGGGTCAGCAGGCTCTCGATCAGGCCGATGGCGGCGAGGATCACCGCGTAGGGCAGGATGATCCACAGCGTCTCGAGGTTCAGCGGCACCATCGGGATGTGGAACGGCGGGAAGCCGCCCTGGATCGAGGCCATGTCGCCGACCCGCGGCGTGTCGAGCCCGAGGACGATCACCAGGATGGCGGTTACACCGATGCCCGCGAGCGGCGCGGGGATGACCTTGGTGACCTTCGGCAGCAGCCAGATCACCGCCATGGTCAGCGCCACGAGCCCAAGCATGATGTAGAGCGGCATCCCCGTCAGCCATTCGCCCCCGGTGGTGCCATGGCCGGTGATCTCGGCGGTGCCGGGCTGCTTGAACTGGGTCAGCTGCGCCATGAAGATCACGATCGCGAGCCCGTTCACGAAACCCAGCATCACGGGATGCGGCACCAGCCGGATGAACTTGCCCCAGTGCATCGCGCCGGCGAACATCTGCAGGATCCCCATGAGCACGACGGTCGCGAACAGGTATTCGACCCCGTGCTGTGCGACGAGCGCGACCATGACCACCGCGAGCGCGCCCGTCGCCCCCGAGATCATTCCGGGCCGGCCGCCGAAGATTGAGGTGATGAGGCCCACGAGAAAGGCCGCATAGAGACCCACCAGCGGGTGCACACCCGCGACCAGGGCAAAGGCCACCGCCTCCGGCACCAGCGCGAGCGCCACGGTCAGGCCGGAAAGGACGTCGGTCTTGATCTGTCCCGGGGACAGCGCCGTCGTCGGCGCCACCCGAAGATCGGGCATGGTTATGCTGTCGGCGAATCTCGCCAGAAGGGCCTTGGCCATCGGTCATCCTGTTCTTTTGCGTCTGGGCAAGGCGCAAATACTTCAGGCAGGCCTGAAACGCCACCCGTTAGCGTTCACCCCGGGCAACGGCATGATGTTGCAGCCCGAAGGGCCTGCCGCTTGGGCAGACGCGATGCACGCGTGACCAGACGCCGATTCGCGCCGGTGTCGGTGATCGCGAAGCGCGGACCGCCCGCCGGTGCGGCGGCAGCACCGGTGCCGGCGTCGGGACGACGTCTTTTCATCCGCACGCGGGCGGTGCAAGCTCGCCCGTGACGCCGACAACGGCGACAACGGCGGCTATGACGGGACAGGAGCAGCGCACGATGGCAGGCACGATGATCGGGGTGATCGGCGGATCGGGCGTCTACGACCTCGACGCTCTCGAGGACAGGTGCTGGACGGCGGTCGACAGCCCCTGGGGTACGCCATCGGACGAGATCCTGACCGGCCGGCTCGACGGCGTGCCGATGGCCTTCCTGCCGCGCCACGGACGCGGCCACGTGCACGCGCCCTCCTCGGTGCCCTACCGCGCCAACATCGACGCGCTGAAGCGGCTCGGCGTGACGGATGTTCTCTCGGTCTCAGCCTGCGGCTCGTTCCGCGAAGAGATGGCGCCGGGCGATTTCGTCCTCGTCGACCAGTTCATCGACCGCACCTTCGCCCGCGACAAGAGCTTCTTCGGCACCGGCTGCGTCGCGCATGTCTCGGTCGCTCACCCCACCTGCCCCCGGCTCGGCGCCGCCTGCAGCGCCGCCGCACGCGACGCCGGCCTCACCCTGCACGAAGGCGGAACCTATCTCGCCATGGAAGGGCCGCAGTTCTCGACGCTCGCGGAATCGCGGATGTATCGCGATGTCTGGGGGGCCGACGTGATCGGCATGACCAACATGCCAGAGGCCAAGCTCGCCCGCGAGGCCGAGCTCTGCTACGCCTCGATCGCGATGGTGACCGACTACGACAGCTGGCACCCCGAGCACGGCGCGGTCGAGATCACCGACATCGTGCGCACCCTCACCGGCAACGCCGAGAAGGCCCGCGCGCTGGTCGGTCGCCTGCCCGCGCGACTGGGCGCCGACCGCGCCCCCTGCCCGCACGGATGCGATCGCGCCCTCGACCATGCCATCCTCACCGCGCCGGGGCAGCGCGACCCGGCGCTGCTCGCGAAGCTCGACGCCGTCGCCGGACGGGTGCTGGCATGAGCCTCGATCTCTGGCTCGCCTTCGTCGCGGCCTCGACCGCGCTGCTGCTGATCCCCGGCCCGACGGTGCTGCTGATCCTGTCCTACGCGCTGTCGCGCGGACGCCCTGTGGCGCTTGCCACGGCGGGCGGCGTCGCGCTGGGGGATTTCACCGCGATGACCCTGTCGCTCGCCGGGCTCGGCGCGCTGGTCATGACCTCGGCCGCGCTCTTTACCGCGCTCAAGTGGATCGGTGCTGCCTACCTCGTCTGGCTCGGCATCCGGCTCCTGCGCAGCGCCCCGAGCGATGGCCTCTCCCTGCCGAAAGCCGACACCTCGCCGCGCGGGGTCTTCGCCCATGCTGCCACGGTGACCGCGCTCAACCCCAAGAGCATCGCCTTCTTCATCGCCTTCGTGCCGCAGTTCGTCGCCCCCGACCGGCCACTGCTGCCGCAGTTCGCGCTGCTTGTCGGCACCTTCGTCACCCTTGCGGCGCTCAACGCGCTGGCCTATGCCCTCGCCGCCGACCGCCTGCGCCGCGCCATCGCCCGGCCCGCGGTCATCGCCTGGCTCACCCGGCTGGGCGGCCTCGCGCTGATCGCGATGGGGTTCTTCACCGCCACCCTGAGACGCACCGCCTGAGAGACAGACATGATCCAGCAGAAACAGGTCCGGGACTACATCCGTGCCATCGTCGACTTCCCGCACGAAGGCATCGTCTTCCGCGACGTGACCACGCTCTTCGCCGACCCGCGCGGCTTCCGCATGGCCATCGACCAGTTGCTGCACCCCTACGCGGGCCTGCGCTTCGACAAGGTCGTGGGGCTCGAGGCGCGCGGTTTCATCCTCGGCGGCGCGGTCGCGCACCAGCTCTCGGCGGGCTTCGTGCCGATCCGCAAGAAGGGCAAGCTGCCCGCCGCCACCATCGCCGAGAGCTACACGCTGGAATACGGCGAGGCGGTGGTCGAGATCCACGACGACGCCATCTCCCCCGGCGAGCGCATCCTGCTGGTTGACGACCTGCTGGCCACCGGCGGCACGGCAGAGGCGGGCATCAAGCTGGTGGAACGGCTGGGCGGCGAGATCATCGGCTGCGCCTTCATCGTCGACCTGCCCGAGCTCGGCGGCCGCAAGCGGCTTGAGGACATGGGCATGGACGTGCACGCGCTCTGTGCCTACGACGGGCACTGACGACAGAAACCGCCGCCCGCCCCCAAGGGCCCGAGGCACCGGCCCCGCTCCCAGCCCGGACCACCGCACGGGCCCTCGCCCGCAGGCACGCCCGCACCACGCGCCCGCTCACGACACAAGGGCCGGAACGCCCTCACGCCCGGCCCTTCTTCTCTTTGAAAATACCCTCGGGGAGCGCGAGGGGCTGGCCCCTCGCCGGCCCTGCCGGCGCCACGCGCCCGAAACGCAGGGCCAGCACAGCCCCGCGTCACGCCGTGCCTCAGGCCGCCTCGGTCGCCGCCTTGCGCGGCGTGCTGGCGTTGGCGTCGATGAACTCCAGCACCAGCGGGCGGATGTTGTTGCGCCAGCTCCGGCCCGCGAAGATGCCGTAGTGGCCCGCGCCCGGCTCGAGGTGGCTCGCCTTCTTCGACGCCGGCAGCCCGGTGCAGAGATCCAGCGCCGCAACGCACTGGCCCGGGGCCGAGATGTCGTCGTTCGCACCTTCGACGGTCTTCACGGCCACGTCGGTGATCTTGCCGATGTCGACCTTGTGGCCGTCGACCACGAAGTCGTTCGCCGCGATCTCGCCGTTCTTGAAGATCCGCTCCACCGTGGAAAGGTAGAACTCCGCCGGCATGTCCATCACCGCGAGATACTCGTCGTAGAAGCGGTTATGGGCGTCGTGGTCCTTGGCCTCACCACGCGTCACCCGCAGGATCTGCTCGTTGAAGGCCTTCGAGTGCCGCTCGGCGTTCATCGACATGAAGGACGTGAGCTGCAGAAGTCCCGGGTAGACCAGCCGGCCGACGCCGGGATACTTGAAGCCCACGCGCTGGATCATCGCCTCTTCCAACTGGCCCATGGTCACGCGGTTGCCGAAGTCGGTCACGTCCGTAGGCGTCGCGTCGGGGTCGATCGGCCCTCCGATCAGCGTCAGCGTGCGCGGCTGCGCCTCGGGCTCGAGCTCGGCGAGATAGGCGGTCGCCGCCAGCGTCAGCGGCGCCGGCTGGCAGACCGCGATGACGTTGGTCTCGGGCCCCATCTCGCGCATGAAGTCCATGAGGTAGAGCGTGTAGTCCTCGATATCGAACTTGCCGCAGCTGACCGGGATGTCGCGCGCGTTCTTCCAGTCGGTGACGTAGACCTCGGCATCGGGGATGAGCGAGATCACCGTCGAGCGCAGCAGCGTCGCGTAGTGGCCCGACATCGGCGCCACCAGCAGGATCTTGCGCGGCTTCTCCTCGCGTCCGACCACGTTGAAGTGGATGAGGTTGCCGAAGGACTTCTCGACCACCGTGTCGATCTGGACGAGGTGGTCCTTGCCGTCGTTGCAGGTGATGGTGCGGATGCCCCAGCTCGGCTTGACGACCATGCGCTCGAAGCTGCGCTCGGTGACTTCGCCCCAGGCGGTCATCCAGGTGATCATCGGGTTGGGGATCGCGGCGAGGGCCGGATAGGACCCCATCGCCTTTGCCGTCGCACCCAGCCACTGGTTGGTGTTGCGAAGGGTTTCCATCAGGTCGTAGGTCGCCATGTAGCGCATGAGCGAGTCTCCTGTGTCGTGGCCGGCTCGGGCAGTCTGACCCGGCGCCCCCTTCCACTGCGACCGGGACCTTACCTTTGTCAAACCAATTCGCCGCTTTACCGCAAGGCAAGCGCCTCGTTAATGTCGGTCAGGAGGAAGATAGGGGGGATTCGTGCTCATGACAACAAATGCTGGCGTCATCAGCCCGGACCGCGAGGCACTTGAGGCCAATATGGCCAAGATCGAGCAATTGTCGCAGCGCCTGCTCGACGCCCTTGCACGGCGCAAGCCAATCAACCATTCGCTGCACGGCCCCGAGCCCGGCCTCTACGCCGAGGCGATGCAGGCCTACTGGCAAGAGTGGATGAAGAACCCCACCAAGGTCTTCGAGCAGCAGGTCGGCTACTGGGGCAAGTCGCTGTCGCACTTCATGGAAGCGCAGCAGGCGCTGGCCGAGGGCAAGCTCGCCCCGCCCGAGGACACCGGCCCCAAGGATCGGCGCTTCAAGAACCCGCTGTGGGACAGCCACCCCTACTTCAACTTCATCAAGCAGCAGTATCTCATCAACGCCGAGGCGATCCGCAACGCCGTCGACGAGATCGAGGAGCTCGACCCCACCGAAAAGCGCCGCCTTCGCTACTTCGCGCAGCAGATCACCGACATGATGGCGCCGACGAATTTCTTCGCCACCAATCCCGACGCGCTGCAGAAGGCGGTCGAGACCGAGGGCGCGAGCCTCGTGAAGGGGCTCGAGAACCTCGTTGCGGATCTCGAAGCCAACAACGGCGAGCTCGTCGTGCGGCTGGCCGACGAAGAGGCCTTCACCATCGGTGAGAACATCGCAACCGCCAAGGGCGAGGTCGTCTGGCGCAACCGGATGATGGAGCTCATCCAGTATTCGCCGACCACCGAGAAGGTGCACGAGACGCCGATCGTGCTGTTTCCGCCGTGGATCAACAAGTTCTACATCCTCGACCTGAAGCAGCAGAACAGCCTCATCCGCTGGATCGTCGACCAGGGCTACACGCTCTTCGTGGTCAGCTGGGTGAACCCCGACGAGAGCTACCGCGACGTCGGGCTCGAGGACTACATCGAGGACGGCTACCTCACAGCCATGCGCCTCGTGCGCGAAATTTGCGGCGTCGAGAAGATCAACGCGGTGGGCTACTGCATCGCCGGCACCACGCTGGCGCTTACGCTCTCGCTGCTGAAGAAGCGCGGCGACAAGCAGATCAAGTCCGCGACCTTCTTCACGACGCTCACCGACTTCAGCGATCAGGGCGAGTTCACGCCCTTCCTGCAGAACGACTTCATCGACGGGATCGAGCAGGAGGTGGCCCGCAGCGGCATCCTCAAGAGCTTCATCATGTCGCGCACCTTCTCGTTCCTGCGCTCCACCGATCTCATCTACACGCCGGCGATCCGCTCCTACATGATGGGCGAGACGCCCCCGGCCTTCGACCTGCTCTACTGGAACGGCGACGGGGCCAACCTGCCCGGCCGCATGGCGATGCAGTATCTGCGCGGGCTCTGCCAGCGCAACGAGTTCTCCGAGGGCCGCTTCGAGCTGATGGGCGAGACGCTCGACCTCGCCGATGTCGATGTGCCGCTGATCTCGATCACTGCCGAGACCGATCACATCGCCGCCTGGAAGGACTGCTACCGCGGCGTGCAGAAGATGGGTGCGCGCTCGAAGACCTTCGTGCTGTCGCAGTCCGGCCATATCGCCGGCATCGTGAACCCGCCCAGCAAGAAGAAATACGGTCACTACCTGAACCCCGACCTGAAGCTCTCGGCGGACGACTGGCAGGCGCAGGCAGACTTCCACGAGGGCTCGTGGTGGCCGGCCTGGGAGGCATGGCTCAAGAAGCGGTCAGGCAAGCTGGTTCCGGCTCGCACGCCCGGCGATTCGGAGCATCCGCCGCTTTGCCCGGCGCCCGGAACTTACGTCAGCGTAAAGGCCAATCAATAAATTCAGCGAGTTGCACATTAGTGCTGCGTTGCAGAAATTTTCCTTGAAATGCTGCACTGCAGCATTCATATTGAAGTCAGCCGATGAATGCGGGGGGTGGGCCCCCGGGGCAGACAGACAGGAACTTTTGCAATGGCAACCGCGAAGACCCAAGACTTCACCACCGTCATGAAAGACATGATGGGTGCGTTCCCCGTCGACACCAAGGCGATGGACGAAGCGTTCAAGACCACCGCGACCCTGAACGAGAAGCTCTCGGCCGTGGCGCTCGAGGCCGCCGAGAAGTCGACCGAGATTTCCGCGAAGTGGACCAAGGACACGCTCGCCAAGCTCAACGACATGTCGAAGGTCAAGAAAGAGCCGGCAGACTACGCCAAGGCAATGACCGATTTCGCCTCCGCGCAGGCCGAAGTCGCCGCCGAGAACATGGCCGCCTACGCCGAGATCGCGAAGAAGGTCCAGATGGACACCGTCGAACTGATGATGGCGGCTGGCAAGGACTTCAGCGAGGACGCGACCGCGGCCATGAAGAAGGCCACCGACGACATGACCTCGGCGGCCAAGAAGGCCACCGCGAAGTAAGTCGGTAACGGCGCCCGTCCTTTCAGGGCGCTGCGATCGGAATTGCGCCCCTCTCCTCCCAACCCGGCGCAATTGGATGGGGCGGTCTCGCATTCTCGAGCCCGCCCCTTTTCATCTTCCGGCGATCGTCGGGTCCCGGCCCGGCATTTGTGCAGCCCGGCGGGAGGTGCGTGAAAGTTTTCTGAAACGGCGCACGCAGGGGTTGAATCGCTGCACTGCAGAAATGACATATTCGACCGACGCCACTGGCGTTCAACCGCCGCGAATCCCCGAAGGAGGAGATAGACGATGGCAAATTCCCAGGATTTCACCGCGACCCTCAAGGAAATGATGGGCGCCTTCCCGATGGACACCGCCGCGTTCGAGGACGCGTGGAAGACCTCCGCGGGCTACAGCGAAAAGGCGACCTCGATCGCGCTCGACGCCGCCGGCAAGACCACCGACATCTCGATGGGCTGGACGATGGAAACGCTCGGCCGCATGGGTGAGCTGGCCAAGGCGAAGCCCGCGCCGACCGACTACGCGCAGGCCATGGCCGATTTCGCCAGCGCCCAGATGACCAGCGTCAGCGACCACATGACCGCGCTGACCGACGTCGCGCGCAGCATGCAGGCCGAGACGCTCGAGCTGATGATGTCGGCTGGCAAGGAGGTCGCGGACGACGCCACCGCCAACGCCACCACCGCGGCCAAGGCAACGGAAACCGCGACCAACAAGAGCGCGTCGGCCGCGCGCAGCACCACGCGCAAGACCACGGCTGCTGCCAAGAAGACGACCGAGGCCGCCGCCAGCGCCGCCGAGGCGCCGAAGACCGACGCCAACTGAGCGCGACGAACCGTCTGACAAAAAAACGCGGCCCCGACGGGGCCGCGTTTTTCGTTTCCAGAGCTTGCGCCCCGTGCTGCGCGTCAGGGTGGGCGTCCCGCCCACCCCGCCGGGCCGCGATCAGTTGACGATGGTCGCCTCGGTGGCGGCGCGGATGTCGTCCTCGGTCACGTCGGGCGCCGTCTCGACGATCTTCAGACCGCCCTCGACAACGTCGAGCACACCGAGGTTGGTGATGATCCGGTCGACCACCCCCGTCCCGGTGAGCGGCAGCGTGCATTCCTTCAGCAGCTTGCTCTCGCCGTGCTTGTTCTGGTGATCCATCACCACGACGACCTTCTTCACGCCGGCCACGAGGTCCATCGCACCGCCCATGCCCTTCACGAGCTTGCCGGGGATCATCCAGTTGGCAAGGTCACCGTTCTCGGCCACTTCCATGGCGCCGAGGATCGCAGCGGCGATCTTGCCGCCCCGGATCATGCCGAAGGACATGGCGCTGTCGAAATAGGCCGTCTTGGGCAGCTCTGTGATGGTCTGCTTGCCGGCGTTGATCAGGTCTGGGTCCTCTTCGCCCTCGTAGGGGAACGGGCCCATGCCAAGCATGCCGTTCTCGGACTGCAGCGTGATCTCCTTGTCGCCGACGTAGTTGGCGACAAGCGTCGGGATGCCGATCCCGAGGTTCACGTACATGCCGTCTTCGAGTTCCTCCGCCGCGCGCGCGGCCATCTGATTGCGATCCCAGGGCATCAGGCTTCCTCCCGCTTGCGCGTCGTGACTTTCTCGATCCGCTTCTCGTGCTCGCCCTGAATGATGCGATGCACATAGATCCCCGGCAGGTGGATGTGATCGGGGTCGAGCTCGCCCGGTTCGACGATCTCTTCCACTTCCATCACGCAGATCTTGCCGCACATGGCGGCCGGCGGGTTGAAGTTGCGCGCGGTCTTGCGGAACACGCAGTTGCCGCTGGTGTCGGCCTTCCACGCCTTCACGATCGAGAGGTCCGCGAAGATGCCTTCCTCGAGGATGTAGTGCTCGCCGTTGAAGACCTTCACTTCCTTGCCTTCGCCGATCTGCGTGCCGTAGCCGGTCTTGGTGTAGAAGCCCGGGATGCCGCTGCCGCCGGCGCGCATGCGCTCGGCCAGCGTGCCCTGCGGGTTGAACTCGAGCTCGAGCTCGCCCGACAGGTACTGCCGCATGAACTCGGCGTTCTCGCCGACGTAGGACGACATCATCTTCTTGATCTGCTTGGTGTCGAGCAGCTTGCCGAGCCCGAACCCGTCGACGCCGCAGTTGTTCGAGGCGATGGTCAGGTCCTTCACGCCGCTGTCGACGATGGCGTCGATCAGAAGCTCTGGAATGCCGCACAGGCCGAAGCCGCCGGCGGCGATGAGCATCTCATCACGCAGCAGCCCGTCAAGCGCCTCGGCGGCGGAGCCGTAGACTTTCTTCATGGAATTCTCCCCTCCTGAAGCTATTGCCAGAGGTTGTGCCGCGCCGCAGCAGCAGAGTCAACGCGAGCGGCACCTCAGCCCGATGCCGGACCAAGGCTGCTCCGCGCGCGGCTCAGATCACGCGGACCTGCGTGCCGATGGGGCAGATCTGGAAGAGCTCGGCGATCTTCTCGTTGTAGAGACCGATGCACCCGTCGGAACTGCGACGCCCGATCTTGCGGGTGTCGTGCGTGCCATGGATGATATAGGCGGGCCAGCCCAGGTACATCGCGTGGGTGCCAAGCGGGTTGTCCGGGCCCGGCGGGATCGGTTCCCAGTCGGGAAAACGCTCGAGCTGCGACGGCGTCGGCGTCCACGACGGCCCGACCTTCTTGCGCACGATCTCGGTATATCCGCGCTTGGTCAGCTCGTCGGTCTTCGGCACCGAGGTCGGGTAGACCCGGTAATCGGTCCCGGTGGCATCCCAGTAGTGCAACGCGCGCGAGGTCGTGTCGCAGACGATGCACGCCTTGCCCAGCGTATCGAAGTGATCACGCCAGTCCTGCATGCGGAAACTGGAGATGTTGTTTCGGTGGATTGTCTGGGCCCGCGCCACGGCGGGCACGAGCGGCATCAGGAGCGTGGCACCGAGCGCGCCGAGAAGGGCGCGACGGGTAAGCTGCGACTCGGGCATGACATGACCTTTCGCTGTCAAAGGTGATGTCGCGCTACTTATCGCCGGCCCCCGCAAAGGCCAGTCACGTATCGGTGCGCACGCCCGCCCGGGCGGAAAATCGCCGCCCGCGGCGCACGCGCCACCGTCACGCGCAGGGCGTCACTCGTCGTCGGACGCCTTGGTGGTCTTCGCGGCCGGCTTCTTTGCCGCAGCCTTGCGCGTGGTGGTCTTCTTCGCGGCGGTCTTCTTCGCCGGCGCCTTCTTGGCCGTCGTCTTCTTCGCTGGCGTCTTCTTGGCAGCGGTCTTCTTGCCACCCTTCTTCGCCTGCTTCTCGGCGATCAACTCGAGCGCCTGCTCGAGCGTCACGTCCTCGGGCTCGCTGTCCTTGGGCAGGGTCGCGTTGACCTTCTCCCACTTCACGTAAGGACCATAGCGCCCCTCGTAGACCGCGATCTTGCCACCATCGGGATGGTCACCCAGCTGCTTGAGCGCCTTGGCCGCGGCGCCACGCCCCCGGCCCGGATTCGCGCGCTTCTCGGCCAGCAGTTCAACCGCGTGGTTCATGCCGATCTCGAAAACCTCCTGGAATTCCTTGAGGTTGACGTAGACCGGTTTCTCCTCGTCGGGGGCCTGGTGCATGATGTAGGGGCCGAAACGCCCGAGGTTCGACTTGATCTCGCCACCATCGGGATGCATCCCGACCACTCGCGGCAGGGTCAGCAGCGTCAGCGCCTTCTCGAGCGTCATGTCGTCGGGCGACCAACCGGGCATGTATTGCCCGCGCGCCTTGGGCAGCGACGCGCGCGGCGGCTTCTTGTTCTCGGGCGTCGGCTCGCCGCGCTGGACGTAGGGGCCGAAGCGGCCCGCCTTCAGCCAGATCTCGTCGCCGTCGTCATGGCCAAGCAGCCGCTCTTCGCCGTCGGCACCCTCGCCCGCGATGGGCCGGGTGTAGGTGCACTCGGGGTAGTTGCCGCAACCGACGAACCCGCCGGTGCGCGAGGTCTTGAGGTGCAGCCGCCCCTGCCCGCACTTCGGACAGATGCGCGGGTCGGACCCGTCCTCGCGCGGCGGGTAGAGCTGCGGCGCCAGCGCGTCGTCGAGCACGTCGAGCACCTCGGCGATGCGCAGCTCGGAAGTCTCGGCGATCGCCGCCGAGAAATCGCGCCAGAACTTGCCCAGCAGCGCCTTGTAGTCCATCTCGCCGGCCGAGACCTCGTCGAGCTCGTTCTCGAGCTCGGCGGTAAACTCGTAGCCGACATACTTGCGGAAGAAGTTCAGCAGGAAGATCGTGACGATCCGGCCCTTGTCCTCGGGGATCAGGCGGTTCTGCTCCTTGCGGACGTATTCGCGGTCCTGGATCGTGCCGATGACGCTGGCGTAGGTCGAGGGCCGGCCGATGCCGAGCTCTTCCATCTTCTTGACCAGCGTCGCCTCGGTGTAGCGCGGCGGCGGCTGGGTGTGGCTCTGGGTGGCGAGGACGGCGCCGTTTTCGGCCAGCACTGCGGCCGAAGAGGCCTGCATGCCGGCGCTGCCGCTGTCGACCACGTCGTCGCCCTTATCGCTCGCCTTGTCGAACTGCGCCTGCAGGGTCGACATGGCAAAGGCGGCGGGCTCGCCCTCCATGATCTGCGGCAGGCGCTTGTCGTCGTCGTCGGAGACGTCGTCGCGGCCCTCTTCGTAGACCTTGAGGAAGCCGTCGAAGGTGATGACCTGCCCGGTCGCCCGCAGGCCGACCTGCTGATCTTCCGAGGCGATCTCGACCGTGGTCCGCTCGAGCCTCGCGGCCTCCATCTGGCAGGCCAGCGTGCGCTTCCAGATCAGGTCGTAGAGCTTGCGCTGGTCGTCCTCGCGCAGCTTGAGGCTCGCCGCGTCCTTCGTCATGTCGGTTGGGCGGATGCACTCGTGCGCTTCCTGCGCGTTCTTCGCCTTGTTCTTGTAGATGCGCGGGCTGCCCGGCACGTATTCCTTGCCGTAGCGGTCGGCGATGGCGTCACGGCAGGCGCCGACCGCCTCGGGGGCCATGTCGATGCCGTCGGTCCGCATGTAGGTGATGTGCCCGGCCTCGTAGAGCCGCTGTGCCGCGTTCATGCAGACCCGCGCGCCCATGCCGAACTTGCGGCTCGCCTCCTGCTGGAGGGTCGAGGTCATGAAGGGCGCCGACGGATTGCGAGTCGAGGGCTTGGCTTCGACGCTGGCGATCTTGAGCTTGCGCGAGGCCACGGCCTGCACCGCGAGCTCGGCCTGCGTCGCGTTCTCGAGGTCGAACCGGTCGAGCTTCTTGCCGCCCAGCACGGTGAGCCGTGCCTCGTACTCCTGGCCGCGCGGGGTGCTGAGCAGCGCCTTGACCTGCCAGTATTCGCGGGGATCGAAGGCCTCGATCTCCATCTCGCGCTCGACGATGAGCCGCAGGCAGACCGACTGCACGCGGCCGGCCGAGCGCGCGCCGGGCAGCTTGCGCCAGAGCACCGGGCTGAGGTTGAAGCCGACAAGATAGTCGAGCGCGCGACGGGCAAGATAGGCCTCGACCAGCGGCGCGTCGATCTCGCGCGGGTTCTGCATCGCCTCGGTCACCGCGGTCTTGGTGATCGCGTTGAAGGTCACGCGGCTGACGTCGGTGTCCTTCTTGATCGAGCGGCGCTTTGTCAGCGCCTCGCGCAGGTGCCACGAAATCGCCTCTCCCTCGCGATCGGGGTCAGTGGCGAGGATCAGGGCGTTGTCGGTTTTCAGCGCCTCGGCGATGGCGGCGACATGCTTGCGCGAGTCGTTCGCGATCTCCCATTTCATGTCGAAATCATGGTCGGGATCGACCGATCCGTCCTTGGGAGGCAGGTCGCGGACGTGCCCGTAGGACGCCAGGACGGTGTAGTCGGACCCCAGATACTTGTTGATTGTCTTGGCTTTGGCCGGGGATTCGACAACGACGACAGGCATGAAGTGACCACCTTTCCTGGGAGACGTCCACGGACTTTTGCGCGGGCCGCGTATGGCGGCGCAAGATGTGGGGTGCAAGGGGGAAATGTCAATCCGACCTCCGTGTCGCAGGCGGCACGCCCCCTTTGGCACAGGGCGTTCGGGGGGGCTTTCGGGGCGCTCAGACCCGCGACAGCAACCCGCCCGGGCGCCGCTCGATGCGGCCCTCGATCTCGAGATCGGTGAGCGCGGGAGAGACGCGATCCGACGGCGCGCCGAGGTCGCGGATGAGCTGGTCCTCGGCCAGCGGCGAGGGCCCGAGCCGCGACAGGATCTCGCGGTGAAGTGCCGCCGTGTCGCGCAGGCTGCGGGTCTCGGGCGGTGCGGGCGGGATGACCGGCTGGGCGGGTGTCTCTGCGGAAGGGGGCGGCTCGAATGGAAGGGCCGGCTGCACCGCGTCGCGTGGCGCTTTTCCGTGGCCCGACAACAGCGGCCCGACGGCCTCGATCACGTCGGCGGCGTTGCGCACCAGCCGGGCGCCGTCGCGGATGAGGATGTTGCAGCCCCCTGCCCGCGCGTCGAGCGGATGGCCCGGCACCGCGAGCACCTCGCGGCCCTCGTCGAGCGCGCAGCGGGCGGTGATGAGGGAGCCCGACTTCGCCGCTGCCTCGACCACGACGGTGGCCGCCGCCATGCCCGAGACAATGCGGTTGCGAGCGGGGAAATGCCGCGCCTGCGGTTGCATTCCGAACGGCTGCTCCGAAACGATGGCGCCGCCCTCGGCGCGGATCTGCTCGGCAAGGCGGCTGTTCTCGGCCGGGTAGAGCACGTCGGCGCCGCCGGCGAGCACGGCGACGGTGCCGGTCTCGACCGCGGCGGCATGGGCGGCGGCATCGACGCCACGGGCCAGCCCCGAGGCCACGACGATGCCTTCCTCACCCAGTCCCCGTGCGAGCGCACGCGCCATCCGTGTGCCCAGCGACGAGGCGTTGCGCGCGCCCACGAGCGCCACCGTCGGGCGCATGAGCGTCGCGGGCGCCCCGGCGACCCAGAGGAACGGTGGCGGGTCTGAGATGTCGGACAAAAGCGGCGGATAGCCGGGCGCGCCCCGGAACACGAGATGTGCGCCGTGCAGCCTGGCAGCCTTCATCTCGGAGAGCGCCACGCCCTCGGGGCAGATGGCGTAATTCTCGACCCCGGCGGCGGCGGCCACGGCAGGCAGCGCGTCAAGCGCCGCCTGCGCGCTGCCATGCTCTGCCAGGAGTCGCCAGAAGGTCATCACGCCGACACGGCGCGAGCGCAAGAGACGGAGCCAGGCGAACCGATCCTCTTCCGTGGTGGGTGGGAGTGGGGGGTGAGTGGAAGATAAGCTGCTGCTGTCCTCGGTCATCCCTGTGCCCCGTCTGCTTGCAGGGAGAGTCGTAGACCACGCATTCTTAATTGCAGGTAAACCAAGCAGCGGCTCCAACGAAAAAGGCCGACCGGGCCGCCCTGAGAGGCGCAGCCAGACCGGCCCTTGCCGCGTTACGGCTCAAATCAGGTCTGGGCGCCGCCCACGGTCAGCCCGCCGATCATCACCGTCGGCTGGCCGACGCCCACCGGAACCCACTGGCCCTGCTTGCCGCAGTTGCCCATGCCGGGATCGAGCGCCATGTCGTTGCCGATCGCCCGGATGTGCTGCAGCGCCGTGGCGCCGTCACCGATCAGCGTGGCGCCCTTGACCGGCGCGCCGACCTTTCCGTTCTTCACGCGGTAGGCCTCGGTGCAGGAGAAGACGAACTTGCCGTTGGTGATGTCGACCTGTCCGCCGCCGAAGCCTGTCGCCCAGATCCCGTCCTTGAGGTCGGCCACGATGTCGCCCGGCGCCACGTCTCCGCCCAGCATGTAGGTGTTGGTCATGCGCGGCATCGGCGCATGGGCGTAGCTCTCGCGCCGCCCGTTGCCGGTGGGTTCGACACCCATCAGCCGCGCGTTCTGCCGGTCCTGCATGTAGCCCACGAGGATGCCGTCCTCGATCAGCACGTTCTTGCCCGAAGGCGTGCCCTCGTCGTCCACGGTAATCGAGCCGCGCCGGTCGGGGATGGTGCCGTCGTCGAGCACGGTCACGCCGGGCGCCGCGACGCGCCGCCCCATGAGCCCCGCGAAAGCCGACGAGCCCTTGCGGTTGAAGTCGCCCTCGAGCCCGTGGCCCACCGCCTCGTGCAGCAGGATGCCCGGCCAGCCGGGGCCCAGCACGATGTCCATGACACCCGCCGGGGCCGGCTCCGCCGAGAGGTTGACCAGCGCGATCCGGAGCGCCTCGCGCGCCTTGGCCTGCCAGTCCGCGGGCGCGATCAGCCCGTCGAGCGCGAAGCGGCCGCCACCCGAAGCGCTGCCCTGCTCGCGGATGCCGTTTTCCTCGACGATCACGCTGACGGTGACGCGCGTCATCGGGCGGATATCCGTCACCAGCGTGCCCTCGGGGCGCAGGATGGCGACCTCCTGGCAGCTCGCGGCAATGGTGGCGGTGACCTGCACCACGCGGCGGTCGAGCTCGCGGGCATAGGCGTCGATCTCGCGCAGGGTGTCGATCTTTACCGGGAAGGCCTGCCCAGCGATCGGGTCGGCATCGCTGTAGAGCTTGCGGTTGGTGCCCGCCGGCGGCGGGGCCAGCACGCCCCCGCCATCGCCCACCGCCAGCCGCGCGGTCTCGGACGCGCGCTGGATGGCCGTTTCGGAAAGCTCGGTGGCATGGGCGTAACCGGTGACCTCGCCTTTCACGGCGCGCAGGCCGAATCCCTCGGAGGCGTCGTAGCTGGCCGTCCTGATTCGGCCATCGTCCAGCACCAGCGCCTCCGCCCGTCGCCGTTCGAGAAAGAGTTCGCCGTCCTCGGCACCGTCGAGGGAAGCGCGCAGCTGTGCCAGCGCGCGATCCATGTCAAGCGCGGTTTCAAAGGGGCGAAAAGGGGCGTCGGGCATCATTTCCTCGTCTTATTTGATCCAGATCAAAAAAAGCGCGTTTTTGCCGCAAGCGACCGGCTTTATTTGGTACACGATCTGTGCTTTTTAAAGAGCGGAACAGAGGGAGGAGGACCCTCCCGGGTGCACCGCCCCGGGGCTGATCCTCCTGCGAATGAAGAAGAACGACAACCGGATCAGGTGACATATGCGTAAGATTTCGATGCTGACGGGACTGATGTCCAGTCTACTGGCCGCACCCGCCATCGCCCAGGACCTGGAAGTGGTGGGCCGGCCGCATCAGGGGGGAATCGGCTTCCAGCCCGCCGCGACAGAGCTCGCGCGCGATCTGCAGTGGCTCGACGGGATGCTGCTCATCATCATCACGGCGATCTGCGTGCTCGTCGTCGGGCTGCTGATCTACGCGTTCATCCGCTACAACCGCCGCAGCAATCCCAACCCGTCCGCCTTCACCCACAACACTCCGGTCGAGGTCGCCTGGACCGTGGGTCCGATCCTGATCCTCGTGGTGATCGGTGCGTTCTCGCTGCCGATCCTGTTCAAGCAGCAGGAAATTCCCGAGGGCGACGTCATCGTGAAGGTCACCGGCTACCAGTGGTACTGGGGGTATGAATACGTCGGCGAAGACCTCGCATACGACAGCTACATGATCGGCGCCCCGGCCACCGGCGGCGACAACCGCCTGACCCCGGCGGTCGAGGAGCAGCTGGTCGAGGCCGGCTACACCCGCGACGAATGGCTGCTCGCGACCGACACCTCCGTGGTCGTGCCCGTGGGCGCCACCGTGGTCATGCAGGTCACCGGCGCGGACGTGATCCACTCGTGGACGATCCCCGCCTTCGGCGTGAAGCAGGACGCGGTCCCGGGCCGTATCGCGGAACTGTGGTTTGAGGCGGAGCGCGAAGGCGTGTATTTCGGCCAGTGCTCGGAACTCTGCGGCATCAGCCACGCCTACATGCCGATCACCGTCAAGGTCGTCAGCCAGGAAGCCTACGACGCATGGCTTGCCGCGTCCAAGGAAGAAGGCTGGTACACCGACGTGCGCCAGTACCTGGCCAGCTCCTGATCCGGGCTCAAGGCGCGCCCCTCGACCTCGGGGCGCGCGCTCTCCCCTGCCCAAGACCTGAAAGACCGTAAGACCCGATGACCGATCTCAGCACCAACAGCACCCTCGGCAGCAGCCAGCCCGGCGAGGCACAGCTAGGCGACTATTTCGCCCTGCTGAAGCCCCGGGTGATGACGCTGGTCGTGTTCACCGCCTTCGTCGGCCTGCTGGCCGCGCCGGTGCCGGTACACCCGTTCATCGGCTTTTGCGCCATCCTGTTCATCGCCGTCGGCGGCGGGGCCTCGGGGGCGCTCAACATGTGGTGGGACGCGGACATCGACGGCGTGATGAAGCGCACCGCGAAGCGGCCCATCCCCGCCGGCCGCGTCGAGCCGGGCGAAGCGCTGGGGCTCGGGCTCGCGCTTTCGGCCTTTTCCTGCGTGTTCCTCGGCCTCGCGACCAACTGGCTTGCCGGTGGCCTGCTCGCCTTCACCATCTTTTTCTACGTGGTCATCTACACAATGTGGCTGAAGCGCTCGACGCCGCAGAACATCGTGATCGGCGGCGCCGCCGGGGCCTTCCCCCCGATGATCGGCTGGGCCGCCGCGACCGGCTCGGTGAGCGTCGAGGCCATCCTGATGTTCTCGCTCACCTTCATGTGGACACCGCCGCACTTCTGGGCGCTGGCGCTGTTCATGCGCTCGGACTACGACGACGCGGGCGTGCCGATGCTGACCGTCACGCACGGGCGCCGTTCGACCCGCGTGCACATTCTCGTCTACACCCTGCTGCTGGCCGCGCTGGCCGTGGGCACCGCCTTCACATCGGTCGGCGGCCCGGTCTACCTTGCAGTGGCGCTGGTGCTGAACGCGCTCTTCATCAAGGGCGCATGGGACATCTTCCGCCGCGACGAGGCGGCGTCGGAAACGGACAACTACAAGACCGAGAAGCGCTTCTTCAAGCTGTCGCTGCTCTACCTCTTCGCGCATTTCGGCGCGATCCTGGTCGAGGCCGGCCTGTCGCGCTTCGGTCTGGGAGGCTGGTGATGAGCATTTCCAAGCAACACGAGCTGCACAAGCGGCGGCTGGGCCGGAACGTGGGCGTGGGCCTGCTGCTGGCGGCCTTCATCGCCATCGTCTTCGGCATGACCGTGGTGAAGGTCACCAACGGCAATTTCTCCGCCGCGCTGCAGCGTGACGCGCAGGTGCAGAATGGCAATTGAGAAGCAGAACAAGACGCTCCTGATGCTCGTCGGGGTCGTGCTCTTCATGGGCGCGATGGCCTGGGCCTCGGTCCCGTTCTACAACTGGTTCTGCCGGGTGACCGGCTTCGCGGGCACCACCAACGTCGCCGAGGGCCCGGCGGGCGAGATCCTCGACCGCACCATCAAGGTCCGCTTCGACGGCTCGGTGAACCGCGACTTCCCGTGGGAATTCAAGCCCGCGCAGACCGAGATGACCCTGCGCATCGGCGAAGATGGGCTGGCCTTCTACGAGGCCTACAACCCCACCGACCGGCCGATCGCCGGCCAAGCCTCCTACAACGTCTACCCCTACGAGGCAGGAGGTTTCTTCAACAAGGTGGAGTGCTTCTGCTTCACAGAGCAGGTGCTGATGCCCGGCGAACGGGTGCAGATGCCGGTGAGCTTCTTCGTCGACCCCGAGATCGTCGACGACCGCGACGCGAAATACACCAAGCACATCACGCTCAGCTATACCTTCTACGAGATCGACCTGCCCGAGGACGTGCAGGCCGCGCTCGATGACAAGACCGCGGACGACGAAACGTCCGTCAACTGATCGCCGCACCAACGAGGGACACGAAGGACAACAAGATGGCGCACGCTAAGAACCACGACTACCATATTCTGAACCCCTCCATCTGGCCGTTCATGGCCGCGGTGGCCTCGTTCGTCATGCTCTTTGGACTGGTCCTCTGGATGCACGACAGCGGCCCCTGGATCTTCCTCGCCGGCTTCGTCGGCGTGCTCTACGTCATGTTCGGCTGGTGGTCCGACGTGATCTCCGAGAGCCGCGTCGGCGACCACACGCCTGTCGTGCAGATCGGCCTGAAGTACGGCTTCATCCTCTTCATCATGTCCGAGGCGATGTTCTTCTTCGCGTGGTTCTGGAGCTTCTTCAAGCACGCCATGTACCCGATGGGCCCGAACTCGCCCGCACAGGACGGCGTCTGGCCGCCCGCCGGGATCGAGACCTTCGACCCGTGGCACCTGCCGCTGATCAACACCATGATCCTGCTGCTCTCGGGCTGTGCCGCGACATGGGCACACCACGCGCTCGTTCATGAGAACAACCGCCAGGACATGAAGTGGGGCCTGACCATCGCCATCGTGCTCGGCGTGATCTTCTCGATCTTCCAGGCCTACGAGTACAGCCACGCGGCCTTCGGCTTTTCGGGCAACATCTACGGCGCCAACTTCTTCATGGCGACCGGCTTCCACGGCGCGCACGTGATCATCGGCACGATCTTCCTCTTCGTCTGCCTGCTGCGGCTGATGAAGGGCGATTTCACGCCCACCAAGCACGTCGGCTTCGAGGCCGCGGCCTGGTACTGGCACTTCGTCGACGTGGTCTGGCTGTTCCTCTTCGCCGCCGTCTACGTCTGGGGCGGTTGAGCCCGGCACCATTCGGGTGGGCGGATCGCCCACCCTACGCGACCAACAGAGCGGGCCCCGGGGTCCGCTCTTTTCATTTGGGCCCTGCCCCGCGGGCCGCGCCGTCATGCCGTCACCGCACGCAAAAAGGGGCAGGCCCGAAAGCCCGCCCCCTTCACTGACACCGCGCCTGTTTGCGACCTCCGACCGAAACGGCGCGACCCGGCGCAGGGTGGGTTTGCACCCCTCCCCGGCCAAGCTCTCAGACCTGGTCGACCCGCATGAGCCGCTGCGCCAGGACCTGCACCTCGTCGAGGAAGCGGCCCACCAGCTTCGGATCCGACGGCGCCGCCGAGACACCCGCCGGGATCTCGCGGGCTAGCACCGCCTCGATCGCCAGCGACACCGGAACCGAAACCAGCCGCCCCATGGCGTTGCCGCGTGCGTCGCCCCAGGCGTCCATCACCCAGGTCTTGTGCCAGACCGGCACACCGTCCTTCGCCGCCTCCAGCGAGACGCAGAGAACCACCCGGTCGGGCTCTCCCTCCTCGTAGGCGTTCTCGGCCAGAAGCTCCGCCGCAAGCTCTTCGAGCGCCGCGTCGTCCGCCGTCTCGACTGTCGCGAAGACATCCTTCCATGCCTCCGCCCAACCGTTCAGGCGCAGCGTGCCGCGCACGAAGTCCTTCACCTTCCAGCCGGGCTCGAAGCCGTATTCCGCCATGAACGGCAGGGAATCGCGGTTGGGGTAAACCTCGAAGGTCTCGGGCGGATCGAGCGGCGCATCGTAGCGCCCCAGCGCGTCCCACGGCCGCGACACCTCCAGCTCCGAGAACTGGCGGATCGACCGCGACGGCGACCGCAGCGCCTTGAGCACGCCGACCGGCGCCCAGGAGAACTTGTAGCGGAAGGCGTTGGCGTGCTTCGGCAGGCCGCCGCAGTAGCTGTGGAAGCTCAGCACGTTCTCGGGATCGAAGGCATCGGACTCGCGGTAGGCCCGCATCAGGTCATGCGCCATCAGGTGGTCGATGCCCGGGTCCAGCCCGACTTCGTTGACCAGCGAGACCCCGGCGGCCTTCGCCGCGCTGTCGAGGTCGCGCATCTCCGGCGCGATGTAGCTCGACGAGACGAAATGCGCGCCCTGCTCCACCGCCATCTCGGCCAGCGGCACGTGCCAGGTCGCCGGCAGCATGGAGACCACAACGTCGCCGGCCTCCACGACTTCCTTGAGCATCGTCGGATCGAAGACGCGGATGTTGTCCGTGAGGTCTCCGACGGCGTCGCGGGCCTTTTCCTCGGTGCGGTTCCACACCGTCACATCGTGGCCGGCCTCGATGAGCCGTCGCAGCCCCGGCACCGCCGAAAGCCCCGTTCCGCACCAGTGAATCATGTCGTCGTCTCCGGTTTGTGGTCGAGAAAGGTTTGATGTGCCCGGCCCCAGACACCCGCATCCAGCGCGTCGAGCCGCGCCAGCCACGGCAGCAGCTGCCCGGCGAAATCGCGGCTGCTCTCCAGCGGCAGCAGCGAGGGCAGGTTGTCGATCGCCATGACGTCGAGCGGCGGCGTCTCGTGAACGCGCAGCACCGGCGCCTCCCAGCTGGTGGCCCGGTCGTAGACCTTCACGGGCGAGAAGTCGCTGTCGGGATCGCAGGCGATGTCACCGATCACCCGCAGCGCGCGCGGGCCGGTGGGGGCCGAAGCCGGCACGAAGACCGGCGTGCCCGGGCGGGCGAGGATGCAGTTGAGGAAGAGCTCGTGCGCCAGCACCTCCGGGAAAGGCCCGCCGTGTGCGGTCTCGGCCATGTCCCACTGTGTCACGCGCACGTCCATCTTCTCGCAAAGATCGCTCGCGCCGGTGCCGACGCGCCCCAGCGCCCCGATGACCATGGCGCGCGGTCTGTCGGCGCCCGCCGCGCCTTCCAGCGCCGAGGCGAGGTCGCCCTCCATCTCGGCGGAATTGGGCCAGGTCGAGACCGGCGCGCAGATGCCGCCCGCCTGCTGCGCGGCCCAGGCGAAGAGCGACACCGCAGCCCCCGCGTAGCCGGCCCAGTAGCCGAAGGCGGCAACCCGGCGGCCGTCGTCGTCGACGAGGTATTCCAGATCGTAGAGCGCCCCGCCGCCCTCCGCGAAGCGCTTCAGCAGCCGTTGCCCGGCAGCCTGCCCCTTGTAGGCGTGGCCGAACATGATGTGACGGTGCACCAGCGGCGTGCCGTCCTCGGGCAATTCCTTGAGGCCGAAGATCAGCGCGTCGCGCGGCGCCTCGGGCCAGCTGGCCTCGACGGCGATCTCGGCGCCGGCCGCGCGGTAGGCGTCGATGCCGATAATGCGCGTGCGGCTGTCCTCGACCGTCACGCGCATGCCCTGCGCGATCAGCGCCGCCACGCCCTCGGGCGTGATACCGACGCGGTCCTCGTTCGGGCGCTGTTCGGCGCGCACCCAGAGATGTGTCATCGTCTCTCTCCGTCTGTTCGGCGCCACGCTAGCGCAGCCGCCCGGGCGGTGAAAGCCGAAGCCTCTAGAGATGCGTCCGGGCGTGGGCGCGGTCGGCGCTCTCGAGATGCGGCACCGCGTTGAACTGGGTCAGCGCCAGCCCGGTGGCGAGCGGCTGGAAGCGGTGCATCGAGGTGTTCTCGATCGCGATGCAGGCGTGGGCGAAGGCGCTCATCCCGAGCCCCATGGTCACCCGCATCGCCATGCCGATGAGGCCGCCCGAGGTCACCACGACGGCGCGCCCGCTGCCTTCCGAGATCTCGCGCACCACGTCGCCGACGCGGGCCTCGAAATCGGCGAAGCTCTCCGGCGCGCCCTCGAGCGCCCCCTCGTGCCACATGGTGAAGAGACGCGGCATGTGGAGGATGAACTCCTCGCGGTCACCGGGCAGCGGCACGCCGTGCTGCTCGGCGAAGAGCTGCGCCATGGTGAAATATTCAAGCTCGTTGAGCCGCGCGTCCTCGACCACCTCGAGGTCGAGCGCCATCTCCTCGGCGGTCTGACGGTGCCGGGTGAGCGTGCCGCAATAGGCTCGGGCGAAGCGGTCGCCGGTGCCGCGCAGATGCCCACCGAGCCAGCGCGCCTGCTGTCGCCCAAGGTCGCTCAGCCGGTCATAGGAGAGCTCGTCGCGCGCTGCGGAATTGGCCTGGCCGTGGCGCACAAGCGTGACATGGGACATGAAGCACCTTCCTTTCGCCAGCCTCTTACGAGGCCGCGCGCGAAATGGAAAGACGCCCCGGCCAGCCGTGTAATACCACCCTTGCAAGGCCGGGATCCGGCCACACCCGCCTGCCACGGGCGCCCGCCGCCG
Source organism: Salipiger sp. D13 (assembly GCF_003703915.1). Lineage (NCBI taxonomy): Bacteria > Pseudomonadati > Pseudomonadota > Alphaproteobacteria > Rhodobacterales > Roseobacteraceae > Salipiger > Salipiger sp. D13. The sequence continues at coordinate 844,400 of NZ_ML112590.1, forward strand.
CGGGTCGCCAAGAGGCGGCCCGGGGCTGATCGCGTGCCGCGTCAGCGGCGCCGCAAGGTCAGGCCGCGCCGCCCTTGTCGCGGTCGATCCAGGCGCGCAGTTCCTCGGCCTCGCGGCGGGCTTCGCGCAGCCCATCCATGGCGGCAGAGAGCTCGGCCTCGGTCTGGGCGAGCTGGTTGGTGAGTTCCGCCTCGCGCTGCTGCAGGTAGGTAATCGCCTGGTCGCGGGTCTCTTCCGCTTCGTGCAGCTCCTGGCTCATGCGTTCGAGCTGGTCCACGTCGGCCTGGCTGACCCGCTTGATGCGATGCACCAGCCAGTTCGCGAACCAGCCCATGCAGAAGGCCACGAAGAGAATGATCGCCGTGGCGATCACGAATTCGGTCCTGTTCATTCTCCTGCCCCTTCTGCCCCGTTTTCGGTGCCTTGCGCGTCTTCTGCGGTGTCTGCCTGCGCGCCTTCTTCTTCGGTATCGCCTGCCTCGGCGGCTTCTTCAAGCTGTTCCAGCGTGGTCAGCTCTTCTTCGACCGGCTCGGGGCGGACCAGCTTGAACTCGATCCGGCGGTTCGCCTCGCGCCCTTCCTCGGTGTCGTTGTCGGCGATGGGCTGTTCCTCGCCGTAGCCCGTCACCCGGTAGGAGGCGGTCAGGACCATCCGGTTGCGCAGCGCGTTGAGGACCGACTGCGCCCGCTCCTGGCTGAGTTGCTGGTTCATCGACTCGCGGCCCTGGCTGTCGGTGTGGCCCTGGATCTCGAGCGGGATGTCGCCGCAGAGCTTCAGAAGCTCCGCGATGTCGTCCATCACGTCCTTGGCCGAGGCGTCGAGGTTGGCCGAGCCCGGCTCGAAGGTGATCTTGCGGTCGCCGATGATGTCGACGATCTGCGCCTCGCATTCCTCCGGCGTCGGGATACCCAGCGTCGGGTCGAGCTTCTCCTGATAGGTGACCTCGATCTCGAAATCGGCGGTCTCGCCCAGCTTGTCGGCCAGCAGCCCCGAGATCACCGCGTTGGCGTCCGAGTTGCCGGTATTGCCCGCGACACTCACGAGGTCGGGCGTCACCCGCACCACGCCGTTCGACAGCTCGCCCAGCGCCTCGAGCCCGGCGAGCACGCGCGCGGGCCAGCCCGACGGCAGCGTGTCGTCGACCCGGGCCGCGGTGTAAACGGCTTCGGATCCGAAGCGCGCCTTGGCGAAGCTGTCGGCGGTCTGGCGGCTGATTTCCGAGTTGATGCGTCCGCGCAGCTGCACCGAGCCCTCGGGCGAGAGAGTCGCGGTGAACTCGGGCGGGCCCTGCTCTTCTTCCTCGGGCGGCTCGGGCAGCACGGCCTTGAGCGCGAAGACCTCCGGAAGGCCGTTCTCGAGCTCGCCCACCACCCGGTCGAACACGGCCTGGTCGGTGCCCTCGAGTGCCAGCAGCGCCACGTCGGCGTTCGAGAAGGTGACCGAGCCGCCGCCCAGGTTCGCGACGGCCTCGATGCCCATCACCGCCGCGTCGGCCCACTCGCGCGTGGGCACGCCAAGGCCCAGACGGCAGGTCGCATCCTCGCCGACGCCGGCGTCCTGGGCCGCCGCGAGGATCCGGTCGCGCGCCGCCTTGGTGTCGGCCGAGCAGGCGTCGAACCGTGCACCGTCGTCGTCGATCAGGAAGCGCAGGGTGAACGGCGTGATGACCGGGCGCGGCGCCGACAGCTCCAGCGCCAGCTCCATCCCCTCGGGTGCGCGACGCTCGAGATCGGCGCGCAGGTCGCGGCGCTCGCGGTCGCTGTCGGTCATCGCCTTGATCTGCACGCGCCCGGCCTCGACCGAGACCTTCGAGCGCGGCAGGTCGTGCATCGAACGCTCCGCGAAGGTCAGCGCGTCGTCCCAGCCCTCGGGCTCGGGGAAATCGGACACCTCGAGCAGGTCCGAGACCTCGCCGTCCTCGCCGACGAGCCCGCGGAACCGTTCGATCAGCGCTTCGCGATCGGTGTCGGCGGGCACCAGCCCGATGACCGAGATGCCCTCGTCGTTGCGCAGGATCTCGACCGAGAAGCGGGGCGCCCGGATATCGTCGGGCTCTGCCACCAGCATCTGGTCGATCACGCGGGCCGAATCGACGACCGTGCCCGCGACGGTGACCGCCTCGAAGCGCGCGGCCTCGTCCGGGGCCTCGCCGATGAGAAAGACCTGAAGCCCGTTCACGTCGACCTCGGCCCAGTCCAGTTCCGCCATGTCCAGCGCTGTGCCGACCTCGGTGCGTGACGTGTTCTCGACCAGGCGCGATGCGAAGAACGCGGCAAGCAGGCAGAGGATCGCGGCGGCAAGAAGGGTCGCGGCGGGGATGGCGAATCTCGAAAGACGCATGAGCCCGGGAGTCCTTTATCGTTTTGGGGTCTGATACGCGGCGGGGCACCGCCACGCAATCAGGCGAGCAGCGCGGCGGCGAAAAACAGCACGGGCAGCAGCCCGGCGTCGCGGTTGGACCGGAACAGCATCAGCAGGCGGTCATGGTCGTTCACGTCGAGCCGGCGCATCTGCCAGAGCATGTGCCAGCCCATCGCCCAGGGGCCGCCGATGAGGATCACCAGTTGCAGGATCTCTCCGCGCGGGACGGCCGTCACGATGGCGAGCCCGATGAGCGACACGCAGGCCACGAGGAAGCCCGCGAGCCATTTCGGCGTCGCGCTGTCGCCGAAGAGCCGGGCGGTGGATTTCACCCCGATGAGCGCGTCGTCCTCCTTGTCCTGATGGGCGTAGATCGTGTCGTAGAACAGCGTCCACGCCATCCCCGCGAGGTAGAGTAGCACCGCCGGCCAGCCGAGCGTGCCGGAATGCGCCGTCCACGCAAGCAACGCGCCCCAGTTGAAGGCGATGCCGAGGAAGATCTGCGGCCACCAGGTGAAGCGCTTGGCAAACGGGTAGATCGCCACCGGCGCCAGCGCCAGCACGCCCAGCGCGATGGCCATCGGCGGGAAGGTCACGAGGATCAGGAAGGCTGTCAGCGACTGGATCACCGCCCAGCCCAGCGCCTGCTTCGCGCTCACCTGCCCCGAGGGAATCGGCCGCGAGGCGGTGCGCGCCACCGAGCCGTCGATGTGGCGGTCGGTGATGTCGTTCCAGGTGCAGCCCGCACCGCGCATCAGGAACGCGCCGATGCCGCAGCCGGCGAAGATCCAGAGGTCGAACCAGCCCGCGCGGCCATCGTGGACCATCGACAGCAGCAGCCCCCACCAGCACGGCAGCAGCAGCAGCCATGTCCCGATCGGTCGATCGGCACGGCTGAGCCGCAGGTAGGGCCGCGTCCAAGCGGGCGCATAATGATCGACCCAGTTGCCGCGGACCGCGTCCGACACCCGTCCGGCGGTTTCAGTCGTCTCTGCCTCTGGCGTTGTTCCGGGCTGGCTCATATGGTGCGCCTCATGACTGCGAAGGTTCGCCTGTTTGTAGAGCACCCGCTTGGGGCGGGACAACCGGTCCCTCTGACACGGGATCAGGCCCACTATCTCTTTTCCGTGATGCGGATGTCTGCCGGAGGCCGCGTTCTCCTGTTCAACGGGTCCGACGGCGAATGGCTGGCCGAGATCACCGAGGCGGGAAAGAAGGCCGGCACGGCCACATGCGAGGCGCAGACGCGCCCGCAGGCGATGCCGCCCGACCTCTGGCTGCTGTTCGCGCCGATCAAGAAGGCGCGCACCGACTTCATCGTCGAGAAGGCCGTCGAGCTCGGGGTGCGGCGCATCGTTCCGGTCCAGACCCGGTTCACCAATTCCGAGCGGATCCGGCAGGACCGGCTTCAGGCCCATGCGCTCGAGGCTGCGGAGCAATGCGGCGCGCTCTTCGTGCCCGAGGTCACCGAGCTTCACCGGCTCGACAGGCTGATCGACGACTGGCCCGGCGACCGGGGCCTGCTGTTCTGCGACGAGGCCGAGGCCGGCAGCCGCGCCGCGACGCTTGCCGGCCCCCCTGCCCCGGCAGCCGTGCTGGTGGGCCCCGAGGGCGGCTTTTCCGATGCCGAGCGCGCCCGGCTGGGCGACATGGCGCAGACCCGCGTCATCGCGCTCGGCCCCCGCATCCTGCGCGCCGACACGGCGGCGGTCGCGGCGCTGACGCTCTGGCAGGCCGAGAACGGAGACTGGGCATGATCCGGCCCGGGGCGCGGGCCGCGCTATCACAATGGCGAGAGGCGCTGATCGGCCTCGCGGTGCTCGCGCTGGGGGTCTACTGGGGTTTCTTCACCGGCGGCGGGCTGCTGCACTGGATCGGCTACGGGGTCATCGCCGTGGGCCTGCTGCTGGTCATCGCCGGCATCCAGCGCGGCCGGTTCCGCATCGGCGCGGGCGGGCCCGGCGTGGTTCAGATCGTCGAGGGGCGGATCACCTACTTCGGCCCGCTGACCGGCGGGGCCGCCGACCTCGAGGCCCTGTCGGCCCTCGTTCTCGACCCCTCCGCGAAACCGCCGCACTGGCTGCTGCGCCAGCCCGGCCAGCCGCCGCTTGCCATCCCGCTCACCGCCGAGGGTGCAGATGCGCTCTTCGATGCCTTCGCCACACTGCCCGGTCTGCACACCGAGCGGATGCTCTCTGAGATGCGCCGCGACGGCACCCGCCCGGTGACCATCTGGGAGGCGCCTTCGTGCAAATCCACACACCTCCGTCTGCATTGACAAGGATGCGCATTCCGCCCATCCCTGACCTTCAACGCGATACGGCCAAGACAATCGGAGCGCCCTCATGTCCATTCCTCAATCCGGCGGCGGGCCGATCGAGAGCCAAGCGCAACTCGCGGAATACCTCGAAGCCGGATGCAAGGCCAAGGACGACTGGCGCATCGGCACCGAGCACGAGAAATTCGGCTACCTGACCGACACCCATGAACCGCTTCCCTACGATGGCCCGCGCTCGATCCGCGCGGTACTCGAAGGGCTGCGTGACCGCTACGGCTGGGCCCCGGTGTCCGAGGGCGGCCACATCATCGGTCTGGAAAAGGACGGCGCCAACGTCTCGCTCGAACCGGGCGGCGCGCTGGAGCTGTCGGGCGCCCCGCTCGAGACCATCCACCAGACCTGCGACGAGGTGAACGAACACCTGCGCGAGGTGAAGGACATCGCCGACGAGATCGGCGTCGGTTTCATCGGGCTCGGCGCGGCACCGGAATGGATGCACGACGAGATGCCGCTGATGCCCAAGGGCCGTTACAAGCTCATGGACGCCTACATGGGGCGCGTCGGCACCACCGGCACCACCATGATGCGTCGCACCTGCACGGTTCAGGTGAACCTCGACTTCGGCTCAGAGGCCGACATGGTCAAGAAGATGCGCGTCGCGCTGGCCCTGCAGCCGGTCGCCACCGCCCTGTTTGCCAACTCGCCGTTCTTCGAGGGCCAGCCGAACGGCATGAAGAGCTACCGTTCCTACGTCTGGCGGCACCTCGACTCGGATCGCACGGGGATGCTGCCCTTCGTCTTCGAGGACGGCTTCGGCTTCGAGCGCTACGTCGACTACGCGCTCGATGTGCCGATGTATTTCGTCTACCGCGACGGCACCTACGTCGATGCGCTCGGACAATCCTTCCGCGATTTCCTCAAGGGCGAGCTTCCGGCACTGCCCGGCGAGGTTCCGACGCTGTCGGACTGGGCCGACCACCTGACCACCATCTTCCCCGAGGCACGGCTCAAGAAGTTCATCGAGATGCGCGGCGCCGACGGCGGCCCGTGGCGCCGGCTCTGCGCCCTGCCCGCCTTCTGGGTCGGGCTGACCTACGACCAGGGCGCGCTCGACGCGGCCTGGGATCTGGTAAAGGACTGGGACGCCCCCACCCGCGAGGCGCTGCGCGTCGCTGCCGCCGATCAGGCGCTCGACGCCCGTGTCGAGGGGATCCACATGCACGAGCTTGCCAGGCAGACCCTCGATATCGCCGAGGCCGGTCTCAAGGCGCGCGGCTGCACCGGCGCAGGCGGGCTGCTGCCGGACGAGACGCATTTCCTCAACGCGCTCAAGGAGAGCGTGGAGAGCGGCAAGGTTCTGGCCGACGAGCTGCTGGACCATTACCGGGGCGACTGGAACGGCGACCTGAGCCGCATCTATTCCGAATACAGCTACTGACGAGCAATCGACCGGGCCGGGCACCGCGCCCGGACCTCGCTGGCTCAGGTGGTCGCGCGACGCGAGACGTTGCGCATGAAGTACTCGTGCACCTCCTGCCTGCGCCGCGCGATTTCCTCCGGTGATGGCTCCGCGGCAGCCTGAAGCAACACCGCGTAGGCATCCAGTGGGCGACGCGCCTGCGCCTCGGCGGCCGGCCTTGCCGAACGCGGCCGCGGGGGCGCGACGCCGGGATCGCGCGGGCTGCCCCATGCGTTCTCGTGCCGCTCAGAGGGCATGAGCAGCAGCACGAGGTAGACGAGGACCCCGAGGAAGGGCACCAGCGTCACCAGCGTCCAGCCCCCGGAGCGGCCGCTGTCGTGCAGCCGTCGGATCGCGGCGGTGAAGTTGGGCACGAAGGTCACCAGCGACAGGATGGGCGACCAGTAGGCGGTGATCCCCAGCGGCGGCAGCGCCGCGTCTTCCATCGCGCGCATCACCGTCATGGCGTCGGCGAGTCCTGCAGCGATGGTGGCCGAGCCCACGACCAGCGCCGGCCACCAGTATTCCGAGCGGGTCGCCCGCCCGTTCAGGGTGACTGCATTGGAAATATAAGATTCCATGGCTGCGACGGGACTGTACATGCCTTGCTCTCCCTGAAGTTTACACTCTGTTCAGGAATGAGCTTCGCGACGCCGCGGGGCTGGAATGGGGCACAAGCGTGGAAATTCCGGGGATTGGGCGGCCTCACGCTCCCAGTCGCATTCCGGAAGAAAACGCCGAGTGGGCGCTCGAATAATTCACTGATGCGGGGAGAGTAGACCTCGGCGCCACGCACTGGGTGGGGGCTGAAACGACGCAGCGCCGAGGGAAGCCTTTAGCAGCTACCCTCTCTGTATCGCAGCGATTTCGGGCGGAAATGTGATCCGGTCAGGGAAATGCCATGGCGCAATGGCCGCTTTCTACCGACCGGGCGGCTGCGGGCGGAGCATGGCCCGGATCTGGCGGCTTGGCGGCAGTCTCGAGATGTCAGGGGGGAAGGTAGTCCTCGACGCCACGCACTGGGTGGGGGCTGAAACGACGCGGCGCCGAGGGAAGCCATATGCAGCTACCCTGTCTTTATGTCCCGGCAATCGGGCCGGATTGGGATGGCATTGCGGCGGTTTCGGGGTGATTGCCTCAGCGAGTGTCATCCGCTGCTTGGCGGCGCGGGTCTCGTCGAACGCGAAGCGAGAGCCTGTTGGCGCCGTGATCCCTTTGATAGCACACCTGAGCGCAGAGCCGGTGAATGAGGGCCCAACCGAACCCGCCCTCGGGCAGCGCCGAACGAGCGCCGCCGATGTCAATCTTGCGGGGTGCCGGGAGCGCGCCGTGCGGCATCGGATGCCCATCGTCGCCCAGATGCATTTCCGCCAGCTTGGGGGTGACGGTCATGTGCAGCCGGATCTGGCCGTCCGCCGTCCCTCGATAAGCATGTTCGACGATGTTGTTGAGCGCCTCGGCCAGGACGATCTGGACCCTGCCCTGCGCCTCGTCGGGCCAACCGAGATCCTCGAGCGGCCGCATCGCCAGAAGAAGCGCGCGACGCACCGCCCTGGGGGAGCTCTCGAGCGAGAGCTCCAGCATCTGCTGCGCGGTCTCATCGGAGCAATCCGGCATCGGTCTGGCTCCTGTTACCGATGGGCCGATCAGTCGACGCTGGCGTTTCGCGCCGCCTCGACACTTTCGTGGATGACGAAGATCGTGTCCATCCGGGTCAGCCGGAACACCCGGTCGACCGTCGGCTGCAGCGCCGCGAGATCGAGCTGCTGCCCGTCGTCCATCGCCTTCATCGCGGCGACGACAGCGCCAAGCCCGCTCGAGTCGATGAAATCGACCTGCCCGAGGTCCAGCACGACCCGCCGCGCCCGTGGCGAGACCCGCGCGCGAACGGCGTCCTTGAACTGGATGGCGACTGCGGAATCGATCCGCGCCTCCTCCACGCGGAGAATCTGCGTGTCGCCCGCTTCCGTCACGGTGAGCTGCATCTTTCAGGCCCCGATATAACCCTGCGCCACAGAGGCTAGACGACATTCCTTACCTTTTTGTATTCATATGCAAGAGAGATGGAGGAGACAGCATGACCGATGTGGTGATCACCGGCGCCGCCCGCAGCGCCATGGGGGGCTTTCAGGGGATGTTCTCGGACCTGACCGCCGCCGACCTCGGCGGGGCGGCGATCCGCGCGGCGCGGACCGAGGCCGGTGACCCCGTGGTCGACGAGCTTCTGATGGGCTGCGTCCTGCCGGCGGGCCAGGGCCAGGCGCCGGCGCGGCAGGCGGGCTTCGCCGCCGGCCTCGGCGAGGCGGTCCCGGCAACGACCCTCAACAAGATGTGCGGCTCGGGGATGAAAGCCGCGATGATGGCGTTCGACCAGCTGGCACTCGGTCATGCCGGAACGATCATCGCCGGTGGCATGGAGAGCATGACCAATGCGCCCTACCTGCTGCCCGCGATGCGAGACGGCGCCCGGATCGGCCACAAGCAGGTGATCGACCACATGTTCCTGGACGGGCTCGAAGATGCCTACGACAAGGGGCGGCTGATGGGCACCTTCGCCGAGGATTGCGCCGAGGCCTTCCAGTTCACCCGCGACGCGCAGGATCAATACGCCATCGCCTCGCTCGACAATGCCCTCGACGCCGAGCGCTCGGGCGCCTTCGCGCGCGAGATCACGCCCGTCACGGTGCACGCCCGCACCGGCGAAGAGGTCATCACCCGCGACGAGCAGCCCGCCCGCGCACGGCCCGAGAAGATCCCCCACCTCAAGCCCGCCTTCCGCAAGGACGGGACGGTGACCGCCGCGAACTCCTCGTCGATTTCCGACGGCGCGGCGGCGCTGGTAATGACGACGCTCGATGAGGTCGAGCGCAGCGGTGCCACGCCCCGCGCCCGGGTGCTCGGCCATGCAAGCCACGCGCAGGCGCCGAACCTCTTTCCCACCGCGCCGATCCCCGCCGCGCAGAAGCTGCTCGACCGCATCGGCTGGAAGAAGTCCGACGTCGATCTCTGGGAGGTCAACGAGGCCTTCGCCGTGGTGCCCATGGCCTTCATGCGCGAGATGGGGCTGCCGCGCGACATCGTGAACGTGAACGGCGGCGCCTGCGCACTCGGCCACCCGATCGGCGCCAGCGGCGCGCGGATCATCGTCACCCTGCTGAACGCCCTCGAGACGCGCGGCCTGAAGCGCGGCGTCGCGGCGATCTGCATCGGTGGCGGCGAGGGCACGGCCATCGCCATCGAGCGCATGTAGCCCCTGCCCCGCCTCGGTGCCGGCTTGCGGAGCGGGCCGGCATTTGCCACAGGGAGCGGCATGGACACCACCTATTCCCCGCCGCAGGGCGAGATTCCCGTGCTGCACCACGACCACGAGATCCTCGTGGTCGACAAGCCCGCCGGCCTGCTGTCGGTCCCCGGCAAGGGGCCCGAGCTGGCGGATTGCCTGACCGCACGGCTGGAGAAGGCCTTTCCGACCGTGCGGCTGGTGCACCGGCTCGACCGCGACACCTCGGGGGTGATGGTCTTCGGCCTGACCGCGCACGCGCAGCGCCATCTCGGCCAGCAGTTCGAGGCCCGCAAGACCAAGAAGACCTACATCGCGCGGGTCGCCGGCCGGGTCGAGGGCAAGACCGGGACGGTCGATCTGCCGCTCATCGTCGACTGGCCCAATCGCCCATTGCAGAAGGTCTGCCACGAGACCGGCAAGCCTGCGGTCACTGACTACCGGGTGTTGAAGGCGTCGGACGAGGAGAGCCGGATGCGGCTGCATCCGCTCACCGGGCGCAGCCACCAGTTGCGGGTGCACATGCTGGCGCTCGGCCACCCGATCCTCGGAGATCCGCTTTACGCCCCCGAAACCGCCGGAAATTTCCCGCGCATGATGCTGCACGCCGAAGAGCTGCGGCTCTCGCACCCCGACGGCAACAACGGGGTGAAATTCCGCTCCAAGGCACCGTTCTAAAAGCTGGACGGGCCAGACTTCCCCAGCTTCGGAATCGTGTCTGGGTCAGCCGCTCTGTCCGAGCGACCTCGCGCTCGTTTCGATGATCCGGCTGACACGCGTCACCGGCGTGAATGGCGAAACCGCCAGCGCGGCTTCTGCGCTCTGTGAGCCTGCTGTGTCGATCCGGCGCGCCCCTTCCATACGCTCGAACCGGCACGAGATCCGGTGCCCTCGCCGGGATCGGGCAGGCAACCTGAATGCCGCCTGCCCGTCCGTTGCTTACTCGGCCGCCCAGCCGCTCACGGCCTTGACCTCGAGGAAGTCGTGGATACCGAGGATGCCCGCCTCGCGTCCGTTACCCGACTGCTTCATGCCGCCGAACGGCGCACCGGGGGCGCGGCTCTTGCCGTTCATTTCGACCATACCCGAGCGCAGCTGCCGGGCCAGCCGGTGACGGCGCTCGACGTCCTGCGACTGCACGTAGTTGGTCAGCCCGTAGGGCGTGTCATTGGCGACGGCGACGGCCTCGTCCTCGGTCTCGAACTTCATGATCGACAGCACCGGCCCGAAGATCTCTTCCCGCGCGATGGTCATGTCCGGCGTCACGTCGGCAAACACCGTGGGCCGCACGTAGAAACCCTTGTTGAATCCCTCGGGACGGCCGGGGCCCCCGGCGACAAGACGCGCGCCCTCGGAGATGCCCGTCTCGATCAGGCCCTGGATCTTGTCGTATTGCACGGCGTTCACCACCGGACCGATGTGCTTGCCGTCCTCGGAGGGCGCGCCGACCTTGACCGACTTGGCCACCTCGGCGGCCTTCTCCACGACGCTGTCGTAGACCGAGGCCTCGACCATCATGCGCGAGGGCGCGTTGCAGCTCTGACCGCTGTTCTGCATCATGTGCTGCACGCCGCGCTGCACCGCCTTGTCGTCGGCATCGGCGAAGATCAGGTTCGCGCCCTTGCCGCCAAGCTCGAGGTGCACGCGCTTGAGCGTGTCCGCCGCCGCCTTCGAGATGGCGCGGCCGGCGCGGGTCGAGCCGGTGAAGCTCACCATGTCGACGTCGGGATGGCTGGAGAGCTGCGAGCCCACGCCTGCGCCGTCACCGTTCACGAGGTTGAAGACCCCCTTCGGGAAGCCGGCGGCCTCGACCATCTCGGCGAAGAGCAGCGCCGAAAGCGGGCTTTCCTCCGAGGGCTTCAGCACCATGGTGCAGCCGGCGACGGCAGCGGCGCCCACCTTGAGGGTGATCTGGTTCATCGGCCAGTTCCACGGCGTGATAAGCGCGCAGACGCCAACCGCCTCGTGGATCATGCGGGTGTCGGGGAAGGCGTCGGAGAACGGCGCCTCGAAGTCGAAGGTCTTCGCCGCGTCGATGAAGTTCTGCAGGTGGAAGGCACCCGCCCCCACCTGGTTCGCGCGTGCCAGCGCGATCGGTGCCCCCATCTCGAGCGACATCGCCTGCGCCATCTCTTCGCTGCGCGCCTTGTAGGCCTCGAGCAGCTTCTCGACCAGCGCGATGCGCTCGGCGGCGGGCGTCGCCATCCAGCCCGGCAACGCCTTCTTCGCGGCCGCCACGGCGGCGTCGGTGTCGGCCTGACCGCCAAGCGCAATGGTGGCGCAGGGCTCTTCGGTCGCCGGGTCGATCACCGCGTGGTCGCGTCCGTCGCGGGCGTCCACCCAGGCTCCGTCAATGTAGAACTGCCGCTTCTCGATCATGCTTCGTCTCCGTCATGCATAATTTGATCAAATTCCCCGGTAGGCGACACACTGTCACTGAGCTCGCGAAGCTGCAAGCGGGGTCTTTACACTGGCAGTCTGGACCGTATCTAAAACCGCAAGGCCGGTTACCGACCGAATTGCACAGGAAAGGACAGTTCAATGGCACTTCGTATCAACGACGAGATTCCGAACCTCCACGTCGTCACCGACCTCGGCGAGTACGACCTGCACGACTGGATCGGCGACAGCTGGGCGATCCTGTTCTCGCACCCCAAGGATTTCACCCCGGTCTGCACCACCGAGTTCGGCGCCGTCGCACAGCTGGCCGACGAATGGGCCAAGCGCGGCACCAAGGTGATGGGCATCTCGGTCGACGGCGTCGACGAGCACAAGAAGTGGAAGGGTGACATCGAGAGCACCGCGGGGGCCGACGCCGGCTTCCCGATCATCGCCGACGAGGATCTCGCGGTGGCCAAGGCGCTCGACATGCTGCCCGCCGATGCCTACCTGCCCGACGGCCGCACGCCCGCCGACAGCGCGACCGTGCGCTCGGTGTTCATCATCGCGCCCAACAAGAAGGTGCAGCTGATGATGACCTACCCGATGTCGGTGGGCCGCAACTTCGCCGAGGTGCTGCGCGCGCTCGACGGCCTGCAGCGCACCTACGAGCAGCCGCTCGCCGTGCCCGCCAACTGGGAGACCGGCAAGGACGTGATCGTGGCGCTGTCGCTCGACGACGCCGCCGCCAAGGAGAAATACGGCGAGCTCGACATCAAGCTGCCCTACCTGCGTTACGCCAAGGACCCGTCCTGATCGGCTCTGCAGCCGGAACGGCAAAGCCCCGGATCGCATGATCCGGGGCTTTTTTCTGGTCAGTGCCGAAGATTTTTCGGACGAAAAATCTTCACGCCGGTGTCGGGGCCCAAGATTTTTCGGACGAAAAATCTTGGGGGCTCCGTTCAGAGCGTCGGGTAGATCGGGAAGCGCTCGAGGAAGGCGGTGACTTCGCCGCGCACCTTGGCCTCGACCTCTGCATTGCCCTCTTCACCGTTGGCGGCAAGCCCGTCGACCACCTCGATGATCCAGTCGGCGATCTGGCGGAACTCGTCCTCGCCGAAGCCGCGGGTGGTGCCGGCAGGCGAGCCGAGGCGGATGCCCGAGGTCACGGTCGGCTTTTCCGGGTCGAACGGCACGCCGTTCTTGTTGCAGGTGATGTGCGCCCGGCCCAGCGCCTTCTCGGTCGCGTTGCCCTTCACGCCCTTGGGGCGCAGGTCGACGAGCACCACGTGGGTGTCGGTGCCGTGGGTCACGGTGTCGAGCCCGCCCTTGATGAGCTGGTCCGACAGCGCCTGGGCGTTCCTGATGACCTGCTGCGCGTAGGTCTTGAACGACGGCTCCAGCGCCTCGCCGAAGGCGACGGCCTTGGCCGCGATGACATGCATCAGCGGGCCGCCCTGGATACCGGGGAAGATCGCCGAGTTCACCTTCTTCGCGATGGTCTCGTCGTTGGTCAGGATCATGCCGCCGCGCGGGCCGCGCAGGGTCTTGTGGGTGGTGGTGGTCGCCACATGCGCGTGCGGGAACGGCGAGGGATGCTCGCCCGCCGCCACGAGCCCGGCAAAATGCGCCATGTCGACATGCAGCCATGCGCCGACGCTGTCGGCGATTTCGCGCATCCTGGCGAAGTCGATCTGGCGCGGGATGGCCGAGCCGCCGGCGATGATGAGCTTCGGCTTGTGCTCGTTGGCGAGCTCCTGCACCTGGTCGTAATCCAGCATGTTGTCCTGCTGGCGCACGCCGTATTGCACGGCGTTGAACCACTTGCCCGACTGGTTGGGCTTGGCACCGTGGGTCAGGTGACCACCGGCATCGAGCGACATGCCGAGAATCGTGTCGCCGGGCTGCAGCAGCGCGGTGAACACACCCTGGTTGGCCTGGCTGCCGGAGTTCGGCTGCACGTTGGCGAACTCGCAGCCGAACAGCTGCTTGGCGCGGTCGATGGCGAGGTTCTCGGCCACGTCCACCCAGTCGCAGCCACCGTAGTAGCGGCGGCCCGGGTAGCCCTCGGCGTACTTGTTGGTCATCACCGAGCCCTGCGCCTCCATCACGGCGCGGGAGACGATGTTCTCGGAGGCGATCAGTTCGATCTCGTCGCGCTGGCGACCCAGCTCGCCGGTAATGGCTGCGAAAAGCTCGGCGTCGCGCTCGGCGAGCGACTGGGTGAAGAATCCATCATCGCGGTGCGGGGCGTTCATGAGGCGGGTCTCCCGGTGTCATGGTTTGGTCACGTGCGCCTACGTAAAGGAAACCGGCGCCGCCGCAAAGGCTGCAAAGCGGCATATCGGAATTATCCCGCGGCATGTCTGGCAGCCCGGTGGAACTTGTGCTTGTTTCGGAAATACGCGGCCCTGCCCGAGGAATTGCATGTCTCTCAAGATCGCCTTCTGCGCCTCCAACGCCCCGATCGCGCAATCTGCGCTGGCCGGGCTCTCCCGGCGCTATGGGAACCACGCCGAAAAGGGCGCCGACGTGATCGTCGCGCTTGGAGGCGACGGCTTCATGCTGCACACGCTGCACCGCACGGAGGAACTGGCGGCCCCGGTCTACGGAATGAATCGCGGCACCGTCGGCTTCCTGATGAACGAGTATTCCGAGCACGCGCTCGAAGAGCGTCTGGCCGCCGCCGAGGAGGCGGTCATCAACCCGCTGTCGATGCGCGCCCACCGGGCCGACGGCAGCGACCACCGGGCGCTGGCGATCAACGAGGTGTCGCTGCTGCGTGCCGGACCGCAGGCCGCGCGGCTGGCGATCCATGTCGACGGCAAGCTGCGGATGCCCGAGCTGGTCTGCGACGGCGCCCTGCTGGCGACACCGGCAGGCTCGACCGCCTACAACTACTCGGCGCACGGGCCGATCCTGCCAATCGGTGCCGAGGTGCTGGCGCTGACCGCCGTGGCCGCCTTCCGACCGCGCCGCTGGCGGGGCGCCTTGCTGCCCAAGGCCGCCGAGGTGACCTTCGAGGTGCTCGAGGCCGAAAAGCGCCCGGTCATGGCCGAGGCCGACAGCCAGTCTGTACGCGACGTGGTGCGTGTCGACATCCGGTCCGAACCCTCGGTTGCGCACCGCGTTCTCTTCGATCCGGGCCACGGTCTCGAGGAACGGCTGATCCGCGAACAGTTCGTCTGACCGGTGGAACCGGCGGCCTTTCTCCGGCGTTCCTAGACTGAAACCCCGCGACGAGGCGGGCGACGCCGAGAAAAGGAGGCAACCCGATGAACTGGGATGTGATTCAAGGCAAATGGAAGCAGCTCAAGGGCGACACCCAGTCGTACTGGGGCAAGCTGACAGACGACGATGTGGACCGCGCTGCGGGCGACCGCGAGAAGCTGGTCGGCATCGTTCAGGAACGTTACGGCCTTGCAAAGGATGACGCAGAAAGACAGGTGGACGAGTTCGCCGCCAAGCACTCCGCCTGACGCGCAGTGCAGGCACGTGCCAAAAGGCCCCGGGTTTCCCTCCCCGGGGTCTTTTCGTGTCAGGCTTCCGCCGACGCTTCAGGTCATAGTGCTTGCGACGCGGTGCCGGATCCGGTCCAGTGGCCCATACCCACGGATCGCCGCACCTGAGGAACAACATGATCGAAGGATTCCACCACGTTGCCGTGATCTGCAGCGACTACGCGCGGAGCCGGGCCTTCTATACCGACACGCTCGGTCTCGAGGTCATCGCGGAAACATGGCGCGCCGAGCGGCAGAGCTGGAAGCTCGACCTGGCAATACCGGGCGGCGGGCAGCTCGAGCTCTTCAGCTTCCCCGAACCGCCGAGCCGACCGACCCGGCCCGAGGCGCGGGGCCTCCGCCACCTCGCCTTTTCTGTCGGTGACGTGACCGCGGCCAAGGCCCGGCTCGAGGCGGGTGGCGTTGCGGTCGAGCCGATCCGCACCGACGCGCTTACCGGCAAGCGCTTCACCTTCTTCGCCGATCCGGACGGGCTGCCGCTCGAACTATACGAAGCCTGACGCCTTGGCTTGAGGGAACTCGTATCGGACGGCCTCGTTGGTCACGGAGAAAGGATGTCTCCATGCCCCTTGTCGAAAGCGTTCTCTCCTCCCCATGGTTCCTGATCATCTGGGCCCTTCTGATGATCCCCTGCGAGATCTGGCTGCTGCGCGATCTGGCAACGAAGAACAGTCACCTGATGAGCCTGATGAAGCTGGTCTGGGCGCTGACCGTTTTCTACTCGGGTCCGCTTGGCCTGTGGGTCTACCTCTCTTGCGGCCGCAAGGAGATCTCCGACGACGGTCTCTGGCGCCGCAGCTTCCGCTCGGTCGCGCACTGCTACTCGGGCTGCGGGCTGGGCGAGATCGTCGGTCTCACGCTGGCTGTCGGCCTGCTGCGCCTCGAAACCTTCGGCACGGTCGCGATGACCTTTCTCTTCGCCTACAGTGTCGGGTTCCTGCTGACCCTGGGTCCGCTGATTCAGGACGGTGTGCCGAAACGCAAGGCCCTGAAGGACACCTTCCTTGCAGAGACGCCCTCGATCGCGGTGATGGAGATCGTTGCCATCACGGTCGATCTGACGCTCGCGGGCGACGCCGGGTTGGGCGATATCCGGTTCTGGTCGTCGCTGATCGTGTCGCTGAGTTGCGGCCTGTTCGCCGCCTATCCGGTCAACGTTCTGCTCATCCGCTTCGGCGTGAAGGAAGGCATGATGGACCCGCGCATGACGGATCATTCCGGACATGATCACGGCGGTGGCGACGACCACGACGGGCACGAGCACGAGCACGAGCATCACGCCCACCACGCTCATTGATCTGGGAAACGGAAAACGCGCCACGGGTCTCCCTGCGGCGCGTTCACTTCATGGTCTCACGGGTCAGGTTCAGGCAGGCACCTTCTTCCCGTAACCGAGACCCTGCAGCGCCTCGCGGATCTCGTCGAGGATCGCCGGATCGTCGATGGTCGCCGGCATCTTGAAGCTCTCGCCGTCGGCGATCTTGACCATGGTCGCGCGCAGGATCTTGCCCGAGCGGGTCTTGGGAAGGCGCTCGACCACGGCGCAGAGCTTGAAGGCCGCCACGGGGCCGATCTGGTCCCGCACCATCCGCACGCATTCCTTGCAGACCTCGGCATGGTCACGCTCCACGCCCGAGCTGAGGCAGATGAAGCCAACCGGCATCTGCCCTTTCAGCTCGTCCGCCACGCCGATCACCGCGCATTCCGCGACATCCGGATGCGAGGCCAGCACTTCTTCCATCGCACCGGTCGACAGGCGGTGGCCCGCCACGTTGATGACGTCGTCGGTGCGCGACATGATGTAGAGGTAGCCGTCCTCGTCCTTCATGCCGGCGTCGCCGGTCTCGTAGTAGCCGGGGAACTGCGTGAGGTAGGACTTGCGGAACCGCTCCTCGGCATTCCACAGCGTCTGCAGCGTGCCCGGGGGCAGCGGCAGCTTGATCGCGATGGCCCCGAGCTCGCCCGCCGGCATCTCGTGGCCGCCCTCGTCGAGGATGCGCACGTCGTAGCCCGGCATCGGCACCGACGGGCTGCCCAGCTTCACGGGCAGCTCCTCGATCCCGATCGGGTTGGCGGCGATGCCCCAGCCGGTTTCCGTCTGCCACCAGTGGTCGATCACCGGAACGCCGAGGTGCTTCTGCGCCCACTCGATGGTCGAGGGATCGGCGCGCTCGCCCGCGAGGAAGAGCGCCTGCAGGTCATGCAGCTTGTAGCGCTTGATCCACTCGCCGTCAGGATCGGCGCGGCGGATCGCCCGCAGCGCGGTGGGTGCCGTGAAGAAGGACTTCACCCGGTGGTTCTGGATGATCCGCCAGAACACGCCCGCGTGCGGCGTTCCGATGGGCTTGCCCTCGAAGACGATGGTCTGCGCCCCGGCGATCAGCGGACCGTAGCAGATGTAGGAGTGCCCGACGACCCAGCCCACGTCCGAGGCGGCCCAGAAGCGGTCACCGGCCTCGATGTTGTAGATGTTCTTCATCGACCATTGCAGCGCAACCAGATGCCCGGCGGTCGAACGCACCACGCCCTTGGGCTGACCGGTCGTGCCCGAGGTATAGAGGATATAGGCCGGATGGTTGCCCTCGACCGGCACGCACTCGGCGGGCTTAACGCCGTACTGGAAGCCGTGCCACGAGAAGTCGCGCCCCTCGATCAGCTTGGCGACCTCCTGCTCGCGCTGGAAGACCACGCAGAACTCGGGCTTGTGCGATGCCTGCTCGATGGCCTCGTCCAGCAGCGGCTTGTAATGCACGACACGGCCCGGCTCGAGGCCGCAACTCGAGGCGATGATCGCCTTGGGCGTGCAGTCGTCGATCCGCACCGCCAGCTCGTGCGCGGCAAAGCCGCCGAAGACCACCGAGTGCACGGCACCGATGCGCGCACAGGCGAGCATCGCCTCGAGCGCCTCGGGGATCATCGGCATGTAGATGATGACCCGGTCGCCCTTTTCCACGCCGCGCATCTTGAGCGCGCCGGCAAGGCTCGCGACCCGGTCACGCAGCTCGGAATAGGTGATGCCCTTGCTCGAATGGGTGATCGGGCTCTCGTGCATGATGGCGATCTCGTCGCCCCGGCCGGCCTCGACGTGACGGTCCACCGCGTTCCAGCAGGTGTTGACCATGCCGTCGGCGAACCATTCGTACATGTCGCCGCCCTTGTCGAAGAGCGCCTTCGACGGGGCCTCGTGCCAGTCGATCGCCTGAGCGGCCTCCATCCAGAAGCCCTCGGGGTCGGATTTCCAGGCTTCGTAAACATCGTTGTAGCCCATGGGGGTCACCTCCTCTCACCTATGGGTAACTTGCTTAGGCAAGCGCCTATGGCTGAGCAAGTATGTTACCGCATAGCAGGACATTTCACCGCAGAATTTTGCTGGAATCGAGCCGGACGGCCTGCAAACATTTGCAAAGACCGCTGGAATTTGCCGTGTTCCTGCGAAGGTTCGCACGGTTTGCAAAGTTTGCGTGAGAGGCGTTCTGCAAATCCGCGCAAGCGAGTCACGTCGCGGATCGCCAACGGTGACGCCCTGCCCTGGCCGGTGAGAGGATCGCGGGAAAACCGCGCAGATCGGTCGGGCGCCGCCCTGCCCCGGGCGGCGCCGAAAGGTCAGCCGTAGCTGGCGACCGGGGTGCCCGCGACCGCTGCCATGTTGAGCAGGCCGCGCGAGGTGATCGATGGCGTCACGATATGCGCGCGGTTGCCGAGCCCCATCAGGATCGGCCCGACCTCGAGCGCACCGGCCTTCAGGCGCAGGATGTTCCGCACCCCGCTCGCCGCATCGGCCTGCGCGAAGATCAGCACGTTCGCGGCGCCTTCCATGCGGTTCTCGGGCATCAGCCGCTCGCGCAGCTCGGGGTCGAGCGCGCTGTCCACGTGCATCTCGCCCTCGTAGATGAAGTCGCGCGGCTGGCTGTCGAGGATCTCGAGCGCGGCGCGGATGCGCGGCCCCGAGCCATCGGCCTGGTTGCCGAATTGCGAGCGCGAGCAGAGCGCGATCTTGGGCAGCAGGCCGAAGCGACGCACGTGGCGGGCCGCGCCGATCACCGTCTCGGCGATCTGCTCGGGGCTCGGCTCGGTCCAGACCTGCGTGTCCGCAAGGAACAGCGGCCCGTCCTCGAGGATCATCAGCGACAGCGCGCCCTGCGGGCGCAGCCCCTCGTTGCCCAGCACCTGCGTGATATAGTTGAGGTGCCAGCGATACTCGCCGAAGGTGCCGCAGATCATGCTGTCGGCCTCTTCGCGGTGCACCATGATCGCCGCGATGGCGGTGGTGTTGGTGCGCAGGATCGCGCGGGCGAGGTCCGGCGTCACGCCACGGCGCGCCATGAGCCTGTGGTAGGTTTCCCAGTAGTCGCGGTAGCGCGGGTCGTCCTGCGGGTTGACCACGTGGAAGTCGCGCCCCGGCCGGATCTCGAGCCCCATGCGCTCGCAGCGGGCCTCGATCACTTCGGGACGGCCGATCAGGATCGGATGCTCGGTCGTCTCCTCGAGGATCGCCTGTGCCGAGCGCAGCACGCGCTCGTCCTCGCCCTCGGAAAAGACGATGCGGCGCGACGCGGTCCGGGCGGCCTCGAACACCGGGCGCATCAGCAGCGCCGACTTGAAGACGCTCTGGTTGAGCCGCTCCTTGTAGGCCTGGATGTCATCGAGCGGGCGTTCCGCCACCCCGGAGTCCATCGCGGCCTTCGCCACGGCCGAGGACACCACCGCCGACAGGCGCGGGTCGAAGGGCTTGGGGATCAGGTAGTCGCGGCCGAAGGTCAGCTGCTCGCCGTGGTAGGCGGCGGCGGCCTCGGCACTGGTGGTCGCACGTGCCAGCGCCGCGATACCCTCGACGCAGGCCACGGCCATGTCGTCGTTGATCTCGGTGGCCCCAACGTCGAGCGCGCCGCGGAAGATGAAGGGAAAGCACAGGACGTTGTTGACCTGGTTCGGGAAATCCGACCGCCCGGTCGCAATGATCGCGTCGGGCGCGACGCTGCGGACCGCGTCGGGCATGATCTCGGGCGTGGGGTTGGCAAGCGCGAAGACGATCGGC
Organism: Salipiger sp. D13; assembly: GCF_003703915.1. Taxonomy (NCBI): domain Bacteria; kingdom Pseudomonadati; phylum Pseudomonadota; class Alphaproteobacteria; order Rhodobacterales; family Roseobacteraceae; genus Salipiger; species Salipiger sp. D13. Next base: position 864,713 of record NZ_ML112590.1, read on the forward strand.
GCATCGCTCATGCGTGCGACCTGTTCGGGCTTCAGGACCCCCGGGCCCGACAGCCCGAGGAACAGGTCGGCCCCTTCGATCACCTCGTCGAGAGTGCGCAGCTCGCTCTTCTGGGCAAAGGCGGCCTTTTGCGGGGTCATGTCCTCTTCGCGGCCCTCGTGGACGAGGCCATGAATGTCGCAGAGCCAGACGTTCTCGCGTTTCACGCCAAGCTTCAGCAGCATGTTGAGGCAGGCAATCCCGGCGGCACCGCCCCCGGTCGAGACGACCTTGATGTCCTCGAAGCTCTTGCCGGCAACGTGCAGTGCGTTGAGAGCTGCGGCGCCGACCACGATGGCGGTGCCGTGCTGATCGTCGTGGAAGACCGGGATGTTCATCCGCTCGCGGCAGATCTTCTCGACGATGAAGCAGTCGGGGGCCTTGATGTCCTCGAGATTGATGGCGCCGAAGGTGGGCTCCATCGCGCAGACGATATCGGCGAGCTTCTCGGGGTCGGGCTCGTTCAGCTCGATGTCGAAACAGTCGATGTTGGCGAACTTCTTGAAGAGGACCGCCTTGCCCTCCATCACCGGCTTCGATGCGAGCGGGCCGATGTTGCCGAGCCCCAGCACCGCGGTGCCGTTCGAAACCACGGCCACGAGGTTGCCGCGTGCGGTGTAGCGGGCAGCAGCCTTGGGATCGGCCTGTATCTCGGTGCAGGCCTCGGCGACGCCGGGCGAATAGGCGCGACTCAGGTCGCGACCGTTCGCCAGCGGCTTCGTGGCACGGATCTCGAGTTTTCCGGGCTTCGGATTTTCGTGGTAGAACAGCGCCGCCTGGCGCAGGCTTTCCTGGGCAGTGTCCGACATGACAGGCTGCGCTCCCGATAATAGTTCAACGCTGAACAATCTAGTGGGAGCGGAATAGCAGGAAGCCCCTCATGCGTAAAGACTGGGGGCGCCGGCGCAAGCCGTCAGTAGACGACGGCCCGCAACAGCTCGATGCGCTGGTCTGCTTCCTGCTGGGTCAGGTCCGGATCGAAGGGCTCGCCCGCCCGCTCGGAGAGGGCACGCAGGTCCGCTTCCTGCTCTGCGGTCATCGGCTGGCGCGGCTCCGGCGGAACGTCCAGTGCGGGGTCGAGGCGCGCGGCATTGGCGGCTGTATTCATTTCACAATATCCTTTCGTTACCGAATACGAACGCATGGTTTTCGGGCGAGTTCCATTCGGCGGGTCCTACGTTTGCGCTCACCGCCACATGGGGCCCATTTCGGCGGGTGACAACCACCCGCCCCGCTCCTATAACCCGCGCGAAATCGAGATCAGAACCCAAGGAGTTTTTCCGCGATGTCCACCCTGGTTTTCGGCCACAAATCCCCCGACACCGACAGCACCGGCAGCCCGATCGTCTGGGCATGGTACCTCAACGAGGTGAAGGGCGAGGCCGCCAAGCCCGTGCTGCTCGGCGAGCCCAACACCGAGGCCGCCTTCATGCTCGAGCACTTCGGCCTTGAGAAGCCCGAGATCATCGGTGACGTCGCCGAGGACGCGCCCGTCGTCATCGTCGACACCAACAACCCCGCCGAGCTTCCGGCGTCGATCAACAAGGCCGACATCCGCGGCATCATCGACCACCACAAGCTGGTCGGCGGTCTCGAGACCAAGGGTCCGATCGACATCACCGTGCGCCCGCTCGCCTGCACCGCGACCCTTCTCTACGACCTGATGGGCGACGACGCGGCGAAGATGCCCGACGCGATCAAGGGCGCGGCGCTGACCTGCATCCTGTCGGACACGCTGGAGTTCCGGTCGCCCACCACGACCGGGCATGACAAGGAAGTCGCGGCCAAGCTCGCCTCCGACCTCGGCATCGAGATCGGCGATCTTTCCGAGAAGATGTTCGCCGCGAAGTCCGATGTCTCGGCCTTCTCCGACGCCGAGCTGATCCGCATGGACTCGAAGGAGTATGCGGTCGACGGCACCAAGTTCCGCGTCTCCGTGCTCGAGACCACCGCGCCCGAGATCCCGCTCGGCCGCAAGGACAGCCTGATGGAGACCTTCAAGACCGTCGCCTCCGAGGACGGCGTCGACGAGGTGCTGCTGTTCATCGTCGACATCCTCAAGGAAGAGGCGACCCTCCTCGTGCCGAACGACACCGTGAAGGGCGTGGCCGAGAAGAGCTTCAACGTTTCCGTCGATGGCGACACCGTGGTGCTGCCCGGCGTGATGAGCCGCAAGAAGCAGATCATTCCGAACCTCAAGGTCTGATCCGCCAGCGCATACAGATGCGAAAGGCGCTCCCGTCCGGGGGCGCCTTTTTCGTTCGTGGGGCGCGGGCAGGTCACCGTGTCGCGGCCGCACGGCCCGCAAGGCGCTTGCGCCGGAACGCGCGCCGGGCGTAGCGATAGGCATGACACCCAAGCTCCTGACAACCCTGCGCGACTACTCAGCCGAGAGCCTCCGCGCCGACCTCTGGGCCGGCGTGACCGTGGCGATGGTGGCGCTGCCGCTCAGCCTTGCCATCGCCATCGCCTCGGGCGCGGGGCCCGAAACCGGGCTGGTGACGGCAATCGTCGCGGGCTTCCTGATCTCGGCGCTGGGGGGAAGCCGGGTGCAGATCGGCGGCCCCACGGGAGCCTTCATCGTCGTCGTGGCCGGGGTCATCGACCAGCACGGCTTTTCCGGCCTCGTCACCGCCACCTTCATGGCCGGGCTGATCCTGCTGGCCGCCGGTGCGCTGCGGGCGGGGCGGCTCATCCGCTACGTGCCCGAGCCGGTGATCAACGGGTTCACCATCGGCATCGCCGCCATCATCGCGCTGAGCCAGCTCAAGGACCTGCTGGGCATCTCGGCCCCCATGCCCGCCGACGCGCTCGAGAAACTCGCGGCACTCTGGGACGCACGGGGCGAGGTCGCCGCATGGCCGCTCGGCATCGGCATCGCCACCATTGCGCTGATCACGCTGTTCCGCCGGCTCGCCCCGGCGTGGCCCGGGCTGATCGTCGCGGTGGCGCTGACCTCGGGGGCCGTGGCGCTCTTCGACCTGCCGGTCGAGACGCTGGGGGACCGCTTCGGCACGCTGCCGCGCGGGCTGCCCATGCCCGCCCTGCCCGACCTGTCGCCCGGCACCCTGCGCGAGCTGCTGCCCTCGGCGCTGATCATCGCCTTCCTCGCCGGGGTCGAGTCGCTGCTCTCGGCGATGGTGGCCGACCGCATGACCGGCTACCGGCACCGCTCGGGCGCCGAGTTGCTGGCGCAGGGGGCGGCCAATCTCGGCTCGTCGCTGTTCGGCGGGCTGCCCGCCACCGGCGCCATCGCGCGCACCGCGACCAACATCCGCGCCGGCGGGCGCACGCCGGTGGCCGGCCTCGTGCATGCACTCACCATCCTGCTGGCGATGCTCATCGCGGCGCCGCTCGCCTCGGCGCTGGCGATGCCGGCGCTGGCAGGGCTGCTGCTCCTGACCGCCTGGAACATGAGCGAACCGCAGCACTGGCGCGCCCATGCCACACAAGGCCATCTCAGCGACCGGGGTCTGCTGGCGATGACGCTGGTGCTGACGATCTTCACGGATCTGACAATCGCCATCGGGATGGGGGTGAGCGTCGGGCTTGCCCTGCGGCTGCGGCGGCGCGAGGTGCCGCCCGCCGACTGGACCCCGCCCGACCGCTAGCGCTGGCCTTCCCCCCGGCGCTGCGCCAAGCTGCGGCCCTGAGGCCACGCGCAGGAGACCAGGACACCGATGACCGACGACACCATCCGCATCGCAAACGATGCGCTTTCCGCAACGATCGCGCCGCTCGGCGCCGAGATGCAGACCTTGCGCACCGCCGCCGGAGACGACCTGCTGTGGCACGGCGATCCGACCTGGTGGAGCGGCCGGGCGCCGATCCTCTTTCCGATCGTCGGGCGCGCGCCTGGCAACCGCATCGCCGTGGGCGACCACGAGGCCGAGATGCGCCAGCACGGCTTTGCCCGGCGCGCGACCTTTGCGATTGACGACCACGGGCCGGACCACTGCCGGCATGTCCTTCGCGATGACGCGGAGACCCGGACGCTCTATCCCTTTGCCTTCGAGCTGTCGGTCACGCATGGCCTCGAGGGCGACACGCTCGCGGTGGGAGTCGAGATCACCAACCACGACGACCGCGAGATGCCCTTCGGCTTCGGCTTCCACCCGGCCTTTGCCTGGCCCTTGCCCGGCGCGAAGGGGCTTCCGCACGAGGTGCTTCTTGCCAACGGCGCCGAGCCCGCGCTGGCGCGGCTGAGCGACGGGCTGCTGCCCCCCGACCGCCATGCCTCGCCCTTCGACGAGGGGCGGCTGGTGCTCGACCCCACGCAGTTCGAGGCCGACGCGATGATCTTTCCCGAGGGCGCCGGCGACACGCTGCGCTACGGCGTGCCGGAGGGCCCGCAGCTGTCCTTCCGCTTCGAGAACCTGCCCAACCTCGCGCTCTGGACTATTCCCGGCGCGCCCTATCTCTGCGTCGAGCCGTGGCACGGCATGGCCGCCGAAACCGGTGCCTCGCCACAGATCTCCGAACGCCCGTTCAGCCTTGCCCTCGCGCCCGGCGACAGCGTGCGTTTCGGCTATCGGGTCACGGTCGATCTCTAAGGCGCCGCCGGGCTGGCCAAGCCCGGCCCGCCCCCGTAACAACGGCGCGACCAGTCTCTCCCCCGAGGTATCCATGACGCAGATTATCGAAGCCCTGTCCGACATCTCCCACCAGTATGACGCCATGTTCGTCGACCTCTGGGGGTGCCTGCACAACGGCGTCACCGCCTATCCCGAGGCCGTCGAGGCGCTGCGGGCCTACCGCAAGCAGGGCGGCGTCGTGGTGCTGGTCACCAACTCGCCGCGCGGCCGCGCCGAGGTCTACAAGCAGTTCGAGGGGTTCGGCATTCCGGACGACTGCTTCGACAACATCGCGAGCTCGGGCGATTCCGCCCGCGCGGCGATGTTCGAGGGCGCCGTGGGCCGCAAGGTCTACTTCATCGGAACCGAGGCCGAGCTGCCGTTCTTCGAACCGATGAAGCTGATCGAGAACCCGGTCGAGGTCGAGCGCGTGGCGCTCGAGGAGGCCGAGGGCATCGTCTGCACCGGCCTCTTCGACGCAAAGGCCGACCCCGCCGAGATGCGCCCGCAATTCCTGCTCGCCAAGCAGAAGGGGCTGAAGCTGCTCTGTGCCAATCCCGACGTTGTCGTCGACCGCGGCGATCACCGCGAATGGTGCGCGGGCGCCCTCGCGGCGCTCTACTCCGAGATGGGCGGCGAGAGCCTCTACTTCGGCAAGCCGCATCCGCCCATCTATGACCTTGCCCGCCGCCGGCTGGCCGAGGTTGCCCCCGACCTGTCGGACCCGACCATTCTCGCCATCGGGGACGGCGTGCGCACCGACATCCAGGGGGCACAGGGAGAGGACATCGATTCGCTGTTCGTGACCGGTGGGCTTGCTGCCGAAGAGACCCGCACCGACCGGCAGCCGCACGAGAAGGCTCTGCTCGACTTCCTCGAAAAGGAAGGCGTGGGCGCGACCTACTCCATTGGTTTCCTGCGCTGAACCTTTTCCCGAGCGGACCCTGATCGCCACCGGGTCCCGCCGCGAACGCGCGGCGGGACACATGCCGAGTTTTGAAACTCATTTGAAATGGGTTACGCTACGTAAACGGCGTGGCCAAACGTAGCGTAACCGTTCGAGTCCCAGTCAATTTCCCGGCCACGGCCTGCATTGCAAATGCCAACCTGTTGCCAGGAGATTTTCGACATGACCGATTGGAGTATCAAGGCGCTCGAGCTTGCCAACTGCAACTGCGCGTTCGGCTGCCCGTGCCAGTTCAGCCAGCCCCCCAGTGACGGCACCTGCGAGGCCGCCGTCGCCTTCGACATCACCGAGGGGCACTACGGTGACATCGACCTGAGCGGTCTCAAGGCCGCGACGCTCTACAAGTGGCCCGGTGCCGTGCACGAGGGCAACGGCCAGATGCAGCTCATCATCGACGAATCTGCAACGCCTGCGCAGCGCGAGGCCCTCGAGAAGATCATGACCGGTGAGGACACCGAGGAGATGGCCACCATGTGGTTCGTCTTCGGCGCGATGTCCCCGAACCGTCACCCCACGCTCACCGGCACCATCGAGATGAGCTATGACGAGGAGACCGGCATCGGCTCGATCAAGGCCGCCTCGGCGTTCTCGACCGACATCAAGCCGATCCCCAACATCGTCAGCGGCGAGCCGCATCACGTACGGGTCAACCTGCCCCACGGGTTCGAGTTCAGCAGCGCCGCCTTTGCCTGCGGCTCGACCGAAACCGGCGATGCCGCGATCGAACTGCTGAAGAATTCCGCGAGCCACGCACATATCGCGCACCTGCACCTGACCGGTGCAGGCGTCGTTCACGCCTGACGGGGGCGGGAGATGACCGGGATGTCGAACCGACCGCCCGGCGCCGGACTGGCCGAGACGCTGGCCCGGCGCGACACGCTTGTCGTCGTCTTCGCGGTGGCCGTGATCGTGCTGCTCGCGGGGCTCTACACCGTCTTCGGTGTCGGCATGAGCATGACCGCGCTGGACATGACGCGCATGGCGCCTCCGGTCGGGCAGCCCCCCATGTCGATGGGCATGGCCCCGGCCTGGAGCCCCGGCTACGCGCTTCTGATCTTCCTCATGTGGTGGATCATGATGATCGCGATGATGACCCCCAGCGCCGCGCCGATGCTCCTGCTTTTCGTCGCGGTCAAGAAGGGGGGCACGGAGCGGGATCGGGCGCACCTGCTGGGGCTGACTTTCCTCGCGGGCTACCTGCTGTGCTGGGCCCTGTTCTCGGCCGGGGCCGCCGCGGCGCAATGGCTGCTGGAAGGCGCCGGGCTTGTCGATGGCGCGATGATGACGGTGAAATCCGCGGGCTTCTCGGGCCTCGTGATGATCGCCGCCGGGATTTTCCAGTTCACGCCTCTGAAGGACGCCTGCCTCGCGCATTGCCGCAGCCCCGCGCATTTCCTTGCCGCCCACAGACGCCCGGGCATGGGCGGCGCGCTCAGGATGGGGCTCGACCACGGGAGCTACTGCCTCGGGTGCTGCTGGGCGCTGATGGCGCTGCTCTTTGTCGGTGGCATCATGAACCTGTGGTGGATCGTCGGGCTGGCGCTGTTCGTGCTGGCCGAGAAGCTGCTGCCCTGGCCCCGCGCCCTGAGCCGGGGCGCGGGCATTGCGCTCGTGCTGGCCGGTCTCTGGCTGCTCGCCCCGGCGCTCGCGGGCGGGCTCTGAGCCCCCCGCCACACTGCCGCCCCCCGGTTCTTTCGTCTCGGATCCGGAAAACACCCTTGATTTTCTGCGCCCGCGAAGTAATAAAGTTACCGAAATCGCGGCATTCGTCGCGTATTTATTACGAGGCGAAAGCCATGGAGGCTGAGATGTTGGACAACTTCCCGCGCGGCACGATCTGCATCGAGGACATCGAGATGGGGATGACCCGCCACCTGCGCAAAGAGGTGACGGATCGCGACATCGAGCTTTTCGCCGAGGTCTCGACCGACCGGAACCCGGTGCATCTCGACGACGCCTACGCCCACGACACGATCTTCGAGGGCCGCATCGCGCACGGCATGCTGACGGCCGGGCTGATCTCTGCGGTGATCGGCGAGCAGCTGCCCGGCCACGGCACGATCTACCTTGGCCAGACGCTGAAGTTCCTCGCCCCGGTGCGCCCGGGTGATGTCGTCTATGCCGAGGTGAAGGTCGTCGATATCGAACACGCCAAGCGGCGGGTCACGCTGGAATGCCACTGCTCGGTCGACGGCAAGAAGGTCGTCGTCGGAGAGGCCAAGGTGCTCGCGCCGTCGCGCAAGTTCGACTGACGCCCATGGTGGGTTGAAAACCAGCCCCTTGGGTCTGCGCCGGGTGGGCGCATCGCCCAGCCTACAGCGAATCCTCGACGCGGAAGCCCTCGGGGATGGCGTCGCGGTCCTCGAGCAGAAGCTCGGCCATGACCTGCGCCACCTTGGGCGCCATGCCGAAGCCGATCTTGAAGCCGCCGTTGGCGATGTAGTGCCCCGCCCGGTCGGGCCAGGCGCCCAGCATCGGCGCGCGGCTCTTGGCGCGCGGGCGCACCCCGGCCCAGCGTTCGACCACCTCGGCCCCGTGCAGCAGCGGCAGCGCCGCCACCGCGCGCTCGACCAGCGCATCGCATTGCGCGTCGCAGGCGGCGGGGTCGTCGAACTCCCGCTCCGAGGTCGAGCCGAGCGCCACCGTACCGTCGTGATGCGGGATGATGTGCAGCCCGCCCGCGAAGATCTGCGGCACCTCTCCGGCGTCATGGCGCAGCAGCACCGACTGCCCCTTCACACCGCCGCCGACGTTGCGTCCGAAGGTCTCGGACAGTTCCGTCAGCCCCCGCCAGCCGGTCGCCCAGAGCACGCGGCCCGCGTCGGGGGCCTCGATCACGATCTCGACGCCCATGGCCCGCAAGGCCGCTTCCAGCGACGCCACCGCGCGGCGCGGTGACATGCGCGCGCTGAGCGTGTCGCGGATCAGCCAGCCGGTCTCGGTGATCGGCGCCCAGGCGCCGGCCTGCGCGACCGGAATCACCTCCCAGACCGCCGCGTCCTTCCAGAGCGCCCGTGCCGTGCCCTCGCGCGCCCGCGCCAGCTCGAGCCCGCGCGCATCGGCCACCGGCTGAAGGCGCCCGCTCCGCGCGTAATCGGGAGACACCCCGCCCGTGGCCTCGACCTCGGCCCAGAAGTCCTGCGCCATGAGCAGGCTTTCGAGCTGGAACGCCTTTTTCTCGTTCCAGTTCTCGGGAACATGCGGCGCCAGCGCACCGACGATCCCGCCGCTCGAGCCGGCACCCGGCCCGGCAGGGTCGACGACCCGCACCGATGCACCACGGCGCACACAGGCCCAGGCGATCGACAGGCCGAAGATGCCCGCACCGCGCACTGTCACGTCCACACTTGCCATTCGCGCGCCTCCCCTTCATGGTCGCGCCCGTTCTACAGCCCCAACCCGGTGACGGGAACCGGTTTCCCGACCGGGTGCGCGGGCCCCGACCACTCGACCTTCAAACGGACTCTCCGAGCGCGCCAAGGCGGCCCGTGACGTTCCAGGACAGATGCAGATGACGATTGAGCCCGACGCTCCGGATTGGCGCGAGGGCGGGGTTCCCGTGTCGCCCCGCTTCGACGACCCCTATTACTCGCTCGAGAACGGGCTGGCCGAGACGCGCCACACCTTCCTCGCCGGCAACGGCTTGCCCGACCGCTTCCGCGACGGCTTCCACGTCGCCGAGCTGGGCTTCGGCACCGGTCTCAACCTGCTCGCCACGCTGCACCTGTGGCGACAATGCGGCCAGGCGGGGCAGCTGCGCTTCACCTCATTCGAGGCGTTCCCGATGGCGGCCGCAGACATGGTCCGCGCGCAGGGCGCCTTTCCCGAGCTGGCCGGCGTGGCGGCGGAACTCGCCCCCTTCTGGCAGTCCGGCGCACAGGAGATCGTGCTGCCCGACCTGCGGTTCCGAATGATCGAGGGCGACGCCCGCAAGACCCTGCCCGCCTGGGACGGTGCCGCGCACGCCTGGTTCCTCGACGGCTTCTCGCCGGCCAAGAACCCCGAGCTCTGGGGCGAGCGGCTCATGGCCGAGGTCGCCCGGCACACGGCCCCCGGCGGCACCGCCGCCACCTACACCGCGGCAGGCCACGTGCGCCGCGCCCTCGAAGCCGCGGGCTTCGCGGTGACGCGGGCGCCCGGGTTCGGCCGCAAGAGACACATGACGATAGCGGAGCGCAGCTGATGGCGGAACAGAACACGAGATTCGGCATCTGGCTGATGGTGCTGACCACCTTCATCTTCGCGGTGCAGGACGGCATCTCGCGCCACCTCTCGGCCGAGTACAATGTCTACATGGTGGTGATGATCCGCTACTGGTTCTTCGCGGCTTTCGTCATCGCCCTCGCGGGCCGGCAGGCCGGCGGGCTCCGGGCGGCCGCGGCGACCACCCAGCCGCTGCTGCAGGCCTTCCGTGGCGTGCTGCTGGTGGGCGAGATCTGGGTGATGATCACCGCCTTCGTGCTGCTGGGCCTGACCGAGAGCCACGCCGTCTTCACCGCCTACCCGCTGCTGGTGGCGGCGCTTTCCGGCCCGATCCTCGGCGAAAAGGTCGGCTGGCGGCGCTGGACGGCCATCGGCATCGGCTTCATCGGTGTCATCATCATCCTGCAACCCTCGGGCGGGGTGTTCTCGCCCAAGGCCGCCGTGCCGCTGGCCGCAGCGCTGATGTTCGCGCTCTATGGCCTGCTCACCCGCTACGCTGCCCGTCGCGACAGCGCCGCGACCTCGTTCTTCTGGACCGGCGTTTCGGGCGCCGTCACCGCGACGCTGGTGGGCGCGTGGTTCTGGGAGCCGATGACCGGCCCCGACTGGGTCTGGATGATCCTGCTGTGCATCACCGGCGCGGCCGGGCACTTCACGCTCATCAAGTGCTACGAGGTCGCAGAGGCCTCGGCGGTGCAGCCCTTCGCCTACCTGCAGCTCGTCTTCGCCTCGACGCTCGGGATGACCGTCTTCGGCGAGACACTGCGGCCGAACGTGGCCATCGGCGCCGCGATCATCGTGGCGGCCGGCCTCTTCACGCTATGGCGGACGCGGCAGAAGGCGTGAGCAAGGGCGTGGCGGGTTGCACCCCCACCCTGCCCCGCGCGGCACCGACGCTCGATAGCGCGGGCGGCAGAGACCGTGGCATGGGCGCGGTCCCGTTCCGGGCACGCTCCTTTCGACACCGGAACGCGCAGCGCAGGTGATGCAGGCAGGGCGTGGGTTGAAAACCCACCCTACGAGGATGTCGCGCCGTTCAGCGGGATCGCGGTCGGGGCGGGTGGAGGTCAGCGCTTTTGAGCGGCACCCGCGCAAAAGAAAACCCCGCGCCAACGGCGCGGGGTTTCCCGTAAGACAGGTCGATCGCGATTACATGCGCGACGCGACGTTTTCCCAGTTCACCAGGTTGTCGAGGAAGTTCGCCAGGTAGGCCGGGCGCTTGTTGCGGAAGTCGATGTAGTAGGAGTGCTCCCACACGTCGCAACCCAGCAGCGCGGTCTGGCCGAAGCACAGCGGGTTCACGCCGTTCTCGGTCTTGGTGATCTTGAGCGAACCGTCGCTGTCCTTGACGAGCCATGCCCAGCCCGAGCCGAACTGGCCTGCGCCGGCAGCCGAGAAGTCTTCCTTGAACTTCTCGATCGAGCCGAAGCTCTCTTTCAGTGCCGCTTCAAGCTCGGACGGCATGGCGTTGTCGCCGGCGCCCATCATTTCCCAGAACTGGGTGTGGTTCCAGTGCTGCGATGCGTTGTTGAACAGGCCCGACTGCGCCACGGCGCCGGAGTCGTAGGTGCCCTTGACGATCTCTTCGAGCGACTTGTCAGCCCACTCGGTGCCGTCGATCAGCTTGTTGAGCGTGGTGACATAGGTGTTGTGGTGAATGTCGTGGTGATACTCGAGGGTCTCCTGCGACATGCCCTTCGAAGCGAGAGCGTCGTGCGCATAGGGAAGATCGGGAAGTTCGAAAGCCATAGTGGATATCCTCTTGGTCGAGAGTGAATTTGTTCATCATTCCTAGACCCGCATGGCGCGAGGTCAAGCGATGTCATGGCTTAAACGTGTGCCGAAGCAAGATGTTCCCGGTGCGCCCCCGCTCAGATGGGGTGGAATTCGACCTCGCCGCCGCCCTCGGCCGAGACGCCGAGCACCTTGAAGGCATAGTCGCCCACCGACCGGAACACGAAGACCTGCGCGGTCCCGGCATCGCGCAGCCAGTAGCCCGCCGCGACCTGCGCAAGCCGCGAGCGGCGCACGTCTCCGGGGGCGAAGGCCTCGGGCGAGACGTCCGCTGGGCAGACCTTGGCGAGCACGTCACGAAGCGCGGGGCCCGTCACCCGGAACTGGGCGCGGGCGTCCGAGACGTCGGTCGCGGCGAAATGCTGGCCGGCAAGACGCTCTTCGACCTGCGCGAGCGCCTCTGCCACCGCCTCGTAGGGTAGCAGGAACAGCAGCTCGTCGGGCGACATCCACAGAAGCGCACGATCCCCGGCCTCGGCGGACCGGCGGATGTCGGGGAAGCCGGTGCCGGTGACGGCACAGACCGCCTCGCGGAAGGCGTCGGAGAACTCTCCGCGCAGGCTGATCTGGCCCTGCGGCGGCAGCGCCTCGACGGTGCAGAAGCCTTCGCTGCGCGCGCCGGCCATGGGTGCCATGACGTCAGACATTCTGTTTCTCTCCTTCCGGATCGTAGAAGACCGGGCTGACGATGCGCGCCTCGACGGTCGTCAGCGTCTCGCTGGTGTGGTCCTGTTCCTCGGCGGTGAAGGAAATCACCTCGCCCATGCGGTCGGGACCGTGCTTCACGAGGCCCATGGCGATGCCCTTCTTCAGCGTGGGCGACCAGTAGGTCGAGGTCACGCGGCCCTGGGTGTTGCGCTGGCCATTGGCGTTGCGCCCCGGTGCGATGGCATAGGCCCCGTCGGGAAGCACCGAACCGTCGACCGTCTCGAGCCCGACGAGCTTCCAGCGGTCGTCGCGGGCCATGTCGGGCCGCTCCTGCGCGCGCTTGCCGAGGAAGTCGTCCTTCTTCTTCGAAATCGCCCAGTCGAGCCCCAGATCCTGCGGGATCACCGTGCCGTCGGTCTCGACGCCGATCATGATGAAACCCTTCTCGGCGCGCATGACGTGCAGGGCCTCGGTGCCGTAGGGGGTGATGTTCCACTCGCGCCCGGCGTCGAGCAGCTTGCCCCAGAACGCGCGGCCGCGGTTGGCGGGCACGGCGATCTCGTAGCTGAGCTCGCCCGAGAACGAGATGCGGTAGACCCGCACCGGCGTATCTGCGAGCGTACCATCGGCCCAGGCCATGAACGGCAGCGTCTCCTTCGAGACATCCATGCCGCCGAGCTTCTCGAGCAGCTTGCGCGCGTTCGGACCGACGACGGCGATCTGCGCGTATTGCTCGGTCAGGTTCGCGGTGTAGACCTTCCAGTCCCACCACTCGCACTGCAGCCAGTCCTCCATGTGGGCATGGATGTTGTCCGCCCCGCCCGAGGTCGTGTGGCACAGGAAGCTGTCCTCGGACAGGCGCACGACGACGCCGTCATCCATCAGGAAGCCGTTCTCGTTGCACATCAGGCCATAGCGGCAGCGCCCGACCTTCAGCGTCGACATCTTGTTCGTATAGAGCATGTCGAGGAAAGCGCCCGCGTCGGGGCCCTTCACGAGGATCTTGCCCAGCGTCGAGGCGTCGAGCATCCCGAGGCTCTCGCGGGTCGCGTTGATCTCGCGGTTGACCGCCTCGTGCTTGCTCTCGCCCGGGCGCGGATAGCAGTAGGGCCGCCGCCAGTGGCCGACCGGCTCCCACGCGGCGTTGTTCGCCGCGTGCCACGCGTGCATCGGGGTCTGCCGCAGCGGCTGGAAGATCTCGCCGCGCGCCTCGCCCGCGATGGCGCCGAAGCTGATCGGGGTATAGGGCGGACGGAAGGTCGTCGTGCCCACCTGCGGGATCGGCGTGCCCAGCGCGTCGGACAGGATCGCGAGGCCGTTGATGTTCGACAGCTTCCCCTGATCGGTGGCCATCCCGAGCGTGGTGTAGCGCTTGGTGTGCTCGACGCTCTCGTAGCCCTCCTGGGCGGCGAGCTGCACGTCGGACACCTTCACGTCGTTCTGGTAGTCGAGGAACGCCTTCATCTTGAGATCGGGGCGCGCGTTGCGCGGCATGATCCAGACCGGCTCGAGCGGCGTCTCGGCGGTGACCTCGGCGGCCGGCGCGGCGGTCTCGGCGAAACCGTGTCCAAGTGCCTGCGCGGCGGCCTTCCCGGCCCCGTCGGCACAGGCCAGCGTCTCGGGCAGCTTCAGGAAGCCGTTGGCGGCCCCTGCCGCGATCACGAAGGGCTTGCCGTCAGCCCCGGTCGGCGCACGGCCGGCGTCGGGGCGGAAGAAGGCGCCATCGTTGTCCCAGGACAGCTTGCCGCCGCAATGCGACCAGAGGTGCACCACCGGCGACCAGCCGCCCGACATCGCCACCGCGTCGCAGGGGATTTCCTCGAGCATGGCGCCCGTGCCGTCCTGGTTGCAGGTGGCAACCCCGGTGACGCGGGTCCTGCCCAGCACCTTCGACACCGCGCGCCCGGGCTCGACCCGGATGCCCATGTCGCGGGCCTGCTGCATCAGCGCGCCGCCGCCCATGGGCCGCGCGTCGAGGATCGCGGGCACTTCGAGACCGGCGTCCTTGAGGATCATGGCCGTGCGGTAGGCATCGTCGTTGTTGGTGACGATCACGGTCCGTGCGCCCGGCGCCACGCCGTAGTTGACCACGTAGTCGCGCACCGCCGAGGCGAGCATCACGCCCGGCACGTCGTTTCCGGCAAAGCTCAACGGGCGCTCGATGGCGCCGGTGGCCGTGACCACCTGCTTCGTGCGGATCCGCCACAGGCGGTGACGCGGGCCCTTGGCGCCCGGCCGGTGATCGGTGACGCGCTCGTAGCCCAGCACGTAGCCGTGGTCGTAGACCCCGGCGCCCATGCAGCGCAGGCGCAGGCGGACGTTGTCCATCGCCTCGAGCGCGGCCACGGTCCTTTCGATCCAGGCCTCGGGCTCCATGCCCTCGATCGTGCCGCCGTCGACCGGCGCACGGCCACCCCAGTGAGCGGTCTGTTCGAGCAGCAGCACCTGCGCCCCGGCCTCTGCCGCGACCTTCGCCGCCTGCAGGCCGGCCACGCCGCCGCCGATGACCAGCAGGTCGACATGCGCATGGAAGTGCTCGTAGCGGTCGACGTCGCGGGTCTCGGGATGCGGTGCCTTGCCGAGACCGGCGGCCTTGCGGATCACAGGCTCGTAGAGGTGCTTCCAGAACGACCGGGGCCAGAGGAAGGTCTTGTAGTAGAAGCCCGCGGGGAGGAACCGTGCGAGCCTGGCGTTGATTTCGCCGACGTCGTGCTCGAGGCTCGGCCAGTGGTTCTGGCTGTCCGCCACGAGACCGTCGAAGAGTTCGGTCGTGGTCGCACGCTGGTCGGGCTCGAAGCGCGCGCCCTGCCCCAGCTCGACGAGCGCGTTGGGCTCTTCGGCCCCCGAGGCCACAAGCCCGCGCGGGCGGTGGAACTTGTAGCTGCGGCCGAGCAGAACCTGGTCATTGGCCAGCAGCGCCGAGGCCAGCGTGTCGCCGGCATGGCCGGTGAAGCGCTTGCCGTTGAAGGTGAAGCCGATCTGCGTGTCGCGGTCGGTGAAGCGGCCACCCTTGGCCAGTCGCGTGCTCATGCCCAACCTCTTGTCTTGGTGTTGGCGGTGACGGGGGCTGTCTGGCCCCGCGCGCGCCGAGGCGCGCTTCCCCCGAGGATATTTTCAGCCAGAAGATGCATCACGCGCCCCGTGCCGCGATGCGGTCGCGAAGGTCCTGCGGCGGCTCGAGGGTCTGGGCGGAATAGGTGCCGTAGACCTCCATCGTGACGCTGTTGCGCGCCGCCAGGAACCACTTGCCGCAGCCGTAGGCATGGCGCCAGCGCTCGAACACGACACCCTTGGGGTTGTCGCGCGTGAACAGGTAGTCCTCGAGCGCGGCGTCGGCGCTGCCGGGGCCCTCGCGTTTCAGGTGGGCCTCGCCGCCCGGGGCAAGCTCGATCTCGGCGGCATCCGCGCCGCAGCAGGGACAATGCAGGGTCAGCACGAGGCGGCTCCTTGTGGCTGGGCGACCCGCGCGTCGCGGGCCGGCGTGAGGGGGGGCGCGAAGGATGCATTTGCAGCATCCCGTTCGTCGGCTGCCGACGCCGCGCTCACGGGCGGACGCAGCTGCGCAAATTTGCGGCAAACGGCGGCGGTGCCTGCGAATTTCGCCGCGGAGTGACGGCGGTTAACGGGCGATGCGCCCGACGGCCCTACCCTCGGTGAAAGGCAACGAGAAGGATGAACGAGGCCATGAGCAGGCTCCTGACACTCACACTGACCAGCCACCGCGGCCGGGCATACCCGGTCGAGCTGTTCACCCCGGACACGCCGTTCACCGACAGCGGCGCGGTCTACCTGTTCCTGCGGATGCCCGAGGGGCGTTCGCTGCAGGCACAGGTGCTCTACGTCGGCGAGACCGACGCGCTCGGCACGCAGCTGGCCGAAGACCGGCGCCCCGGCGGCCCCTGGGAGCGTGCCGTGGCGATGGGCTGCGACACGATCGGCGGGCTGGCGCTCGCCCGCCCGGAGGACCGGGCGATGATCGCGGCAGAGTTCATCCACAGCTGGCATCCGCCCTGCAACGAGTGCCACGGCGCGCTGACCGGGCTCATCGGCCTTGCCGCACCTGCCCCCGTCCTGATGAAGCGGGCGATGGTCGGCAAGTGAACCCCGGGCAGCGGGCGCGCGACTGACCTGCGCGCGCCTCAATGCGCCACCCCCGCCGCGACGCTTTCGTCGATGAAGCGGCCTTCGCGGAAGCGGTTGAGGCCGAACTCTTCGGTGAGCGGCGAATAGCCCTTGGCCATGAGCTCGGCGAAGCCCCAGCCCGAGCCGGGGATGGCCTTGAAGCCCCCCGTCCCCCATCCGCAGTTGATGAAGCAGCCGTCGAGCGGCGTCTTCGACAGGATCGGCGAGCGGTCGCCCGTCACGTCGACGATGCCGGCCCACTGCCGCAGCATCTTGAGCCGCGAGATCATCGGGAAGGTCTCGACCAGCGCACGCACGGTTTCCTCGATGTGCTGGTAGCTGCCGCGCTGGGCATAGTTGATGTAGCCGTCGGTGCCGCCGCCGATCACCATCTCGCCCTTGTCGGACTGGCTCATGTAGCCGTGCACGGTGTTGGCCATGACGACCACGTCCATGCAGGGCTTGATCGGCTCCGACACCAGCGCCTGCAGCGACACCGATTCCAGCGGCAGGCGGAAGCCTGCCTTCTCGGCCATGACGCCCGAGTGCCCCGCCACAACGATGCCCAGCTTGTCGCAGGCGATCTCGCCCAGCGTCGTGTCGACGCCGGTGACCCGGCCGCCCTCGCGGCGCACCGCGGTGACCTCGCACTGCTGGATGATGTCCATGCCCATCTCGGAGCAGGCCCGCGCGTAGCCCCAGGCCACGGCATCGTGCCGCGCGGTGCCACCGCGCGCCTGCCAGAGCGCCCCCAGCACCGGGTAGCGCGGCCCGTCGATGTTCATGATCGGGCAGAGCCGCTTGACCTCGCGCGGCGAGATCATCTCGGTGTCGATCCCCTGAAGCCGGTTGGCGTGCACCGTGCGCTGGTAGCCGCGCAGCTCGTGCTCGGTCTGCGCCAGCATCATCACGCCGCGCGGCGAGAACATCACGTTGTAGTTGAGATCCTGGCTCAGGTCTTCGTATAGCGAGCGCGCCTTCTCGTAGAGCGCCGCCGAGGGATCCTGCAGGTAGTTCGAGCGGATGATCGTGGTGTTGCGGCCGGTGTTGCCGCCGCCCAGCCAGCCCTTCTCGATGATCGCGACATTGGTGATGCCGAAGTTCTTGCCAAGGTAATAGGCCGTGGCAAGCCCGTGACCGCCAGCGCCGACGATGACGACGTCATAGCGTGATTTCGGTTTCGGCTTCCCCCAGGCACGGCCCCAGCCGGTGTGGTAGCGGAACGCCTCGCGGGCGACGGCAAAAGCGGAATAACGTTTCATCGGGCCTCGAATCCGGGACAGGCATCTGCCTCAATCTCATGGACCTGAACACGCAACGCGCCGCGACCGCAACCGTCACAATTCGGCCCGTAAACGACATGGCCATTCGGTCGCGCCCCTTTGGTCTTTTTTCCGCGGCCCCGCGCCTATACATGGGGCCAAAAGGGACGGAGACAGCATGACCCTCTTCTGGATCATCGCGGGCGCGGCGGCGCTCGTCGTGACGACGCTTCTTGTATTGGCACTGATGCGCGGCAGGCGGGAAACCGGCCCGGCCGAGGCCTACGACCTCAAGGTCTACCGCGACCAGCTCCGCGAGATCGACCGGGACGCGACGCGCGGCACGATCCCTCCGGAAGAGGCAGACAGGCTCCGGACCGAGGTGTCGCGCCGCATTCTCGCCGCCGATGCCAAGCTGCAAGGCGACGCCGCGGCCGGCACCCAGGGCAGGACCTCGTCGGGGATCATGGCCGGGTTGATCGCCCTCGTCCTCTTCGGCGGTGCCTTCGGGCTCTACCTCACGCTCGGCGCGCCCGGCTACGGCGACCTCGGGCTGCAGGACCGTATCGCCGCCGCGCGCGACATGCGCGCCAACCGCCCTTCGCAGGCCGAGGTCGAGGCACAGGTGCCCGCACAGCCGCCGACGGACGCGCCGGACGACTACCTCAGCCTCGTCGAGCGCCTGCGCACCGCCGTCACCGAGCGCCCCGACGACCTGCAGGGGCACATCCTGCTCGCCCGTTCCGAGGCCGCGCTCGGCAACTATCCCGCCGCCTACGCGGCGCAGCGCAAGCTGATCGAGCTCAAGGGCGACGCCGCCACCGCGAAGGATTACGCAGACCTTGCCGACATGCTGGTGCTGGCCGCCGGCGGATATGTCTCGCCCGAGGCCGAACGCATCATCGACGAGGTCATGGCCCGCGATCCGTCGAACGGAGTGGCCCGCTACTACGGCGGCCTGATGATGGCGCAGACCGGCCGCCCCGACGCCGGCTTCCGGATCTGGGACACGCTGCTGCGCGAAAGCGCCCCGTCCGACCTATGGGTGGCGCCGATCCGCGACCAGATCCCCGACCTCGCCCGCGCCGCCGGCGTCAACGACTATGCCCTGCCCGAGGCGCTGACGTCGCCGTCGGCCCCGCCCCTCGCGGGCCCGGACGCCGCCGACGTCGAGGCCGCCTCCGAGATGAGCGACGCCGACCGCCAGCAGATGATCCAGGGCATGGTCGAGCGCCTCGGCAACCGGCTCGCGACCGAGGGCGGCTCGCCGCAGGAATGGGCGCAGCTTCTCGGCGCGCTCGGCGTGCTGGGCGAAACCGACCGCGCCCGAGAGATCTGGACCGAGGCACAGGGCGTCTTCGAGGGCAACGCCGAGGCGCTGGCGGTGGTCCGCGGCGGCGCCGAACGCGCGGGGGTCGCGGAATGACCCCCGGCGCGCCACGCAGGCCCCTTCTTCTCTTTGAAAAATACCGCGGGGGAGTCCGCGCGCCCCGCGCGGACGGGGGCAGAGCCCCCGCCACCACGCCGGAGGCCCCGCGATGATCCATGAAAACATCACCGACTTCGCCGCAGCGCTGTCTCCCATGGCCGCGCTGGCCGGGCTCGACCTCGGCACCAAGACCATCGGCGTCGCCCTGTCGGACCGCATGCTCACCGTGGCGACGCCCACGGAAACCATCAAGCGCAAGAAGTTCACCGCCGACGCCGAGCGCCTCGTGGCCCTCCTCAAGGACCGCGAGATCGGCGGCATCGTGCTCGGCCTGCCCCGCAACATGGACGGCTCCGAGGGCCCGCGCTGCCAATCCACCCGTGCCTTTGCCCGCAACTTCTCGCGGCTCTGGGACGGGCCGATCACCTACTGGGACGAACGGCTCTCGACCGTCGCCGCCGAGCGCGCCCTGCTCGAGGCCGACACCTCGCGCGCCAAACGCGCCGAGCTGATCGACCACGTGGCCGCATCCTACATCCTGCAGGGGGCGCTCGACCGGCTGCGCCACCTGAAAGGCGCCTGACCATGACCGACGAGATCTGGAAACGCGACGAGATCGAGAGCCCCTGCATCAAGATCTGCGTCATCCATCCCGAGGCGCGGCTCTGCACCGGCTGCCTGCGCTCGATCGACGAGATCACCCAGTGGTCGCGCATGAGTGCCGAGGAGCGCCGCGCCGTGATGGCCGAACTCCCCGAGCGCGCGCCGCAGATCCGGAAGCGCCGCGGCGGACGCCAGGGTCGGCAAGCCCGCCGCCCGGACTGACGTTGCCCTGACGCACTCAGGACCGGTCCGGTTCGCTACACTGACTGCCGATGTCTTCTGCGGGCGCCGCAGGTCGCTTTCTTCCGATTGCCATGCCGCCGAAAGCATCAGATCATATGCATCATGGCGCGGCGATCTCCTCAGAAGAACGATTTGCGCAGCATGTTCGTCGCGACCACGAGGATGAAGAGCGCGAAAGCCCGGCGCAGCGTCTTCTCGTCGACCGAATGGGCCAGCTTCGCCCCCAGCGGCGCGGTGATGAGCGTCATCGAGATGGCGATCACGAAGGCGCCGAGGTTCACCGACCCCAGCGTCATCGGCGGTCGGACCTCGAGCGGTACCGGCACGAAGAGGAACGCCACGACCGACGGCAGCGCGATCAGCAGGCCGAACCCGGCAGCGGTCGCCACGGAGCGGTGGATCGGCACCGAACTCAGCGTCATCAGCGGCACGGCGAAGCTGCCGCCCCCGATCCCCATCAGCACCGACAGGAAGCCGATCAGCGAGGACAGGACCGCGCGCAGCCAGCCGGTCGGCATCGCATCGGCCAGCCGCCACGACCGCTTGCCGAAGGCGAAGTACAGCCCGATGAAGATCGCGATACAGCCGAAGAGCGCCTGCAGGAAGTCCGAGCGCAGCTGCGCGGTCGTGAGCACGCCCACCAGCGCGCCCAGCCCGATGCCCGGCGCCCAGGCTTTCAGGATCGGCCATTCCACCGCGCCCTTGCGGTGATGCGACAGCACGGAGCGGATCGAGGTCACGATGATGGTCGCAAGCGAGGTCGCAAGGCAGATCTGCATGAGCTGCGGGCTGTCGTATCCGAGGGTCTCGAAGGTGAAGAGAAAGGCAGGCACCAGCACGATGCCGCCGCCCACCCCGAGCAGTCCCGCGATCAGCCCGGCAAAGGCGCTGGTGACGACGAGCAGCCCGACGAGGGGCAGAAGCGTGGCGAGATCGAACATGCGGCATCCTCGGCTGGGTATGGTTGCCGCTTAGACCCGGACCTACCGGGGTGCAAGGCCGAGGCCTGCGCGTGTCGGCTCAGGCCGCTTCGGTGAGCCGCTCCAGCGCCGCCTCGACGACCTCCGGCCCGGCGCCGTCGCGGGTTGCCTGTTCCGACAGCACCCGGCGCCAGCCCCGGGCACCAGGCCGCCCGGCGAAGAGCCCGAGCATGTGCCGCGTGACCTGGTGCAGCCTGCCGCCATCGGACAGGTGGCGCTCGATGTAGGGCAGCATCGCCCGCGCGATATCCTCGGGGTCGGACACCGGGGCGGCGCGCCCGTAAATCCGTTCATCCGCCCCGGCAAGGATCTCCCAGGGCCGGTGATAGGCGGCGCGGCCGATCATCACGCCGTCGAGCCCCGCCGCGAGCAGGGCCTCGGCCTCGGCAAGGGTCTCGACCCCGCCGTTGAGCGACACGTGCAGATGCGGAAACGCCGCCTTCATCTGGTGTACGAGATCGTAGTCGAGCGGCGGGATGTCGCGGTTTTCCTTGGGGCTGAGGCCCTGCAGCCAGGCCTTCCGGGCGTGGATCACCACGCGCCGGCAGCCGGTGGCCGAGACCTTTTCGAGGAAGGCCGGCAGCGTGTCGCGAGGCTCCTGCTCGTCGACCCCGAGCCGGCATTTCACCGTCACCTCGATATCGACGGCCTCGCGCATGGCGGCAACGCAGTCGGCCACGAGATCGGGACTCTTCATCAGAACCGCTCCGAACGTGCCGGATTGCACACGATCCGACGGGCAGCCGCAGTTGAGGTCGATCTGGTCATAGCCGGCCTCGGCGCCCAGCCGGGCGGCCTCGGCCAGCTCCTGCGGGTCCGAGCCGCCGAGCTGCAACGCAACCGGGTGTTCCTCGGGGTTGTAGCCGAGCAGATGCACCGCCCCGCCCCGCACCAGCGCGGGTGCCGTGACCATCTCGGTAAAGAGCAACGTCTCGCGCGAGAGCAGACGATGCAGGTATCGGCAGTGCCGGTCGGTCCAATCCATCATCGGCGCAACGGACAGGCGCGAAGCTCTTGATATGTCTTGCTTTTTATATTTTTCAGCCACTTACAGGCACCTACAGTTCGTCTCGTTTCCGCTCATCATGGACCAAACCCGTCGATTTTGACACTGGATTTGGTCCCGTGGACCAAATACAATTTCGTGGACCAAATGGGGAGACCATCATGGGCTCGATCACCACACGCAAACGCAAGGATGGAAGTCACAGCTACAGGGCACGTGTACGAGTGATGCGCGAGGGCACCGTCTATCACGAGACGAAGACTTTTGACAGACGCCCAGCTGCGGCCGCCTGGATAAAGAAACGCGAGAAAGAGCTAGCAAAACCTGGTGCGCTGGAAGAGTTGAGCGTATGCGACCCTCCGCTGTCCAAAGCGATCGAGCGCTATACTGAAGAAGCCGTGAAGGACATCGGTCGCACAAAAGCCCAGGTCCTCAGGACCATCGTCACCTACCCGATCGCCGATCTGCCCTGCTCCACCGTCAAGTCGAAGGATGTCATCGAGTTCCTTCAGTCTCTGCCCGGACAACCGCAAACCGTCGGGAACTACGCGAGCCATCTCGCCTCGATATTCGCCATAGCTCGACCGATGTGGGATTTCCGACTGGATGACCGGGAGATGAGAGACGCGATCACCGTCGCGCGCCGTATGGGGATCATCTCCCGTTCCGCGCAGCGTAACCGCAGGCCCACCCTCGATGAACTCGACCGGCTGCTGGCCCATTTCATTGATCGGCGCCAGAGAACACCTCAAGCCATGCCCATGCACAAGGTGATCGTTTTCGCTCTCTTCTCGACGCGCCGACAGGCAGAGATCACCCGGCTCACCTGGGATGACTTCCAGAACGAGCACAAGCGCATCCTGGTCCGTGACATGAAGCATCCCGGCGAAAAGCTCGGAAACGATACCTGGGTCGATTTGCCCGAGGAGGCCATTCGGATCATCGACAGCATGCGCAACAGCAAAGCTGAGATCTTCCCCTACTCTCCGGACGCAATCACGGCCAACTTTACCCGCGCTTGCAAGCTGCTCGGGATCGACGATCTGCATTTCCACGATCTACGCCATGAGGGCATCTCGCGCTTGTTTGAGATGGGTTGGAACATTCCCCACGTCGCAGCTGTCAGTGGGCACAGGTCATGGGTCAGCCTCAAACGCTATACACACATCCGCGAAACCGGCGACAAGTATGCAAGCTGGCCTGGAATTCAACTCGCCATCGGCAACGAATGATCCACCGACCAGTCCTTAGCTCTCGCCCAGAACTTCGCGATTACGGTCTATGACCTAGACTCTGATCCGAATTATCGGAACTGACGCCCAACGATCCCGACAAGCTTTCTAAGCCTTCATCACAAGCCGGATTTGAGCCGTTCAAAGACCAACTTCGTCGTGCTCGGTGAGGCATTCGGAGTGGTCACGCAACACCTCAAGGACACGGCAATCGGCGGTTCGTCCACCACTGCACTCATGAACCATTCGTTCCAGCTCGGTACGGAGCGCCTCTAGTCGGCTCAACCGTTGCTCCACTTGCTTAAGCTGCCGACGCGCAATGGCATCAGCGTCGGCGCAGGATGTCCCAGGATTGTCGCTCAAATTCAGAAGTTCACGAATAGCGTCAAGCGAGAAACCCAGTTGCCGAGCGTGTCGAACAAATGACAGCCTATCTAGTTCAGCATCTCCGTAGCGGCGTTGACCGCCTTCGGTTCTGCCTGGCTCGGGCATCAACCCTATCTGCTCGTAGTAGCGGATCGTCTGGACCTTTGTCCCGGTTTTTCTCGCCATCGCTCCAATTGTCAGCATCTTACCCGACCTCATACCTACAGCCAGTGTAGCTTTGCGCCAGATCGAAGACAAGTCTGAACCGTCATTCACAGTTCAGTGAAGCTGATCCTTTCGACGTCATCTTGGCTTGAAGCTATAGCTGCTAGAGGTCGTACACGAAGCCCGAGCAAACAATCGGAATCGGGCGAAGCAGTGTGAATCTTTCCAACTTCCAGAAAATACTGTGGGCGATGGCGGCCACGGCAGCACTTCTGTACATCGGTTTGCTACTGCGGCCTGACGCTGTCTCCGAAAACGAGCGGACTGCCAACGATAGCCCGTTTTTCGCGGAATTCGAGCTGACGGATCATCGTGGCATGGTCCAAACACAGCGTGACTTTTCCGGCCGCTGGATGCTGATTTTCTTCGGATTCACAAATTGCCCGGACATTTGTCCGACAACACTCTCCGAGGTCGCCGCCGTAATGGAGGGACTGCGCGGCGAGGCAGAAAAGGTCCAGCCCATTTTCATTACAATAGACCCCGAACGTGATAGTCCGATGGTACTCTCCCAATACGTGGAGCAATTCGAAGCAGGTATAATTGGTCTGACTGGCACGGCTAACCAGATGGCTGCGATATCTGATAGCTTCCCCATATTTTTTGAAAGGAACGAGGAGGCATCCGCTCCGGGGGGCTACACAATGAGCCATACCTCGAACTTGTTCCTATTTGACCCACAGGCGGGTTACTCAACCTCGTGGCCCTACGGCACGTCCGCTGAAGAGATCCTTGCTGATCTGCAGGAAAGGATCTGACCGACATGAAACGCATTCCCGGAGACATGGCCATCGGGCTGGCCTGGACCGTCGCCACGTCCGCCTCGTTGGCGGTTCTTTTCATCGGCGAAGTGCTCGGCCAATCGCCCTGTCTGCTCTGCTGGTTTCAACGCGCCTTCATGTTTCCGCTGGCGATCATCCTCGGGCTCGGGCTGTGGTGGAGTGACCATGGCGTCGGGCGCTACGGGATCGCGCTCGCCTTAGGCGGCGCGGCCGTGGCGGTCTGGCATTTGGGCCTCTATGCGGGCCTGGTCCCCGAGCAAATTCAGCCCTGCACCGCGACCGGCCCCTCCTGCACCGACGACAACCAGCTGGTCTTCGGAATTCCGATTCCGCTGATGGCTTTGGTCGCCTTCACCGTGATTGGAGCGCTCTCCGCCCTCTCCCTGAAGGAACCGCAAGAATGAACAGACGTGCCCTGATCCTCTCCGTGCTCACCTTTGGTCTAGCAGGGTTTGGCGCAGCATCCTGGTATGTGACCCGCCCTTCTCCGGCCCCCGTGGGAGAGGCCGTCGCGCCGGAACTGTCCGATGCGCTGATCCGGTCCTACTCGCCGATCCTCGGGTCGGAAACCGCACCTGTAACGATTGTCGAATTCTTCGACCCGGCCTGCGAGGCTTGTCGGGCCTTTTATCCGGTGGTCAAGAACATCATGTCCGAACACGGCGACACCGTGCGCGTGGTGATCCGTTACACGCCATTCCATGGTGAGGCGTCAGAAGAGGCCATCCGGGTGCTCGAGGCGGCTCGCATGCAGGACGTCTTCGAACCCGTGCTCGAAGCCGTCCTGCGCGAGCAGCCGCGTTGGGCCTCTCATGGGGCGCCAGAACCGGGTCTGATCCTCGATATCGCCGCCTCCGCCGGACTGGCCGTCGAGGAGGCGCGCGACCAGTTGCTCTTTCCAGGGACGACGGCCGTTCTCAACCAAGATCGCGCGGATGTCGAAGCCATGGGCGTAAGCCAGACACCAACCTTCTTCGTGAACGGCCGCCCGCTGAACCCGTTCGGGGAGGCCGAACTGCGACGCGTTGTTGCGGCCGAAGTGGCCGCCGCGCGGAGCTGAATACATATGACGATCGGAAAGCGCTTATGAAAAGACGAACTATCATTGCAGCATTGATTCCTATCGTGATTTTTGCAGGTTTCTCAGCGCCCAGCCAAGCAGATTCCCAAGAGATTCTGGTTGATGATGTCTGGGCACGAGCGTCAATCGGCATGAGCCGACCTGGGGCCGTCTACCTCACCATCAGAAATACGGGGGGCAAGGTCGTCACGTTGGTTGGGATCGAAACCCAGATAGCAGATAGAGCGGAAGTCCACCGCACCGCAACCGACGCAAATGGCGTGTCGTCGATGGCCTACGTCGGTGACCTTTCCATTGCGCCAGGTCGCGAGGTCGAACTGAAACCGGGTGGCTTGCACATCATGCTGATGGGATTGAAAGAGCCGATGCTGGAAGGCAGCAGAATAAAGCTCGAATTAATCTTCGACGACGGCGGTCGGATTCCGGTCGCTGTAAGTGTAAGAGGTATCGCGGCCACCGGTCCTCGAAGCTGATGCGGCGACGGGCAATCTTGAGTTATTGTACTGCGGGCGTTGGGGCACTTGTTCTCGCGCTTTTCGTAGGTTGGTGGCGAGTGGACGGGCCAGGCGCACCAGAGCCCGAGGGTCCGCTTCCCCTGCCGCTGTCCGCTATGAGCTTCCGCCTAACCGACCACGAGGGCAACGAGGTCGGGCCGGAAACCCTGATCGGGCGCCCTTCAATGGTGTTCTTCGGCTTTACTTACTGCCCGGACGTCTGCCCGACCACGCTTTCGGACATCTCGGGCTGGCTGGACGACCTGGGCGACGACGCCACGGAAATGAATGTGGTCTTTATCACCGTCGATCCTGCGCGAGACACTGTCGAAACGATGGAAGAGTATGTCAGCTATTTCCATTCAGCTATCCGCGGATGGACCGGGTCCGAAGAGCAGATCGCACAAGTCGTGCGCGGTTTCCGTGCAAGTTACGAGCGCGTACCGACCGAAAGCGGCGATTACACGATGAACCACACCGCGAGTGTCTACCTGTTCGCTCGTTCGGGCCGGTTCGTCTCCATGATCGACAATCACGAACCAAGAGAATTCGCCGTGCCGAAAATTCGGCGTGCACTTGAAGAAGAAACTTAGGGGGACAACATGAAGTTTGGAATATTCGCGGCAAGTTTCACAGGCTTAGCGGCATTGTCCGCTGGGGGACTTGCATTATCCTGGGAATGGCCGAGCGATCCGGTTCCTCCGGCGCTCGCCGCAGCTAGCGCGTGGTCTCCGCCGGCGTTGCAAGTTCCCATGGTTTTGGAAGCCGCCTTTCCGACACAGGGACAGCCAGGTATCGAAAGAATTCCTGAATTCAAACCCTTGCCGCTCCTGCAGGAGATCGCGGCCAGCGACACTGCATTGCCGGAGATTGAACCCGTTCTGACGAGATGGTCGCGCGAAATCGCGCCTGGCGAAACCCTCGATGCAATCCTGGCGGAGGCCGGCCTCGCGGCAAACACCCGGGCAGAAGTCGCCCTGGCAATCGGTGCTGAATATGACCTGCGGCGCCTTCGGCCCGGACATTCCATCACCCTCATCTCGACCGCAGATGGCGCTGCGCGCTCGGTATCGCTTACCGTCGGAGACGGTGTTCGGATTGAGGCCACCTTCGGTGAAGAGCTGTCTACATCAGTCGTTTCACCTGAACCCGAAATCGTAACCCTCGCGGGTGAGGCGGTGATCGGCAGTTCACTCTTCGCCGCCCTCGAAGAGGCCGACATGCCCGCCCGGTTTGCCGTGGACCTTGCGCAAATGCTAGGCGGAACTGTGGATTTCCGTCGTGACATGTCGGGCGGCGAAAAACTGCAACTTCTTTGGAGAGAGGCCCGGCTTGGAAACGAAAGAATCGGGCAGCCTGACCTGGCATTCGCTGCTCTGGAGATCGGCGGAGCCCTCTACGAAATCGTCTGGCCGGATAGCGGAAGCGGTCAGGCGACGATCTATGTGGATGGTGAGGTCTTGCGGGTCTTTGCACAACCGGTCGAAGGTGCGCGCCTCAGTTCTGTGTTTGGACGTCGCACACACCCGGTCTATGGCAATGTTCGAATGCACACTGGAGTCGACTTCGCGGCGGCGGGTGGAACTCCGGTCCATGCGACAGCCCCCGGTCAAATCAGCTTCATCGGCTGGCGGAATGGGTACGGCCGCGTCGTCGAACTCTCTCACGGCTCGGACACCATGACGAGATACGCACATCTCAGCTCGACCCCCGACGAGCTAACTCAAGGCCAGCGCGTGGCGGCGGGGGACATGATTGGTCGCGTCGGCGCCACGGGTACGGCAACTGGGCCCAATCTTCACTACGAGGTTCTCGTCGAAGGTCGCCCAACAGATCCTCTCACCGATGAACGTCTCGCCAGTGCAACAGAGCGCCAGACGGATGACACCGCGTTGTCGCGACTTGCTGAGGCACGCGCCCTTATGGCCGCCAGCCTGGACCGCGAGATCGCCCTGCAAACAACTGAAAGCCTATGATCCATGAAACGACTGAAACATACACTTGTTCTCGCAATCTCACTGCTTCCGGCTGCCCAGGCGATCGCGGAAGTTACACCAATCGAGGTTCGCAAGACGAACGGCTGCGGTTGCTGCCTGTCGTGGATGAACCATCTCAAAGAGAACGGTTTTGCGCCCACCGGCGAGGACGTGTTTGGCGGGCTGCTTGTTCGTTTCAAGCTCGAGATGGGTGTGCCGCAGCGCATGGTCTCCTGCCATACTGGCCTAGTGGACGGTTATGTGATCGAAGGGCATGTACCGGCCTCCGACATCCGTCGTCTTCTCGATGAACGCCCTGATGCAATCGGTCTTGCGGTGCCCGGCATGCCTTACGGTTCACCGGGCATGGGCCCCGAGGAAGACCGGGAAGCCTACGATGTCTTTCTCATCCGGCAGGACGGATCGACCGAGATCTATGCGAGTTATCCAGAAGGGTGAGCAAGCTCCGAAATGGAAACGTCTCCCCCGGTAGTGCTCAGCTTTCTCGGAAGCTTTGCCACCTGTATGCTGACAGCCCTTGGGGCGGCTCCAGTCCTGTGCGGACATATTCCTTCCAGATCGATGCGCGACTCCGTTCTCTGCGTTTCAGTAGGCGTAATGCTCGCGACCCTACTAGTATCCATGACTTTTCTGGCCCTAGACGGAGCCAAAGGATTGTTCGAATATGGCGCTGCCCCTGCCGCTATAGTCTGCTTCGCCGTCTTTCTTGGCTTGAGTGAAGTAGCCCAGATAAACCAAAGGATACCCAGCGAGCGGCTAAATCCGCACTCCAAAACATCTGATGGCGCAACGCTTTGCCGTGTCTGGATCTTTATCTTCGCGATCACAGTCCATAATTTCCCCGAAGGGTTTGCATTGGGAATTGGGATTGCGGCCGATGGGATGTCGGGCGGTATACCGCTCGGTATTGGAATTGGATTGCAGAACGCGGCTGAAGGGCTAGCGGTGGCAGCCGCACTCCTCGGAGAGGGGTATTCTAAGCATCACGCTTGGTTAATCGCTGCTTTGACCGGGCTCATCGAACCGGTTGGCGGCCTTTTTGGTGCTGCCATGATTAATTCTTCGGTAGGCTATCTTCAATGGGGCGTGGCTCTCGCGGCGGGCGCAACACTCTTTGTTAGCAGCCATGAGATCATCCCTAGTAGCCACCGAAAAGGGCGCCAAAACAGAGCAGTCCTCGGCCTGGCAATTGGCTTGGTCATAATGCTTTTTCTCGACGCTAGGCTAAGGTGAGGCGATGTCTGCCGAAATGAAAACGTTAGCAATCGGCACGCTTGCCATATTCATTTCTTTCGCCGTAGATCAGATCACAAAAGCCATCGTGGTTGCCAATGCGGAAGCCCTGCGCAATGGCTTCCCGATCGTACCTGGGTTCAATCTCACGTACTTTCGTAATGACGGCGTGACCTTCGGCCTTCTCAGCGGCACACCATGGTGGGTCCTGGCGGCGCTGGCCTTTGCCGTCTGCGTCTGGTTCACGTTCATGATGTGTCAAGCTGCCAACAGAGTCGAAGCCGTCGCATACGGCGCGATCATAGGAGGCGCTTTCGGCAACGTAACGGATCGCCTGCGTTTTCAGGGGGTCACGGATTTCCTCGATTTCTATGTGAGCACCGCCCATTGGCCCGCCTTCAACATAGCCGATGTGTTTGTGGTATGTGGCGTCGGATTGCTCCTCGTTGGGCCGAAGATCCAGCAAGCACACCGGACTGGTCCATGAGGTCGCCTTTGCCTTTTTACAGAGGCTGGGTGACTTCCTTGCCGTCTCGCGCCATTGTCGCGACCGCAGCAGGAGCGATGACCGTTCTGTCGCTTCCGCCCTTCTCGATCATTCTGCTCGTGCCCGTATCCTTTTCAGTGCTGCTTCTTCTGCTGCGCGCTGGCTCCGTCGGGGCAGCCGCACTGGTCGGGTGGGCCTTTGGTCTCGGTCAGTTCGGCTTTGGCCTCTCATGGATCTCCGAGAGCTTCTATGTGGACCCCGATAAATTTGGGGCGCTGGCGATCCCGGCCGTTGCGGCACTGGCCGCCGGTCTGGCCACCTTTCCGGCCTTGGCGGCGGCGCTGTTTTCCAGCACTAAGTCCCGCTTTGCGGTCACCGGCGTAACGACCTGCCTGCTATTCGCAACCTCCTGGACGGCGGCAGAGTGGCTGCGCGGGCACGTCTTCACGGGATTTCCCTGGAACCTCACCGCCTACGCCCTTGTTGACTACCCGACACTGAGGCAGCCGGCCGCATGGATCGGCAGCTATGGGCTGGGCTTTCTTTTAGTCCTGGCCGGAACGCTGCCGGCCGCGGCCCTGGTGACGGAGAGACGGCGGCGCTGGGTCCCCGCTAGTCTGTTCGCGGCCGTGATCGCGACGACATGGACCGTAGGCCAAGGCCGACTCGGGTTAGAGCCGAGACCTGCGCCCGGAGTCGATGTGCGCATAGTTCAAGGCAACGTGCCGCAAAGGGAGAAGTGGGCGCCCGAACAGCGAGACGAAACCTTAACGCGCTATCTGGCCCTCTCGAGCGGTCCCGGCGAGGTGGATGTGCTCCTGTGGCCGGAAACCGCCTTTCCGGGCTTTCTCGATGAGGATCTGGGGGCGCGATCTCGCATTGCCGCCATCTTGCAGGACGGCGCTTTGCTTCTGACCGGCGTCCCGGACCGCACGCGAAAGGACCAAGAAACGCTCTATTTCAACACCGTCCAAGCTTACAATCAAACCGGAGACATTCTGACCGGCTATGCAAAGCACCATCTCGTTCCATTCGGCGAGTATGTCCCCTTCCGCGGCTGGCTTAAGCTCGACCGGATCACCCAAGGCCTGGGAGACTTTACGCCCGGTGCAGGACCGCGAACGCTGACCCTGCCCGGCGCTCCCCCGCTGGCCGTGGCCATCTGCTACGAGATCATCTTTCCAGGCGACGTCATCGACGATCAGCATCGGCCCGACTGGATATTCAACGCCACGAACGATGCCTGGTTCGGCACCAGTATTGGACCCGAGCAGCACCTTGCTGCGGTCCGCATGCGTGCCGTCGAAGAAGGACTTCCGATTGTGAGGGCCGCGAACACCGGCATCTCAGCGGTAATCGACGCGAAGGGCGAGCTCATTGTGAAGCTTGGCATCGAAGAGACCGGTGTCATCGATGCCGAACTTCCCGGCGCCCTCGAACCCACGCCATATGCACGGTTCGGCGACTGGATGCTCCTGGCGTTAACAGCCGTCACTTGGATCCTGTTTCTTGGCACACGGTTGTCAGGCATGCATCGGGCAAGAAATCAAAAGGCATCAGCGGAGGCAAAGTCATGTTGACGATCGCGGGTATCCTCGCAGGAGCAATTTGGGGTGGGTATCTGGCGCGTCGCCGTAAAGGAAACCGGCTGGATATCATGCAATATGCGGTCAGCTCGGGTATCGCTTTCGGCCTTCTCGCATTCATCGTGTCGCTGTTCATAATGCGTATTACTTCATAAGAGACCTCCCCTTTCTGATGCGAACTGGAACGTCAGATAAACTTACAGCCACGGGCTTTCCCTGCCATTTTCATATTGGAATTGGCTGTTTCTGGCTTGACCCAGCAGCCGATAAGCGCGTCGAACTCCGCTGTTGGGGGCTTCAAGGCAGCAGACACAGCGCGACCATTGAATACACTGCCGCGGCGGAGAGCCACATTCAGGGGGCGGTAAGGCGATGCGTTCTTCCAACTCGGTGCCAACCTTTTTCTGTTTGGGTAGCGAGGAACTCCGGCCGATTTGGCAGGCCTAGGGTTGAGAGGGCGGGATGTGCCTACTCAGGTCGGACGCATCTGGCACCAAACCAATGACAAGGAGTGAGCAGTTGTTCAACGGTCTGATCTTTTACGATCCATTCGGCTATATGATTTCGCCGATCTCATTCGCATTCATCGGCCTTGCAACATCTTTGTATCTTCGTGGCCTCAAGACAACCGCTCGCTTTGTCGGAAAGATAACGATCTGGCGTCGTGCTCTCTTCTTTGCCGGCCTTGCCATCGTCCTCGTCGCGACAAATGCGCCTCTTGCCCATTTGGGACACAGCCAATTTTCGGCACACCAGGTCGAGCATCTTTTGTTGCGCTTAGTGGGACCACTTGTCATCGCAGTGTCCCAGCCGTGGCATATCTTGAAAGCCGGGTCGAGCAGGCAATGGCGAAAAAGTCTCAGAAAGCTTGGCGGCGGGCACATTGCAAGGTTCATGACGCGCCCTGGTATTGCCACCGCTTGTCTTGTCGGATCGCTCTTCATTTGGCAGGTGCCGCAGCTATTCGCTCTCGCGCAGAAGATTGCGCTCTTAGAGATACTGGCTCATCTGTCGATGACTCTGGCGGGACTTTGGTATTTTTCAATGATGTTCGATCACCGCGACCCGCCGGAAGGAGCCCGGCGCGGGGCGCGGCTAATCTCGGGTTTCGTGGTCATCGTTTCAAACATTTTCCTGGGTTCTTTGACAACGTTCAAGGAGGTTAGCTTATATGTTCTGCGATCTTCGCCATATCATAGTGGCAGACTTGGCTCCCTGGTGGACGAGACGGTCGGCGGATACATGATTTGGATTCCCTCCTCGATGGTCTTGATTGTGGCGATCATTCTCGTGATGAATGGCTGGAACGCAGCGGAAGAGCGGCGTTGGAACTCCCGCGGCGACTTGATGCGTAATTCGAATTCTGCGGCACTGGAGTTTCCAGAAACCGCCGCAGAGTTGCGTTTGAAAGTGAATGGGCCGAACAGAGACATGGGTCGGACTCTCGCTCTGTGCGCTTTTGCGATGTTCACGATCGTAATGGCCACAGTGGTGACGATCGTCTATGCATTCTAAGCATTGCGCACCGAGTGTCTTCACAGGTCCAGGTTTTGACGGAGAGGAACCACCTGATCGGCGCAGTTCTCGGCGAGCAGACCGATCCGAAGATGCAGACGGCTCGCTACTTGACGTCTTGAAGCTCTTTGGTGAAATGCACCGGCAAACTGACGCGGACTTCCAGCCCGCCCACATCTCGGTTGGAGAGCCGTATTTGGCCACCGTGAGACTCTACAATTCTCTTCGCTATTGCCAGTCCCAACCCCAGGCCTCCGGTCTCTCGATTGCGTGAAGCATCCAGTCGATGAAACGGAAGGAATACTCGCTCCAAGTCTTTGGCCGGGATACCGGGGCCGCTGTCGGCAATGACAATTTCGGCTGCCTGGGCATCGGACCGAACATCGACAACTGCGCAAGTGCCATAACGTATCGCGTTCTCAATCAGGTTCGTCAGAGCACGCTTCAAGGCTACGGGCCTGCAAGGCAAAATAATACCGTCCGGAATCGCCGCCGTCACATCATACTCCAACTCTGCCAAATCATCGCAAATCGCTTCAACAAGGGCACCAAGGTTCGTCATGCTAGTCGATTCGCTTTCGGTTCCCTCGCGAGCGAAGGCGAGAGTGGTCTGTAGCATCTGGTCCATTTCGGCAAGCGAACTGACGATCCGCTCCCGGACATCAGATTCGTCAATTGTCTCGGCCCTCAGCCGAGCGACCGTAAGCGGCGTTCGCAGATCATGCGAGATGGCGGCAAGCATTTGTGTGCGTTGTTCGAATTGTGAACGGATACGGAGTTGCATCTCATTGAATGCTCCTATCGCCTCACGAAGTTCGTACGGTCCGGTCAGAGGCAGGGACGGCGCCTGAACGTCTTGAGAGAATGAAGTTGCCGCGTCGGCAAAGACCCGCACCGGCAAGAGCAGCCGTCTGACTGTCCAGACGGAAAGCAGAAGGACAGCGAAAAGAAAGATTCCCGTCGTTGCGACCACTTTTGGCCATCCGGGAGCCGCCGCTAGGGGTAGCATGGTTGTGAAATCAATCCGTTCACCCGTCGGTAGCGGCACCGAAACAAGGAGCGCAGTATCCTGATCATGTCCCGTAGCCATGCGCAGCAATCGCGTTTGAAGCCATTCAACGATCGTTGCGTTGACTGACAGTTCATCCCGTGGCTTGGCCTCGCCGATTTCCACTTGGATTGGCTCATCCACGGCCGTTTGTATCCGACGCTTGAGCAGTTCGCCAAGGCGGGCAGACTGCGGGTCGTCCACCACATTAACCGAAGAAGGGGTGATAGGCACCAAGGAGACTCGAAAGCTATGACTTTCGGAGGCGCGCGCGACCAACTCGCGATCATCATCAGGTACACTTAGAATGATGTCGGAAATCGCCGCGACGAGTTGTGCGATATGTTGTTGCTCGGTCTCGTTTAGGACGACCCTGCGATGTTCCTCGAAAATTATGATTGTCAGCAAATGGGTAGCGATCAGCCCGAGTATTAACACGGCAGCTGTTTGACCGACGAGACTCTTCGGCAAGAGGCGCCTCATCCCCGGACCACCTCAGCTGAAAAGATGTATCCGCCGCCCCATACGGTCTTGATGATTTCGGGATTTTGAGGGTCTAGCTCAATCTTCCGGCGCAGGCGGCTGATTCTCGTGTCTATGCTCCGGTCAACAAAGTCGGCATCTCGACCGCGGGTCAGATCGAGCAACTGTTCCCGGGTCAGCACCGTTCCCGGTCTTTCGATAAAGACTCTCAGGAGATTGAATTCAGACGTGCTCAGGGGCACGACCACATCGGAAACGGACCTTAGCCTCCTTGCGGAAAGATCAAAGATCCAACGGTCGAAACGCCACGCTGCGACGGAAGATTTGCTTTCGCCCACGGGAAGTGCTCGTGCCCGCCTTAGAACGGCGCGGATCCGTGCGATCAGTTCCCGGCCGCCAAAGGGCTTGGCCAGGTAATCGTCCGCTCCCATTTCAAGCCCGAGCACCCGGTCGAACTCCTCTCCCCTTGCGGTAAGCATGATCACGGGCACCTCGGATTTGGCGCGAAGATCCCGGCAGAGCGTCAGCCCGTCATCGCCGGGAAGCATGAGGTCGAGAACGACAAGGTCAATCTGTTGGACTTTGAGAAGACGGCGCATCTGGACGCCGTCCGCGACGCTGCTCACACTGTATCCGGCCCGAGACAAAAGTCCGGCAACCAGCTCGCGGATCTCGTGGTGGTCATCGACGACTAGAATGTGTGCCTGATGCTCTGTCATGACCTCCTGATACCCGCGACACGACGAGGCGTCCCGAAAAAAGATGTGTCAAGGTTTTACAACTGGGCAGTTCGATAACGTTCGTCAGAAAATCCTACCCTAGCGACAAAGGAGTGAAACAACCTTCTCCTAAAGGGACTGTCAGCGCGAATGGCAACCTCACCGATGTTCAGTGCGCCATTCGTCTATCAAAGCCGGTCAAGGAAACGAGAGAGAGGTCTTCCGAACGATGGACCGCAAGGAACGCACAGTACTCATCACGGCCGTGATCAACGTTCTGCTGATCTTGTTCAAGTTCTGGCTTTCGGTCGTATCCGGAAGCATTGCTTTGCGATCCAGCGCCCTGCATTCGCTGACGGACCTGGCTATCGGCCTTTTTGTCCTTGCCGGGCTGTACCTCAGCCGCCGGATCCGCGGCTCTGATCCGGTGCGGCAGGGCGTAGGCGCCTTGGAAAACCTCATAGCCCTGATCGTTTCCGGAGCGATCTTCTATGTCGGCATCGAGATCGTTATCGACGTCCTGGCCGGGACAAGCGCGGAACTTCGGAACCTGGTCCCGATCACGCTGGCCTCGCTCGTCACCGTCGCAGTGGCCTATGTGATCGCCCGCTATAAACTTTACGTTGGCCGCCAGACGGGGTCGCCGGCCCTGATCGCGAGCGGCTACCACTCTCAGGTCGACATTTATGCCTCCATCGTTGTCGTCGTTGGACTGGCCGGCTCCGCTTTGGGGTTGTCGAAACTCGATCTAGCGGCGGCGGCGATCGTTGCCGTGATGGTCTTCCTGTCGGGGTTCCAGATCGCCGCCTCGGCCATCGCGGCTCTGCGACAGCGGCGCCTCCTGGATCTGGAGGGCGAGACCGGGGTGACCGCCCCGAAGCATGTCAATCTTCGGGCGGTCGTTCCCGCCGGTGCTTTTCTCATTGCGGGGCTGTTTCTCGTTAGCGGCTTTTACACCGTGCAGCCAGGCGAGACGGCGGTCGTCCGACGGTTCGGCGCGGTCGTCGCCCGGACCGGACCCGGCCTGCACTACCGTTGGCCAGCGCCTGTCGAGCGCGTCGATGTTGTCGCCTCCGATCAGGTGCGCCGGATCGAGACACCGCCAACCCAGATGCTGACCGGCGACGAGAACCTGATTTCGGTGCGGGCAAGCGTTCATTACACGGTACAGGATCCTGCCGCCTATCTTCTCAATGTCGCGGATCCCGAGGAGTTGGTGATGGAGACGTCGATCGCCGCTTTCCGCGGCGTCGTCGCCGGCGAATCCGTGGACGCGCTGCTGACTGTCGACAAGACCGAAATCGAGCAGAAAGCGATGGCCACCGCGCAGGCCGCGCTTGACCGGAACGAAAGCGGGCTGCGCGTCTCGGGCGTACAGCTCCTCGAGAGCGCGCCTCCGCGCGAAGTCGCCGAGGCGTTCCGCGATGTTGCAAGCGCACGCGAGGATCGCAACACTTTCGTCAACGAGGCGACCGCCTACCGAAACGAAGTGTTGCCCGTGGCCCGCGGCGATGCGGATCGAATGCGTCAGTCCGCGCAGGCCTACGCAGCCGAGAGGCTCGCGCGGGCGTCCGGGGAAGCCGCGAGTTTCGTTGCGCGTCAGACCGCTTACTCGAAGGCACCAGAGATCACGCGTCAGCGACTGTATCTGGAAGCTGTCGAGCGGTCTCTGAACGGCGTTCGCAAACTGATCGTCGATCCGGCCACCACGCCGGACACAACCGATCTCTGGCTCCCGCAGCCATCCAGCCGGCGCTTGCAGCCCTGATCAATCAGAAAACACGTGGGGTACCCCAAAAATGAAAATCCTTCGCTTTCTTGGCTTCGGGGCTTTGGCGCTTGCGTTCCTGGCCGTCAGCCTGGTCTACTTTCAGGTCGATACCACCGAGGATGCCATCGTTACCCAGTTCGGCAACCCCGTGAGGATCATTAACGAACCCGGGCTTTATGCAAAGCTGCCCGATCCGGTGCAGAGCGTCGTCAAGATCAGCAATCAGTTACAGGTCTACACACTGCCACGAACCGAGTTTCTCAGCGGCGACAAAAAGAACATCGTCGCGGAAGCCTACGCGACATGGCGCGTGACCGATGCGCTCGCCTTCGTCAAGAACGTCCGCGACTTGCGCGGCGCGGACTTGCGGCTGAATGATATCGTGCGCTCCGAACTGGGTGCGGCGCTGGGGCAGGTCGAGCTGGGTCAACTCGTTACAGTAGATACCTCCAACGTCAAACTTCCCGATACCCTGGCGGCGGTGCGCGAGCGCGCCGCGGCCCGGACGGAGCCTTACGGGTTCACCGTAACGGACGTGCAGCTCAAGGAACTGACCTTCCCGCCCGCTAACCTTTCGAGCGTATTCCAGAGGATGCGGTCCGAGCGCGAAGCCATAGCGCGGCAGTTTCGCTCCGAAGGGACCGAGGAAGCAGCCCGGATCAGGGCGGAGGCCGATACGGAGAAGGCAGCGATCCTGGCTGCGGCAAGCCAGGACGCCACCGAGACGCGCGGCCGCGCCGACGCGGATGCGGTATCCATCTACGCAGGGGCGTTCGGCAAGGACAAGGAGTTCTACCAGTTTTCCCGGACACTCGAATCATACGACAAGTTCATCGACGACGGCACGACCCTCATTCTGCCGTCCGACTCTGAACTGTTGCGCTATCTCGATCCGCGCAGCGTGCTGCAACCGCCCCCCTCCACAGGTTCGAGCAATCTTGCCGATGCCGAGGCGGATACAGGCCGGATCAATGTGCCGGGGGTCCGGCCATGAGCGACGACAACCCTCTCTCGCATGACAACTCAGCGCCCAGGCCGGCTGGCAGGTGGAAGAGCCGCGCCCGACGGGTTCGGAAAGCCGCGGCGGACGCAGCCCGCGGCCTTGCCACCGGCGCCGAGTCGCCCGTCGCAGACATGCGGGTTGCGCTTGGCCACTTCCGGCCGGTCTATTTGGTCTGGGGTCTGCTCGCATCGGGTCTGGCCGTCTATCTCGCCACGGGCGTCTACTCGGTGGCACCGGGAGAAGCCGCTGTGGTCCGGCGTTTCGGCGCCGTCGTCGCACCACGTATGCAGCCGGGGCTTCACTATCGGCTGCCCTGGCCCGTCGACCGTGTGGATGTCGTCAACGTCAGCACGGTGCGCCGCGAACAGGTCGGCATCGACGCGAAGGAGGAAGATCACAGCCACCCCGAGCCCCCGTCGAAACTTCAGGCGCTGTCGGGCGACACCAATGTCGTGGATATCGAAGTGATCGCGCAGTATCAGGTTCGGGATCCGGCGGACTATCTGCTGAACATCGGCAATGCACCCTATCTTACCGTGCGCGACGCGCTTCGCGGCGCGGTGACGCAACTCGTGACCGGACTGCCCGTGGACGCGCTTCTCACCAGCGGCCGCCAGTCGCTTCAGCAGTCGATCCGCGACGAGGCCCAGCGGCGCCTCGATGCCTACGGCAGCGGGCTGGCGATCGTGGGCATCGACCTGCAGAAGGCCTTCCCGCCACAGGACGTCGCCGATGCCTTTTCGGGTGTGAACACGGCCAGAGAAGAAAAGGCCAGGATGATAAACGAAGCGCGCGGTTACGCGAACAGCCTGATCCCCGAAGCCCGTGGCGAGGCGCAGCGACTGGCGGCCGAGGCGCAGGCCTACAGGTCCGGCGTCCTGGCGTCTGCCACCGGCGCGGCCCAGGCCTTCGAGTATCTTCTGGCCGAATATCGCAGCAACTCGGTCTCCTTTGGCGAAGACGTGACCCGGTATCGCATGTTTCTTGATACCATCGAGAAGATCCTTCCCCGGGTCCGAGTCTATGCGCTTGATACAGAACGGGGAGGACGCTTCAACCTCAAGCTCTTCGGCGAGGAGTCCTCTGGCCCGATCCTTTCGCCGACTGGGCTTCGGTAGCATGGCCGGGGGCTGGAAGCAAAACTGGCAGGACGTGATCGCCAGCCTGCGCGGCCGGGCGGATTCGGAGCCGGAGGCAGAAAGCGCCTCGGAGGAACCGGGAACCCACGGTTCCGGAATCACGCGGCCATCGCTTGACGGCAACGCCGGCGCGGATCGGGAAACGACCCGCGGCACGCCCGGCGACAGCGCCAGACCCGCGCCCGAAACCCGGCCATCGCGCGGCTCTGGGATACGCCGCTGGCGGATGGGCGGACTTGTTGGGGCCATCGGCACCGTTACCGTGATGGTCTGGTACTATGCATCCGGAGATCAGGTGGCCGACAATCCGCCGGCACCGGATGTGGTCGCGACATACGACGGGGGAAGGATCACGCTGGACGACATCGCGGAGCACATGAGGATGATGTCAAGCGAGGACGCCGATGTGTTGATGCGATCGCCGAACGCCATCGTCGGCGTGGTCGAGGACCTGATCTCGGATCGGATCGTCCTGCGATGGGCCGCCGAGCGAAAGCCGCAAGGCGACGAATCGTTCCGTCATGCCGCGAAGCACATCGACGAAGAGTTGTCGCTTGCCGCATTGTCCGACCAGATCCATGAAGAACAACTCACGGTCAGCGAGAGCGACCTTCGCGCCTATTATGATGCGAACCGGGCCGCCCTTGCCGGCCAGACCTTCGAGGAAGCGCGGGAAGGCATCAGCCGGACGCTGAAGGCCCGGCGCGAACCTGACTACGTCGCGTCCTATGTCGAGCGCCTCAGGTCCAACGCCTCTATCACGAGGAACTACGACCTTCTGCGAGTGCCGTCGCCCACGGACGACGAACTGCGACGATACTACGATGAGAACCGAGACAGCTTCAAACTGACCCGGCGCGTGATTGTCGATGAACTTGCGTTTCCGATTGGCTCGTTCGGGGACGCGGCGCGCCAGAAAGCCGCCGACGCCCTCTTGCGGATTCGCGGAGGAGCGACATTCAGCGAAGCCTCTGCCGACAAAGAGGGAACCAGGATGGCGTCGGGCCGCGAGGTCGCGGAGGGCACCGAGGCGCCTGAATGGGAGACGGCCGTATTCGCGCTGGTGCCGGGCGAACTCGCCAGCGTCTTCCAAGCGGAAGACGCGTTTTATGTCGTGCGCCTCGTCGATTCCAGGCCGGCCCGGTCACGGGAGCTCTCCGAGGTACGTGCGGAGGTCGCCGAAGCCGTCGCACGGCGAAAGGAGGAGGCCTGGTTCGCGGCGAACGGCGACAAGACGCTGTTCACGATCAAGAGCGAGCGTTACAACCTCGGGCAGTTCTACGACGAGTTCCGGGAACTGCCCCGCGGGTTAAGGCTCGAATACAGTGCCCCGGACGGTATGAAGCGTCTCGCGGACGACCTGATCGACAGAATGCTCCTGGTCAGCGACACCTACGATCAGCTTCTCGATGTGAAGACGCGCCCACAGGCCGACGAATCCAGGTTGCGACTGATGGCACAAATGATGGAGCAGGAAGAGGTTGACGACCAGGTCGTGGTGAGCGACGCGGATATCCAGGACTACTATAGCCGAAACAGCGACCTGATTGCCTACCCGCCAAAAGCCAGAGTCCGTTATGTCCGCATCGGTTTGGGCAGTACCGCGGACGAAAAAGCTCGCGCGCGCGAACGGGCGGACGAAGCCTACGCGAAGCTGGTCCCCGGCTTCCTGGGCAAAGCCGAGGAATTCGCAATCGTCGCGCGAGACTACTCCGAGGATTCCGACAGTGCGGGAACGGGCGGAGAACTGAGCAGCTGGGTCGGTGAGGGTGCTGACCCGCTGTCAGAGATGTTCGATCACCCATTCCATCAGGCGGTCATGGCACTTGATCCGGGCGAGATCGGCAAGCCTTTCGAACTCGGCGACAGTCTCTACATCGTCGAGGTTCTGGAACGCACCGAAGCCCAGCCGGTATCGCTCGAAGAAGCGCGGCCATACATTGAAGACCTTTTGCGCGAAAGGAGACATGACGAACTCGCAGCGAGCCTTCAAGCCCGCCTCCTCGATGAGGCAGCCGTTACTGTCTATCCATCTGTTCTGGATAGCTATTTAGGAATGCAACCGAGATCGGCTGACCGATGATGGCACCTGAAGGTCAGCGTCCCGAACGCACATCAGAACCGTCCCGGAGGACCGCATGAACGAAGCCGCCAACCCAGGCACGGCAAAACAACTTCGCGCACTGAAGAAACGTGAAAACCGCAATATGCTCCTCATCCTCTCCGCCGTCGGCTGCCTGTTCCTGGGCGGTGCGTTCGCAGTTGCGCTTTTTGTCGTCTATGCCCCGTTCTGAACGGCTTGCGCCCCGCCGGGACATCCTCCGCCTGGCCTTGGCCGGGGCACTGTTGCCCCTGTCGGCCTGTGACGATGGCGGCTGGTACGGCAAGGATGTCACCGGCCTGTTGCCCGAGATGGCCTTTGCGATGACCCGCGCCCGAGACGGCGCGGCCGTGACCGAAGCGGACTATCGCGGGCAGGTTGTCGCAATGTTCTTCGGGTTCACCTTCTGCCCTGACATATGCCCGATGACGCTGGCAAACCTGAGCGCCGTCCTGGACAGGCTCGGGGACGATGCGGAGGCGATCACCGTGCTTTTCGTCACGGTCGATCCCCTGCGGGACACGCTCCCCGCGATGGCGGACTATGTTTCGGCCTTCACGCCACGGGCGCAGGGGCTGCGCGGAACGGACAATCAGCTCGCGCGCCTCGCGAGGCGTCTGAAGGTGACGTACAGGGTCGACAGGCCGGGTCCGGACAAGCCCGACTATGCCGTCTCTCACGGAAAATC
The DNA here is from genome assembly GCF_003703915.1 of Salipiger sp. D13. Lineage (NCBI taxonomy): Bacteria > Pseudomonadati > Pseudomonadota > Alphaproteobacteria > Rhodobacterales > Roseobacteraceae > Salipiger > Salipiger sp. D13. The sequence continues at coordinate 906,533 of NZ_ML112590.1, forward strand.
GGTCTACATCTTCGACGCCACCGGCGCCGCACGGGTCATGTGGCCGCAATTCGACACGACCGATGCGGATATCGACGCCGCCACGCGCGATCTGAGACGTCTCCTCAGCGGCTGAGATGCTTTGCGTCCTGTTCTCGCATCATGTTTCTGACGACGATCAGCAGAGCAATCACGCTCATCATTGCCGGCGGGATCCAGATCACGATTCCGCCTATCTGCTGATCGGCAACCGCGCCGATCGAAGGAAAGTAACGGCCGCAGAAGGCGTAATACGGAAAAAGATCCCGTTCCGCGAAGGTGATGAGCGCGCCCAGAACGATCTGCGGGAACATGACGCCGATCGCCAGTGCGGCGCGAACGCCGTAGCTGACCCGCGCGACACCTGTGGGCCTGGGGTCGACCACCAGCGTCCAGAACAGGATACCGTCGACCACCATCGACCAGTTCATCACCTGATACAGGACCGGATCCAGCATCGCGCGGAAGTGCACGGGCGGTATCAGCCAGAAATAGAACAGGCCAACGAAGAGAAGCACCGCGACGGCCGGATGCTGCACCACGGACACCGTCGAGCGCAGGTATCGGTTCCCGACGATCCGTCTCAGCCAGTCCGGCCCGCCGGCCAGGATGGCGGGGCCGGCCCATCCAAGCGCGACGAGCATCGCGCCGACGTGGTGCATGGCGACGTGCTGAAGCCGGTTGGTGAAGAACATCCTCTGCGCGAGAAATTCGAACTGGGTCTGCGTCACCGTCCAGAGCAGCGCCAGACCCGCGAAGAACGCGGCTCGGCGCCAGACCGGCGGCCGGTCATCGGCCGGCATCCTGCGCAACCCTCTGAGGAACCAGTATCCCGACACGCTGATGGCAAGGTAAATGAGCCATGAGAACTCGTATGGCAGAAAGAATGGCAGGCTGGTCGGCACGAATGTGCTGCCAGCCCACAAGGCTGCGCCAAGGACGGCGATAAGCCCCGGGGCCAGGACGTCGCCGCGGCTGACGGCCGCGGCGGTTCTTCCGTCAGAGGTTTTCATCCCTCTGCCGCGCGCCGGGAAGATCCTGCCAGAAACACTTCCGGCGGTCAGTCGAACAATTCATGCAGCCAGGACTTGCGACGGTAGCCGCGCTGCTTGTGACTGCCGTGCCCGCCGTAGTCCCTGGGCATTGTGTTGTCATATCCGGGGGCGTTGCCGACCGCGAACTCGCGCGAGCTGCGCTCGACGATCTTGTCCAGTTCGCCGCGGTCCAGCCAGACCCCACGGCATTCCATGCAAAAGTCTACCTCGACTCCCTGCCGTTCCGACATGCTCAGCGGCACGTCACAGACCGGGCACCTCATTCCGCCTCTGGCGTTCATTCCGTTCTCTTTCGCTTCCTTCTGACGCCGTTCAGGCTCCCGCCCCGGCTCTTTCAGTTCAATGACCATGTGCCAACCCTACCTTTCCGGTGCCATAGACAGCCGCACCGCCGCTGTGGGGAGACGATTCTTCCCTCATCTTCCAAAACCGCAGCGCGTTGCTAACGACCAGCAACGACGCGCCGACGCCGGACGCGATGGCACCCAACATCGTAGCCGTGCCGAACGCGGTAAAGCCGCCGGACGCGTTAGTGCCCGCGAAAAAGCGCGGCTCCTTCAGCGTCGTCGAAGCCGTGCACCAGGAAACTGTGGCCTTTGCCAGAAGGCGCCGGTGGCTTAGTCCCCGCATCGACGCTGTGGCACGCTTGATCTTAATCATTGACGGACCCGAGGTCGTGGATGTGGTATCCGATGCGCCCGCCACAGTGTTGGGCGCGGCTGTCATGCTCGTCGTTGGAATTCGGCTGGCTGGACATGGAGAATCCCTCTAGGTCTCGTCTGTCCTGCACATACTTCCTCTAGTGGCTGTAGATTCAAGGGGGTTTCTGGAGTTTTCTTTCCTGAGGACTTCAATAATGGTGCTAGTTACTCCCGGAAGACCGGACGGCGAGGGAATCAAGTATCTCACCTCTGCGGCCACCCAAGAAGCAGAGATCGGGACACCTCCAAACGCAGGAACCGTGAAGCAGGCTTTCAGGTTCCATTGGCGCTGGAGACCGTGAAGGGTGAGCTCACCGTGACGCATGTGCCGCGGAGTACCGTATGCATCCGACGATGATCCATCATCGGAAGCAGGCACTGCTCGGGACCAGCTTCTGTGTCGGAGCACCACACAAGGCGTTCCGCCGCTTCCATCCATCTGAGATCATGAACAGCGATCAGGGTAAGCAGTTTGCGTCTTACGCCGAATGGACCGGGTGAAGCGGATCGGCCCCAGGATCTAGATAGAGGGCAAACGGGGGCTGCCGCCACAACATCTTAATCGATCGCCTGACACAGCTTATAAAACACTGAGGGTATAGAATTAACTCGGATGCCTTATGTCAGTCTATGGCCAGGAGCGGTGCAGTTGGAGCTATTTGTCCATCACCTACCAAGTAACACCTTCGCCGGGCTGCGATGCCGCAGTTCGCAGACAGGGAGGCGTCGCGTCTCACAATAGTCCGGAAAACTTGATTGACCTCAGCCAGAGTTGCCGTAAAGATAGACAAAATCTATAGATACTAGAGCTATAGATTCTCACGAAACATGCATCCAATCGATGCGAGCGCAGTGAACAGCGCCTTGACCTGGCAACATACCAAGCCGCGCGCAAACGAGGCAAGAGAGGCAGCCATGCAAACAAAGTACAGAAACTGTTCCCTGGTGATTATCGCCTCCGCTCTGCTTGCCAGCTGCGGGATCACAAACACGGAAGGCCAGAACGATCGATATGAAATCGGCAATATTCCAGAGAATGTTGTTGCCATGGCTGCTCCCGATCAGGATTTGTCGACGGCTCGCCTGCAAAGCGAAGACGATTGTTACTGGTATATGCATGCCGGCCCAGTGGAAACCACTCTCGTGCCGCTTCGCGCAACTGGCGGCCGCCCGATATGCGTGGTGCAGCAGCCGGTATCTTAAGCGATTTCCGGCCTTCCACGCCTCAGGTGGAAGGCCAGAGGTCACCCCGGCCTCACGAGGCTGTCTTCTGCTGAGTAAAGATAAGCTGTCGAGCCGATCTCAACATTTTCGAACAGATCGTTGATATGAGCCATCACCATTCGAACGCAGCCTGAGCTTGCCCGCCCGCCAATGCTTTCGGGATACGGCGTGCCATGAATCCGCAGATATGTATCCCTGTCGCCGACGTACAGGTAAAGAGCTCTTGAACCGAGCGCATTGGCGGGGCCGGGCTCCACGCCATCTGCATACTGAGCATTCTGGGGATCCCGTTCGATCATGTTCTGTGTCGGCCGCCAGTGGGGCCATTCGACCTTGCGCTTGATCGTGTACGTACCTGGCTCGTAGAGATCCCCCTGGGCAATGGCTACACCATAACGCATGGCGGTACCGCCTTCCTCTATGTGGTAGAGGTACCTTGCCACGGCATCGACATGGATATCTCCGGGACGCAGTTCGTCGTTCGCCAATACCCGTTGAGGAAGGAACCTGGGATGCAGCCCCCAAGGGTTCGTGGTCGCGGGATCATAGCCAAATGGGGTGACCTCTGCGTCCCAAGCGGCTTTCTGTTGTTCGCTGGGCCAGTTATTGGCAAACGAAAGCGTCGGGACCGACGACGGGAGCAGCGCTGCAGTTGTCTGGATAAAGTGTCGTCTCGTCAGCATCTCAAGTTTCCCAAATGCACAGTGAACCGGTTCGATCGCTTGTACGCGATGGATGCGGTATAAAACCTCCAGCCCCTATAGCATCAAGGGGTGTCCCGGATTTTGTTGCGGAAAGCATCCCATCCGCCAGAAGTGAATCTCCTGCAGCTCTGGTCGCGACAGAACCCGATCAGCTAGGCGAAGACTCCCAATAGATTGCAGCCGTTCGCTGATACCGACATCGATCAGAGAACAATGTGGGCGAAGCAATCGTCGCAGCAACGAAAAGGACTTGAAGCTACAGTTACTATAGCCTGTAAGAACCGACTCGGTCAAAGATAGCCCCGGCCAGTTGCCGGGCCAGGAGCAAAGAAAATGAGTGGAGCCGAGCGCCGAGACTGGACTGTCAGCGGCATGGATTGTGCCGCCTGCACGTTAAAAGTGACGAAGGCCGTCGAGCGCCTTCCGGGTGTCAGCGGCGTAAAGGTAGCGCTGATGAGTGAGCGCCTTTCGCTGGATCTGGAGCCTGCCAGTACGGACCCTGCCGAGATCGAGGCCATCGTGAAGCGCCTCGGATACGGGATTGCGCAGCGTGGCGCGTCGTCGCCGGAGAATACGCTCGACGCCCCGAAAAAGGCTCACACTCATGGCGCTGACTGCGAAGGCTACGATCACGATCACGCCGACCACGGCCATGACCACGCCAAAGGCGGTGACAAAGGGCCGTCGTCTGCAAAGGCCGATGCCGGGCATGGCAGCCCCGGTCATGTGCATGATGACCCCGCCGATCGCGGCAAGGCGTGGTATCAGACCAACAAGGGACGGCTGGTGATCTTCACGGGGGCCTTGCTTGTCCTTGCATGGGGTTTCGAGCTTCTGACCTCGGCGGACTACGGTTACTGGGCCTTTACCTTCGCCTGCGTGATCGGCGTCGCCCCGGTGGCGAAGCGCGCCTTCGAGGCCGTTCGCCTCGGGCAGCCCTTCACCATCGAAAGCCTGATGACCATCGCCGCCATCGGCGCCCTGTTCATCGGTGCAGCCGAGGAAGCGGCGCTTGTGGTGTTCCTCTTTGCCGTGGGCGAGGTGCTTGAAGGTGTGGCCGCCGGCAAGGCGCGCGACGGCATCAGGGCGCTGGCCAATCTGGTGCCCAAGACCGCACTTCTGGAAATCGACGGCAAGACCCGCGAAGTCCCGGCCGACCAGCTCGAGGTCGGCCAGCGCGTTCTGGTGCGCCCCGGGGACCGCATCCCGGCCGATGGCGAGATTGCCGAGGGCACCAGCGGTATCGACGAAAGTCCCGTGACCGGTGAAAGCGTCCCTGTTACCCGGGGGCCGGGAGAATCGGTCTTCGCGGGATCGATCAATACCGAGGCCGCGCTTCGCGTGACGGTGACGAAAACCGCAGCGGACAACACGATTGCGCGCATCATTCAGCTGGTCGAGGAGGCCGAGAACGCCCGCGCGCCGACTGAGCGGTTCATCGACCGGTTCAGCCGCTGGTACATGCCCGCCATCGTCGTGCTGGCGGCGCTGATCATCTTGATCCCGCCGCTCGCTACCGGGGCCGACTGGAACACCTGGATCTATCGCGGCCTCGCGCTGCTGCTGATCGGCTGCCCCTGCGCCCTGGTGATCTCGGTTCCGGCCTCGATCGCCTCCACCCTCTCCTCGGGCGCCCGGAAGGGCCTTCTGATGAAGGGCGGCGCGGTCATCGAGGCCGCCGCCAAGGTTTCGGCGATCGCTTTCGACAAGACCGGCACACTGACCCACGGCAAACCGAAGGTGACCGACATCGTGCCCGCGCCCGGCGTGTCTGAAAGCGACCTGCTGGCCGTCGCGGCCGGGGTCGAGACCGGATCGTCGCACCCGCTGGCCCAGGCCATCCTGCGTCGGGCAGAGGAGGCGGGGATCGAGGCCCTGCCCGCGACCGACGCACGCGCCATCGTCGGCAAGGGCGTCGAGGCACTGGTGGGCGGCGCGAAGGCCTGGGTGTCCTCGCCTCGCCACGCCGAGGAGTCCGGGGGCATCGCCGACGACCAGTCCGAGATCGCGGCGCGGCTGGAGACCGAGGGCAAGACGGTGGTCGCGGTGTTCCGCACAGGCCAGCCCCTCGGCCTCGTCGCCCTGCGCGACGAGCCGCGCAACGACGCCGCCGAGGCCATGGCCCAGTTGCGGGCGATGGACATCGCGCCGGTGATCCTGACCGGCGATAATCCCCGCACGGCCGAAGCCATCGCCGGGCAGCTCGGCATGGAATTCCACGCCAGCATGATGCCCGAGGACAAGCTGAGGCTGATCCGCGAGATGGGCGCAGCCGGCGGCGTCATGATGATTGGCGACGGCATCAACGACGCACCGGCGCTAAAGCAGGCGAACGTAGGTGTGGCGATGGGCTCGGGCACCGACGTGGCACTGGAAACCGCCGATGCGGCGATCCTGCGCGACAGGGTGGTGGACGTACCGGCCCTGATCCGGCTTGCACGGGCCGCCATGGCCAACATCCGTCAGAACGTGGCCCTGGCGCTGGGTCTTAAAGCCGTGTTCCTAGCGACGTCCGTGCTGGGGCTGACCGGGCTCTGGATCGCCATCCTGGCCGATACCGGGGCCACGGTGCTGGTCACGCTCAATGCCCTGCGACTGTTGCGCGTCAATCCGTCTGACAATCGCTAGCATTTCCACGCAGAGCATACGCCGCCTTGAAACAAGGTTTGAAGACTTGGATTGAGGTTCGGCTCGTCAGTGTAGGCTCCACAGAAAAGGACCTGAACACGAGGTGCGAGAGGATGTCGGACAGTGGAAAGGAGAAAACGTGAAATTGAGATTCGACACCTTCGATGCTTCGTCAACGCTGCTGATCATGGCAGTTTCCGAAAGGCTGGTAGCGTTATGCGTATCCGACAGTCCTCAGTCAGCCGTTGCATCCGCGACCTTGAGGATCGACTCGGAACATCATTGTTTCACCGTCATCGAAGCGGCGTGAGCCTAAACCGCGCCGGGCACCAGTTTCTACCTCGCGCACGTCAGACAATTCGCGGGCTAGATGAGAGCCTGCACGCAATTGCATTACTTGGCAGATCAGAAAACGGTCGTATAAAGATCGGTATTTATTCATCGATTGCGTCGGGCTTTCTAGCCGAACTGCTCCGCTCCTTCGGGGATCAGCACAATGACGTACAGATCCAACTGATCGATGGAAACCCTGAAGAACACCTTGCTGCCATCCGTCAGTTGGAACTCGACGTCGCTTTCCTAACCGGAACCAGAGCGTGGCAAGATTGCGATAGCGCATTTATGTGGTCAGAAGGTGTTTTCGTTGTCCTGCCTGAACGTCATGAGCTAGCCATCCGGACAGCAGTCGACTGGCGCGAGCTTAGCGGCGAGGCTTTCATGGTCAGCGAAACAGCGCCGGGCCAAGAGATCTATGACTATCTGGTGAGGAAGCTGGCAGACCTCAGTTGGCACCCTGACATACATGTGCAATCCGTAGGTCGAGATAACCTGCTGTCATTGGTTGCCATTGGGCGAGGTTTGACCGTGGTCAGCGAAGCGATGACGGCCACGAACCATCCGGGAGTGGTCTTTCGACCGATCAAGGGCGAGCGCCTTCCATTTTCTGCAATCTGGTCACCGAATAACGACAACCCTGCGTTCAGGCGTCTTCTGAGCATGGCGACGACAAAGGCAGGATCGGAGAGAAGCCCGGCGATCAGTGAGCATCTCTGTGGATTTGAGCAGAACGCCTAGCCTTCGCAAACGCTCGATCCGTCGCCATGAAGCGCTCTAACATCGGCACGATCAGCCGGACAGGATCAGCGACAGGCTGGCCTGTCTCCCGGCCAAGGACGTCTCCATAGGCGACCAGATCGCGATGAACGGACGCGGGCAATTCCACCGTCACCTTAACCGGCTTGTCATCGGGCAAGGGCCCAAGCTTCAGTTTAGACATGATCAACCTCCTGCCGGTTCGAATACCAGATCGCGGGTGACGATGATCCTGACCGGGAACCCCGGGCGGATGGTCAGTGTCGGCGCGACCTGCAACTGACGCTGGACGATCTGCTGGCCGGCCTGGTTGATTGTGTCCACCGCTCCATCGCGGATCGCCTGGATCAGGCGGTCTTCGTCATCGGTGGCGAGGTCCGCGCCGATCGCGAGCAGCGTGGACAGACCCGCCGCGCGCATCAGATCCCACCAGTGATAGTCGACGCCATCTTCGAGGCCGGCATAGCCGCTCGCATCCGCCCCCGGCAGACGTTCGAGAACAATGGATCGACCGCCGGGAAGGATCAGGCGGTTCCAGACCAGCAGCACCCGTCGCTGGCCGAACGTCACGCCGTCATCGTATTGACCGATGATGCGGGTTCCTTGTGGGATCAACAGCAGCGATCCGGTCGGGCTGTCATAGACATTCTCGGTGACTTGCGCGGTGATTTGGCCCGGGAGATCGGAGCGAATGCCGGTGATGAGCGCGGCGGGTATCACCGCTCCCGCCTGAAGGATGTACGGCGAGGCTGGCGGCTGAATGCGATCCGATGCGACGGTTTGCCGGTCCACCGGACCGTTGAGGAAAGCCGTATGCCGGCTCCCCTGAGGTTGCTCGGAGTCCCCTAGGCCCGGAAGGTTCACGCCGACCCCGGCCGTCGTCGCCCTGCCAGATGCCGTCTGGAAGAAGACACCGCTCAGACGCGCGGTTTCCTCCTCTGCCCTGCGGCGCTCCGCTTCCGGATCGACGGTCGGGCCCACAATCGGCGGAGGGGTCACGGGCACTCCGCGCTCCTGCGCATCTAGGATCGGCCGCCCGAGGTCACCGGGCAGTGCAGGTCCCAGAACCGGCCCGGTATAGTCGGACGGCAATCCTTCCAGGCCGTCCGCGGCCGGTCGATTGTCGATGGAGTAGAGTTCTCCACCTCCCGGCCCGGCTTCGCGGGTCTGGAGCGCATAGATCAGCGCCCCGGCGATGCCGAACAGGGCGACCGCTCCGACACCGGCCAGAACCTTGCGCGACAGCCTCGTCACGCCCGGCGGATCGGGGCGCAGACGCATCGGCGCTGCAGGATCTGTGTCATTCATGACGCCCCTCCCCTTCGCGCATCCCCCGCCGTCCGCGCATCCGCCTCGCGCTCCTCCATGCGCACGATCCGGACCACCTGCTGGCGGTCTCCTGCGCCCAGCCGGAGCTCGGCGGCGCCGAAGAGGCGATCCACGATCAGCACGTTCCGGTGAATGCGGCTGTTCACGATCTCGGGCTCCCCGTCCGAACCGAGCACGAAGAGCGGCGGCATTTCGCCCTGGGCGATGCCAGCCGGGAAGACGACATAGACGCGGCGGCCATCATCGAAGACGGAAACCGGGCGCCAGGGCGGACTCTCACCCCGGATCTGCAAGCCGTAACGATGATTACGGGCCGACGGCGCCGGGATGGTCGGCGCGGTCGCCACAGCCTGTCGCCCACCACGGGGCGCAGCCGGATAAGCCCAGGCAACGGAGGGCATGTAGAGCGCCTCGCGCGCACGCAACTCGATCGTATACACCCGCCTGTCAGTGCTGATCACCAGATTGGTCGAGATGTCGTCCCGCGTCGGTTTGACGAGGATGTGGACGCGGGCGGTTGATCCGGACCCGCTCTCCGTGTCGCCGATGATCCAGCGCGTGGTATCCCCTGCGGCGATCGGCCCCGCGCCGGTCAGACGCTCGCCCGGCTCGAGTGCGATGTTGGTGATCTGACCCGGCGCGGCATAGACCTGATAGAGGGCTCCTTCCGACCAGGGATAGATCTGGATCGCATTGAAATAGCCCTCGCGGCGCGGTTCGACCCGGGCGGCGGCATTGGCGTTTTCGATACGGCCGGTCGGTGTGCCTGCCGCCGCTCCGCCATGCGCCACTGTCCAGACCGGCGGCGTGTGCAGGGGCCGAGGACGTTCCTCGGCAGCCGAGGCGGGCGGAGTGGGCAGCGGCGGCACAGACTCGTCGTAACTGAATTCCGGCACCCGGTTACTGGCACACCCCGCCAGAAAGGACGAGCACAGCAGCAAGGCCACCAAGTTGGGCTTGTTGACGCTCGAAGACCTGATTGCACGAACATGCGTTTCAGTCATTGGCTCATCTCCCGCGACCAGGAGATCGCATTGACATAGATTCCGAGGGGATTGGCGCGCAGGCGCTCGGCGCTGCGCGGGGTCTGGATCACGACGGTCAGGATCGCGGTCCAGCGCTCGGTCGTGGAAAGCTGGCCGTTCTCGTAGTGACGCTCGGTCCAAGCAACGCGGAACGATCCCGGCGAGGCCCGGATGACCGAGGACACCTCGACAGCGATCTGTTGACGACCGACGCGGGTGAACGGGTCGTTGGCGCGAGCGAAGTCGTTAAGTGCGGCCGCGCCACGGTCCGTGGTGAACTCATAGGCGCGCAGCCAGTTCTGCCGCACAATGATCGGGTCGGCAGGGATGGAACGAACCTGCTCGATGAAGCGACCAAGATGGAAAGCGATCTGCGGATCGGTTGGTTCGTAATCGGCGGAGGCCGGCGCGACAGCCTGGGCCTCGCCGAGCGCGTCGACCTGAACGACCCAGGGCACGACGGTACCACGCGCAGATTGCCAGACCAGGGCGCCAGCAAATCCCGCCGCCAGGATCAGGCTGCCAAAGGCCATGTAGCGCCAGTTGCGGGCCTGAACGCGGGCGGAGCCGATACGCTCGTCCCAGACCTGCGCGGCCCTCTGATAGGGCGTCTCTGGCTGAGGTGTCTTGCCATAATGGGTGGCGGAGCGCCTGAAGAGGTTCATGAGCGATCCCTTTCGGAGAGATTGACGGAGGAGCCCGAGCCATGGCTGTCGCCCGACCGGACGGCGTGGGCGGCAGCGCGCACGCCATGGCTCACGGCCTGGTTATGGCGCATGCGCTTCGCCCAGGCTGGCGGGCCATCGGAGGCGGACGGGCCGGAAGCAGGCTCGGGCGCCGCGCCGCCGACCGTGCCCATCGAGGTGGTTCCGCCAGTCGCCGCAACACCGCCCTTGACGCCCTCGGCGTAGCTGGACTGGATCCCGCCAGCCGCGCGAGAGGACGCCTTCTTGAGCGGTGATGCCGCGGCAGCGGCCCCGGCGCGCGCCACACCAGCCATCCCCCCGGAGAGACCACCTCCGCCCATCGAGCCAAGCGTGTAGGCGCTCGAGGCAGCGCCCGCCGCGGCCGCACCGCCGCGTGCCAGAACGGCGCCACCGGAGAGCGCAGACCCGGCCCCGCGCGCTGCGAGCATGGTTGCCCCTCCGGCCCCGATCGCAGCGCCACCAACGGCAAGGCCGGTGCCTATGGCGGCCCCCGCGCTGAGTTGGGGCCCGCCGGACACCAGACCCGAGGCGATGCCGGGGCCGAAGATACCGAGGCCCAGCAGAGACAGGGCGGCCAGAACAATCGCCATGGCGTCATCGATGGTCGGCGTCACGCCGCCGAAACCTGCGGTGAACTGACCGAAGAGCGTCGAGCCAATGCCGATGATCACGGCGAGGACGAGAACCTTGATGCCGGAGGAGATGACGTTGCCCAGCACGCGCTCGGCCATAAAGGCGGTCTTGCCGAAGAGGCCGAAGGGGATCAGCACGAAGCCCGCGAGGGTCGTGAGTTTGAACTCGATCAGGGTGACGAAGAGCTGAACCGCGAGGATGAAGAAGGCGAGGATCACCAGCGCCCAGGCGAAGAACAGGCAGAGAATCTGGACGAGGTTCTCGAAGACCGCGACCCAGCCCATCAGATCGGAGATGCTTTCGAGCAGCGGTCGTCCGGCCTCTAGCCCGGTCTGGGCCACGCGGCCAGGGCGAAGAAGGTCGGCAGCGGAAAACCCGGTGCCCGAGGCCATCAGACCGAGGCCCGCGAAGCTCTCGAAGACGATCCGGGCGAGGTTGTTCCAGTTGGAGATGATATAGGCGAAGACTCCGACAAAGAGCGTCTTCTTCACCAGACGGGCGATGATGTCATCATCGGCGCCCCAGGCCCAGAACAGCGCGGCCAGCGTCACGTCGATGACGATCAGCGTCGTGGCGATGAAGGCCACCTCCCCCCCGAGCAGCCCAAACCCGCTGTCGATATAGCTGGTGAAGATGCCCAGAAAGTTGTCGATGACGCCGGTTCCGCCCATGGCTCACTGATCTCCCGGACGCTGCGGCGCTTCGGGTGCAGGCATCCGACCGAGGAACCGGTCGCGGTTCTCGGCCCATGCGGCGAGGCAGTCGGCATCGCTGGAAGCGGCCTCGCCGAGCTGCTGGCACCAGCGCAGCGTCGCGCGGAGAGGATCGGCTGGCGGCTGCAGCGCGGGCGCGGGCGCGGTGCTGGCCGGCACGGGACCTTCCTCGCGTGTCATCTCGATCACCGTGGCGGTGATCGCGATCGCCACGAACGCGATGGCCGCGATGCGGGCCAGCACCTTCCCCTCCATCGTCGCCCCTCCCGGCCTCAGTTGAACATCTGCGCATTGCCGGGCTGGTAGCCCGAGCCCGGCATCAGGAACCGCTCGCGCTGGATGCGGCCCTGTTCGGCGGCGGTGGCACGCTCGGCCTCGGTCAGCGCATTGGCGCGGCCGTTTGCCGAGATCACCGCGATCAGATCCGAGAGCTGCTGCGATTGCAGTGCGAGGAGCTGGTTGCCCGCCTGTGTGGCCTGCAGAGCACCGACCGCGTTCTGGCTCTGCCCCACAAGCGCGGACATCTCGGCGCGGTTGGCGTCGATATTGCCGACGACACCGGCCTGCACGCGCATGGCATCCTGCAGGCCACCGACGGTGTTCTCCCAACGGGACCGGGCCTCGGCGATCAGCTGCTGGTCGGTCGCCGTCAGGGAAAGGTTGCCATAGTCCTGCTGGAACATCTGGTCGATGCTCTGCACGTCGAAGGCGATGTTCTGCGCTTGGGCCAGGAGTTGCTGTGTGCGGCTGACGTTCTGCTGGATCTGCTGGAGCGCGGAATACGGCAGGTTGGCGAGATTGCGCGCCTGGTTGATCAGCATCTGCGCTTCGTTCTGGAGCTGTGCGATCTGGTTGTTGATCTGCTCCAGAGCCCGCGCCGCGGTCAGGAGGTTTTCCGCGTGGTTGGTCGGGTCGTAGACGATGAAAGGCCCCCCGCCTATGCCGAAGAGCGCGTGTGCGGGCGGCGCTGCAATAGGCGACATGGCCATGGGCATCGCCAGCGCGAGGGCGAACAGCGACGGGCCGGCGAACCGAAACGTGATCTTGCGTGTCATGGTGTGACTTCCTCTTCTTCAAGGTCGATGTCGGCGTCCTCAACAACAGCGGAGGCCGGAGAGGCCCCCTCTGCGTCGATGGCGAGATTGGTGAGGTCGGGGATCAGCTCGGCGGCCCAATCGAGGCCATGCGCCTTTAGCCAGGCGTCGAGGAAGCCGTCGTGGCCGTGCCCGGCGCAGATCTCAGCAATCAGCGCCTGATCCGATTTGGACGCCGCCGCGCAGAGTGCGAGTCCGACATCGCTGAGACCCAGCTCGAACAGCCGGTTGCCGCGCCGCGACTGACAGTAGTAGTCGCGTTTGGGCGTGGCCCGCGCGAGGATCTCGATCTGCCGGTCATTGAGGCCGAAGCGGCGATAGATGGCCGTAATCTGCGGCTCGATGGCCCGCTCGTTCGGCAGCAGGAGCCGCGTCGGGCAGCTTTCGATGATCGCCGGTGCGATGGCACTGCGGTCAATGTCGCTGAGGCTGTGCGTCGCGAAGATCACCGAAGCATTCTTCTTCCTCAGCGTCTTCAGCCATTCGCGGAGCTGCTCCGCGAAGGCATCGTCATCGAGTGCGAGCCAGCCCTCGTCGATGATGAGCAGCGTGGGGCGTCCATCGAGCCGATCACCGATCCGGTGGAACAGGTATGAGAGGACGGCGGGCGCCGCGCCGGTTCCCACCAGCCCCTCGATCTCGAAGGCCTGCACATCCGCCGATCCCAGCTGTTCGGTCTCGGCATCGAGCAACCGGCCATAGGGTCCACCCACGCAGTATGCGCGGAGCGCCTGCTTCAGCTCGTTGGACTGCAGCAGGACCGCGAGGCCGGTCATGGTCCGCTCGCCCACAGGGGCCGAGGCCAGCGAGGTCAGTGCGGTCCAGATATGTTCCTTCACATCCGGGGTGATCTGGATGTTCTCGCGCGTCAGGATGGCGACGATCCAGTCGGCCGCCCAGGCGCGCTCCGACGTCTCGTGAATGCGGGCCAGCGGCTGTAGCGAGACGGAACTCTCGTCCGCAGCGGTCAGCTCTCCGCCGAGGTCATGCCAGTCGCCGCCCATGGAAAGCGCGGCGGCGCGGATAGAACCGCCGAAGTCGAAGGCGAAGATCTGGCTGCGCGGATACCGGCGGAACTGAAGCGCCATCAGTGCCAGCAGCACGGACTTGCCCGCCCCAGTCGGGCCGACGACGAGGGTGTGACCAACATCCCCGACATGAAGAGAAAACCGGAACGGGGTGGAGCCTTCGGTCCTGGCGTAGAGCAACGGAGCGTCGTTGAAATGTTCGTCCCGCGCCTCGCCCGCCCAGACCGCCGAGAGCGGGATCATATGGGCGAGATTCAATGTGCTGATCGGTGGCTGGCGGACATTGGCATAGGCATGCCCGGGCAGACTTCCGAGCCAGGCATCGACGGCGTTGACCGTCTCGACCATGACGCTGAAATCGCGGGACTGGACGATCTTTTCGACCAGCCGCAGCTTCTCGTCGGCGCGGCGGGCATCCTCGTCCCAGACCGTGATCGTCGCGGTGACATAGGCCATGCCGGCCACATCCGCGCCGAGTTCCTGCAAGGCCATGTCCGCGTCAGCGGCCTTGTTCGCCGCATCGGTGTCGACCAGCGCGGATTGTTCGTTGGTCATCACCTCCTTGAGGATCGCGGCGATGCTCTTGCGTTTGGCAAACCACTGACGGCGTATCCGGGTCAGCAGCTTGGTTGCATCCAGCTTGTCTATGAGGATGGCCCGGGTCGACCAGCGATAGGGGAAGGCCAGCCGGTTCAGCTCGTCTAGCAGACCCGGGGTCGTGGCGCTGGGAAAACCGGTGATCGTCAGCACCCGGAGATGCTGATTGCCCAGGCGCGGCTCCAGCCCACCGGCCAGCGGCTGGTCTGGCAAGAGTACGTCGAGATAGACCGGCACCTCGGGCACGCGCACGCGGTGCCGGTTGATCGAGATCGTCGAATGCAGGTAGGTCAGCGTATCGGCGTCATCGAGCCAGTGGCAGTCCGGCATGAAACCATCGAGCAGTGCCAGCACGCGATCGGTACCGTCGATGAAGCTGCGCACCTGTTCCCAGGGGTTCACACCCGAGGTTTCGCGTCCCTCGTAGAGCCAGGATTCTGAACGTGCCGCGTCCTCCGCCGGTGGAAGCCAGAGGAGCGTCAAAAAGTAGCCGGATACGAAATGGCTCCCCTCCTCCTCGAAATCGGCCTTGCGCTCGGCATCGACCAGCGCCGATGCCGCATCCGGGAAGGTGCTCACCGGATAGGTCGCGGCCTCAGAGCGCTGTGCTTCCACAAAGATCGCCCACCCGGAACCGAGGCGACGGAAAGCGTTGTTCAGCCGTCCGGCGACCGCGACCAGTTCGGCCGCGACGGCGCTGTCCAGATCGGGCCCCCGAAACTTCGCCGTCCTCTGAAACGAGCCATCCTTGTTGAGGACCACGCCCTCCCCGACCAGCGCCACCCAGGGCAGGTAATCGGCGAGGCGCGAGGCGGTGCGGCGGTATTCTGCGAGATTCATCATGGGGGTTCACACCGAGAGATGACCGGGAATGCGCAAATGGCGGCGCGCGACCTCGACGAAAAGCGGATCGCGCCTGGCCGCCCAGACAGCAGCGATGTGGCCGACGGCCCAGATCAGGATCCCGACCAGCCAGAGCTGAAGCCCGAGGCCGACCGCACCGGCGAGCGTGCCATTCAGGATGGCGACCGAGCGTGGTGCGCCGCCGAGGAGGATCGGATCGGTCAGCGCGCGGTGAACCGGCACGCTGAACCCCGGCACCGCGTCGAGGGCCTCGAAGCTCTGCCATTCGCTACCGCTCATGGCGTTCCTCCCTCGAAACGCTCCCCCGGAGCCTTTCGTGTCCCTGCGGGCCAACGGTCGTCACCATCAGATCAGCGCCCCGCCACCGAAGCTGAAGAAGCTGAGGAAGAACGACGAGGCCGCAAAGGCGATGGAAATCCCGAATACGATCTGGATCAGCCGCCGGAAACCGCCCCCGGTATCGCCGAAGGCCAGCGTCAGACCGGTGACGATGATGATGATCACTGCCACAATCTTGGCCACTGGCCCCTCGACGGAGTCGAGAATGGATTGCAGAGGCGCCTCCCAGGGCATGGAGGACCCGGAGGCATGGGCGGCCGGGGCCATAAAGAGACTGACATAGGTGACGGCGGCGGCCGTGGCGATGTGATGGCGGATGCGCAGGGCGTGACGGATCATGCGGGATCTCCTTGTTCGTGAGTGGTGGGATCTGAAATGGCAGGTGAAATCCGGTAGTCGCCGTCGGCCCCGAGGCCCTCGACGCAGGCGAGTTCAGCAAGACGACGTTCAGAACCTCGACCGGCCAGGACGGCTACGAGGTCGATGGTCTCCGCGATCATGGGGCGGGGCACGGTAACGACGGCTTCCTGAATGAGCTGTTCGAGACGACGCAACGCGCCGATCCCGGAACCGGCATGGATGGTGCCGATCCCGCCAGGATGGCCGGTGCCCCAGGCTTTAAGCAGGTCCAGCGCCTCGGCGCCACGTACCTCACCGATCGGAATACGATCGGGGCGCAGACGCAGCGAGGACCGCACCAGATCGGACAGGCTGGCAACACCGTCCTTGGTGCGCATCGCCACGAGGTTCGGCGCGGCGCATTGCAGTTCCCGGGTGTCCTCAATGATCACGACCCGATCGGAGGTCTTGGCCACCTCGGCGAGTAGCGCATTCGTCAGCGTGGTCTTGCCGGTCGAGGTGCCCCCCGCCACCAGGATATTGGCACGGGTCGCAACTGCTTGGCGCAGGGCTTCAGCCTGCATCGAGGTCATGATCCCGGCTGTAACGTAGTCCTCAAGTGTGAACACCGCGACGGCCGGCTTGCGAATGGCGAAAGCCGGAGCGGCGACCACGGGCGGAAGCAGCCCCTCGAAACGCTCACCGGTTTCCGGCAGTTCTGCGGAAACGCGAGGGGACAGGTTATGAACTTCGACGCCGACATGGTGCGCGACCAGTCGTACGATGCGCTCACCGTCGGCTGCGCTGAGCGTCTTGCCGCTGTCGGCCAGCCCCTCGGAAAGTCGGTCGATCCAGAGCCGCCCATCGGGGTTGAGCATCACCTCGACGGTCATGGGATCGTCCAGAAACCCGGCGATCGCCGGCCCGAGCGCGGTGCGCAGCATCCGCGCGCCTCTCCGGATCACTTCTGGTCTCTGATCGGTCTTCGCCATGCCGGCCCCGTTCCCTCACGGGCGCCTCCAACAGGCCGCCCTGGATCGGGGTCGATTAAGAAAGCCGTAGATGCCTATGGCTCAACAGGTTTCCGCNTTAAGAAAGCCGTAGATGCCTATGGCTCAACAGGTTTCCGCGGGGCGTAGTAGCGTGGCGTGTAAAGACAGGAAAACGGCGGACTGATCCACAGATCCACTCCAGGAGGAAGGTGCCGAGACGACGCAAGGCGTTTCGGGAGAGTTGCATGCGGGCAAGGGAGAGACCGAACAGCACCTCAGCCTGATGCGGCGGATCCGGAAATGGATGACGTTCTACAACCGCGAAGATGAACGATGCCGATCCACAGGCCTGGCTCGGCGATGCCCTTGCCCGGCTGCCAGGCACGACAGCTTCTCGGGTGCCGGATCTGCTGCCTTGGATTGGAAGGCGTCTGAACTTCGGCGGGCGGTCTAAACCGCAGTCCACGCCGGCTTGCAATTACCCGTAAGTTTCCGTGGTTTTTGTGATGTGCGCTCCTTCAAGCAGGTCGGCGAGGATACTCGCATCGCAACGTCCCCGCCGGACACTTGCGGGCAGCTGCAAGCTAAATCGATCGGTTGCACCAGATGTTACTACTCTCGCGAAGATGTGTGTCGATTCAACTCGACCCCAACGTGACTGGTTGCAGCGGACGGCATGGCCACGAAGCCTTCTTTCTCGGCTTTCGGCACCGCCGCCTCGACTCGGATGCGCCAACAGACGAATATGGCAAAGATCGCTTGCACCGTCGCGGAGCCAATGAACAACGCGTCGGCACCGAAGAGATCCATCAAACTACCGGCAAGGATAGGACCGAAAGTCGATCCCGCGCCGTAGCTGATCAGCAGCCCGCTCGCAGCCGCAAGTAGTTTCGTCTGAGACACCCGGTCATTCACATGGGCGATGCAGATCGAGTACATGGTAATGCTGGTCGCGCCATAGAGCACCGCACAAAGAAAAAGGATGTTGTGCGCCTCGGCCACGAAAACTCCGATGGCGCTAGTTGCTGCGACTGACGTTCCACCTGCCAAGACGATCCGTCTGTCCATTAGGTCAGATAACCAACCGATAGGCCACTGACCGATTGCCGCTCCGATCATCACGGCGGCCATGAACGCGGCAATTTCCTCAGTGGACATGTCGATCATCTGTCCGAATGTCGGCCCCATGCCCCAGAAGGCGCTGCCCCAAATGCCGATCAGGAATGTACCAATCAGACCGATGGGTGAGATGGCGAACAATTCGCGTGCTGATAATCGGTCAGCGCCGATGCCGTTGGACACGCCGGTGCGTGATAGAGTCACTGGAACCAGCGATAGCGAAACAAGAATGGAAATGACGCAAAACAGAACGAACCCGCCTGGATCGGCGAGCGACAGCATCGGTTGGCTGGCAGCCCAAGCCGCGAGTGTGATCGTGCCGTAGATCGCCAGGACCCGACCGCGCCAGCGCGACTCCGTGCCGGCGTTCAGCCAGCTTTCGACAACGAGGATCATGCCCGCGAAACAAAAACCGTTGATGATCCGTAGAATGAGCCACCAGATGACGCTGATTTCGAGCGCATAGGCCAGTGCAACCGCCGAGGTCACAGAGGCAAGCGCCGCGAAGGTGCGGATGTGACCAACGGTCTCGATCAAGTGTACCGACCAGAACGACCCAACTATAAAGCCCAGAAAATATGCGGACATAACGAGGCCAATGCTGCCCGCGCTCATCCCTTCGAGACCTCCGCGCACCCCAAGAAGTGTACCCTGCAGCCCGTGGCCAAGGAAAAGCACGGTCACCGCGACCAGCAGTGGCGCAACCTGATAGATCGTCGTTCTGAAGGCGACGGGACCCGCCGCTGCAGTAGGCTGATGGCGCATAAAACTTCCGAAACCCTATAGCCGTTCTCGAACTCAGCGTTGATATGGCATCCCGTTTTCAGCGTGCAATCCCTTGAATTCGCTCTACTGCTTTTCGAATTCTCTTTGGGAAGGGAGTCTTCGTCTCACTAGAAGAAAGGAGGTCTTCGATGCGGGCTACACAAAGAATCTGTTGCACAAATCGGCTGATGGTCAGAGCCCCCCTTTCCCCGGACAGACTTATCCCACGGCTTCAGTAATGGGTATGCCGAGCGCGGTGTAGCCGTTCATAACCGTGATGCGAATCTGAGCTTCTGCGACCTCTCGGTCGAAGTCCTGTTTTGCAACGCGGACGGGTTGCCGACCTTGGCACCTCTTTTGGCCGAAGTAACGCCTGACCCTCACGACACCAAGCTCGATCTGAGCAGCGAGGTGGCTGAGGCAGTGACCCTTGGCCGGTCATGGGAAGCTGCGCCACGGCGGGTTACGATAGGGCGGACGTAGGAAAGGGCCGTTCGAACCAATGAGAGTGAGTGCGCCTACCCCCGATTGCGGCGCCAGCACTCTACGCCCCGTCATCGCACCCTTTTCACGATCTGCCCCCATCCACATCTTCCGACACCTCCTGCCGCAGCTTCGGCCCCTGCGCCAAGCGACGACCGAGAGCCGAGACAAACGCCTCGTATCGCTCCCCTGCTTTTGCCCGTGCCGCCTTGGCTGCCGGTTCCGGCAGAGCGGGTGTTGTCGCAAGCCAGAAACGGATGAACACCGCCAGGCTTTCGACGGAGATCCCGACATCGCGTTCCAGCCGGGTAATGCGCCTGTCGATCTGATCCAGGCGCCTGGCCAGAACCGCCTCGCGGCGCTCCGCGTCATCCGGGGAGAGGAAGGATGCGATCGCGGCCTCGGCCACCATCGATTGGGATCGGTCGCGCCGGGCGGCAAACTCCGCCAGCATCTGCATGACCTCGGGATCGAGGTAGACCGAGATCTTCGTCTTCTTGCGACTGGTAGTCATGATCAAAGCTCCATGCCGTCATCGGGATTGAGGGAGACCTGCCGCGCGACACCGCGCATCTGCTGCAGGATGCGGCGATTGCGGATGGCGCCATCCTCTTCATCGTCGGGTGGGTCGAATTCAAACTCGTTCTCGAGAGGTGTCTGCCTGTCGACCGGCTGAGGCTGCGCCAGCTCCGGCTGAAGACGGCGTTCCGACGCTGTCGGGTCCTCATCCTCCGATCCCGTCTCGGAGACTGGCTCGAGCTCGTCGTTCTGCTTTGGGACTGCCAGACAGCTCCAGTCATCCTTCCCGGACGCGCCGACATCCACCAGGTCGGGTGGCGGCAAGACCCGCTCGGTGAACCGCGCATCTTCGTAATACCGTGCTTTCGTCGCCCGGATCGGCGGTGTGCCGGCCACCATCACGATCTCATCGGATGGCGGAAGCTGCATTATTTCTCCGGGCGTGAGCAAGGCCCGCGCAGTTTCCGATCGGGACACCATGAGATGGCTGAGCCAGGGCGCCAGACGGTGACCGGCATAGTTCTTCATCGCCTTCATCTCGGTAGCGGTGCCGAGAGCGTCGGACACCCGCTTGGCCGTGCGCTCATCATTGGTCGCGAAGCTCACCCGGACGTGGCAATTGTCGAGGATCGAATTATTCGGGCCGTAAGCCTTCTCGATCTGGTTCAGCGACTGGGCGATAAGGAAGCTCTTCAGCCCGTAGCCCGCCATGAAGGCCAGCGCGCTCTCGAAGAAGTCGAGCCGGCCAAGAGCTGGGAACTCATCGAGCATCAGAAGCAGCCGATGCCGGTCATCCTTGCCCTGCAGGTCTTCGGTCAGGCGTCGGCCGACCTGGTTGAGGATCAGGCGGATGAGCGGCTTGGTGCGATTGATGTCAGATGGCGGCACCACGAGATACAGCGTGACAGGTCGCGCTCCCCCGACAATGTCGCCGATCCGCCAGTCGCAGCGGCGCGTGACCTGGCCGACGACAGGGTCGCGATAGAGGCCAAGGAAAGACATCGCCGTCGACAGCACACCCGAGCGTTCATTCTCGGATTTGTTGAGCAATTCGCGGGCGGCACTGGCGACCACGGGATGCGGCCCCGCCCCGCCCAGATGTGACGTCCGCATCATCGCGCGGAGTGTGGACTCCACGGGACGCCGCGGGTCGGACAGGAAGTTAGCGACACCGGCCAGCGTCTTGTCCTTCTCGGCATAGAGGACGTGCAGGATCGCCCCGACGAGCAGGCTGTGGCTGGTCTTCTCCCAGTGATTCCGCCGCTCCAGGCTCCCCTCGGGGTCGACGAGGACGTCGGCGATGTTCTGGACATCGCGAACCTCCCACTCCCCCCGGCGCACTTCCAGCAGGGGGTTGTAGGCCGAAGAGTTCGGATTGGTCGGATCGAAGAGCAAGACCCGACCGTGCCGGGCGCGGAACCCGGCGGTCAACTGCCAGTTCTCGCCCTTGATGTCATGAACGATGGCCGAGCCGGGCCAGGTGAGAAG